>CALFCF010000088.1 GCA_937951345.1 uncultured Granulosicoccaceae bacterium
GCTGATCATCACTATCGCCCTGCTAAGCCAGTTGAACACCGCGCGTTATGCTCTGTTCTTTGCCGCACTTGCCTGTGTTCTGGTGTTAATGGAAGAACTACTGGCGAAGCTGTTGCTCGGAAGTGCAGCGGCCGATTTTGAGCGCACCGCTTTTCTTGGCTCAATGCTGTTACTGGTTGCCTGGTTGTTATGCGTTCCTCTTAGAAAACTTTCTGCAAAACAGCTACCGGCTGCGACGGCTGAACGGGCGGCATTGAATGTCAAACAGATCGCCATTTTGAACGAGGAGATCATTCGCGAGCTCGACTCAGGTGTATTGGTGCTTGATTCGGGTCATCAGGTGCAATTGATCAACGATACCGCGCGGGATTTATTAGCCTGCGAGTTCACACCACTTCCAGTGCATATCGGTCGGTTAAGCACCACTTTGCTCGAAAGTATCAATGCAGCGAAGCGAGGCGATACTGACGCACAAGCCATTACCGTTGAATCAACCGGCTTGGCTTTGTTACCACGCTATATTGCCCTGTCATCTGGTGGCATGCTGATCAAGCTCGATGACCATGCCCAAATCAGAAAGCAGTACCAGCAACTCAAACTGGCTTCACTTGGGCGCTTGTCAGCGAGCATTGCTCACGAAATTCGCAATCCTTTAGGAGCAATCTCACATGCTGTTCAGCTATTGCAGGAGTCAGAGAGTATCGCCGGTGACGATCAGGAACTGTTGGCCATTGCCCGCACGCATACCCATCGAATAAACCGCATTGTAGAAGACGTTCTACAACTCTCCAATCGAAAACAGGTGAGTAATGAAGCCATTGACTTAAGTCACGTGGTCAGCGATTTTCGTTCGCGCTTTATCACGGAGAACCGGCTGGACGATACCGACTTAACTGCAGCCACAGAGCCGAATGTGATTGCCATTTTTGACCCTGACCATCTTGACCAGGTGCTGTGGAACCTGTGTACCAACTCTCGTCTGCACAATAACCATCGGAATATAAAAATCACCATCAGTTGTTGGCAATCCCAACAAGGTACCGCAGTGCTGGATATAGTCGATGATGGCATTGGTATTCCGGATTTGAATAGGGAACAATTGTTCGAACCGTTTTACTCAACCCATCACAATGGTTCAGGCCTTGGCTTGTACATTATTCGCGAACTATGTGATTTGAACAAAGCCAGCATTGAGTGTATTCCCCGCTCGGAAGGCGCGCACTTTCAAATCACGTTGAACTCTGCACAACAGTTGGCGGCCTGACCATGACCGCGACTGCTTTGATCATCGACGATGAACCGGACATTCGTGAACTGATCGCTATGACCCTGTCGAGAATGGGGCTCGACTATCACACAGCAGCAAACCTTGAAGAGGCCCGTCAACTTCTGAACGTATACCACTTCGATGTCTGCCTGACAGATATGCGATTACCCGATGGGAATGGCGTGGAGTTTGTACGTTATGCCCAGTCAAAAAATCCCAATTTGCCTATCGCGGTTATTACGGCTCACGGCAATATGGAAGCAGCGGTCGATGCGATGAAAAACGGCGCATATGATTTCGTTTCGAAACCAGTCGATATCCAGCAACTGCGGCAACTGGTTGTTCAGGCCATTGCATTGAACAACGAAGAAGCCAGCAACGAGCCCAATTTCAATGCAGATAAGGACGCACTCGAAACGAACGATTCGCTGGATAAAACAGATGATGTATCAGCCGGCAGTCTGCATGATTTGTCTCACCGCCAGGACACCGGCTTAGAGAACAACAATGTTATCGGCAGCGATAAACTGGTGGGCGGCTCCGCCCCAATGAAGTCGTTGCGGCAAATGATCGCTAAAGTATCACGAACCAATGCACCTGTATGGATAACCGGAGAATCCGGTACCGGAAAAGAACTGATCGCAAGACTCATCCATGAGAACGGTCCACGATCTGCGAACGCATTCGTGGCCATCAACTGCGGTGCCATTCCCAGCGAGTTAATGGAAAGCGAAATGTTCGGCCATCGCAGGGGTAGCTTCACCGGTGCTAATACAGACAAAGAAGGGCTGTTTCAGCACGCCAATGGTGGCACTCTTTTTTTGGATGAAGTTGCCGAACTGCCATTACATATGCAAGTCAAACTACTACGTGCCATTCAGGAACGCAGCGTTCGACCCGTCGGCGCTAACGAAGAAACCGCTGTGGATGCACGAATACTAAGCGCCAGCCATAAAGATCTGGCCAAGGAAGTTGAAGCTGGTCGGTTCAGACACGATCTGTACTATCGTTTGAACGTTATCAAGCTCCACTCTCCAAGCTTGCGAGCACGCAGCCAGGATATACCCGAGCTTTGCCAAAGCATACTGGCCAAGTTAGCGGCTCAACATGGCAATGAACAATGCATGAGTATTTCCGAACAGGCGCTTGAAACACTAATAGCCTATGACTTTCCAGGCAATGTGCGAGAGCTTGAGAATGTGCTCGAAAGATCGATTGCTATGGCAGATACCGACACCATCACCGTGGAAGATTTAAGTCTTCCTGAAAACATAAACGAAGAGTCGACAAACCGACCATCTTTAACTCCAGCATCAGGTAACAGCGAAACAAACAGAATTATGGATGCCCTGAATAACGCACGCTGGAATCGAAAACAAGCAGCAAAAGAATTGGGATTGACCTACCGACAGTTGCGCTATCGAATTCAGCAGCTTGGTATTGATAAATATAATGACTCGGAATAACAAAGCAAAACATTCATACGCAGCAATACCCACCGTAGAATTACTTATGCGCACGGGTACTCGAGTATCAATTTGTCACTCGAACAACAATTGGCTTGTCACTTAATGACAAAAGTGACAACGCAAAACGGTAACCAGTGCGCTGAGAACCAGTTCTCAGAGGTTATATGTGCTTGTTATTGTAGTGAATTTGTTGTGCCCAAGCGTAAATCATGCGCTGGCATAGCAGATGCACTTAACCTCACAGGCCTATGGACGATAACACGCTTGTAGGTTTGGCTTGACAACAAACTTATAAAATTAAATTTTAGTCTCTGGAGATAAACCAATCATGGTTAAAGTACAAAAAGGTTTTACATTAATCGAACTCATGATCGTTATCGCGATCATCGGTATTCTTGCAGCTGTAGCTGTACCTCAGTATTCTCAGTACACAAAGCGTGCTCGTTTTGCTGAAGTTGTAAGTGCTGCCGCTCCTGTCAAAACTGGTATCGAAGTCTGTGTACAGGCCAACTCTTCTCTTGATGCATGTGACACATTTGATGAAATTGGTGTTCAGCAGGCTTCTGTTGAAGTAGGTGACGACGTAGCATCTGCGGCTATCGCAGCAGGTTCAGCTACTGTCACAATGACAGCAGTAACAGCACTGAATGATGCAACATACGTTCTCGTTCCTACTTACGACAACGCTCTGAACACACTTATCTGGGACGAAACAACTGGTTCATGTAGGGCAGCAGCAACTCGTTATTGCTAAGACTAGCGAGCATATTTTTAGGTAAAGTAGAGAAGGCCTGTTTTATAGACAGGCCTTCTCTTTTAATGACAAATGATGTATGGAGAGGTAAGTGAAAAACTATAGTTTTTCGATAAACAAGCTCAAGTGTAACGGCTTTACACTGATAGAGCTCATGATCGTGATCGCAATTATTGGTATTTTATCAGCTATTGCGGTACCTCAATACTCGCAATATTCTAAAAGAGCCAGATTTTCTGAAGTTGTAACCGTTGCCACACAAGTCAAGATATCAATTGCAGAATGCGTAAACTCGGATGCACAGTTGGAATCCTGCGATACATTCGATAAACTGGGAATAGACGTAGCCACTTTGACAACCCATGACACTATCGATAGCGCATTGCTGGAAGCGGGGACAGCAGAAGTGACATTTACCGCAAATGCGCAGCAATTGAACGGTGCAACTTACGTACTAACTCCTGCATTTAACAACGCTGATAACACGCTTTCCTGGGCTGTATCAGGTACGTGCAAATTGGCTGCAACACGATACTGCTAAAATTACATAATTCGAGTTGTATTCTTTTTAAACCCTGTTTTTTCCATCATGTCCTCTGGCTTCAAATACCCGATCCCGGGCCAGATCACAGCAAGGCTGCCAAGCAGCTGTACATCTTGCTTGCCGAGCAAGCGTAATCTTTTGGCTGTGTATACCGCATAGAGCAGATCAAGCAGTATATTCCCCAGCTTTTCATAATATTTATCTACAGAGATTCTCTCAGTTGCCGATTCAGTCATTGATTATTAGTGACTGGATTTAAACGTGAGTACTGATATAGCGCCGAACAGCCAGAGTTTCAGTGGATTACCAAGGCAACTTATTGCACTTGGCCTACTAAGCGAAGAGCAGGCAACGAAAGCAATTGAATCTTCCTTGGAAAAGAAGAAAGACTTCTTGACAGTTGCAGTCAACGAATTCGAACTAAATTCCCGTAAAATTGCTCAAATTATCGGCGCAGAATTTGGTATGCCTGTGTTTGATGTCGGATCACTCGACCCTGAATCGTTTCCTCGACAATTTCTGAAAGAGGAATTACTTGCTTCACAAAATGCCGTTCCCATCGCACAACGTGGCTCTCGACTGTTTGTCGCCATATCAAATCCAACCAACAATGAAGCGCTTGATAAGTACAAATTCTCAAGTGGTATGGGTGTAGAGGCAGTCCTGGTTGAAGAGGACAAACTGGCCAGCTTGCGTGAATCCGCTCTTGATGCAGGTGATAACCTGGCTGAAGCGCTTGACGATTCATTTGACCTTGAAGTTGACGGTGGCGGCGACGAGTCCGGCCTTAGCGATGATGATAGTTCTGAAGTTGACGATACGCCGATTGTTCGATTTGTTAATAAAGTCTTGCTGGATGCGATTAAAAAAGGCGCATCGGATATACACGTTGAACCTTACGAGAAAATATTCCGTATCCGTTTTCGTATCGATGGTGTTTTACAGGAAGTGGCCGAGCCGCCGCTGGCAATGGCAGGCAAACTGACCTCTCGCCTCAAAGTTATGTCACGTATGGATATATCCGAGCGTCGTGTCCCGCAGGACGGTCGGATAAAACTGAAAATATCCAAAACCCGTGCTATTGATTTTCGTGTCAATACCTGCCCGACACTGTTCGGAGAGAAAACTGTACTACGTATTCTTGATCCAAGCAGTGCAACACTTGGTATCGATGCACTGGGTTACGAGCCGGAGCAGAAAGCGCTTTATATGGAAGCGTTATCCAATCCTTACGGGATGATATTGGTAACAGGCCCGACAGGTAGTGGTAAGACGGTTTCTCTTTATACCGGTCTTAATATTCTGAATAGCCCCGACACCAACATTTCCACAGCAGAGGATCCGGCGGAAATAAACCTTGCCGGTATTAACCAGGTCAATGTCAATCCAAAAGCCGGTTTGACCTTTGCTGAAGCATTGAAGTCTTTCCTGCGTCAGGATCCGGACGTGATCATGGTTGGTGAGATTCGTGACCTTGAAACCGGAGGTATCGCTATCAAAGCCGCACAAACCGGTCACCTGGTACTCTCAACTCTGCATACCAACGATGCACCGCAAACGCTATCCCGTCTGATCAATATGGGCATACCGGCGTTTAACATTGCAACGGCAGTAACACTCATCATTGCTCAGCGACTCGGCCGACGACTGTGCGAGGAATGCAAAATTCCAGAAGAATTGCCCAAAGATATCTTGTTGCAGGAAGGTTTCAAAGAAGAACAAATCGACGGCATGGAAATATTCAAAGCCAATGGGTGTAACAAATGCAACGATGGATATAAAGGCCGGGTTGGTATCTATCAGGTATTAAAAATAAGTGAGGCGATAGCGCGAGTTGTTATGGATGGTGGAAACGCTATTGATATTGCTGATCAGGCAAAGAAAGAAGGTGTCGATGATCTACGCGAATCCGCACTGAAGAAAGTTCTGCAAGGCGTTATGAGTCTTGAAGAAGCCAACCGAGTAACGAAGGACTAACCCATGGCGAGTGCTGCAGCAGGTAAAAAAGAAGCCATCCTGTTTGAATGGGAGGGAAAAGATGCCAAAGGCAACAAACAGCGGGGCATGGTGTCAAGTCCAAGCCCGGAACTTGTTAAAGCCAAACTGCGTCGTCAGGGCATTATCCCCACCAAGATAAAGAAGAAAAAAGGTGGTGGTCGCAAGCAAAAGATCGAGCCCGGCGATATCGCAATATTCGCACGACAGATGACTACCATGATGGGTGCCGGTGTACCTATGGTGCAATCGTTTGAGATTGTTGCTAATGGATCTGATAACAAATCCATGCGCGAAATGATCACAGGTATAAAAAACGAGGTTGAAGGTGGGAGCAACTTTGGTTCCGCATTGCGCAAATATCCTGATCAATTCGATGATTTGTTTTGCAGCTTGGTTGAAGCTGGAGAACAATCCGGTACGCTCGAATCTCTTTTAGGGGAAATAGCCGAATACAAGGAAAAGTCAGAAGCATTAAAAAAGAAGATCAAATCTGCTATGTTTTATCCAGTAGCAGTGCTGATCGTCGCTGCTATCGTAACCGGTATTCTACTTGTATTCGTTGTACCTCAGTTTGAAGCATTGTTTGCAGGCGTTGGTGGTGATTTACCAGCCTTTACAAAAATGATTGTTAACGCATCTGAATTTATGCAGAAAGCATGGTTCCCCGTGTTGGTATTTATTGGTATTTTTGTCTGGGTGTTCAAAACCGCCAAAAAGAAGTCCAGAGCTTTCTCGGAGCTTCTGGATCGCGTTGTTTTAAGACTACCGGTTTTCGGTGACATAATTCATAAATCCTGTACCGCCCGATTTGCCCGTACGCTCGCAACCATGTCAAAGGCTGGTGTGCCGATCGTAGAGGCGATGGAGTCAGTTGCCGGCACTGCTGGTAACTCTGTCTACACCAAAGCCATCTACAAGATGAAAGACGAAGCCGCCACCGGTCAACGTCTGCAGCAATCGCTGGAAAATTCAGACCTGTTCTCGAATATGGTTATCCAGATGGTATCTATCGGTGAAGAATCAGGTTCAGTGGATGACATGCTCGCCAAAGTTGCTGACTACTACGAAGAAGAAGTCGACAACGCTGTTGACGCCATGACCAGTTTGATGGAACCGATGATTATGGCATTCCTTGGTGTTGTCATTGGTGGTCTGGTTGTCGGTATGTATCTGCCAATATTCAAAATGGGTGATGCATTCTAGCGTTGGCAAATACCGCACGTTGCCTGAAACAGCCCGCCAACATCCGGTTATTGTCGTTATCATTCAACGACAATAACCGGCAAACCAATGCATAAGATTCCGTTTTCGGGATTGAAATCTGCAAGTCAACAGTATGCAGGTTAATATTCAGACAGCTAGTGAGCAGCTAGACTCCACGACTCAATGGAGCTTCTTGTCCGCCTTGTGTTTGCGCATATATCTGAATAAACGACCATGACACTACTCGAATTTCTACAGGACTTTACACCGGTCTATGTCGTGCTGGTGGGCATCCTTGGCTTGATCATTGGCAGCTTCCTGAATGTGGTCATTCACAGACTGCCTATCATGATGGAGAGGGAGTGGCGTCAGGGATGGGAATATTACAAAACCGAGCAGGAAGAACAAAGCCCCGCTGGCAGCGCTGCAAATCAGGGTGGTCATGCAGGTGCACTGGAATCGGCAGAGGCTGATCAGGACTCACACAGCGACAGGTTTAATCTGGCTGTACCCAAGTCGCGCTGTCCATCATGTGGCACTGCTATTCAAGCCTGGCAAAATATACCAATCGTCAGTTACTTGTGGCTTGGTGGAAAATGCGGTACCTGTAAGGAGCCTATTTCAATCCGCTATCCGTTGGTAGAAGCATTCACCGCATTGCTATCGATGATCTGCGCGATCAAATTCGGCGTCACCGCCGAGGCACTGTCAGCTCTTATCATTACCTGGAGCCTGATTGCATTGTCGGGCATCGATTTCGACACGCAACTGCTACCTGACAGCATTACACTCCCACTGCTGTGGCTCGGATTACTTGCGAGTCTGATACCGGTTTTCGCCAATACATCCGAGGCAATAGTTGGCGCCGCGGCAGGATATATGAGCCTGTGGCTGGTGTACTGGGCATTCAAGCTGTTGACCGGCAAAGAAGGCATGGGCTTTGGTGACTTTAAATTACTGGCTGCACTCGGCGCCTGGTTCGGCTGGCAGGCGCTACCGATGATCATCCTGCTTTCATCTGTGGTTGGTGCAATTGTCGGCATCACGCTTATTGTGGTTAAAGGACGTGACAAACAAATTCCTATTCCCTTCGGCCCGTATCTGGCAGCAGCCGGTTGGTTGTCGATGATTATGGGTGAGCAATTGTCCGCTTACTATTTCAATTTATACCTGTAGATACACAATAAGGCCTCTTCAAGAAAGCCGAAAATTTTCAAACTACCGAAAAGTTGCCAGCGCTGTAGCTGCCTGACACCTTTCTTGATAAAACCTGCTTTCGTCAACACGCGGTTTCTGATAGCGTGCAATGACCCTTTTAACCCATAGGCATTGTATTGTGTTACGTGTAGGGCTGACCGGCGGTATCGCCAGTGGCAAAAGCACAGTGGCAGAATTGTTCGCTGAGAAAGGTGTACCGGTGATCGATTCGGATAAGCTGGCGCGTGAAGTGGTGTTACCGGGTACATCCGGCCTGGAATCACTTGTGCAGCAATTCGGTGAGAAGATTCTAAACCAGGACAACACACTCGATCGTGCGAAACTTCGTCAAATCGTTTTCAATAGTACGACTGCTCGGCAGCAGGTTGAGAACATTCTGCACCCGGCTATACGCGAACTGTCAGAACAACAGGCTCAACAATATGAAAAGGCTAACCAGCCTTACTGTCTGTTCGATATTCCCTTATTGGTAGAGACTGGCCAGCAACACCGGTTTGACCGGGTACTGATTGTCGATGTCAGCGAAGAAATTCAAATAACCCGTGTGGTGGCACGAGACGGTTCATCGCAGGAACAGGCGTTAAAGATTATTCAATCACAAGCACCCCGACTGGAACGGCTCGATGCGGCAACCGACGTGATTATCAACAATGTGATGCTGACAGCATTGGCTGACGAGATCGATTTTTTCCACCAGAAGTTTACATCCTTAGCAGAAAAACAACCGACAACATTAATTTGCTAAATTAATGTGCGACGACAGTGAAGTTACCGATGTGGTTACTGATGTCGTTGCTGCTATGGCCGCCGATGTGGTTACTGAAGTATTAAACAATGCGGTTGCTTATTCTACAGCCGGTTGTTTTTTATAATCTCTTACGTAATCTTGCCAACCACCTTATCAACTATCGGTACATTAGCTGCCGGAAAATCCAGCGATTGCAGACCTGTTAGCGACACCCACTGCATCTGTTGCCCTTCTCTCGATTGAGGATCGCCGCTGAAGCGCCATACATCCCAGAAATACAGCACAACCTGTTTGTCCGCGTACGTGTGTTCCACCCTTTCAAACGGTGACGCTGACTCAATATAAATACCGAGTTCCTCGTGTAACTCCCGACACAGCGTTGCAAATACTGATTCCAGCGAATCGCTCTTACCACCGGGAAACTCCCACAATCCCCCCTGATGTTGTTCAGGTTTACGCAATGTCAGTAACACGGCATCGCGCTGCTCGTTCCATATAATGCCGGCAGCAACAGACACGGTTGGAGATTTAGAAGTAGCGTTCAAAGCAGTTGTAGCATGGATTATCCAGCAAACGTTTTAGTCAGGCTAGCTACGATAATCTGCATTTATACTGACATAGTCATGCGACAAATCACTCGCCCAGCAGGTCCACGATTTTTCACCGGCACCGAGATCAATATCGATTTGTAATTCAGCCGCTTGCATGATGTCTTGTCCAATTTCGTCCGTGTAACCCGGAGCAGGTTGACCGGCATCCATAACATCGACTCGTTTTTCGGCGTTGCCCAGTGCAAGCGAAAACTTGTTCAGATCGAGATAGTCCAACCCGGAACGACCAACTGCCATGATGATTCGCCCTAGATTGGCATCACTTGCAAAAAAGGCAGTCTTGACCAGCGGGGAATTCCCTACAGTCAATGCGACAAGTTTACAGTCGTTTTCGCTCTTTCCACCGCTAACACGAACAGTGATAAATTTACTGGCACCTTCGCCGTCGCGCACCAGTGCATGTGCCAGCCACGTGGCAACCCGGAGAACTGAACCACTGAATGCAGGCCAGGCAGGATGGTCAGTATCAAGCACGTTACCATCGACACGACTAGCACCACTGACACCAGTGGCTACAAGTACAAATGCATCATTGGTCGATGTATCACCATCAACGGTTACCGAATTGAAGGTTCGATCAGCTACCTCTTCACAAAGTGATTGCAACACATCACTTGAGACCGATGCATCGGTAAACACATAAGCCAGCATTGTCGCCATATTCGGTTGAATCATGCCAGAACCTTTGGCAAAGCCACCAACCGTGATTGATTGGCCGTCAACTTCAACCTGCTCGCTGTACTGTTTAAGTACTGTGTCGGTTGTCATAATACCTTCTGCTGCGGATCGCCAATGATCAGACGTTGTACCGAGCGATAAAGCGACCTGATCAATGCCGTTCCTCATCGTATCACCCGGTAGCTGCTCACCAATGACGCCTGTTGAGAATGGCAATACCTGATCGGTAGCAATGCCGAGAATATCAGCCACCTGCGAACAGTGTGAACGCGCGTTCTGCAAACCCTGAGTCCCGGTTGCAGCATTGGCACCACCGGAATTAATCAACAGCGCCCGAATTGCGCCTTTTGATGCTTTCAGATGTTGTCGCGCAACAGTTACAGGTGCGGCGCAATAAGCATTTCGCGTAAACACGGCGGCGGTATGGGACGTTGTATCAAGATTAACCAGCACCAGATCTTTGGCATTGTTTTTCTTGAGGCCCGCGGCAACCGTACCAAGGCGGACCCCTGGGACGGCTGTGATGGATTCTGGTACAACGAGGTTAACTGGCATGCGGGTAGAATAACCCGACACGGTTTGATTGCAAGTGCATTGATTGCAAGCATGTTCAGCGCAAACACATAGGCGCGCCTGCTTCGATCACTCAGAACTTCCCTGCACTACTGGCCGGGTTGATTAAACCGTGTATTTGTTTTACCGGTATTTGCTTTACCGGTTTTAGTTTGCGAACGCCGCTGGATTACAATTTGCCGTGACACTGCTTATACTTTTTGCCTGAACCGCAGGGGCAGGGTTCATTACGACCGACCTTACGACCATCTCGTACGAAAGGTTGCTCAGGTGTTTGTGCCTGACCAGCACCAGCCCCGCCAGCCGCCGACTGATGGGCAGCAGTGGCTCGCTGCGCGGCAAGTTCCTCATCACTGAGATCTGCATCCTGACCGGGAGCTGCAGCATCATCAAATGCACTGGTGGCACTGGCATGCTGATACTCCAGTGAATCAATTTGCTGTTGCTGAGCAAGTTGCTGTGCTCTCGCAGCTTCCACTTCCGCCTGATCCTGCACCTGCACACGACTGAGCAACGTCACGACATCAGTGCGGTACTCGTCAAGCATAGTCATAAACAATTCGTAGGCTTCGCGTTTGTATTCCTGCTTGGGGTTCTTCTGCGCATAGCCACGCAAACCAACGCTCTGACGTAAGTAATCCATACCTGCCAGATGCTCTTTCCAGTGCTCATCCAGCTTCTGTAAAACAATCGCTTTTTCAAACTGGCGCAGCGGTTCACTGCCCGCGAGTTCTTCTTTGCCTTTGTACTTTTCTTCCAATGCCGACACAATCCGCTCTTTGATCGAATCGACTTCGATATCCGGCTCCTGCTCAAGCCATGCTGCAACATCGAATGACTCACCTGTCATTAACTCAAGCTGTGATTTAAGACCAGGTAAATCCCACATCTCCTCGATCGATTCAGGCGGAATGTGAGCATCCACCACACCACTGACAACGTCATCACGCATATCAGCAATGGTTTCGTTAACGTTTTCTTCAAACATGTACTCGTTACGTTGCTCGTAGACAACCTTACGCTGATCATTAGCAACATCGTCATATTCAAGCAGATGCTTACGAATATCGAAGTTATGGCCCTCTACTTTTCGTTGCGCATTTTCGATCGCTTTGGTCACCCATGGATGCTCTATGGCCTCTCCCTCTTCCATCCCCAGCTTTTGCATTAGATTACCCATCCGGTCTGACGCAAATATACGCATCAGGCTGTCTTCCAGCGACAGGTAAAAACGGCTCGAACCGGCATCACCCTGGCGTCCTGAGCGACCACGCAGTTGATTGTCAATACGGCGCGATTCGTGACGCTCGGTACCGATAATGTGCAAGCCACCAGCAGCCAGCACGTCATCGTGGCGCTTTTGCCAGGCGGTGGTTACTTCTGCATTTTTAGCATCACTAACATCTTCTTCCTGTGCCAGTGATGAAAGCTCGCTCTCGAGATTTCCACCCAGAACGATGTCGGTGCCACGGCCTGCCATGTTAGTGGCTATCGTTACCGCACCAGGCAATCCGGCGTTGGCAATAATCTGCGCTTCACGCTCATGTTGTTTCGCATTCAACACTTCATGGTCGATATTTTTCTCGCGTAACAAACCTGCCAGATACTCAGAGGTTTCGATTGATGTGGTACCGACCAACACAGGCTGTTGGCGCGATACACAGCCTTCGATGTCCTCGATAATGGCCATGTACTTTTCATCAGGAGTCAGGTACACCAGATCAGGGCGATCATCACGTACCATTTCACGGTGTGTTGGTATAACAACGACTTCCAGATTGTAGATTTGCTGGAATTCGAACGCTTCGGTATCCGCAGTACCTGTCATCCCTGCAAGTTTGTCGTAGAGCCTGAAGAAATTCTGAAACGTTATTGACGCGAGAGTCTGGTTTTCACGTTGAATCTGGACGTTTTCTTTAGCCTCTATCGCCTGATGCAAACCATCTGACCAACGCCTGCCCTCCATGGTGCGACCGGTGAATTCATCAACAATAACTACCTGTCCGTTTTTAACGATGTATGCGACATTTTTCTGAAACAAGGCATGCGCCCGCATTGCAGCGTTCAAATGATGTAGCAACATGATTTTCGACGGATCATAGAGACTCTCGCCTTCTTCCAACAGGCCTGCGTCTGTTAGTAATTCCTCAGCCCGGTCATGACCGCTTTCGGTCAGATGAACCTGCTTGGATTTCTCGTCAACGCTAAAATCGCCATCGCCGTCATCTTCCTGCTGGCGAACAAGTTTCGGTACCAATTTATCGATTTTGCTATAGAGATCCGAATCACTATCTGCCGGACCTGAAATGATCAGGGGTGTACGCGCTTCGTCGATCAATATCGAGTCAACCTCATCTACGATTGCAAAGTGCAGATCACGCTGAACTTTTGAATCCGGCGACAACGCCATATTGTCGCGCAGATAATCGAAACCGAATTCATTGTTAGTACCGTAAGTGACATCAGCAGCATACGCCTCGCGCCGGGCTTCGTGAGACAAATTGGCGACGATCACGCCCACACTCAAACCCAGGAACTGGTAAATCTTGCCCATCCAGTCAGAATCGCGCTGCGCCAGATAATCGTTGACCGTGACAACATGCACACCACGCCCGGTTAATGCATTCAGATAGACCGCGGTCGTTGCGACCAGTGTTTTACCTTCACCGGTGCGCATTTCTGCAATTCTGCCGCTATTGAGCACCATGCCACCGATAAGCTGCACATCGAAGTGGCGCATGCCAAGTGCACGCTTGCCGGCTTCTCTGACTACAGCAAAAGCCTCAGGCAACAGCGAGTCAAGTGTTTCACCTGACTCCAGGCGGGAGCGAAAATCATCGGTCTTGCCTTTCAGGGCATCGTCGCTGAGCTGACTTATCCCGGTTTCGAAGCCGTTAATCGCATCGACGTCTTTACTGAGTTGCTTAATCGTACGATCATTACGACTACCAACAAATTTTTTGACAAGGTTTCCAAGCATTAGGTTTTACCTTATTACCGCAACCGAACGGGAGACAGAAAAAGCGAATTACGCACTGTAAAGTTTACAACGTTTCGAGTCAGTTACCCGCATTATCCGAAATTAAGGGGATATCAAAACTAACCGCGACGGCCAACACAGCCAATATGGGTCTACCAACAAGCGGATCTGCATTATCCTTTGGGTTGCACAGGCAACTGTAATGTCAGCAACGGATTTATTGGTTTGCCGTGGCTCCGCACCTCAACGTGCACATGCGGGCCGGTGGAACGGCCACTCGAGCCGACTCGCGCGATCATTTGCCCGCGATTTACCAACGCTCCCACCCGCACCAGATTTTCACTGTTGTGTCCGTAACGGGTAACGAAGCCATTACCATGGTCGATTTCAACCAGATTGCCGTATGCCCCGTTTTGTCCGGAGAATGTCACTACACCCGAGCCCATCGCTAGTACAGGGCTACCAAACGCAGCACCCAAATCCAAGCCTTTGTGGACCCCGGCAGCATTTTCACTATAGCGACCGCGCCGGGCACCAAAGCGCGATGTAATACTATGCTGCGAAGCGCCGTAGAGCGGAACGCCTGAGGGCCATGCCAGACGTGCAACGCGCCTGTCAGAAAATATATCTGTCAACGCACTTAGACTGTCTTCTATATGGTCAAGTTCGGAATTTAAAAGGGATAAATTATCTCGCGAGGCATCGAACTGCCGACAATCAGTAGCATCGAAGGAAAATTCACCATCTTGCATATCCGCCAACGACAGCAGTTCGCTGCCAAGCGCTTCAACCCGAACCAGCCGCGCGCAGAGGCTGCCAATGACTTCCATCAAATGGCGATCCTGCAAAGTACCGCCAGCCTCCGGCAATCTGAAGCTGACATCGCTCTCACCCCGTGAGACCGCCGTGGCCGCGTAAACAGCCGGGATGGTCGCCACAGGTGCAGACTTGAGTCCAGCAGTCAGATGACCGATTGCAAAGGCACAACCAGCCAGCAGCAGGCCGAGGCCTGCCATATGGTCTTTGCGAATAACGGTGCTATAGTGAAGTTCTCGATGTATTTGTCGAAACCACCTGATTGACCCTTCACAAAGACTGCTGCAGGTATTAATCGTGAGTCTGAAAAACGCTTGTGATTTCATAAGCAATCTGTCGGTAGGACGATCGATAAGACAACGACAGTACGATGCTGATCGGCTGATAGCGTTAGTCACAAAAAACGTGCCATTGGAACTACGTGAGCACCTTGTTCACGCCCGTATCAGTGACGTCCAATTAAAGATCACGGTAAGTAGCGCAGCTGTGGCAACCCGCTTGCGTTTTTCATCAACCCTGTTGCTGGACGCGGTGTCTTCTGCCGGGCACGCTGTTGACACAGTCACTATTCATGTCATGCCAGCCGACAAGCGTCGCTATGTGCAACAACAACCGTCACTGCAACCGTTAGACGCATCCCCTCAGACAGCACAGTCGCTGGAACGTATGGCAGGCGATATGGAAGATAATGAAATGCAGACAGCACTTATGCGGCTGGCGCGCGCGATGCGAAATCCCGGAGGCAATTCCGGGAATTGAACTATTTGAATCGAGAAGCTGAGTTACCGCAGGAATGCGACCGGATTTGCTGAGCAACGCCCCGGATTTCGCCCCAAATTTACTACACCTGGGCGCTGCGATACTCCGATGTTCAGAGCAACGCGAGACAATAAACAACCACAGAGGCGATCGTTTTTGGCAAGTAGGTGGCTGCGGGTTAGCCTCAGGTACCTGCCAGCGAAGGTGTCATATCTGCATGTCGCGCCATCGCGACAACCGGGCTTGGTACGTGATCAAGCGACTTGCCAAGTACATCTGCAATCAGCGAATCATTTTGTTCCTGAACCGCATCCTCGAACGTAACCTCTTCCCAGGCATCTGCATTAGCTAATAATTCCCGCACCAGATGGTTGTTCAGTGCATGCCCGGATTTCACACCGTTGAACGACCCGATCAGGCTGTGTCCCAACAGGTATAAATCACCGATAGCATCAAGAATCTTGTGTTTGACGAATTCATTCGGATAACGCAAACCGTCTTCATTCAGGACGCGGTATTCGTCAACGACAATGGCATTGTCGAGACTGCCGCCAAGAGCCAGATCACGTTGTCGCAATGCCTCAATGTCTTTGACAAAACCGAAGGTGCGTGCACGGCTGACTTCGCGCACGAACGAGGTGTGCGTGAAATCAATCTCTGTAGTGACGACATCGGATGTGAACAACGGATGATCAAAATCGATGGTAAATTTGCATTTGAAGCCATTGTACGGCTCGAAACGGGCTAGCTTGTCCCCGTCTGTCACCTCAACGGCTTTCTTGATACGAATAAACCGTCGCGCGGCGCTCTGCTCTAGTATGCCCGCCGACTGAATCAGGAACACAAAAGGCGCTGCACTACCGTCCATAATAGGCACTTCAGATTCACTGACTTCGACAAAGCAGTTGTCTATGCCGAGGCCGGCGAAGGCTGCCATTAAATGCTCGACAGTGGATATCCGGACATCACCGCGACCGATAGTGGTCGCCAGCACCGTATCCTGTACATTCAACGCACTGCCCTGAATAGAGACCACCGGATTGGTGTCAGTACGACGAAACACAATGCCTGTGTTGACGGGTGCGGGGCGGAGCGTCAGGTAGACCTTCTTACCGGTGTGCAGTCCGATACCGGTTGCTCGTATGCTGTTCTTTAATGTTCTTTGTCTTATCACTGAACGCTATCCCGAAACTGTATCGACCCGTATTTGATACGGGCCAACGGCGTATTTTTATATAAATGCCGAACACGCTTATTCGACCAGATCTCACTAAGTACAACGCAATAAGCAATAGTGGCAGCGGTGGTCTGATAACCCGTTGCCTGTCACATATTTTCAGATTCGATGACTGAACAATTGATGAAATCTACTTACTGTAATCTGCCAGGTGGCCGTGGCTACTCTCCACCGGGCGCTGCTTTTCACTCGAAAATCGCTTAACGGGCAGTCAATGGCTCCGGGCAATGGTGGCTACGGGCAATGGCAACAGGCGTTCGGTGGTCGCTGTACTTCGGTAGACAACCTGATCCGTCCGATGCTGTATCCCGATCCGCGCGGCTACATCTGCGACTTACAGGTATATATAGCAGTGATTCGTGTTTTTTCACGTGCTGGGAGACCGAATGGTAATCGAATAAACCCCACTAGCTCCACAATTCTTAAGTATTGGTAATTTAGCTCTGGAAGGATGGATTTTCGCTTCGATTAAATGATCAAGCAGCGACAGCCGACACTCTCCCAAATTGTCTACCTGAACAACCGTTATCGGGTTGTGTTTCTAAAACAATTCAACAAAAAGCGGCCACCGAAGTGGCCGCTTTGAGCGCATTTTACATTCACCGACGCTGTTAATCAGCCTGACGTCTCAAAAATGCCGGAATATCCAGATACTCTGAATCTCCGGATTGGCCGGCAGGCTGCCCACGTCCCTGCATGGTTTTACGCACCGGACCGGCCGCAGCATTGTCATACTGCTGCTGTTGCACGTTACCGGGGGCTGTTTCAACAGGGTGTGCTACCGATGGTTGCGTGTATCTGGGTGCATGGCCATTGCCACCGCTGGCGACCGGACGAGGAGCGTAGCCCGGTTGCGGAGCTGACTGGGCAGGCGCATAGCCCGGCGCACCACCCACAGCGGCCATACCACCTTGAGCGCGGCGCTGACCAAATTGACTCTGAGCCTGGGCCACATGCCGCACGTTCAGACGTTGCTGCTGCTGTGGCTGAGCAAGTCCGGTAGCGACAACCGTCACCCGCAGTTCACCATCCAGATCTTCATTTATCGCAGTACCGACAACAACCGTTGCGTCATCAGCGGCAAATTGCTTAACCACGTTACCTACATCCTCAAATTCTCCGATGGCCATGTCAGTTCCGGCGGTAATGTTGACCAAAATGCCGCGGGCACCGGAGAGATCGATATCTTCAAGCAGCGGGCTGGAGATAGCCATTTCAGCCGCCTCGATAGCACGTTCGTCACCACGACCAATGCCGGATCCCATCATTGCAAGCCCCATTTCCGACATCACAGTTCTGACATCAGCGAAGTCGACATTTATCAGGCCCGGGCTGGTGATGAGCTCGGAAATTCCCTGTACCGCTCCACGCAACACATCGTTGGCTGCCCGGAAAGCATCCAACAGCTGAATTTCTTTACCCAATACTGACAACAGCTTTTCATTGGGAATGGTGATCAGCGAATCGACATGGCCACGCAGTTCATCGATACCCTGAGTTGCAACTGACATACGCTTGTTGCCCTCGAACGGGAATGGCTTGGTCACAACAGCCACGGTCAGCACACCCAGCTCCCGGGCGATCTGCGCCACGATAGGTATCGCACCTGTACCGGTACCACCACCCATACCAGCGGTCACAAAAAGCATATCAGTGCCTTGAATCAGCTCCTGAATGCGGTCACGGTCCTCCATTGCTGCCTGGCGACCGATTTCCGGATTAGCACCAGCACCCAGACCCTTGGTAATACTCTGTCCGATGTGCAAAACGGTTTTTGAACTCATTCCGGCAAGCGCCTGGGAGTCGGTGTTTGCGCAGATGAATTCAACACCTTCGATACCTGATGACGCCATATGTTCTACAGCGTTACAGCCACCACCACCAACACCAATTAGCTTTATAACCGGTGCGTCATTTACGGTTTCTACTAGATCAAACTGCATTTTCAGTTCCTCGTCATATCAAGAGATTTGGATAAACGAGCCGCAACCGGCCCCCCAATTAACAAATAAAAAATAAACAAAAAGTTAAAACGAATTGCGTATCCAGTCGAACATCCGCTTGATCAAGCCAACATCCGAACTGGATTCGAACGTTTCCGCTTGCGGGTTTTGCCGGGCATGTCTGCCGTAAAGCAATAAACCAACCCCGGTTGCGTGTATCGGATTACGCATAAGCTCGCTGTGCCCACTTACATGCTGAGGTACGCCAAGACGCACCGGCATGTGAAAGATCTCTTCTGCTAGCTCAATTACTCCTTCCATTTTCGAACTACCTCCTGTCATTACCACTCCTGCAGCGCACTCCTCCTCGAATCCGCTGCGACGTAATTCGTCAAGTACCAGGTTCAACAATTCTTCATATCGCGGCTCCACAACTTCGGCCAATGTCTGGCGTTCCAACTGCCGTGCCGATCGATCACCAACACCCGGCACTTCGATTCGCTCACCCGGATTCGCCAATTGTCGCAATGCACATGCATAGCGAATCTTTATATCTTCTGCATATTGTGTCGGTGTGCGAAAGGCGACAGCAATATCGTTGGTTACCTGATCGCCAGCGACCGGGATAACTGCGGTGTGACGAATAGAGCCTTCATTGAAGACCGCTATATCAGTAGTACCCCCTCCAATGTCGATCAGGCAAACCCCCAGATCGCGCTCATCATCACTAAGAACCGAATAGCTGGAAGCGACCTGCTCCAACACGATGTCTTCCACCTGCAAGCCACACTGCACAATGCATTTACTGATATTTTGAGCTGCGCTGTTTGATGCAGTAACCAGATGCACCTTCGCTTCCAGCCGCACACCCGACATACCGATCGGATCTTTTATACCTTCCTGTTCATCGATCACATACTCCTGCGGTAGCACATGCAGGATGTGCTGGTCCGCCGGTATCGCTATTGCGCGGGCAGCGTCCATCACACGTTCAATGTCATTTCTAACAACTTCGTTTTCTTTGATCGCGACAATACCGTGCGAGTTAAGACTGCGCACATGACTTCCGGCTATACCAGCAAATACCGAACGGATTTTGACACCCGCCATACGCTCGGCTTCTTCAACCGCCTTGCGTAAAGATGCAACCGTTGAATCGATATTGATTACCACACCCTTTTTGAGACCATGAGATGGATGTGTACCCACGCCAATAATCTCCAGACCACCGTCGTCGCGCATTTCGGCCACGATAGCGACTATCTTCGACGTTCCAATGTCGAGACCGACTATCATTTGTTTGTCGTTTTTAGCAGCCATAGGTCAGCATGGGTCAAGATGGCAAATAGGATTCAGTGTTAACAGTTCTATAAGACGCATCAGTTATCCGTGTTCAGATTTGGATTCGCATTCTCTACCGGCGCAGTCGTCTGAGCACCATCAACTCCACGCGTTGACCTCGCGGCCGCTTCAATTCCACTCAGTGCTCGTGGGCTACCGGGCTCAGTTACTGCAAAGCCGTTGCGGTAGCGCATATCGAATTTCACCGCACGACCTTTAAGTTCAGATACCATTGCCGGATAGACATCAACAAACCGCGCCATACGAGTGTCGTGGTCAGTCGAGCCAAGCCGAACTGATACCTGGTTACCAAGTATCAGAGTCTGAGAAAACCGCTCATCTTCAATCAATGTCTCTAACTGTGTATCAAAACCGGACAACTCAGCCTGGTATCTTCGGTATGCAGCAAGAACACTCTCATGACGCCCGTCTGCGCCACGCAACTGTGGAAATGTTGAGAAATGAACCAACCATTCAGCGCGCTGAATACTGTCAGGCATTAACTGTGGTGGTTTGAATAACTCAAACCGTTTGCTGATTAACGCATCGTCATTCCATTTCGCTGCCGGTTCATGCTCGATCACTTCAATACTTAACCGATCCGGCGGTATTCTTCGAAGGTAAGCTTCAGCAACCCATGGCAAACGCTTGATATCAGCTCGCACTGCATCAAGGTCGAGTGTATAAAATCCAGTTTCTGTATGGCCGATTACACGTTCCCGCAACACGTCGCGATCGGTATAGTCGAGCGTGCCACTAACCTCCACCTCGTTTACCGCAAACGCTCTGGGGTCAGTACCGCGCTTTGCGACGAAAAGCGCAAATCCGAATAGCAACAAAATCCCGACAACCCCTATGCCGGTCGCGACCGGTTTTGAAAACCGCGCCGGCACAAATAGCGCCAGCTCCTCACGCATAAAAGACGCTGTTCCATCCGTAATATCAACGTTAAGACTCGACGGGTCATTACGATTGGAATCAGCAAACGTCCCGCGCACCAAAATATTGCGAATCGTCATACTCAGCCCACCTCACCAACTACATCAGGTGCGCCGTGAGCAGGCACTGCGGTTTGAGTTACTCCTCTGGCCACGGCCATTGACAGTACCTCCAGACACAGCTGCTGAAACGATACGCCAACAGCATTTGCCGCCATAGGCACAAGACTGTGATCTGTCATACCGGGTGCAGTGTTGAGCTCCATAAAGAAATGCTCACCAGCCTCGTCGACCATGAAATCAACACGCCCCCAGTCGCGTGCACCCAGGGCGTCGAATGCCTTGAGTGCGCTTAGCTGCATTTCCTCGGTAATGTTTTGCGGAAGATTAGCCGGGCACTCGTAGTGCGTGTCATCAGAAAAATACTTGGCGTCGTAGTCGTAGAACAGGTTGGGAGTTTCCATGCTGACCACTGGCAATGCTTTACCATTCAGCACCGCCACAGTCGCTTCAGTTCCCTTAACAAACCGCTCAACCATTACGTCGCCATATTGCCGGGCAGCTTCAAATGCCTCAACGACAGCGTTTTCAGAGACTCTGGATACACCGATACTTGAGCCTTCCGAAACCGGTTTAACAATCGCCGGATAGCCAAGTCGTTCAGCTGCTGCGATTGCTTCTGTTGCAGTTTCTACCATGAACCAGTCAGCTGTTTGGATACCAATTGAGCGACAAATCTGCTTGCTTTTGATCTTGTCCATGGCTAATGCTGAGCCGAGCACATCGCTACCGGTGTACGATATACCGGCAAGTTCCAATGCACCCTGCACGTACCCGTCCTCACCACCCCGACCATGAAGAATAAGAAATGCACAGGTAAATTTTTCTGTCGCCAGCTTATCCGCGACTGAACGGTCTGCGTCCACAGGATGGGCATCAACACCTGCAGAAAGTAAGGCATCAAGCACAGCCGCACCACTGCGCAATGAGATCTCCCGCTCCGCAGACCAGCCACCCATAACAACAGCAACTCTGCCAAATCCTTGTGTGAAACTACGATCGCGCTTGCTAATCATCACTTAGCCTCCGGCGCTCGCCAAACCACGATTGAAATGCTGAGGCAACGCGTTAGCCAGGCTGCCAACACTGCCAGCACCGAGGGTCAGCAATACATCGCCATCCTGCAGAATGGTTTCCAGCTGCACAGGTACATTGTCGATATCGGGTACAAATATCGGGTCAACCTGGCCTCGATTACGGATGGCTCGAGTAAGTGCACGACCATCAGCACCGGTGATTTTCTCCTCACCAGCGCTATAGACTTCAGTCAGGACCAACACATCAGGTGCAGACAGCGCTTCGGTGAAATCTTCAAACAGATCGCGCGTTCGTGTGTATCGATGCGGCTGGAACACGACAACCAGTCTGCGCTCTGGCCAACCAGCCTTAACAGCCTGCAAAGTCGCATTCACTTCAGTGGGGTGATGACCGTAGTCATCGTAAAGATCGACAGCACCTCTGCCTTTACCGAGATGCAGTTTGCCGTGATGTTGTACACGGCGACCAATGCCGGCAAATTGCTGTAACGCCTGCCTGATTGCATCTTCCTGAACATCGAGCTCGACGGCGAGTGCAACAGCCGCCGTTGCGTTCAGTACGTTGTGATGACCGGGTAGATTCAGGGTAACGTTATCCATTGATCGACCATCACGAAAATGAATATCAAAAAACGTTTGTAATCCACGCTGCGATACATTCGAGATTCGAACATCGGCATCTGCATGCATCCCGTAGGTTAATACCGGGCGGGTTAGCCGCTCGAGTATGCTGCTGACTTCAGGATCGTCCATGCAGACCACAGCCAGTCCGTAAAAGGGCAAATGTTCAAGAAATTCAACGAAAGTTGTTTTTAACTTCTCGAAATCACCGTCGTACGTTGACAGATGATCCGCATCGATATTAGTGACTAACGCGATGACAGGCTGCAGGAATAGAAACGAAGCGTCACTTTCATCAGCTTCAGCAACCAGCCAATCAGATGTTCCCAGATGTGAATTGGTAGACGAGCTGTTAAGTCGACCACCAATCACGTAAGTAGGATCCAATCCGCCTCGAGCGAGAATGCTGGCAATCAAACTGGTTGTTGTGGTTTTACCGTGCGTGCCGGCGACAGCGATACCTTGCTGAAAACGCATCAACTCAGCCAGCATTGCTGCACGTGGCACAATCGGTAAGCGCAGTTCACGCGCGCGCTGAAGTTCCGGGTTGCTCTGCGGCACTGCCGTCGAAACCACAACTGCATCAGCTTGTTCCACCTGCTCGGCTTTATGACCGAGGAAAACTGCCGCACCCAGCGATTCAAGGCGCGCCGTTAGTGCATTGGCATTCAGATCAGAACCACTGACACGGAAACCAAGGTTCAGCATCACTTCAGCGATGCCACCCATACCAACACCACCGATGCCGATAAAATGTATAACACCGATACGACGCATCTGGCTTTTCACCAGCGGAGACATCTCAATAACCATCAGGCAGTGACCTCCTGAAGTCCATCTGCCACCTGAAAAGCCGCACCCGGTTTATGACTGTCTCTGGCAGCCTCTGCCATTCGAGTTAAGCGGTGTCGATCGGATAACAGATCATTAAGTATTTCTGCCAGCCTCCTTGCATCAAGCTCCGACTGCGGCAGCAAAATAGCCGCGTCAACTGTTGATAACCATTCGGCATTTCCAGTCTGATGATCATCGACTGCGTGAGGGTAAGGCACCAGAACGCTTGCTACTCCCGCAGCGGCAAGCTCGGCCACGGTCATCGCACCGGATCGACATACAACCAGATCAGCCCACGCATATGCCTGCGCAATGTCGGTTATAAAAGGTTGGACATCAGCATCAAGTCGATGCTGTTGGTAGCGGGTTTTCGTATCGGGACCATCGGTGCGCCCACATTGATGCAGCACTTCGCATTCGAAATTCAGTTCTGCCAATGCGTCTGGAACAGTCTGGTTAAGTACTCGAGCACCGAGACTTCCACCAACAACAAGTAGACGTGGCTTTGTTCTGTGCGATGACATACGAGTCGCCGGCACAGGTACTTGCTCGATATCCTGCCTGACGGGATTACCAACGCACAGCGTCTGCTTGTGTGCGCAAAGCACATCCGGAAACGCAGTGAAAATTTTCGCTGCAAATCGACTGAACACACGATTGGTTAGTCCGGCTACTGAGTTCTGTTCATGCAGTATCAAAGGCAGGCGGCGAACAACTGCCAACAACGAACCCGGCGCAGCAACGAATCCACCCATACCCAGCACACCAGCCGGACGATAGTGACTAATTACCCGCCATGTCTGAATACAAGCGCGCAGCAAACGGGCAGGTGCGAGAAGAGTTTCTTTAACGGATTTACCACGCAACCCGACAGCAGTTATCCATTCAATACGAAAACCCGCCGCAGGCACTGCAGAAGCCTCCGTTCCATTGCGAGTACCCAACCACACGATCGGCACACCCCGGTCCTTTAGCACATGGGCAATCGCCAGCGCCGGATACACATGTCCGCCGGTTCCACCTGCGGCGATCAGTATTGGTCGTGCGTCAGGCATACACCCTCCCGGCACGCATGACCTGCTCTTTTCGAGACGGCTTTAAAGCCTGACTTTGCTGTCTGCGATTCTCGTAATCTATCCGGATCAGAACAGCAAAACTAACAACGAAGATAAGCGCACTACTCCCACCATAACTGAGCATTGGCAAGGTGATACCTTTGGTGGGCAACACACCCATATTTACGCCAATGTTTATGTATGACTGCAATCCAATCCAACAACCAATACCCAAGGCCGTGTATGCCGAGAAATGTGAACCTAATGCATAGGCTGTTCTGGAGATCAGGAACGCACGCCAGACAATGAACGTGTAAATCCCGAGAATTGCCACCGCTCCCAGCAAACCGAGCTCTTCAGACAGTATGGCAAACACAAAATCAGTGTGTGCTTCAGGCAAATAAAATAGTTTCTGCACACTACTACCGAGACCAACACCAAACCACGACCCGGAACCAATCGCAATCAACGACTGAGTCAACTGAAAGCCTGCGCCATAGGGATCATCAAAAGGATTGAGGAAACTCGCCAGACGCTGCAATCGATAGGGAGAGGTGACAATCACTAACGTGCTTAGAGCAACCAGTAGCCCACCCAGCGCGGCGAACTGCGTGAGTCTGACACCAGCAACAAAAAGTAGAATCGCAGTGATAGCCGTAATAACAAAAGCAGCACCGAAATCCGGTTCAAGCAGCAGCATCACATCGGCAATCAGCACCAAAATCATTGGGTTGATAAAACCTTTCCACGTATTCCTGACAATCTCACCGCGACGCACAAGATATCCTGCGAGATAAATAATGATAAACAGTTTTACCGCCTCTGATACCTGTATGTTCAAGGGTCCAAGCGTAAGCCAGCGTCGGCTACCATTAACCACTTTTCCGATACCAGGCACCAGAACAAGTGCCAGCAGCACTAAAGAAAAGATAAGTAACACCGGCCCCCATCGTTCCAACAGCCGGGTTGGCAGGCAAAAAACAAGCATGCCGAGTACCGCACTCAGACCAAGGAAAATACTCTGTCGTTCAACAAAATACAGTGGCTCGCCGAAATGCCGTGTTGCATAGGGCATGGACGACGATCCGATGGCAATAAGTCCGAACAACGTAAGTGAAATGAAGGCGACCAGCAAAGGCCAGTCGACCGACGGCATATACTCAATTTGCGATGCAGCTGATTTGCGCGTACCAGGTATCGCACGACCGGTAATTGATTTAAACGTCGGTAAACTCACGCGGCCAATCTCCCTACTTCCTGACAGAAGACCTCACCCCGGTGTTCGAAACTGTCGAACATATCGAAACTCGCACATGCCGGAGAAAGTAAAACAACATCGCCGCTGCTTGCCAACTGCGCCGCCTGCAGTACAGCATCACGCATGGAAGTCGCGTGACTTACCCTGACCAGGTCCCCAAGTACACTCTCAATAATGCGCGCATCTCTACCAATTAAAATCAGTGCTTTCACATGATCAGTGACAGGTTGGCGTAAAACAGAAAAGTCTGCGTCTTTACCCAGACCACCAGCAATCAGAACAATCGGTGCATTCATACCTGCAACTGCTTTCGCACAGGCATCTACATTGGTACCTTTGGAATCGTTCACCCAGGTCACACCGTTTAACCGGCTTATCACTTGTGTGCGATGTGGCAATCCTCTAAAAGAAGCCAGCCCCTGACGCAATTCTGAAACCGGAATATCGAGCGGTATCAGTAATGCAATAACTGCCAATGCATTCTCGATATTGTGAACACCGGCCAATTGAATTTCAGATGCGGGCATTACCTTCTGATCACCCATATGCAACCAGCCAGTCTGATCGATTTCGTCAATTGCACACCAAGTTACTTCAGGCGCCATCATCTGACTCTTTGTCGATGAAAAGCAGGCAGAGACCGTTAGAGCGCTGTCTGTCGGCCAGGTCTCGGCATCTGCAGAGTTAACAACGATGTGATGACAGCCATTATGAATACGCCGCTTGGCAGCTGCGTAGTCTGAAAAACTATCGTAACGGTCCATATGATCTTCAGATACATTGAGAACAACAGCGCTTAGAGTGGTTACTTGATCGAGCAACTCCAGTTGAAAACTGGAAAGCTCAAGCACAGCAACATCTGCTACTGTCTCCAGTACATCCAATACAGGTGTGCCAATATTTCCAGCCACCAGAGCTTTGCGTCCGTTACGGTTCAACACGCATCCCAACCATTCGACAACCGTGCTTTTGCCATTTGAACCTGTAACCGCAATAAGTGGTGCATTCCACTGTGCAGCAAAAATTTCCACATCACTGGCAACACGAACCCCACGTTTTCGCGCCCCCTGAATCGATTCCAGCATCAAGGGCACACCCGGACTGACAATTAACAATTCAAAATCGCTGAATAGAGATTCGCTAAAACCAGAATGGAAACGCACATTTGGAAAGCTCTCTACTAACGCAGCCTGTCGCACCGGATCAAAGTTCTCATCAGCGACCTCAATCGTGGCACCTATGCGCTGCAGATAACGCATAACTGATTCACCGGTACGACCCAGTCCAACGACAAGAATTCGCATCGATGTCAGTGTCTGTTTGTCGAGAATCGCTGCCAATTAAAAATCCCGTACCCGGTGAATTACCAACTTAACGGATCTTAAGTGTTGAAAGACCGATCAAAACCAGAATCACGGTAATGATCCAGAAACGAACAATGATTCGCGGCTCCGGCCAACCTTTAAGCTCAAAATGATGATGGATTGGCGCCATTCGGAAAATTCTCTGACCGGTCAACTTAAATGACAACACCTGCAGAATCACTGATATCGCTTCAATGACGAAAATGCCACCCATAATCAAAAGCACGAGCTCCTGCCTGACCAGTATCGCGACAATCCCAAGTGATGCACCTATCGCGAGCGCACCGACGTCACCCATAAAAACCTGCGCGGGATAAGTGTTGAACCATAAAAAGCCGAGCCCGGCTCCCACCAATGCACTACAAAACACGGTCAACTCACCGACGCCTCTTATATTGGGTATGTGTAAATACTCAGCAAATATTGCATGACCTGACAGATACGCTATCAATCCCAATCCAGCCGCTACCATGACGGACGGCATTATCGCGAGGCCATCCAGCCCATCAGTCAAATTGACTGCATTACTGCATCCGACAATTACGAGAATCGCAAAGGGAATGAAAAGCAGCCCGAGACCGAACGCTACTTCCTTGAAAAAGGGCACAATCAAAGTAGTTTCAGCAATGTCGTTAGCCATCAGGTAGACACAAACAACGGCAATTCCAGCTACAACGAACTGCCACAACAATTTTTCCCGTGCTTTTAAACCGACCGAATCACCTTTCAGTACTTTGCGATAGTCATCAACCCACCCAATCGCCCCAAAACCAATTATCACGAACAACGCCACCCAGACCTGACGTACACCAAGATCTGACCAAAGCAATGTACTAAGCGCAACAGCAACGATAATCATCGCGCCACCCATCGTCGGCGTTCCGGCTTTATCGAAATGCGACTCAGGCCCGTCACTGCGTATCGACTGTCCGATACGGGCTCTGGATAACCAGTTTATTAACAGTGGCCCATACAACAGACAGATAACCATCGCGGTTATCGCCGAAAATATGGCTCTAAGCGTGATGTAACGAAGCACCCCAAAACCCTGGTCAATAACCGACAGCCACTGTGCCATTAGCAACATCATTGGAATACCACCTGGTTGCCAACTCCGTGCTGACCATGCAAGGACATATCACCCGCTGCCGATTGTCTTTCCGGGCCTTGGTCAGCATCTGTATCAGTATCAGACACAGTATTTCCACGGCTCGCTAACTCGGTCAGGAGTGAAATAACCTCTTCCATACGCGCGCCGCGCGACCCTTTGAAAAGTAGTGTGTGACCATCGGCAGCGTAAGGGAGTAACGCCTCAGCCAGACTTTCTTTTGTCGTACAGCTGACAGCATTTTCACCAAAACCAACAGCCGCATGCGCTGCCAGCGTGCCAACTGACATCAGCACATCAATACCGGCATTTTTTGCATATCGCCCTGCCACTGCATGCAATTCGAGTTCTTCATCACCCAGCTCTTTCATATCGCCGAGTACCAGCACCTTTTGACCTGAGTATCCAGCGAGTAAATCTATCGCAGCCTTCAACGAACCGGGATTAGCGTTATAGGTGTCGTCTATCAGACGCGCCGCAGTCTCGTCCCGTATCTGCAAACGACCAGGTACCGGCGCAACCGCAGCAAGCCCATCTACGATGTCAGCGACAGTCACATCGAGCTTGCAACAAACGGCGACCGCGGCAAGAGCGTTGATCTGGTTGTGCTGCCCGGCAAGCTGTAATGAGAATTCAAATCGATTACCAGCAAGCGGAGTGTCTACAGTGCTGCCTATTTCAACCATTACAGCTTTATCCGTTAACACCGTTCGAACATCAGCTGCTTCACTTTGACCAAATGTAAGAACATCGCAATGCGAAGCTGCATCACGAAAAACAGACTCGAACGGTGAACCTTCCGGAAAAACTGCAACGCCTCTTTCTGACAGACCACTGAAAATGCTTGCCTTTTCATGTGCAATCGCTTCAAGCGTCCCGAACCCTTCGAGGTGGGCAGGTGCGATATTGTTGACTAGCGCAACCACAGGTTCAGCTATCCGACTCAGGTAAGCTATCTCTCCAACCCCACTGGTACCCATTTCGAGCACTGCAAAGCTGTGACCGGGCTGTATTGACAGACACGTCAGCGGCAACCCGATATCGTTGTTCAGATTGCCCGCTGTCGCCAATACGTAATCTGAAGCATCGATAGTGCTCTTCAGGGTATTAGACCGCTTTCGCAGTACAGCGTGTCGCAGGATTGATGCGACCATCTCTTTAACCGTTGTCTTGCCATTACTTCCAGTAATTGCAATGCGCTCGACCGCGTGATGACGACACCAGACTTTAGCCATTTGCCCAAGCGCAAGACGCGTGTCCTTAACAACCAATTGCGGTTTCGTTGCAGGAGTTTCATGATCAACAACCAACGCGCTCGCACCTGCTTGCGATACCGCTTCAATATAGGCATGCGCATCGTGGTTAGGACCTTTCAGCGCAACAAAGAGTTGACCGGGTTTGATCGAACGCGAATCGGTTGATACGGCGCCCAGGCTTACCGATGCATCACCAACAACATAGGCAGCAAGTTCATCATCCAACTGTTCAGCCATCCAGCCTAATGTGAATTGCTGCATCGCTCCGGTCATGACAAGGCCTCCGCAAAAACCATTTCACGAGCCATGTCACGATCGCTGAAGTAGTGACGATCACTACCGACAATTTGATAGTCTTCATGCCCCTTACCGGCAATCAAAACCCAGTCATCAGCACCGGCATGTTGACAGGCATGCACGATTGCATCGCGACGATTCGCAATGGCCCAAACTGTGTCAGACAGTTGAGCGGATGATGTATCCCGCAAATCGTTGACAGAAACACTGGTTGATGCTGATGCGATGCCATCAACAATATCGCCTATAATTTTTGCAGACTGTTCGGAGCGCGGATTGTCGTCAGTCACGACAACACAGTCGGCAATATTGAATGCGACCACTCCCATTTGCGGCCGCTTACCCGGATCACGATCTCCTCCACAACCAAACACAACCCAGAGCTTACCTTCACAATGATCCTTGGCTGTCTCAAGAGCTGATTGCAAAGCTTGCGGTGTGTGTGCGAAATCAACCACAACAACCGGTTTTCCCTTTTGAGAAAACAACTCCATTCGTCCCGGCACAGATACAATCCTGTCAAGCGCAGACACCGCCTGCTCAAGAGAAATACCAAATGCGCGAACCACACCTAAAGCAGCGAGCAGGTTGCTAACGTTAAATTTGCCCAGCAAATCAACTTTTAAATCCCAGCTGGTACTAACGGCGTCGAGAGTAAAGGCTATGCCAGAGTGATCAGTGACGACATCAGTAGCACACAGAAGATCGTCATCAGACAATCGCGGCGGTAATATTTGCGAACCTTTATGTTGAGTGTATCCCCATAAGCGCGCCGCAGAGACGCTCGATGATCCACCAATAGTCAAACCGAAATCATCATCAAGATTCAGTATGGCGGCAGATAGCCCCGGCCATTCAAAAAGTTTCTGTTTCGCAGCTTCGTAATTCTCCAGTGTGCCGTGATAGTCAAGATGATCCCGCCCCAGATTGGTCAATGCTGCAACGTTGAACCAGACACCATCGACACGCCCCTGAACAAGAGCATGCGAGGACACTTCCATAACAATAAACTCAGCGCCGTCTTCCTTGAGACTGGCTAGCATGCGTTGCAATTCCGGTACTGGCGGCGTTGTTAACGGATTCGGCTCCAGCGACTCATCGATACCCCAACCGATAGTTCCGATGTAGCCGACTTTCCGACCCAGAGCCCGAAGCAAACCGGCGACAAACCATGCTGTCGAGGTCTTACCATCCGTACCGGTGATGCCACACACCGGTATAGATTGTGTCGGGTTGGCATACCACGCGGAAACTATAAGGCCGAGATTATCAATCAGTCCGCGAATAAAAATCAGAGGTAGATCTGTTTGTACAGACTGTGCCCGTTGATCGTCTGCATCAGCAATTACCACAGCGGCTGATCCCTCAACTTGCGACAGGTAATCCAGACCGTGGTTTGATAAACCCGGCAGAGCGAGGAATGCTTCGCCTGATCTTATGTGTCTGCTGTCTGCAGACAAACCCGTTACATCCAGCGACTTGATGTTGCGCATTACGACGCTGTCGTCAAAAAACGAAACTGATGTTGGCCGACCATCGATTTGCAACTGCAGTCGCTCATCCATGCTTAGCAACCAATCGCACCAGTGGGATTGCGCACTACCCATTACAAATGATCCTCACTCTCAGGTGAGCGATCAGACCATTGCCCTGGCAACGCCATTGAGCGCATCTCAGCATCTGCGAGATTGTCAGGTTCTATACCACCCAAACGCAATGCGCTGGCCATTACATCTGCGAAAACCGGGGCGGCTACCACACCACCAAAGTGTCCTCCTTCACTCGGATCATGCACTACAACCACAGCCGCATATCGAGGATTGGAAACGGGTGCAAAACCCGCAAACAATGAAATGTATCGATCCTCAGCATAGCCTCCACCCTGAGATCTATGCGATGTACCTGTCTTACCTGCAATCCGATATCCAGGTACGCCTGCAAGCCGACCAGTGCCCTCGGTAGACACAACCGACTCCATCATGTAGTGCAACTCAGCAGCGACTTTTTCGGAAAGTACCCGTTGTGTGCTCTCGGGTTCATCAGTTTTCACAAAACTGATTTGCGGCAACATGCCACCATTGGCGATAGCAGCGTAAGCACGTACCAACTGCAACGCTGATACAGATATACCGTAGCCGTAGGATAGCGTTGCCTGTTCTACGTGATGCCACAACGTCGGATGATTAAAATAGCCGGCAACCTCACCTGGAAACGCACTGCCAACAGATCGACCAAATCCCAGCCGGTCGAAAACCTGCCACATCTGATCAGGCTCAAGTTGCGTAGCAACTTTGCTGACCCCAACGTTACTTGACTTACGTACGATGCCGCGCAGATCCAACCATCCATAGTCCGACTCATCGCGCACCTCGTACTTACCGATCTTGTAATAACCGGGCGACGTAAAAACGATATCGTCCGGTTTGAACTGACCGGACTCCAGCGCAGCCGCGATGGTGAAAGGCTTCATTGTCGAACCGGGTTCAAATACATCAGTAATTGCCCGGTTGCGCTGTCGTCCATCGTCACCTTTGCGCGACAACCGGTTGTTCGGGTTATAACTGGGTTGATTTACCATGGCCAATACCTCACCACTGGTGACATCAAGCACAACGACAGAACCAGAAGTGGCCTGATGTTTCTCAACAGCATCGCTTAGTGCACGCTCAGCAAAGTATTGCAGTTGTTTGTCGATACTAAGCCACAAATCTCTACCGTCAGTGGCGGGTTTAAGAATATCTACACCCTCAATCTCGCGTCCGCGTAAATCTCTTATGACTTTTCGTCGACCAGACTCACCCTCAAGCCAGTCATCGAAGGCGATTTCCATACCTTCCTGACCAACGTCATCTACGTTGGTAAAACCAATGACGTGTGATGCAGCGCTTCCGCTCGGATAATACCGTCGGTACTCACGCAGCAGCGCTACACCAGGTGCTTGAACAGATTTGACCCGCGCCGCTATTTCAGGAGTAACGTGACGCTTGATGTAGACAAATTCTCGCTTCTGATCACCAGCGAGCTGCACTCTCTTCAACAGTGCATCCGAATCGACTTCGACAACCTCTGACACTTGATGTAGAGCGGCGACATCCTCTAACGCCTCTTCCGGTACTGCCCATACGCTGTCAATAGGCGTACTAACGGCGAGTGGCTCACCGTGACGATCGAGAATATTCCCTCTGTGAGCGGGTATTTCAATGACACGCTGCTGGCGCGCAACACCTTGAGTGCGATAGAAATCGTGTTTGAAAACTTGTAGCTGGAAGGTTCTAATCACCAGCAAAAAAAATACGCAGGCAAATAACGAAAGGACAAACAATCGCCGCAAGTTCCAACCATTGTCTAATGGTTTGTTCATGGTTGCGTCACCACAATCACCGAATTTCCTTCGGGGAAAACCATATCGAGACGCTGCGTAGCGATTTTTTCAACCAACCCATGGCGCGAGAATGTACTTTCTTCAATCTGCAGTCGACTCCACTCAATATCGAGGTCATCAATAATCGACTGCACTTCGGATAACTCGATATAACGCTGCCGACTCAAATGTTTTGAATAAACCACACCCAGTGCACCTGCGAAACACAGAGCGGCAAGCACAATAGCCAGAATTTCAGTCGCAACGACTGGTCGGATACTCATCGCTGCTCCACCGGTGCCAGACGTTCAGCGACACGTAGCACAGCACTGCGGGCACGTGGATTACCACTAACCTCATCAGCTGGTGCAAATACCGCTTTACCAACGGCACGCCAGAATCCGGGTTGCCGTGGCAGTTCAACACCACTTTCAGTTCTACTGACTGTTGACTTGCCTCTGATTTCACGTTTAACAAGGCGGTCTTCCAGCGAATGAAAGCTAATTACAACCAGGCGCCCGCCGACGCGAATGATGTCTCTGGCCTGCCTCAATACGGCTGCTAGCACATCAAGTTCACGATTAACCGCAATTCGAATTGCCTGGAAGGTGCGCGTGGCAGGATGATGATGTTTTTGCCAATTTGGATGTGCAGCTTTAACAATTTCAGCCAGTTGGGCAGTTGTTGTGATTGCGCGATGCTGTCGGGATTCGACCAGTGCACGAGCGATTCGACGCGCATAACGTTCTTCACCAAAATCGCGCAAGACTGTAGACAGTTCAGGCTCTGAAACACGTGACAACCAGTCTGCAGCACTCTCTCCGCTATCGCGATCCATCCGCATATCAAGCGGACCATCTGACTGAAAACTGAATCCGCGCTGCGGGTTATCAAGTTGCGGCGACGACACACCCAAATCGAGCAACAATCCGTCTACATCACCAATCAGCTCCAGTTGCTCAATCAAAGTAAGCAAACCCTCGAAGTTGCTTCTATTAACGATGAGTCGCTGGTCATGCCGAGCAAGCTCATCAGCCACTCTGATCGCATCAGCATCCTGATCCAGAGCAACTAAACGACCGTTTGAGTTCAGTTTCTCAAGTATCACTTTGCTATGCCCACCCCTACCGAAGGTTGCATCGACATAAACGCCTGCCGGGTTGGTAACAAGCAGGTCAGTCGACTCCCTGAGTAGAACGGGGATATGTTCATTAGTAAGCCGCACGCTATCGACAGGTCACACAACCAACGTTAAGAATAAAGAGAAGAGCAGTTTCTGCTCTTGAGGGACTTAAACCCTCAAATAAATCTGCCAGGCTGGAAAAACCACCAGCTAGATAAAAAGTTCTTTGGCGGCCTCGGAATACTGGTCGTGTTCTGCATCGGCGATTTCCATGCGCATTTTCTCGGTTTCGCTTCGCCAAACTTCTTCACCCCAGATCTCGAGTCGCTTTCCCTGTCCAATCAGAACAGCCTGACGATCCAGTTCTGCATAGCTACGCAACTCCGGAGGTATCAGAATACGACCGTTAGCATCCATATCGACTTCAGTGGCATGACCAACGTAAGCGAGCTGCAACATGCGGTTGAGCTTGTTGGTATTAGGCAGGTTCAGGATTTTCTCTTCTGTCGGCCACCATTCTTCCAGTGGGAATACCAATAGGCTGGCATGCGACCCGACAGTAACCATCAATTCACCATTACTGGCCGCAAGGAGCTTTTCCCGAACCTTTTTAGGAATCGACAAACGCCCCTTGGCATCGATGGCTATGCTGTGAATACCCCGAAACATGACTTGTCGGCTTCAGGGTTGTTGCCACCCTTTTCCACCACTTTTGACCACTAATTTCCACGAATAGCCACTTTAAACGTGGCCGGCAGGGTGGTCAAGAAAGTTAAGGGTGTCTCACCAACATTTTTGTAGTACGTGAAAATTTCTATATTTTACAGTAAATTAAGTAAATTCAAACCATTAGAGACACAAGCTAACCTGTGCTTTAAAGTATGTTGCAAGAAAGTGCCGAATTATTTTTCATAGCACTCTGTTAGAACACGTTACGAGAGAAAAATTAGCGGGCAGCGCGATGCAACCAGAGACGGTTTCGAAATCAGGTGTGGACGGACCGGGTTGTGGTTTTTTATCAGGATTTTGAACCCCGGATTGAGCGATATTAAATCCGCATGAAAAGCGTCGAGCCGGTCGATAAGCCGGGTTCTGTCTGGGGTTACCATTCATCTTGAGATAACGTCACCGCTATCTTCCAGCGACCTACCCGGGAGCAGCGCGGACCACGCCATCGCTCCCCTATTCGGTCTTGCTCCGGGCGGGGTTTACCATGCCATCTAGTGTTACCACCGATGCGGTGCGCTCTTACCGCACCCTTTCACCCTTACCGGTAACCACTGTACTTGCGTACAGAGTTACTTAGGCGGTCTACTCTCTGCTGCACTTTCCGTAGGCTCGCACCCCCCAGGAATTACCTGGCGCCCTGTCCTGTGGAGCCCGGACTTTCCTCGGCGTAACTAATTGCCTGCATGCAAGCAAATGGTTGCGTCGCGGTAACCTGACCGACTCGACACGTTATCGTATCACTGAACGACCGGCTACGATTGCAGTTTGTAAACTCGTCGCAATCCCCACACGCTCAGGAAAGGGACATTGCCATCGTGTAAACACGATTTTTACGGGCACCGGTCATCTCGGAAACGCAAGCAGCCGCGTCCTTCACACTCATGTGTCGAAGTAGTACACGCAGCATCGATTCAATTTGTTCATCCTCAACATCATGCCCTTTAGACACTCGAGCCAACCCTTCAACCACCAGCACAAATTCTCCCTTAACAACGAGTTCCTCGTTCAGCGCGTTTTTAACGTGTTCACTTAGAGGTGCTTTGACCACACTTTCATGGCGCTTGGTGAGTTCACGCGCTATCGTCACACTGCGATCAGGCCCAAAAACTGACAACATGCACTCAAGTGTCGCAACCACACGATGTGGCGATTCAAACAAAATCACGGTACGGTGCTCCCGCGCAAGATTTTCCAGCCAGCGCTCGCGAGCGCTTTGTTTATTAGGTACAAAACCGGCAAAAACGAAACTGTCGGCTGGTTGCCCCGATACACTCAGGGCGGCCAGTAACGCACTGGGACCTGGAACCGGCACGACCCGCAGACCGGCCATGTGACAAGATTTAACCAGCTCGAACCCCGGATCACTGACAAGTGGTGTGCCCGCATCGGATATGATGGCGATGTTCTCACCCTGTCGCAGATGATCGATGATTTCCGCGACACGTGAACTTTCGTTGTGTTCGTGCAGTGATCTCAGTCGAGTACTGATATTATATCGTTCCAGTAGACGTGCACTGTGCCGCGTGTCTTCAGCGTAGACATACCGAACCGCAGTTAATGTTTCGCGCGCACGCTGACTGAAATCCTCAAGGTTGCCTATGGGTGTGGCAACGATGAAAAGCGTTCCGGATTGAACTGTCATGATCGACAAGCACTCGATAATAGAATTACGAATTGTGCAGAAACAGATAAAATTGCAGTTGTCTGCACCTTCATTGCCTTATTTGCAGCTGCGAATGCCGCAATTGAAACTGCCGGATTCAGCAGAATCAACAAAACAAATCAAGCGAAGTCTGCATCACCTGAAACACTTTTTGATCCTTTGTCTGACGACAGCCTGGCTGGCCGGTTGTGCAACTCCCGGCACAGGTTTTCCACCGGCAGACGATCAGAATCTTGCCAGCATAAACGATCCGACAGCCAGGCGCCTGCTGCTCAATGGTAATGCGATCGGAGCATCCGATCGGTACAGCCAGCTTGCCGATGCGGCAAACGATCCACTACTGAAACTCGAATACCGCATTATCGCTGCCGAAATTCTGTTTGATCGCGGTGTCGCCGACCAGGGCAGACTCAAGCTCACCGAAATACCAAGACAACTTCCGGATCCTGCAATCCAGCAACGTCGTGACATACTGGTCGCCAAAGGTGAGCTAATCGATGGCAATGCCGAACAGGCATTGATTGCGTTACCCGACCCGGCCACGATCAGCTCCAACCTGCACCGCGCCAGAGTCTACGAAGTCCGGGCACAAAGTTTCCGGCTGCTTGGAAATCCGGATGGGGAACTGGCAGCACGTATCGATCTGGAGAGCGAAGTGCGCCGCCCCGCCATCATCCAGGCTAATCACGAACAGATCTGGCAGATGCTGACAACCTTGCCAGTTTCCCGCCTGCGTGAAATGACTACCAATGTACGTGGCGAAATTTATCAGGGTTGGATCGAACTGGCATTAGCCAATACTGCACCTGCCGGCAGTGCTAATTCGGAGCAGCAACGCCTTGCAGGACTGCAGAACTGGCGCTCTCGCTACCCGAACCATCCGGCGACGCGCACATTGGGCGGCAATCTTTTCGGTAGTGGCGGCGGAAGCTTCGATGGTCTTAATCTGGCCTCTGGCCCGATTCGCCAGGTAGGTGTATTGCTACCACTGTCTGCACCGGGAATCGGTGTGGCGGCAGAAGCTATCAAGGATGGGATAGTGCTTGCCTATCAGAACGAAGCCGACCGCTCAGCCTTACCTGCCATTCGATTTTACGACATCGGTGATAATATAAATTTTGTTCGCACTGCCTTTCAAAATGCTCTGAATGATGGTGCCGATGCGATCATCGGCCCGCTACGTAAAGAAGCGGTCACCGCGATCATCACGCAACGCCATCTTCCCGTTCCTGTACTTACGTTAAACCAGGTGGACTCCTTCGGCGGTGTAGCCCCACAAAACGTGATTCAGTTTGGGCTTGCCCCGGAAGATGAAGCAAGATCGGCAGCGGAGCGCGCTTTAGCTACCGATCATCGCAGTGCCATCGTGCTGCAATCTGATGACTCGCGCGGTGACCGCGCCGCACGTGCTTTCACCGAAACAATGCTACAAAACGGCGGTGATGTGGTGCACACAGCAATACTGCCATCTGACAAGTACGATTACTCAAAAGAGTTGAAAGATGCACTTTTAATTACGCAAAGTGATCAAAGATTTCGCAATCTAAGTCGTGCATTGGATACCAAACTGTTTTTTGAGCCTGGCATTAGAGGCGATGTTGATATGGTATTTCTTGCTATCAACAATGAACAGGCGCGATCAGTAAGACCACAACTTGCATTTTTTCATGCCGGACGTTTGCCAATGCTTGGCACCTCGCGTATCAGTGCAATCGATGATGACATCAAAGCAAATCGTGATCTCAACGGTATCGCGTTTGCAGACACACCCTGGGCGCTCGATAAAAATGTTCAAAGCTCAAGTCTTTACAGACAGGTACGACAATCCAATGCTGATACTATTGACGTATTCGGTAAGCTGTATGCACTCGGCATGGACGCGTGGACGCTGATAAACAATCTCGACACCCTTTCCAACGACAGTCGCGCCGAGCTAAACGGATTTACAGGTAAATTATCACTGACAGCTGATGGCCGAATTCGCCGGCAACTACTCTGGGCACAATATATAGACGGCAAATCAGTACCACTGAAACCTGTGGTTTTTGACCCATCGAGCTACACCATCAATAACCTGGAATAATCCCGCAGTCAGGTTTTAGAGTTTTCTTAAAGGCCAGGGAGGCCTGAAGCATGCACACTAGGCACAAGGGAGCACTGACAGAATCACTGGCGTGTGATTACCTGCTAATGCAAGGGTTGACACTGGTCGAACGAAACTTCCATTCAAGATTTGGAGAGATTGATCTTATCCTGCGCCAGGATGCTCTGTGGGTTTTTGTTGAAGTAAGGCATCGTAGCACCAGGCACGTTGACCGCTATGGTAGTGGGGCAACGAGCATCAACAACTCAAAAAAACAACGCCTGATTCACACAGCCAACTTTTACGTACAGTCAAGAAATCTGAGAAACAGCCTTACGCGAATTGATGTGGTTGATGTTAGTGGCGATCTGGAAAAACCACTGTTCAACTGGATAGTAAATGCTGTCAGTGCGGACGGATGGTGATTTTCAAAAACAACAGCTACACGAACAAACAGATTGAAAATTGGCTTACTTGTAAAGCAGCTAACTTTAAGATTGGCTTATTTAACAATCGTCAGCTTAGGTTTCTTCAATGTAGGTGTTGCCGATTCTGCGTCTGATTTATCGCGCTTGGAACCGTCGGGATCAGTAGGTGTGTCCTCCTGATCACCAAACATCATGCCCTGCCCGTTTTCACGCGCATAGATCGCAAGCACGTGACTGATGGGTACGCTGACATCTGTTGCCGAACCACTAAACCGCGCATTGAACGAGACTGAATCGTCGCCCAATACAAGATTATGGGTGGCATCGTAGCTGATATTAAGGATGATACGCCCGTTATCGACAAACTTACGCGGCACATCAACTTCACTACCGATAGCATCAACCAGAATATACGGCGTCAGACCATTGTCCTCGATCCACTCATAAAGAGCGCGAATCAAATAGGGTCTGCTGGAGTTCATGACAGCGATGGTAGTCCTGATTACCTGGTATGCGGAGTGTCAAACAATCGTTTTACTAGAAGCCATCTCAAAATTGATCGGGGACGCCGAGTCCTGCACGTTGATCCTTCGTTGTGTGCCATTCTGCGCTGCTCATTTACCGCGTGCAAACTGCACTGCTCGAGCGCCACACGCCTTACCTAAGCGCACAATCTCAATTTTGAGATGGCTTCTAGTGTGGTTTGATGCGACAAAAACGTCGTTCATAAACATAAACTACTGGCTACTGAGGCACAATTCAAGCACAGACTCGGCAAATTCCGCGTACGTACCAAACAAATTTCGCCACACTCTCACTGATTATGCCGTTGTAATTCACATTAAATGGGAAAGCAATACGTTGATTAGAACGTGTCTCTACAAGTTGTACGAAACACAATTAGCAATTGTTCGACCGATTTTCAGCTCAATTCTGCATAAAAATACATTATCGGTTCTTTTCTATGCAGCGAAATTGCCGCGGCTTATCTGGCCGGTGAAACTGGCACACTACCACCGCGCTCTGGCTGACGTTTTACTGTTTACCTATCCTCAGCAGCCGCAGACTGGCAGATCAGTTCATATCACGCTCAACTTCACTCAGGCTGGCCTGAAACCCATTTCTTGAAATAATACTATTTGCGTAGTCAACAACTGCACTGGCCGACTTTGGCAAGTCCACACCGAACTGTCGAAAGCGCCAAAGCAGCGGAGCCAAAGTCGCATCGAGAATGGAATAATCATCACTCAAAAAAAACGGTTTCGCTGCGAAGACATCAGCCGATGCGGTTATCGAATCCCGCAAAGTTTTGACCGCGAGTTGTCGTGTGGATTCATCACCGGATTCAATATCACCAATCAGCGAATACCAATCCTGTTCGATACGATAGAGAGTCAGACGTGTTTTTGCCCTGGACACCGGGTCTATTGGTAGAAAGGGGGGATGAGGGTAGCGTTCATCAAGATAATCCGTAATCACTTTCGGACCATAGAGTACAAGCTCGCGATCCACAAGCGTTGGCAGACTATTGTACGGATTCAAATGAATCAGATCCTCGGGTTTGTTGTCAGGGTCGACAAACGAGATTTCCAATTCAATGTCTTTTTCGGCGACCACAAGTCGCACAATGTGATTATATATGTTACTGACGTCACTATAGAGGAGCATTAGACACTCTTTTGTCAGACCGGTTTGCTATATACAAAGCTTGTTACAAAACGCTCTAAATATGAAACGATCTATATATAAGAAGAAATACGAACGGATAGAGTTCGATCAGATATATATGCAGCTTTGCTATAAAGTTGCCTGATGTAAAGTCCGTTACTTTAAACAAGCGTTAATATGGAAAGCTGCTATTCCATAAAAACGCTGAATCATAAAAAAGTGTTACGTCGATCCCGGCACAACAGAACCCCACAAGGAACAATACACCAGGAACACAGCATCAGGAACACTGCATCAGGAAAACTACGTCAAGAATCGCCGGCCAGGTGCGCGGCTGTCACACGGAAGTCGGACGCAAGTATCGCATCAGATCTCATGCAAAGTTTTTGATCCGTGGTATTGGCCATACAACAGCCACGAAGACCGTCGTAAAACAGCCGTAAAATAACCTCAGATCCCCGGCCAACTTTTCTTCAATGGCAGCTACTAATGTACAACGTCGCGCCAGTATTCTTTTTTGAGCATGTAAGCAATACCCAATAAACCAAACAGGAACAGCAATACAAACATACCGATACGGTGACGCGTTTGTTTTATCGGATCAGCCATGTAAGCCAGAAAATTTGTAATGTCAGTAACGGTTTGATCATATTCAGAGACAGACTGTGTGCCTGGTGACATCAGCTCAAGTTTGACTTTTTCGTGGCCACTACCATCATCTACGACGACTTTCTTCTGCCATCCTTGTAACTCCCAGAGCACGTGCGGCATCGCAGCACCCGGATAGACGGTGTTGTTAACACCGATACCGCCGCGCGATGGATCAAGGTAAAAGCTTTTCAAATAAGTGTATATCCAATCAACACCTCGTGAGCGAGCTGTGAGAGCAAGATTAGGTGGGACCACACCAAACGCATTGCGTCCGTACTCGGTAGTCATGTTGTTTTCCATGAGTGATCCGACTTTTGTAGGTTCACCAGCCGCATCTGTTGTGAAAATCAATTGCTCAGACACGTCTTCTTCAGATAATCCAAGATCACGCGCCATACGGCTGTAACGCTGGTAATTAGCTGAGTGGCAGGCCATGCAATAGTTAACAAACAGCTTGGCACCACGTTGCAATGATTTTTCGCTGCCAGCATCTATTCGCGGTGATTCAAGTGCAACCGAACTTCCAGCGGAAAACACCGGATTCACACCCAGCAACGCCAACACAAATGTAAGGCACAAAGCTAAACGAACATTCATTTTTATCAATATCGGAGGATTGTTCGTGATCATGTTGTCACCCTCTCAGGGACAGGCTTGGTTTTCTCATTCTTACTAATGATGAATAAACCAACAAAGAATCCAAAATATATAAGCGAGCAAATTCGCGATATCCACTTGCCAGCATCAGTCACAGGTTGCAAACCAAAGTAACCCAGCACGATAAACGCAGCGACAAATGAGAATAACAGCACTTTAAAAGCTGTCGAACGGTAGCGAATTGAACGCACCTTGCCACGGTCGATCCAGGGTAGAAAAAACAGTACGACAATGGCCGCGCCCATCGCAATAACACCGCCGAGTTTGCTTGGTATCGCACGAAGAATGGCGTAGAAAGGCGTGAAGTACCAGACAGGAGCGATATGCTCAGGTGTTTTCAACGGATCTGCCGGTACAAAGTTCGCGTGCTCAAGAAAATAGCCACCCATTTCCGGCATAAAGAAAACGATAGTAAAAAACACGATCAGGAATACGATCGCACCCATAAAATCTTTTACCGTGTAATAAGGGTGAAACGGGATACCGTCTTTTGGTATGCCTTGCGAATTCTTCAGCGCTTTGATATCCACACCATCCGGATTATTGGAACCCACTTCATGCAACGCCATAATATGCGCCACCACCAGGCCAATGAGTACCAGCGGAACGGCTATGACATGCAATGCAAAGAAACGGTTAAGCGTTGCATCAGATACAACATAGTCGCCGCGCAACCACAACGTTAGCGCGTCACCAATGCCAAACGGTATGGCGCCGAACAGCGAGATGATCACCTGAGCTCCCCAGTAAGACATTTGACCCCACGGAAGCAGGTAACCCATAAAAGCTTCAGCCATCAGACACACATAAATAAGCATGCCGAAAATCCAAAGTAACTCACGTGGTTTTTGATAGGAGCCGTACATCAACGCACGAAACATATGTAAGTAAACCACGACAAAAAACATCGACGCCCCGGTAGAATGCATATAGCGAATCAACCAGCCAAAATTGACGTCTCGCATGATGTATTCAACCGAAGCAAATGCGAGTTCGCCATCGGGTTTGTAATTCATTGTCAGGAAAATGCCGGTAACGATCTGAATGATCAGCACCAGCAGTGACAAAGCACCAAAGTAATACCAGAAATTAAAATTCTTGGGTGCGTAGTACTTGGTAATGTGTTCCTCCAGAAGCTTGGTTAGCGGAAACCGCTGGTCGATCCAGGCAACTGTGTCATTGAGCTTACTCACGCGGCAACTCCCTCTTGCTGATCCTCACCAACAAGAATCAATGTGTCCGACAGGTATTTATGCGGAGGAATATCCATATTTGTGGGTGCAGGAACGCCAGCATAAACACGACCCGAAAAATCGAATTTCGAACCGTGACATGGACAGAAAAATCCGCCTAACCAATCTGCGCCCAGATCAGCTGCTGCCACTTCTGGACGGTAAGTTGGCGAACAACCGAGGTGGGTGCAAATTCCCACCATCACCAGTATTTCCGGCTTGATAGATCGAGTTTCATTTTGAGCATATGCCGGCTGAATGGAATTTTCACTGTCAGGATCTGACAATTGACTCTGCACCTGTTCAAGTCCACCAAGCGCATCCGGTGTACGGTTGACAATCCAAACCGGTTTACCGCGCCACTCAACTGTCAGTCGCTGCCCCGGCTCAAGCTTACTAATGTCTGCTTCAACCGGCGCACCGGCTGCTTTAGCACGTTCACTAGGAGACATAGACGCCACCATCGGTGCCGCCAGCGCAACTGCGCCCAGCCCACCGACAACACCGGCACCCGTGACCAGCATACGTCGCCGACCGGGATCGATCTGATCGGTCCGGATCGAGCTTTCCGCATTTGCCAGCTCGGATCCAGCAGCTGAAACATCCTGCGTAGCATCTATAGCCACATCACCTGTGGTCGACTGCGGTGACCTGCCCGGGCTTTGACCCGGCGATTTGCCTCGCTTGGAAGCCATGTTGAACTCCGATTTATCTTAAGTAAAATTCTATTCGCTTAGACCAGCAACACGTTAACAGGACAGATCCAGTGTTCACCTTAGCTGGCTGTTGTAACCGAGTCGGTCGTCCTTGTTGCTGATCATCCGTCGGCAACTGGTTATTTGTCATTGCCATTTAATCTAACTGCAACTCGTCGGTCAGTAGTGATCAGCTTCGATGATTAGTCACGGATATTAGACCTCAATAAGTGACTTGCCGACCTCAATCCATTTTGCATTTGAGTCCATCGCGTTGAGAGGTTGCCTTTATCTCAAGATACGATAGCTGACGTCGATCCACGGTTCGTTGTTGATTATTATTTTCCCAGATGCTTGTTCCGGTGTTCCCGAGTGTCCCTACCGGAAAACCGCTCCAATAGCGATCTGGTCTTTGCTCATAAGCCTGATTGTGCAGTTAATCTGTCCACATGCACAACCTGAAAAACCGGTGCGCAAGAGGTTCTTGGTCCAGCGAAACCATCAGCTAACGCGTCAACCCGGTTACCCTATTCCTGGCGGTCTGTTAGGACTGTTCCGGCCCGACACTGAAGGCTGGATTCGTGCCACAGAAAAAGCGAGCCTAAAAGCGGAATTTTAGCATAGCCAGTTAGCAAATTTCCCATTGCCGAACAGCACTATCATTTGCCGGCAGCCCGGTGACCGCGTCCACCGTTATCAGACCACAGCTGTCGAGCTGACTTGGTATAGTGCGCTTACTCGGCCTGCGAATAATCTGATGAGGCTGACCGGTATTAACAGGTACGACAGGTGAATCGCACTCTCTATTTTACGTTCTGCTGTGTCATAGGAATCTTGTTCGCGGCGGCAATCCACTTCAAGGATTCGATTCGTTCCATTTTCGATGCCGAATCAAAGCATCCGACCGTCAGTGATGGCACAGGCGGCAATTTTTTGTCGCATACCGACCAACTCGAGCAAACAACCTCATTTGCTGACGGAATAAAGATCGCTTCACCATCAGTCGTCAGCGTGTACACCGTCATTGACGGGACACTCGATCATCTGACACCTCAGAACAGCCAGCAGGCCAACCAGGGCTCCGGTGTCATTATTGACAGTGACGGTCTGGTGGTCACCAGCAATCACTTGATCGACGGAGCAAAAAATATCTACATTGCGCTGGCTGATAACAGAATCTTTGAGGCCAGATTGATTGGTCGTGACCTGGAAACAGATCTGGCACTGGTCCAGACACAAACCATTGAGCCACTACCTTCTCTGGAGCTGAAAAACGACATAATGCCCGAGGTGGGTGACGTTGTACTCGCTATCGGTAATCCCTACGGTGTCGGTCAGACGGTCACCATGGGAATCATCAGTGCTGTGCGCCGTAAACTGACCGGGGTCAGCCCGCTGCAAAACTTTATGCAGATTGACGCGGCCATCAACCCGGGCAACTCGGGGGGGGCGTTGATCAATTCGCGCGGTGAGTTATTGGGAATCAATACAGCGATATTTTCACGACTCGACGGTGCCCAGGGTATTGGTTTTGCGATACCGGCCAATGTTGTGGGATGGATTGTACCGCAGCTCCTGTCACAAGGAGAGGTGGTCAGGGGTTGGCTCGGCATTGCCGCACAGGATCTGATCAACTTCCCCGAACTGTTCGGTGCGAATGCCAATGGCGCAGTAGTCGTCGGTCTGAGTGAGGAAGGTCCGGCAGGTAATGCCGGTATACAGCTGGGCGACGTTATCGTATCGGTTAACCAAAATCCGGTTCAACGGGCTGACAACTTGCTGACAGACGTGGCAGCGGGTCAACCGGGCAGCACGGTGCAACTAGGTGTGCAGCGAGGCTCGCTAGAACTTATCGTTGACGTGATGTTGGGGGAGCGGCCGGAAGTGGTTGGAGTTCAAAGCGAGCAGTTGCAGTAATATCAGTTAGACAGCCACCCGCACCCGAAATCGCGCCCACGGCGTTGCAACAGCGCATCCAACGCTGTTTTAACCAAATTTCTATTCACAACGGCAATCGCCGCTTGAGCGGTCGTTGCAAAAAACGCCGTTCACTTATCCCAAATCGAACAACAAAGTGTGACACGTGCTCAGTCGACCAAACTAAATATGTCGACAACACAGAAGAAACGATGTTTAAAAACCCAACTCAACGTTTTATCGAAAAACTGGGCCGGGTGTGGGTGCGCGCCAACATTCGCAATATCAAAACGCGTGAGTTCTGCATTATTGCCAGCAACTGCACCGGAACGCTGCCCTATCGCTTTCTGGATATCCCGTACAACACCCCCACAGTCAATTTACTTTTCCTCGCACCGTGTTACCTGAAGTTCATTCAGAATCTGGAGCATTACCTGAACGAACCGCTAGTGTTCTACCCGACATCCAAATACCCCGAAGGCGAATCCATACGGAACAACTTCCGACACCATTACCCCATTGGGACACTGGACGACATTGAAGTGCACTTTATGCATTACCAAACCGCCGCAGAAGCAAAAAACAAGTGGGATAGACGTAAGAAACGGGTTGATCCGGATAACCTGATCTTTGCTTTCACTGACAAAGACTTATGTACACCGGCATTGCTTGAGGAATTCGATTCGCTACCTTATCCGAACAAATACGTGTTGACGGCCAAAAACTGGCCGCAACTGAAAAGTACAATACAAGTGCCGTATTTTGAGGATGAACAGGAGATTGGCGATTGCTACACCCACTACGGGCATTTGGCACACATCGATTTCGTCGAACTTATTTCCAGTGTTGCCAAAAGCAACCAAACGAAACAGGTACCTTACGCGATTCCGGAAAGTGTCGAGTCCTGACTCGCGGAGCTACTCTCTACCGCTGGCCCGTTCGCATTCGACAGCTCTGTCCTGCCGGCCACCTTCATCACAACCTTAACCTTAGTCGCGCAACTCGCTTTTACAGATTCGGGTTAAACACTTTCATCTATGAATTTGATGGCGAATAAATTCAGATACTGAATGCTGCTGCAAGGCTGCGCACCCATAATCCAGAGAGTATGCTGCCGGCAAATAATAGCCAGTCCGCAGCACCCCCACCGCCGGTGGATCCGGAAGCGTCGCTGTCGAGTGATGAATTCAAACCGGATGCTTGGTTGCTGCTACTAATTTCCACGTTACTCGCCGCCAAAGTACTTATTGACTCACTCGTTCCCGGCAACGCGTCCAATGTTACGTTGACGCTGTCATTCATCGCGAATACATCATAGTAAGCGCCAGTTTCCAAAGACGCCAACAAAGGTGCATTAGCTTCAGCTTCCTGCCTGAAATGCAATTCAACAGATGTCGTTTCACCCGGTGACAGTGGTTGCAAAGCACAAGCGATTTCAGCAGGTGCTTGCTCAGTACACCCAACCGGCAAAGCATCCAGATCGAGAGCTGCCGACTGTATGTGCAAATTTGTACCTTCGGCAGTGCCGTCAATAGCATTGTTGGTGACTGTTGCAAGCACCGACAATGGGCTGGAATAATGTAAATCGACCGAAACGTCTATAGCATTCAGCAGACAGGATTTGGCTATACCCTGCTGTACACTTCCCTGACTGCAGCTAGAGAAACTCTGTGTTGTTGAACCGGAAATTCGCGGCCACATCAGCAGATTCCGGTTACCGCTACAGGATGTGTCACTGTCATGCTGGGCACCAAGCGAATGCCCCAGCTCGTGTGTCACAAGAAGATCAGAATAAGTACTTGGAGTAGTCACCCCAACATCAAAACCATCGCTTCTACAGACCGCGCCTATCCAGGCCAGTCCTATAGCCTCATCTGTATTGTCATTGCCGCTGAAAAGGTAAGTCAGACTAATATCGTCGCTACGATCACGCACTTTCAAATGGAAATCACGAAATGTACGGAGCGTCTTCTCGAGCGTTACTGCTCCGAGATTCATCGGATCGGTCGCTCTGTCAGTAAATACCGTTGCATTGCCTACTTCGATTGCCAAACCGAAGTTTCTTCGGTAAATGCCATCAGCAACATTTAGGGCCGACATTGCCTGCAAAAGCCCATCGCCACCGTAGTAGTCGTTGTACTGACTATCAACATAAACACTGAGCCTGACCAGCCGGTTAACTCCACCTGCTATCGCCGCACCCAGTGCAGGTTCATCCTGAACTGTTGGTTGCTGCAACTCGCCTACCTGAAGCCTTTCGCGCAAATAAGCCTCTGGGTCCGGTGGCGGGTGCATCACGTAATCCTGCAAACGATGCTCGTCAAAGGTACCAGGGCGACCCTTGTCAGGTTTGTAGTACTGCAACGTACCGACCATTGAAGCGGGGGACAAATCAATTCTTTCACCACGAGTTTCAACAATACCCTTTATCTCTTCCCCGCGAATCATTACGCGCACCCAGGAGTCAGGATCACCTTCTACCTGGCCTGAAAAATATCTGACTTCACTTAGTGCAAGCGTCATTTCAGATTCGCTGTCAAAATGTGTGTTTTTTACCAAATTACTGGCACGCAACAACAACGGGAAACGCCTGCCATGAACGCTAACCTCAACGCGTAAATCATATTCTGACGACTGTGTATTTTTATCGACGGTTGTTGAAATCAATCTAGCTGCATTCTTCTTGCGATCTTCAATCAGTCCAATACGATTGTTTGCGCGGTCGTACCAGTAACGTGACAGATAGTTCGATTTCGGCCATCGCACACCGAATACTGACAATGAAAATTCAGTATGACGCTCACGTAATTCCTCGAACAATGTCATCGCAGTGTCAGTATCACCCATTTGCTCAAGGCTAATCGCTTCACTGTAAAGTGCTGTGTCGATATAGGTTGAATCAGGGTATTGACTGCGCAACTGACCGAACAACTCCCCTGCCTTATCAAACTTATAATCATCCATCATCGCGATATACGCGCGCAGGTACAGTGCATCATCGCTTAAATAGCTATCCGCAAAGTCGATTGATATCTTTTCTAAAGCAGCTATCGCCACATCGAACTGCCTGGCTTCCCGTGCGTCCATCGCTTCGAGATACAGGTCAAGTGCCTCATGCGCACCAAGCCTTGTTGCTTCCTGTAACACTGATATCCGATTCATCACCAGTGTTTTCAACGTTGAACCAGGATTATCTTTCAGAAATTGCTTATACAATACAACCGCATGTTGGAAATCGTGACCGGATTCAGAGGCCTTTGCCTGCAGTAGTGTGTAGTCGTCAGGCTGCCAAAGTGTAGACGCCAATCCAAATCCCGATAGCTGCAGGCATACGATTACCAACACAACTCGTGTCGCTCGTCTTAGCAGTGCCGGTTTTCGACCATTAGTAATCATGTCGGAGATTTTTTCAATGCGAGCTGTGGCGGCCAAAAACATGTTTCATGTCAAATTGTTACGCGGCAGCGTTGTCCCGCTCGCCTGTATTGAAGTATTGCAAAACACCGTGGCAGTTTTGTAGCGCCTCACGAATATCTGCGTGCTCGGATTGTGGACCGCCTTTCTCCACAATTGATACCTGTCTCTGCGCTTCACCAATCTTTTCCTGAATGGTTGCAACCGCTGAGTTAAGAGCATCGCTTATTTCTGCAAATTCACGCGAGTCGCCTGCACGTAGTTGCACATCCAGGTTACCTTCACTGATTTCGTTGAGTGCGCGCCGAATGGCCATTAAAGGAGAACCCAGTTTTCGACTGATGAACACACCGATAACCGTGGTTAGAACAGCATTGATAACCAGCATAGCAACCAGCCATCGACCAAGAACAGTTGTGAGTCCCGGTACTTGCTCATTAAGACGAGCCAGCTCATCGGATGCAAACAACATCGGGCTGGTTCCGGCGACAATTTCACCAAGCAAGTGATGGTAGAAAATGCCAAGCATGACAGTACTGACAACAATAAAAATTCCAGCCAGCATTAATACACGTCTAATCAGACGCATCTGGAATGATTTATCCCTGAACAGGGCCAATATGAAAAATGAATCCGACGCACGCGCCATGCGTTACACTCCCCTTGATCTCAAAGGATATTTCGGCGTGTACCTCGGTTACTTGACGTTGTTGATAGAAACAGGCGGGTTAGTGCAGTGACTTCATTGATGACATAACAAGGTGCATCATTGGACACAATTTAATGCATGTTGCGAAGTATTAAAACGCCTATATTCAAAAGTGAGGCGTTCAAACCAGACTTCTGCTATCAACTGGAAGCCATCTCAGAAGCCATCTCAAAATTGATCGGGGACGCCGAGTCCTGCACACTGATCCTGCGTTGTGTGCCGTTCCGCGCTGCTCATTTACTACGTGTAAACTGCACTGCTCGAGCGACACATGCCTTGCCTGAGCGCGCAATCTCAATTTTTAGATAGCTTCTAGCTAAAGTCACAGACAAACCGGGTACAAAGTTAAAACAGTTTTGACAAAGCCACCACCGGAAGAACCTGTGTGCTGTGCGCGCTTTAAATTAGTTGAGGCCAACCTGTCGCCGTTTTCTCACGGCTGCAGCAAGATTTTGCAGTAACGGCTGGGTGTTTTCGAATGAAATACAGGCATCCGTGATACTTTGACCTCGTGTTAACGCGACTCCAGGTTGTAGTTTTT
>CALFCF010000089.1 GCA_937951345.1 uncultured Granulosicoccaceae bacterium
TGGCGATAGAGGAGACACAGAATGTGTTGCAAGTCTTCGATGAGTTGTTCGCGGAGTCGGTGGAATTTGATGTGGTGACTGCGGAACAGTTTACCAATGAGTCGCTGGCAAGCTTGACGCTGGGTCGGGCAATAGAAAATGTGCCGTTGGCGCAAGCATTGAATACACTGGAGATCCCGCTGTCGGCGTTGATGTCGAGTGCGACGTTATATGAGCAGGAGGTGTTTGCGCCGATGATGCGTAATCTGGATCTGCAGCGGGAGTTGCTGGAGGAGCAGCAGATATCGGTGGAACGGGCGACACAGACGACGGTAACGGTGGGTACTGGCGTGTCGATAGGGTACATCGTGTGGCTGCTGCGCAGTGGTGCGGTATTGGGCAGTGTGTTGTCGGCTCTGCCGGCGTGGAAGTCGATTGATCCGTTGCCGGTACTGGAATCACTCGGCGGCGATGACGACGATGATCAGGAGACGCTCGAGTCGATGGTTAAAAACGAAAACACTGATACACAACCTTCGTCAACGTTGCAGAAAGTGTCGAGCTTTTTTAGAAAATAGTTTGTAGCAGTGTCACACCTAATTACCAACCGACAGTGTACGATCTCATCTAGCCTGCTCTATTCATGAAGGGTTCGCCACCAGAGTCAGGCTACCTAAGCAGGTCGCTCGATTTAGCGAAATTCGTAGAAATCTACAGGTTGAGCTCAATCGAGTGAGCTGCGACGGCAGACGGGCACTGGTGGTGAATAGAAAACAGTGTGCGAACATCCACAGCGGTGCCAAAGCTGCTTTTCTAACTGGAAATTGCTTAGTTTTCATTATCACTGTTTTCGCCTTCGTGAAAAGAGCAGGCTAGACCGGTGTTTCAGCATTAGTCCCAATACTGACATTAACTGTGTTGGTAAAAAAATGCAGAGAGGCTGGAGAAAGATTAACTTCGATTCCACGTGCCGACAACTTGGCCCGCTTCACTTCACTCATAAACTGCCACGGGATCTCCAAGACTTTCGAAATCAGGCTCTACACCAAGTCCAGGAGTTTCGTGGCAATACATCCGACCATCTGTTGTCGGCGGTGCAAGTGTACCAGTGGGTTTCGTATGATATGCATGCAAGTCTGTCGTGTTGAACAACAGCTCTGCTGGGGTAGACGCTGCAAAATGCGACACTGCGGCAGATATAATCTCTCCACCCATCATGCACTCAGTTACGACTTTTATGCCGTGATCAACAAAGTAATCGCGTATTCTGCGTGCCTTTGTTAGCCCGCCGATGCGTGCCATCTTTACACAGGCGACGTCAGCTATAAGGTCCTGTGTTATACGCTCCGCCATGGCCTGGTTGGTCACGAGTTCGTCGAGTTTCATCGACAGATTCGTGCGTGCCCGCACATGCAGACACTCTTCATAAGTGAGGCAGGGTTGTTCAATCATTACATCAAGATCTTCGACGGCCCTCACCACTTTCAATGCATCATGAAGAGTCCATCGGCAATTCGCATCGGCGTAAACGATTTCCCCGGGTTTGGCGATCTCTGCCGCATAGCGAATAAGCTCTATATCACTTTCAGGCTTGATTCCTACTCTTAGCTTAAAATACTTGTAGCCTGCAGCCCTGTATTGCTGCATCTCGGCAAGTATTTTGTCGTGCTCTTGTTCCATGACACATCGATAGAGTGGCGCACCGTCACACAACTTCCCACCCAACAGCATGTAAACCGGCATCCCGGCACATTTTCCAAGGATGTCCCAGCAGGCAATGTCGACGGCACTTTTGGCATACGAGTGGCCTTCAACAGCCGAATCCATAACTCGTTCAATTTTGTGAAGTTCACGTGGATCCTTACCCAACAAAGCGTTTGCAAGACCGGGCATTGCAGGCAGAGCGCCAAGGTTGCTGGTTCCCCAAGGGCATGACTCGCCACATCCACTGATACCAGTGTCGGTGTCTACGACGACGATTGTGCTATTGAAAAGATCATTCGAGAGTTGCCCTCGATCAGCAGAGCGGTCGCCTACCTCAAGCTCTCCCGATATGTACGGCAAGGATTTCTTAAAAACCCGAATTTTTGTAATCTTCATAGTAATACCAATAGTTGAAACGAAACATGTTGTGCTGTGATAGTCGTGGGTGGAGAGGTCGCTAAAACCCGGATCCACTACTATATTGTGGTACACCATCGCCATGCCTGGATTGATGTGGCGGCACCACACAGATGTGAACATTGGACAATCGCTCCCGATGAAATTGCACTGCATCGGCGCGGTGCACAAGTCAGGAATTTTAAAGACTGAAGGGGTAAGCCATGACAACCTACCAATAACAAATGATAATTCGTTTTAGTGTAAGTGTTAGTGTATACGAGCCTAAGGCTAGGGAATTATGTAGCAAACGAATCACCGATAACAGTTCCAGCGTTTAAATTAAACGCAGTCTACTGACTTTCATTCAAATAAGCTTTGTTCATTTGCTCCATAATTCCGATTGTAAGCGTTTTATTTAAGCCAATATGTTTTGAAATGCTACGACTTTCAATAGCCTCTGGTGGTCTGACTTCATATGCTCCTTGAGCAACTTAAACATCTCGATAAGCATTTTAAGTATCGCCAAATGGCGCCTGCAGGTCGGAACTGGTTTGACGTACTGAGCGGATCAATTCCGGTACTCGTATCAGCACCGCATGCTTGCATGCACTTGCGCGATGATCACTACAAGCTACCGGAAGAGTATACCGGCGCTATTGCACAGTTTTTAGCAAAAACCTGTGAATGCCATTCTATAGCAGCCCATTTCCAGTCAGATGAAGATCCGAACTGGCAATCAGACGGTGAATACAAGCAGACAATCGCTGATATTGTTTCAACCCACAATATTAAATGGGTTATTGATTTACATGGAATGACTAATCGCTATCACATGGGAGTCGCGATTGGTACGATGAATGGTAAGTCTTGTAACCCTTCAAGTGTTGTACCTGCCTTTACCAATGCTGGTTTTACCCTGGTTAGTGTTGATAGCTTACCACCCAGGTACGAGGGTGCACCGAGCCGGGAAGCACAGATGAACATGCACGGAAACAATCATTTATGGCGTAATCTTGTGGTTGACCATCCCCGATTTACCGGTGGCTTGATTAGTCAAACAGTCACCCGTTACGCGACGGAGCAGCTGGGAATTCGTGCCGCTCAGATTGAACTGGCGTCTATCAACCGTGTTGTGCATTCATCAGCCAATGATGAATGGCCTTATGAATATATGGGTGATGAAGCAGCAATACAAAGTACAGTGCAGGCCTTGCAGAATTTAATTATCAGTGCAGGGGACGATAGCCTGAAGACTATCAGGAAAATTCATGACGAGTGAATTTCTACTTTGGGCGCTAGGTGTTTTTCTGCTGGCCGGCACGGTGAAAGGCGTTCTGGGGATAGGGTTACCGACCATCAGTATCTCCATGCTCGCGCAGTTTGCTGATCCCAGAGTAGCTATAGCGTTGTTATTGCTACCTGCACTTGTCACAAACATGTGGCAGATCTATCGGGGTGGCCAGATCGCGCGCTCTGCACGTCTGCTGTGGCCGTTTGTCACTACAATGGCTGTCGTGATGTTTATCTCTTCATTGTTTGCTGCACGCGCCAGTACGCAATTGCTTGTTGCTGGAATTGGCGTAATGGTGGTGCTGTGGACTATCACCAGTTTAATCAAATCACCGCCACCGATCCCGCAGACTCTACATAGGCCCGTACAGGTCTTCAGTGGTTTTGCAGCCGGGCTATTCGGCGGGCTAACTGCGATCTGGTCACCACCGATGGTGATGTATCTGCTGTCTATTCGCTGTGAAAAGGACGATTTTGTCCGTTTCACAGGGTTTATAATTCTCTGTGGTACGGTGCCGTTGACAATGGGCTATATCGTAAATGGGTTAATGGACAAAACACTAGCGCTGGCTTCCGCGCTAATGATACTGCCTACATTCGTAGGCTTCTCGATCGGTGAATACCTCCGTCAATTTCTTGGAGGTAAGCAGTTTCAAACTGTTGTGCTGGTTGTTTTTTGCCTGATGGGAATAAACTTGATCAGGCGCGCCTTTCTACTTTAGTTTCTCTTGTATAGCAAAACTATTTTGACCAGCTCGTTGTTACCCGGCTTTAGGTAGTCTATTGCTGGTTGTAGAGTTACCCAATTCCTGCAACATTTGATGTGCCTGGTCTGTCGAAACGGGTTTTGAAAACAGATAGCCCTGTACAACCGGGCACTTCCAGTGTCTTAACATTTCCAGTTGTTGTGTATTCTCGACGCCCTCCGCCACAACAGAGTACCCCAATCGAGTCCCCATGATGATCATGGATTTCGTGATCTCTGATGCCCTGTCGTTTTTACCAATATTTTTGATAAAAGAGCGATCAATCTTCATAGTACCTACCGGGAAGTTCGACAGGTAGCGTAAAGACGTCTGACCAGTACCGAAATCATCAATAGAGAAGCTGACGCCTTTGTTCTCCAATGTCTCGATCGACTGAAGTGCTTTCTCGTGACTATCTATTAAAGCTTCTTCGGTTATTTCCAACTCGAGCCTGTCAGGCGGGCAGTTATTCTTCTCTAGAGCGCCGATTACACTTGATATAAATTTCTCGCTTTGTAGATGAGAGGGGGATATGTTTACACACAGCTTGGGCGCCAGGTCATTTTCAATTTGCCAGTTGGCCGCAAATTTACAAGCATTGTCCAAAACGAAATCACCGAGAATACCCATTAATTTGTGTTTCTCAATTATTCCGATAAATTCGTTAGGTGCGAGTTCGCCCTTGGTCGGGTGATTCCAGCGAACTAACGCTTCGAATGAAACCAGCTCCTCCGTTTCAGTATCCACCAGGGGTTGATACAGTAAATACAATTCATGCTCTGCTATGGCACGTTTTAATTCAGTTTCGAGTTTGAAACGATGATCCATCTCATTGTCTAACGCCTTGTCGAACCAGACAGTCCGTGATTTTCCCTGGAACTTTGCGGAGTACATAGCAAGGTCTGAACGCCGCAAAAGATCATGCGAACTGGTCGCGTCGTCTGGAAACACGGCTACGCCAACGCTAGCAGCTATCTTGACTTCACTCACTGATAGCGCGAATGGTTTTCGTAGACTATCCAGTATGTTGCCTGCAATTGCCTGTACATCAGTTTTAAAATTCTCACCCTGCAGGTTTTGGATGGTCAGAACGAATTCGTCACCACCTGTTCTATAGAGTTGGGAAGATTCTGACAGGAAATTTGATATCCGTTGTGCCACGGTTATCAGTAAATCGTCGCCAGCGTTATGCCCGTAGGAGTCGTTGACCGCCTTAAAGCCATCCAGATCCAGAGTTATCAAAGCCAGACGGGAAATTGCACTTTTTGCTTCATCAAGTGAAGTTTCCAGATCAGATGTGAGTGCGCGCCGGTTAAGTAACCCGGTAAGCTCATCATGCATTGACAGGTACACGGCTTTTTCTTCCGCGTTTTTTTTATCGGTTACGTCTGCCAGTGTTCCTCGGTAGCCAAGGAAATTCCCTTCACTGTCAATATTGGGAGCGCCCCTTATTTCAACAAGAATTGAGATACCATCTGCTGGTTCAAATGAAGCGTTCGAGCTGAAGAATGGCTGTTTGTTATCGATCAGTTTTTGCACTACAGCCTTATCATTCTTCTTCAGACGAATAACATCCATGAAATGCTTATTTTTTACGTTTGCAAATGCATCATCAAGATCCTTGTTCCCGGAGAAATTAAACGAGCCGAGGCGCATGTCTGCTGTTGTTTCCCATAGAAAATCTGATGCGGTATAGGCGAATTGCTGGAATTTTTTCTCGGAAGCTTCAAGGGTGGCTCTGGCACTCTCGTGACGGTCGATTAGACGATTTACGGTTTCCGCGAGATCGGCATGCTCGTCAGAATCATCCAGTGCCAAGTGCATGTTACTACTGTCTGTAGCGTCTATTCGTTCGTTCAACGCTCTTTTAAGTCGATCTGTGCCTATAGATTCACCGTGTTCAGAATAGTTGAGTCCGATGCGTTCGTCGTCCGCGCTTACACGCAAAGGCATGAAATAAGATAGACCTTTGAGCAGTGCATACATTGTACTTGTTACCAACAATAGAATTACGCCAACCCCAGCCAGCTGAATACCTAGCTGCGAAAAGCGGGAACCATTGACTAACTGATCAACCGGTGCAACAAACGCAAAGATTAGTGCACCGAAAATACCTGCTATGCCATGCGTTGCAACAACATCCACCGGATCATCGAATTTAAATTTGTCCAGCATTGTCTGTGCTGCCCAGGTAGCTAAAGCACCACCCAAGAACCCGACTAGCATGCTCTCATAGGCATGCATTACGTGTATGGCAGCAGTTGATGTAACAAGTCCGGCAAGCAATCCATTAATAATGCGATAGGGGTTGAATACCCCCTTGTCCAGCCACACGCCAATTATTGATCCGCCCAGGGCACCAAATGCGGCACATGAAAAGGTGTTGACAATGATTTCTGAAAATTGCGGAGATGATACTGATACAGTGCCAGCGTTAAACCCTATCCAACCGAATGTCAGCAGCAACGCGCCCTGCAATGACATAATACTGCTATGGCTTGCCATGGTTCTTGGCGTACCATCATCATGGAATCTATCGAGTCGTGGTCCAATCATAAGTATGGCAACAAATGCAGCACCACCACCTATCAGGTGTACTACAGTTGCACCGGCGAAATCTACATAACCGATATCTGACAGCCAGGTAAACGGAATCTCGGCAAAGGTGTCCCCCCAAACCAGTCGTCCGGATATGGGAAAAAGGAATCCACCAATAAATAATGCCATAACCAGATAGGGAATAAACTTCATGCGTTCTGCGATACCGCCGGAGACGATAGAAGCTGCGGTGGCGCAAAACCCTAACTGAAACAGAAATTGCAGCGGTGACGGATCGTCAGTCCCACTGACGGGCATACTGATGCCATACATGATCAAGAAGCCAAACAGGAAATAGCCTACCCAGGCTACCATTAAGTCAGAGACGTTTTTCTGTGCAACGTTTACAGAATTTTTTGATCTTACTCTACCGCCTTCCAGCAATAAAAATCCTGCTTGCATTAGCAATACTAGAAACGATGCGGTGAGTAACCAGAGACTATCGACTTGAGAGACTGACAATGTTGTGCCACTTTTATATCTTTAGTGTGCAGATTAATCGGCATCCGAAAGTTTTCCTTCATTGAAAAGCCAGATAGATTTACTCGATGCAATATTGCTCTATAGAAGTGTTAGCAGGGTAATAACTGTGATGCATCATTGTGCGTAAGAATGTCAGGTTCGTTCTGTTGTCTTCACAATTTTATCTATTTGCAAACTGATGTTTTTGCAAAAATTGTGGTCACAAAACTCTGGCAGTCGCATAACGGGATAGCGGCGGTCACTATGTTGCAGATTCTGTCGGTGAGGTGACGCTGATGGATCTGATCGAATATGCGCGTCAGAATCCTGTTATCCATGCTATGGATTCGTGCGCTTATCCGGGCTCCGAACTATGAGACCAGGGTCTTGCGAATCGCCAGGATCTGCTGTCCTATCAACTGGCATCCCGGCACTTTATGGCCGGGGTACCCTTGCAGTGGTATCGGGCAGCCGATCGGTACGTGTGAAGTTAAAGCAGTACCTGCGTAAATCGAAATAATTTACGCAGGCCTGATTTATGCGGTCTGTGCTTTGGTTGCGATTAAATCAATTCCACAACCACCACGTATGCATCCGCATTGTCGAGGTAGCTCGGCAGATCAGTCATACCTGCTTCATAAACTAACTGCAGCTGATCACCAACATTTCTCCCTAAAAGTGACTTCGAGAGAAAATCCGGCACTCCCTCTGCTACTCCTGCCTGTACTGTTACGGGTTCATCGAAGGAGTCTGTAGTCTCCACCAATTCGCCGCTTGACCAGCTGTACATAGAGTAACGAAGAACAACGGGGTCGCCAAAGCCAATCGGGCTTCCGGTGCCAGTGGCAAGGGTCCTTCTGGCAGAGAATGTTGGCAGCGAGCCTTGTGGCGCCTCAACATTGATGCTGCCATTTGCATTTGTTACAGGAGGAAATTCAAAGTCGTTACCAGTGAGGTCCAACGGCTGTATGGGTGCTTCCTGGTCCGTCTGGTCACCATCGGTTACCGACGAATCTGGAGAACCACCACTATCACCGCATGCTGCTAGTGCCAGGAAAGCACTGGCTACAACCAGAGTTGTGTAGGTTTTTGCTTGATTTAGTCGCATTTTTAAAAGCCTCAATAAAATTTATTGGTTATCTGCGAAAACAACGTTCCGCAGATATAAAGTCTTCTCAGTCGTCTATTTTTCGGAAACAGTGATAACTGACATCGGTAACCACACATCTTCCATCAGAATGGATTTTCCATTGGCAAGCTGTGCGCGGGCCATGAATTTGTAGTGCGTAACGGCAAGTGAACGTATACCGTGAGACGCGAGACTCGACAGTTCACCGTCATTCACCACTGTATCGCTGTTGCGATCGTTCCAGATAGCAAGGCCATCAAGCTCTTTTTTCGTCAGCTGATCATCGCGGTTATGGTCGCGTGTCGCTAGTTCTTCGAAACCATCTTTGAATTTACCGGGTACGTTGCCAAACAATTGATCACCATTTATCTTACCTTTGGCATCCGCTGTAACCAGAATGCCGGCTGATGGTGCGAACCATTCGCTCAGCTTTTCGTCTACACCGTCACTGTCCAGATCAACCGAAAACGTCCCGGCTATACGCGCTACGCGCCCGTGATTGTCGAGATCCAGAGCAATGGGTGAAAAGTTGTCGCGTACACACTGAGTAAGTTCTGACTCTATTCCATTTTCAACGGCTGCAGCAAAATGAATAGAGACTTGGTCGTAACCGTAATTTGTACCGTTCCACTCAATTTCATAGTTTCCTATGAACGGGAGTTCGTTTGGACCGGAATTCGGGCCGACCAGTATTTTGTGTGTAAAATCTGTCGAGCTCAGATTAACAACAAGGTTGCGGTTACGGTCATAAAGGTTGTAAGTCGGCGTGAAACCGAATTCTTCGGGATGAAAAACGTCAACTCCACCATTACTACTATTCCCGCCTGTTTCTACGCGGCATATCGGTGCATCAGGCGCCGCCGGTGGTGCAGGTGGAATCACTTCGGCCAATGTGATCAGTACCGTAGCTGTATCGTAGGAACCGCAATTACCGCGGACACCGTAATCAATGGAGTATGTGCCCGGAGCTGTTGTGTTGCTCACTACAAACTGTTGTGCCTGCGCATCGAAAGTTACTTGTCCCGGTACATTATGACCAAGAAGGTCGACCGTGTTCACACCGTCACAAGCCATATCGTTCGCCAGAACATCAACGTTAAAGTTAGTACCTACGTCAAAACTGGCTTCATCGTCATTGGCAATAGTTGGGTCCAGTGCAACAGGCAAGCGGATATAGCCGGCGTTGATGCCTCGTATAGTACAGGCAGAATCAGGTAATGTATTGCTGTCGTTTGGAATTGTAAAAATTGCTGTTCTACCCTCTGCATCTATGTAACTTCTTCGAGCGGATGGTTGACCGGAGGCTATGGTTGGCTCGAATCCGTCTGGCCCGGTGAACTTGACCTGATAGCTGCCTTCAACCAGATCGTTGAATGCAAAGTCGCCACTGCCTGTGCTCTCGAGCATATCGACCATATTCCCGTCAGCGTCTAGCAACATCACTTTGATATTTGCAAGCCTTTCGTCGCCGGCGTTCAACACCCCGTCTGCATTCAGGTCGGCCCAGGTTCTACCGCAGATGGTATTATCTGCCGGTGGCACTGCCGGCGGTACCGCAACAAACCCGACATCCACGTTGGTGATGTCTGGAATTTGCTCAGTCAGGCATATCTCCGCCGTTGATCCGTTGGCATCGGCGTCATTGTCCTGCCCGGGTACTCCAAGCTGCAATGTTGAATCTGCAGCAGCGAAAACCAGCGAGTAACACGCCTCTACGTCCAGATTGCCGAGAAAGTAAGCACCATTACTGCCAGTCTCGGTTTGGGTAATAACCTCTCCGTTCACTACTAGCGAAACCGATGTTCCCGAAATACGACTTTCGTTTGCATCGAGCAGCGAGTCGCCACTAGCGTCAAACCATGAAACGCCGGCGATAGACCCTTTGGTTGGCTCAGGCGCCGGTGTTGCGTCGATCAGAACGCAATCCTGGAAACCGGAACCTGCTTCGCCATAGATACCGATGGCAGCATTTGCGGTTCCAGGCGGTGATTGCAGTGTGACACCGTAGACACCGGCTACGTCGTCAGTTATAGGCGTAGTTTCAGTCGCCAGTGTGTTGAAGTCTGCGTCGAGAAACGCGAGCGTTACACTGGCAAACTTTACCGGCGTGACGCCGCAGCTCATGCGATATGTCAGGCCTGGCTCAGCGGGTGTTTCCCGATAGGCACAGCCTCCGGCATCCAGCAGTGACACATCTACAGCCAGTGAATCTGTTGTACATTCCAGCCAGGCAGATGTTTGCGACGAGCCGGTGATCAGGTCATCGGGAACCAGTTCCTGCGCTCCAGCTGTGTTCAGTGCACTAAATTGGCACATCGACACCACTGCCCCGGTTAGGTACATCTTGTACAGTTTACTCATTATATTCACTCGCCTTTTTTGTCATTCTTTAACTCACCGTGAAAGTGGTAAGCAATTTAGATAGTGATTCCCAAAACATCAATGTCGACGGCTGAGTCAGTTTGCTGAGTCTGTGTTACAACTTTTTTAATTTAATCTATGTATTTGTGCGGACAGTTCCATTGCTTTATCTGACTGATGCTTAAAATATATGGAGATTGTATATATTATGCATTGGAGTACACACGTACTCAGCGTTATTTTTCTTTCATCAGGTTCTCTCTGCCTGAGACAAACATAGCCGTTAAAGTACACCTATGCAGAGGTCGATCACTTGTTTTTTTTGTGGTTGATCGAAAAGACAAAATGGGTAAAAGCAAGACAGATATATGGGCTGAGTTCATCGATGGCGAAGCAAGCGGTGATGATCTTCGCGATACAAATGAGAAACGCGTGAAAAAAACCGTCAAAGATGGCAGCGAATGGGAAGGAAAGTTCGATCGCCGATCCTCGCCACGCGATGAAGCGGCTGATCCTGATGCGCAAGACAAGCCTTCTGGCTAGCATGTCAGACAGTCTGTTTTTTGATCCCGCATTCGTAGATTGATCCGAAGACGCGCAGCTGGCGCTGATCCGTATGGCCTCCGTGCAGAAACGGTAAACGGGTTTATACGTCTGAATTCTCTAATTACCGCTCATCCGCAATAGTTCAAATTATCCCTCTGTCAGTGTATCCAGTCCTTGATACCAGACATTCTGCTTTCTGCTTGAAAAAAGGTAGGAGAAGTTAGCCCCCTGATTTATCTAATGACGCGCAACCGGGTGTTTAAAATGCTATCATTGTGGCGTTGACGGGGTGTCCAATGCGCACAAGCGCGGGCTGAGAATTCCAGATGTTTACCGGTTGCCAGTGTATGAACATTGGTGGTTAAACTAACCGAATATCCCGATGAACCTGATGCGGATAATGCCGACGTAGGGATCAACAGCTTCAATGCGCGGAATACCTTACGTTAAAGGCGCCTGACTCTGTCACTTCCTCATCATTAAAACATCCGGTTCATTCCTGTCCACTTGAGTAGCCAGTGCATCGTTGCTGTTTGAGCAATTTGCGAACAGAACGAGTAATACACTGAGCAGTTCATATTCGTGAATACATCAGGTTATGTTATGTCCGGAGCAACTCCGATCGCACTGACAATTGCTGGCTCAGACAGTAGTGGTGGTGCCGGTATTCAGGCAGATTTGAAAGCTTTTAGTGCATTAGGAGCCTATGGCGCGAGTGTTATTACTGCATTGACGGCGCAAAATACGCAAGCCGTTGTCGAGATACAGGGTATTCCAACTGACTTTATAAAAAGTCAGTTCGATGCAGTAGCATCTGATCTGGCCATCACTGCCGTTAAGATTGGCATGTTGGCGACCCCTGCAGTGATCGAAACAGTCGCCTCCTGTCTGTCAGATCTTGACAACATTCCCGTGGTGCTTGACCCGGTAATGGTTGCCAAGAGTGGCGACAAACTATTGCAGGACGATGCGGTTGCTGCGTTGTGTGAACTGCTCATTCCTATGGCAACATTGATCACACCAAACTTGCCGGAAGCTGCTGTATTACTTGATACGGAAGAGGCGCTCACCGATACAGATGTTGAAGCGCAATCGCGAACACTGCTATCACTGGGTTGTCCCAACGTTCTTCTAAAAGGTGGTCATTTGTCAACTGATAACGAAATGAGTACGGATTATCTCGTTTACTCACAGGAGCATATCTCTACTGAATCATCGCAGAACCGCACTATAGAACTGAGTGCTTCCCGAGTTGCAACCAACAACACTCACGGCACGGGCTGCACACTATCATCAGCGATTACTGCACGACTAGCCTGTGGTGATGACATGGTGACTGCTGTCAGGGCCGCTAAGCAGTATGTGTACGATGCAATTGTTGCAGCTGACCAGTTGAGCATTGGTAAAGGGCATGGGCCGGTGCATCATTTTCATGCTTTCTGGAAAAACAGATGATGACTTCGCTAATTGGTTCTCTAGCAGCTGGACAGATATTTTTATAGAGGTTTTTTGTCATGATCCGAATGCATGAGCATTTTGAGCCGAATTTCAACGCAGCCCTGGCAGCGCAGGCGATAAATCAGAGGTTCCAGAGGATTTTTGTCATGACCCGTACCTGGTACTTTAGATGAGCAAACTTTTTGACCAACTGAAAGCCGGCTGTCAATCTGACTGGCAGAATTACACGCAACATGCATTTGTTGAACAACTGGCTGTGGGTGCACTATCACAAGCCTGCTTCCGGCATTATTTGCTGCAGGATTATCTGTTTCTGTTGCATTTTGCCCGGGCTTTTGGTTTGGCGGTATTTAAAAGTAACCAGGAGGAAGATATTCGTTTTGCACTAGGCGCTTGTGAATCCATTGTTAATACGGAACTTAAACTTCATATCAGTTATTGTCAGGAATGGGGTATAAGCCAGGATGATTTGGTCAATCTTCCGGAGTCAACTTCAAATATGGCTTACACGCGTTATGTACTTGAGCGGGGTTTAGCAGGTGATCTTCTAGAACTTTATGTGGCGCTCGCACCCTGCGTGGTCGGTTATGCTGAAACTGCAGCCTGGGCTCAGCAACTACGTGATTCCAGTGACCATGCAACAGACACTTACAAGTCATGGATCGACATGTACATCAGTGAAGATTACAAGGGGTTCGCTACAGCTTTTAAGGATCAGATTAATTCAATGGGTGACGGATTATCTGAAAGACGACGAGCAGAGCTAGTTAGCGTGTTTTCCGCGGCGACGCGACTGGAAATTGATTTTTGGCAGATGGGTCTGGATTTGTCGTGACTTCTGCAAGTGCATTCAGCACCGACAGACCAGGTTCGAATAAATCAGCTGATGTCACCGTGGTTGGTGCAGGCGTGGTTGGACTGTGTTGTGCCGAAGTGTTGGCGACCGCCGGGTGTAAGGTAACCGTGATTGCCGCAAGCGAAGGCGCTGATGAGTCCTGTTGTTCGTGGTGGGCTGGTGGAATGCTGGCACCTTGGTGTGAGGGTGAAAGTGCTGAGCCTGCAGTTGTTTCCATGGGCGTAGAAAGTTTAACTTTCTGGCGAACACTTTATCCTGAGCTACCTCCCAGCGGTACCCTGGTGGTTGCGCCCGCCCGCGATGTACCTGACCTGCGTAGGTTTGCAAAGCTAACTGAACAATGGCAAAGGTTGGATCAAACGGCGATTGCTGAACTTGAACCTGATTTAGCAGAGCGTTTCTCGAGCGCGTTGTTTTTCAGCGATGAAAGTTTTTTTGATCCCAGATTTGTACTAAACGACCTGATTGAAAGGCTTCGCCAAAAAGATGTGTCGTTACAGTTCAACAAACACGTGGATGTAAATGCACTTGCATCTTGCGCTGATAACTGGATAGTCGATTGTCGCGGACTGGCAGCCAGAGACCAACTTCCAGAACTTCGTGGTGTAAAAGGGGAGATGCTGGTGGTGCGTTGTCCGGATGTGGCACTCCAGAGACCGGTTAGACTTCTGCATCCGCGTATTCCAGTCTATATCGTGCCACGCGAGCAGCATCTGTACATGATTGGTGCGAGTATGGTTGAGAACGATGAGCGCGGGCGTGCGACCGTACGATCTGTGATGGAACTACTTTCCGCAGCTGTGGTTGTTCACCCTGCTTTTGCCGAGGCAGAGATTATTGAGATCGGGGTTGATGCACGTCCGTCGTTCCCAGATAACTGTCCACGTGTTATTCAGAGCGGTAGGGTGCTTTATGCCAACGGTACATACCGACATGGATATTTGACTGCGCCTGCACTTGCTCGCGAAGTGACTGATATTGTTTTTGGCAGCAAGGTAGCCTGAGTTAATGAAAAAGAACATCGAAAATATAGAACTGCTGGTAAACGGCGAGGAGCTGACGACAAAGGCCGGTAATCTCGCTGGTTTGCTGATAGAACTGCAGCGTGACGGTGATGTGCTTGCTACCGCGCTCAATGGAGAATTTGTACCACGCGTTAATCGTACTACAACAGTTTTACGCGACGGCGACCAGATCGAGCTGGTTGCACCAATGTCCGGTGGTTAATTGTGCAAGAACCGCCATTCGTATTTTCTTCTGTTGCGCCAGATAAAATTTGTCTATCTGATCGACATGCCCGTATGTAAACAATGACTATTGATACTGCATTGCTGCAACTCTACGACATCCGTTTATCGTCGCGACTACTGCTCGGCACGGCGCAATATCCGTCCCCGACCGTTCTCCAATCTGCGATTGAATCCAGTGGCACAGGGTTGGTAACCGTTTCATTGCGCCGTGAGTCAGGCCAGGACAGGGCTGGACAGGCGTTTTGGGATTTGATCAAACAAACCGGTGTGTCTGTATTGCCCAATACCGCAGGTTGTAAAACTGCGAAAGAGGCTGTTACTACTGCACAGATGTCGCGGGAGGTTTTTGAAACATCTCTGATAAAGCTGGAAGTGATCGGTGAAGAAGATACATTACAACCGGATGTATTTGGACTTGTGGAAGCAGCCCGGCTTTTAAGTGACGATGGTTTTCAGGTATTGCCTTACACAACTGACGATCTGGTAGTTGCTGAACGACTTTTGCAGGTCGGTTGTGAGGTATTGATGCCCTGGGGAGCACCTATAGGAAGTGCACGCGGCTTGAATAATCCATTTGCGTTACGAGCGATGCGAGCGCATTTCCCTGACACGCCACTGATTGTTGATGCTGGTATCGGTTTACCCTCTCACGCAGCGGCTGCAATGGAGATGGGTTTTGATGCGGTACTTTTGAACACCGCGGTAGCTAAAGCGGGTGACCCTGTTGCGATGGCTGCTGCATTTGCCGGTGCCGTAGAGTCGGGCCGAAAGGCTTATCTGGCTGGCGCTATAGAAGCTCGCGATATGGCCACGCCAAGCACTCCGGTGCTCGGAACGCCATTTTGGAATAGTTCTGTTTGACTTGTGGATTGAATGATTGTTATCAATCGCACTGCTAATAGCGGCTAGCTAAGCTGCCAGATATAAGCCCCGGTTATTAATCAATGAACAATCATTCGAGTCATTCTTCAACTGTTCTACCGCGTTTTTATCTGATCGTTGATAATGCACAGTGGCTTGAAGAGCTCCTGCCAACCGGTTTGAAGCTGGTTCAGTTACGCATCAAAGATAAACCCGAATCGTACGTAAAATCACAAATTCGACTCGCTCAATCGTTGTGCGAAGAAGCGGGTTGTCAGTTGATAGTGAATGATTATTGGCATTTGGCAGCGGAAGCCGGATGCAACTATGTGCACCTGGGGCAAGGCGATCTTGATACCGCTGATACGCTGCAACTGAAAGCTGCCGGCATCAAAATTGGTATCAGCACACATGATCGTGCAGAACTGGATCGCGCCATGGCGCTTGAGCCAGATTACATCGCGCTCGGTCCGGTATACGAAACTATATTGAAAAAAATGGAGTGGCGACCTCAAGGATTGAGCAAGCTAACGCGTTGGAAATCCCGAATTTCAACAAAACCTCTAGTAGCAATCGGAGGACTGACTCCACAGAGGGGTGTGCTGGCTTTGCAAGCCGGAGCTGACAGTGTCTGTGTGGTCACTGATGTTTTGCTGCACGAAAATCCTGCCGACCGGGTTAGGGAGTGGCTCTCGGTAACCGGATAGTTGTGAACGCCGGGTTGGCTGGTACGTGTCAGCGTGGTAACGCCTTAATCGACTGGTATTCCATAGCCTATTGCAATTTCTGCAACTAGATAAAGGTATTGCTATCTGTAGGCGGTGATATTGTTCTGGAACCAATACCACTTTCTAATGCTATGTGGCTAATGGCATGACATTTGTGGACTATTGCAGATTTTGCATTTTTCGTATCGGTATTTCACTCGACTTTCCGATAGTACTTAAATCAAGGAACCGTGTGTTATCGTCCTATGCACTGGTGTTGTCCGTACTATCCAGGAAGATGCAAGACAGTTCAAGACTGTGCCAGTAAAATTGCTCACAATTAGTATCGCCACGCTGTTAGCTATTCTAGCGACCTGCTGCTATTTTATGTTTCCCGGTTGGCCTACGCTGGTCATGCTGGTACTGCATATTTCAGCCACCTGCCTCTTTCTGTCATACCTAAGCTTAAAAAATAAGAGTTTTACTTCGTCCAATACGTTACCAGATGAGAACGATCATCACGAATACCGGTTGTTGCTCGAGAGTATTCATGAATACCCTATGCCGTTCGCCATCTACGATGAAAACGATCGTCTGCGCATATGGAACAAGCATTATGAGAATATCTATGCGCGTGTTTTTAGAAAATTCGAAAACACAAAAGATGCGAAAGGGTTGACTTACGCTGAGGTCTTGCGAGGAAACTTGACAGACGAGTCTGTCGATCCAAATATGGATTACATTATTGAACAGCGTGTACGGGCGCAACGTTCAGGTGAACAAACACTAAGGGATCAGCAATACCCCGAGTATGGATGGTTTCGAGTCACAAAGTATGTCACGCCATCCGGAGGGGTTGCTGGTATCGCGATCGATATCAATGAACTCAAAAATCGTGAGAATGAACTTGTACGTGAAATTGAGCATCGTAAGCAACTTGAAATCGAAATTCTTAAAGTGGCTAATACCGATGGGCTGACCGGTCTTGCAAATAGAAGGCACTTTATGGAGCGTAGCCGTGAAGAGTTTGATAAGTCTGAGAGTTCAAATGCCGTATTTTCATTGCTAATGATTGACGTTGATCATTTTAAGTCTATCAATGACACGAAAGGACATGCGGGTGGCGACCAAGTACTGACAATGATTGCGGGTGCCATTAGTGCAGAATGCCGTCAGATTGAGTCACTGGTAGGACGAGTTGGTGGAGAAGAGTTTACCGTGTTGTTACCCAATACTGGCAGTGACGAGGCTCAAAGGCTGGGTGAAACTATTCGCCTATCTGTAGAAAAGCTGAATTTTGTTATAGATGATGTATCTTTCGGTGCAACAGTGAGTCTTGGTGTCGCTTCAACACTGAGTAGTGGTGACCTCAGCTTATCAAACTTATTGAAAGATGCTGACCAAGCACTCTATGAATCTAAACGCAACGGACGAAATAGAGTGAGCGTTTCTTCAGCTGGTAGGCTGCCAGACAGAAAAGCTGGTTAAAAATATCACGTGCTCGGCCGACATGATTTGGAACATCAGAATCGGTTGGTTTTCGGGAATATCCTGCTTTCCGAAATATCGATAACCTGAACGACTGTTATTGATTGATTTCTACTTAGAATACACATAGCAGTGACTGCGCATCATTTGGTTTCCCCGTCGATGCCACGCCAGCTAGCGTTTAATTAATGGGTCTATTGTTCAACCCATTCCTTAACCCATTCTTCTATCCAATATCCATTCTGACCTCGAAGTGCCCATACAGTACAGTTATGCTGTTGCAAAACCACTAAAACCGACTAAAAGAAATCAAGAATTATTGAGCATAATCAGATGGTTTAGTAGGCTATTGTGTTCTAAGATGCAATAAGGATATTATCGATAGCTGTACTATGGAGATATAAGATCATGGTTAGATTTTTACACTTGGGGACTCAGAGATTTTTATTGCAACCCCGGCTTATCAAATCTGATAGTCAAAGAGCAGGGGTGACGAATTTGTTTGCTGCAATCTATTCGTCTTTTCTTGTTCTCAGTTTATTTCACCCTACTACCGCTCTCGCAAACGATCAGGACCAGGACCTTGAGATTGCGTTGACCTTAGCTGATATTATGCGGAATGCTCGTCTGGAAATCGCCAGTCAGCAACCCTTGATCAATGATCCAACCTTAGGAGACAAAGGACTCGATGGGGAAGTTATTCTCGCCAATGTCATTAAACGACTGGAAGATGGTGGATTAAACACGCAGGACTTAACGAGTTCTACCTTGCCCGGTAACCGATTGTTCAAAGAACAGTTGGCATCTATTGTCGAGATTGCTGACGAAAATCAGGAGTTGATCAATCGCAAAGGATTGGGTTTTAAAGGGTTTGTCCCAGCGGTATTTACTCAGTTAGTGAATGAGCGTTTTGGTGAAAAAGTTCGCGGTGATGCAACTATAAAAGTTACTGCACCGTTACATCTTGTTCGTAACAGAAAAGCGCGCCCGGATGGTTGGGAACAAGAGGTTATCGAATCCAGGTTCAGTACTCCAGAGTGGGAAAAAGGCCGCTTATTCTCTGAAGTCTCCGAGGCAAATGGAAGTGAAGTGTTTCGTGTGATGGTCCCCGAGTATTACAAAGATGCCTGTTTAGCCTGTCATGGATCACCCAAAGGTGAGCTCGATATAACCGGCTATCCGAAAGAAGGCGGTGAATTGGGTGAATTGGGTGGTGCAATTAGTATTCTGCTTTCCCGCTGATGAAAAACCTTTCCATAGTTTCGCGCCTTGTGCTGCTTTGCACATTGCTTGTTACAGCGCTAATTGTTTCTAACCTTTATTTAAACAGAACTGTAGCAAGAGATACCGCATTACTGGTTGAAGATGCCCATCAGATTACGGTGATGACGAATGCTAATTCAGCCAGTAGAGCGTTTGGTGACTTGAAGTACTGGCTTACAGATCTGGCTGTAAGTCTGCTTCTACGCTCCGAAATGGAGGCAGAAAATTCCCGCAAAGAGCTGATGCAGACCCTTTCTGTATTGCGGGATGTTGATTCGAACCTGATAAGTCAAATTGAATCGGAAGTTGGCGAAATGTATTCAAAGTCGTTGCTGGCTGTCGATGCTTACACCGACGAACAGCGCGTATTGGGTAATACCCTGATGGCTGAGGCACGTGTCAATATTGGAAAGATCGACGATATGCTCGCTGGCTTTGTAAAGGATATCGAAACAAGCGCAGTGGAGCGTGCGCAATCAGCTGCAAAAGAATCGCGCCAAACGGTAGTAACTTCTCGTTGGGTCGTTGCGCTTGCTTCTATCTTTGGACTTTTTCTAACGGGATGGATTCTTCAATCGATAAGAAACCCGTTGTCGAAACTTGTCACTTCAATGACCAGTATTGCATCCGGTAACTTAGAGGCAGAGGTGCCAGACGCTGGCAATAATGAAATCGGTGCAATGGCAAATGCGTTATCCCATTTTCGTGACAACCTTCAACACCAGAAAATACTCCAGGCCGAACGCGACTCTGCTGCAAATGCACTAACAGAAACCAAGCAACAGTTGGATGCTGCGCTTGAGAGTATATCGGAAGGATTTTGCCTTTTCGATCGTGATGATCGATTGGTTTTATGTAATCGACGATATCGAGACGATTTGCATCCCGGTATGACAGAAAGTTTTAAGCCTGGCAGAACCTTCGAAGAATTAATGCGGAGCTCCGCTGAAAAAGGTCTTATCGATCTTGGTGACAAAAGTATCAATCAGTGGGTAGAGGATCGTGTGGCTTTACACAAAAATACCGGTAGGGCGCATATACAACGTCGTTCTAATGGCAGTTGGTTACGAATCGATGAAAGGAGCACACTCGATGGCGCTACTGTTTCTGTGTATACAGACATCACAGATTTAAAAAATGCAGAAGACGAGTTGCGTGAAGCCCGTGACATTGCTGAGCGAGCGACTGTTGCAAAAAGTCAGTTTTTAGCAACGATGAGCCACGAAATACGCACGCCAATGAACGGCATTATCGGCATGAGTGGGTTGTTAAAAAACACTGAGCTTGATACTGAGCAAAGAGATTTTTGTGACACCATTGCCAATAGTGCTGAATCGTTACTGGTCGTTATAAACGACATACTTGATTTTTCCAAAATTGAAGCTGGAAAACTTGAACTTGATCCTCGCCCGGAAGATTTGCGCGAAGTTATTGAAAGTGTTCTTGATCTGATTACACCGGCTGTTGACAAAAAGAAATTAAACCTCGCCTATCTGATAGAACGCAATACACCTGAAGGCGTGATTGTTGATGCCACTAGATTACGTCAGATATTACTCAATTTTTTGAACAATGCGGTGAAATTTACAGAAAATGGTGAAGTCATATTGCGTGTAAATGTTGACGATGAGTCCGTTATAAAACCGGGCGACGCATCTGATAGTGCAACTGGTTTGGTAGCGCTTAAATTTTCTGTTTCTGACACAGGCATAGGGATTCCGGATAGTAAATTGGAAATGCTGTTTGAATCGTTTACTCAAGTCGATTCATCCACTACCAGACAATATGGTGGTACCGGGCTAGGGCTCGCGATATCGAAAAATCTTATTGAATTAATGGATGGCCGAGTCTGGGTGGATAGTGTTGTGGGAGAGGGTACTACCTTTCATTTCGTTATCTATGTGTCTGAAACTTCAATTTCACGTGGGGTAGAGCTCCATGAGAGTAAACCTGATCTTGAAGGAAAGCGTTTGTTGATCGTGGATGACAATCCAACCAACCGTAAAATCCTGTCACTTCAAGCCCAGGAATGGGCAATGCTGGCAGAACAAACCGATTCTCCAAAAGAATCATTGCAATGGATTAGTAACGGATCAAACTTTGACGTGGCTATTCTTGATATGAGTATGCCTGAAATGGATGGTATAGAGCTCGCAACCAAAATCAGACAGCATAAAAGTCGTGAGCAACTGCCCTTGGTGCTCCTGAGCTCGTTAGCAACGATTGCCGATGTACCCAAGTCGGTAATTGATGGCATTGGTTTTCATGAAAAGTTGGCGAAGCCGATTAAGCCTTCTGCCTTGCTAGATATATTAATGGATATTTTTTCTAATAACGCTATCAGGTATCAAAAGCGAGTGTCAAAGGCAGATGTAAATATTGATCCTGGCATGGCTATCAAGTACCCGTTATCAATATTGATAGTAGACGATAACAAAACTAATCAAAAACTGGCTTTGCTGGTATTGAAGCGATTGGGGTATACCGCAAATGTTGCTGATAACGGGCAACAAGCATTAGAAATGCAAACCGAGAATGCCTATGATGCAGTCCTGATGGATATAGAAATGCCGGTGATGGACGGGGTTGATGCTACTCGAAAGATTCGACAGTTAAGTGGTGATCATTCAAGTGCTTATGTCATAGCGATGACAGCCAATGCGATGGAGGGCGATCGTGAGCGCTATCTTTCAGCTGGTCTTGACGGATACATAAGCAAACCACTACGAATCAATGAACTGATTGCCGGTCTTGAAGCAGCATTCTCTGCCAAATCGGCCAAGGTTGTTGTCTGATACTCGTTACTATAAAAGTTTTGGGAAATCCAGCTGGTTGACATTGGATTAAAGGATAAAGGTTAAGTTTTGACTAGGGAACCTTTGATTTATTAGGCGAGGCAGTCTAGAGCTCATGATCCAATTTTGTAATTGGATCAATCTCCTCTGCTTCTTCTTTAGGTCCTACCAGTAACAACCCTACAACAAGCAGTCCCAGTGCGACCCAGGCTTGCCACGGTAATTTTTCACCCAGGAGTATCATGCTCCAGGCAATACCTGCAAAAGTAATGACGAAGGCGCTTTGACTTGCGAATACTGCTCCTGCGCTCCTTATTAAGTGAACGCGCATAGACACGCCTGTGGCAGAAACAATGCCATATAGCAAAACTACCAGTACAAGTACACCCGTACCATTTGTAAAATCAACATTCAAGGCAACGAAGTCGCCGCGCATGGTAACTATTGGAATCAGAAAAAGCACAGATGCAACTGCAGACCAGCCGGTCGCTGTTACCATATCAATGCTATCAGGTAGTTTGAGCGTAAGCAGGATAGCTCTCATGGCATAGCCCAGTGGTGCAAGCATGGCAAGAGCCGCCCAGTGCAATCCGCCGACTGCGCCGGTTCCCTGGGTTGTCATCACAACCATTAAAACGCCCGTCATGCCGATCAAGAATCCTATCAAGCGTTTGAATGTTGCCTGTTCAATTTTGATAATGGATGCAAATGCGAAGACTATAAAGCCCTCACAAACCAGAATTAACGAGATGTAGGACGCCTGTAAATGCTGTGCGACCCAGAAGACAACAGCTTCGCCCATTACGGCAGTAAATATGGCCCACAACGCGAAAACCGGAATCAATCGGAAATTGATTACAGGTGAACGACCTCGTACAAGTACGTTGCCAAAACAGACGATTGCACAAACAATATTTACCCATAAGACCATGCCGAGCGGGCTTGACGTTTCGAGTGCTGCGATACGGGTTAGCACTACGCCTAACCCGGTTACGACACCACAGGCTAGTAGTAGGCCCAGACTTTTTAGCGTACGAACTTGCTGTCGTAACCGCCGTTCGCGCTCGTAAACTTCACTGGCCATTCGCGTGAAAACGCGAGCAAGATTGCCTAGTGCATCTTCTCGCTTACACATAGCCTCAAGGCCCAACCGCTTTGGATCTATATGCCCTGATTCCAGTGTGGCAGCCGCATCTGCCAGCCTGTTAACCTCACTAAGGTAGTCAAGCTCAAGATCACGTGCGCGCTTCTTTTCAAGAGATGCATTGATCCTGGCCTCAAGCAGAATCGGGTCGAAATTTTTTGGAAGAAAGTCCTGTGCGCCGAGGCTTATTGCTTTGACAACACTGTCCATTTCGCTGTCCAGAGCTGAAATTACAATGATCGGGATTTCGCTCAACACGGAATCTTTTTTTAGAAATTCCATCACACCGAAGCCATCTATTTCCGGCATCAGGATATCGAGCAGAATCAAGTCGAATTCTGATTCACGAAGCATCTTCAAGGCAGATTTGCCATCGGCCGCAGATGTCACGTCATAACCAAGAGTGGTTACGGCGAGGCTCATCTTTTTTCGTTGAGTCGCCTGATCGTCTACTATCAGAATGCGCTCTGATCTACTATTCGATGTGTTTCCTTCCAACATATATCTCCGAATATCTTGGTAGTAAATTTAGTGTTTCAGATAATCAGTGAGAGCTTGAGAAGCGAGTTTAAATTGAGTTGTGATTGTGTCGACCTGCTGCTCAGCCTGGCTAGGCCAATTGTTTTTGCAATTGTATTCAAGGGATGCCGCGAGCTCTGACAACTTGGTAGCGCCAAAATCCTGCGCACTGGATTTCATGGAATGACTGGAGCGCCGAAGTACTTCTTGATCCTGACTTGAGAGCGACCGTCTCATGTCATCGATCATTTCTTGTCCTTCGATCAAAAATGTGCTGATGAGTTCGTCCAGAGCTTCCTTTTCTCCGCCTATCAGTTCGAGCAGGTTTTCAAGACAATTTGTGTCTATAGTGTCCAAGCCGTACTTGCCTCAGATGACTGTGAAGAATGGTTAGCAAGCTGTTGATTACCTTTTATAATACTATAAATTATTACCGGTTTAGCCTAAACGCGGCTGACGGCTATCTATTGGTCGTTAGTAGACGGGTTTCAATAAAAGGGTTTCGCCTTAGTTAATCCTTATAAAGATAGTCAGCAATTCGTTGTAGCGCTTGATGTTTTTTCAGGTTTAACGTATGCCCACCATGTTCATAGATTTGGATGGTTGTGTTGGATTGGTCTTTATAAGCATTCAGTGCCGTTTCATGCGGCAATTGTTCGTCATCTTCAGTCAACACCAGAAGTGTTGCAACGTCAGACAGCTGTGGTTTCTGCATCGCTTCATATTGGTCCAGCATATGTTGCGTAATTTTATATGTCACTCCTCTACGCTTATTCAGCTTGTTGTCGTTCAGGTGTCTAGCCAGCTGACGAGCAGGCTTTACCATTGGGTTTAACAAGACGATATTTTCTGCCTGAATCTTGTTGCCGAAGTAGTTTGCCCAGTATCCACCCAGCGAGGTTCCAATCACCGTGACGCGACGATCCTGGAGATAGTGATGAGCGACTTCACTCAGAAACGCCACAGTTTTTTCAGGATCCAATGGATCGTAGTTAAGCCCCAGTGTTGTGTGAGTATCAATAAATTTCTTCCTGATGCGTTTGAACGTTCCGTTGGGAACTGCACTCAAAAAACCATGTAGAACAACAATGATGTCATCTTTATAAGTTGTCTTCTCGTTGTTGTCTGGTGAAAAAACACTGTACGCAGCATAAGCTGAATCACCAAACGGTGGGTTAAGATTGAGAACATCCGCACGTAACTCTGCGGATATGAGCAAGGTGGTCAGTAATAGCCAACTGTTGAATCGGAGCATGGGTAACATACTAGCCTGCATTATTCATGAAGGGTTAGCCACCAGAGTCTGGCTACCTAAGCAGGTCGCACGATTGAGCGACATTCGTAGAAATCTACGGGTTGAGCTCAATCGAGTGAGCGGCGACGGCAGACTGGCACTGGGGGTGAATAGAAAACAGTGTGCGAATACCCGCAGCGACGCTAATACTGCTTTTCTAACTGGAAATGGCTTAGTGTTCATTGTCACTGTTTTCGCCTTCGTGAATTGAGCAGGCTAGGTTTATCCGAATATTTTTTTCGCCCAGACATCAGTTACCGGCTTAACCCAGCGGAAGCAGGCAAAGCCAAAAAGAACAGAAAGTGCCAGTGCTGTAATCATCATGATATAGGGGGTAATGTGATCATGTCGCGGTACATAGCCCGGAATCCATGATTGCACAAGATACAGCAACGTAAAGTGAATTGCGTAGACAGGGAACGCATATCTTGAGCCCAGTGATGCCCATTTCAGCATCCACGGGGGTGCGTCGTTATCAAGAAACAATCGGGCAAACAGCAGCAGTGCCAGAAGGCCGGGTATATATGCCCATTGCCACAGAAAGCGCTTTGCCATACCAAGGTATTGTCGGATTTCATAACTTGCCCAGGTTTTTGACCACCCATATAAGTCCGGCCCCCATCCCATCCATTCGAATATCAGCCAGCAAGGAAACACGCAAAACACCACGACCATACCCAGCAGCCTTATAGTCGTTGTGCTAACGGCTATTCGAAAGCGCTCTTTTATTAACTGGGTTAGATGGTGAACGCTGGTGACACCATCCCGGTACAGCCATCGTTTATGTATTTCATAGGCCACGACACCGGCAAACCATAGCGGACTTAACAGAATCACGGTGGGGCCAATTATCGCTGCGATGATTATAAGAGCAGCCACGCGGCGCCACCCGCTCAACAGATAAATGGCTGCTGTTGCCAGCGTGTATCCCATGATGTAGTCCATGGTCCAAAACGCTTCGTTGGAAAAGACTCCCTGCCCAAATGTACTCGGTGCCCAGTACTCACCGGAAAATGTCAGCATATTGAAAACATCGGCCAGTATTCGTCCGACCGACATGTTTGGATCGAACTTGTCGCGCTCGGTGATTACTGAATCGACGGCAATCAGATAAAAGTCCATTCCCAACACAAGAATGCTGGCGGGAATGAAAAACACCCACATGTTGAAGTAACGTTTAGCGATCTTCTTGAAGAACTTGCCACCATGCGCGAAGCTCATGGTTGTAAAGTAACCGCTGACAATCAGAAAGGTGGGTATGGTTGCCCGGCCTATCGGTGAAAAATCGACATCAAATAGTACGTCCGGCCGAGTGGCGTGGCCTATGAAAACGGCAAGTGTTGCCAGCGTGCGCCAGCAATGAATAAATACCGAGTATTGTCCGGGGATACCCAGTCGTTGTTCGATTTGACGGTTGTCTTGTGTAGACATTGTCAGGTTGCCACTGTTAGGTTGTCGGCGTGCGTAGTACCGTACCCAAAGGATGCGTGAATTCGTGCCGGATGAGTGTTTCAAGCACGATTGTGTGATGTTCCTCATGTACGGCTCTGGCGTTACCGTCCACTTTCTACCGTTAGGTACCCTGTCTACGGGCAAACTGTCGGTATATCGATGCCAGTCTATCGATATACGCCGCTCGGCCGCCATCTCCCCATCCAAAATTGAGCAAGTTAGTGGTACCCTTGGAGGCAGGGTTCGACAGGTAGTGCAGCTAAGGGTTTTCAGTCGAATGATTGACTCGAACCCAGTCTTTGCTCAGTTGACGCCTCTTTTTACTCAGTTGACGCCTCTTATCTTAACCAACGGAGAAATTGTATGAAAAAAACGATTATAGGGCTTTCTCTTTTACTTACATACGGAACTGCCTCTGCTGAATCGGTCAATATCGGTGCGCCGTCCTGGACAGGCGCTCAAGCAATCGCCCACCTGATTCAGGAAATAGTAGTCTCGAAAATCGGTGGTGAAGCCAATCTGGTACCGGGGAACAACGCCGCCATTTTTCAGGCGATGGATGCAGGTAAAGGCGATATCGATATCCACCCCGATGTTTGGTTACCTAATCAAAAAAGTTTTACTGATAAGTACGTAGACGGAACCGGCAATGTTGCGCTGTCTGAGAATGCTTACGAAGGAAAGCAAAGTTTTTGTGTAACCCGGAAATTCAGTGAAGCAAATGACGTAACGTCTATTTTTGATCTTGCTCGTCCTGAAATCGCATCGCTAATGGATAGCGACAACAACGGTAAAGGTGAAATCTGGATCGGTGCACCAGGCTGGGCGTCGGCCAATGTCAACGAAGTGAAGGTTCGTGACTATGGGTTAATGCCGTTTATGGAGCCGATTCGTGCCGATCAGGCAGTTATGACGGCCACAGTCGGAGAGTCAGTCAAGAAGGATGTTGGTTATGCATTCTACTGTTACTCACCGCATGCAATCTGGTTCCAACATGATATTGTTCGCCTGTCTGAGCCCGCTTTCGATCCGGAGAAGTACGTGGCGCTGCAACCTGACCAGGATCCGAACTGGTTTGAAAATTCGAAAGTCATGACAGAAGATGCGTTGAAGCAAGTTCAAATTGCTTATTCAAAGACTTTGAGTGACCGCTCACCTGCTATTGCTGACCTGGTTAAGAACATTTCTCTGACTGGTGAAGACGTATCATCCTTTGCATTTGAGATCGAAGGTGGTAAAGATGCAGCCGAGGTCGCTAAAGCCTGGGTAGCAGCAAATTCGGACCGCGTCGACGAATGGCTCGGACTGTAGGTTGAGCTGTTAGAAGCCATCTCATAATTGAGATTGTGCGCACTGACAAGGCGTGTAGCGCTCGAGCAGCGTGGTTTACACGCAGTATATGAGCTCGCGGAACGGCACACAACAAAGGATCAGCGTGCGGGACTCGGCGTCCCCGATCGAATTTGAGATGGCTTTTAGTTATACGTTCCGCTGTGCGGTATTGATTGAGTTTTAGCCGCACAGATTTTCTATACATTGATGTGAGGGTGTGATGCCCTCACTTTTTTATTCTCGACAATTATTCTCGACAAGGAACGTGTGCACGTTGCACACGCTTTTGCGACCTCCTCATCAAACCAGCCCTAAGGATTTCGCGTGACTGACAATCAATACGCCATCGAAATTTCCAATGTCTGGAAAGTATTCGGTGATCGCGCGAACGAGGCGCTGGCTGCCATCCAGACAACCTCGCTTAGCAAAGCAGAAGTGCTTGCAAAGTACAACTGTGTGATTGGCGTTGCTGACGCTACCCTGAATATCAAACCCGGTGAAATATTTTGTGTGATGGGTTTGTCCGGGAGTGGAAAATCAACGCTGGTTCGTCATATCAACCGGCTGTTGGAGCCAACAGCAGGCAAAATCGTTGTCAATGGCGAAGATATCATGGCAATGTCAGCTCCGGCATTGCGTCGGTATCGCAATGAACACATCGCCATGGTATTCCAGAATTTTGCCTTGATGCCTCATCGATCGGTGCTTGACAACATTGCCATGCCTCTCGAGATTCGTGGCATCCCCAAGAACAAACGCGTGGAGATCGCGCATCAAACAATCGAGCTGGTTGAACTCACAGGATGGGGCAATAAGTTTGCGCATGAATTATCGGGTGGTATGCAGCAACGTGTCGGTCTGGCACGTGCGTTGGCCGCCGATCCAGAAATTCTTTTGATGGATGAGCCTTTTTCAGCACTCGATCCGTTGATACGCCGGCAACTGCAAAACGAGTTTATGCAGCTCGCCTCCGGTTTGAACAAGACCACGGTATTCATTACGCATGATCTTGACGAGGCAGTTCGGATCGGGGATCGAATAGCTATTATGCGCGACGGGCGAGTTGTACAAACCGGTACGCCGGCGGATATTATTATCAATCCGCAGGATGACTATGTGGCCGATTTTGTTGCCGGAATATCGCGGTTGAAAATCGTTCGCGCACACGCTGTGATGCAGCCGATCGATGAATGGCAGTCAGCCAATGGTACGCTGAGTGAATCAGCACCGGATTACAATGAAGAGGCTAACCTGAGCGAATTGATAGAAGGTGCAACCAGGCAGGAGCAACCGTTGGCTGTTGTCAATGGTGCCGGTGCTCGTATCGGTGTGATTACACGCTCGGATCTTTTAAAAACCGTCGCTGCTGGTACTGAAACATCATGACCGACAACGCACACGAAAACAGGGAAGAACTGATTCCGCCGTTTGTGGAAACAAGCGGAGATTATTATCAACGTCAGTTTGAAAAAATCGGTAGTCGAGCGCGTTTTACCTGGACCTTCAACTGGGTAGCAGCGCTACTTGGACCTGTCTGGTTCGGTATGCGCGGATTATGGAACTGGGGCTTACCGTTCATTATTCTTGAAACATTTGCAGTAATTCAGCTTGCACGTGGCCTTTTCGGTGATCTGGGTGCCGAAGCCCGTGATCGAATTGCGCAAATAGAAGGTACGCTGGAATTCCGCCATAAACAACTTGCCGCGGCTATCGAAAAGCAATCCGATAAGGTTGAAGTATTTGAACGCGCGATACAGTCGCTGCAGAATGCGATTACCGATATAAATCTAGAGATTGTCCAGGCTGAGGCTGCCGCGACCACAGTCGCTTTGTTCGGATTAGGTATGCTGCTGGTTGTGAAACTGGTCGAAGGGGTAATTGCAAACCCGGCGTTAGAGAAACGATTTTCTCAATGGTTGTCTGACCGCACGCTAACCAATGGACTGAGTCCGTTGCGAACAACCATCACGGTGGCGTTTGTCATTTTGATTTTTACTGTCAGCATTATTCATTTTGCATTCCCCGGAACACTGGAGTGGCTGGCTACCTTTCCCACTGATCGACAGATACGTCTGAGCGGTATTGCTTTTGTCGAACGAATTTTTGATGCAGCCCGTGCAGGCGGAGGCTATCTCTTCGATTCGATTTCCTACGGCATTCGTGTTGTGCTGGACGGACTGGAGGTGTTGTTTGTGCAGAGTCCGTGGCCTGTCATTGCCAGCTTTATCATTCTGCTGACATGGCTATCTGCCGGCACTAAGGGGGCGATTGCAGCAGCAGGTTTTCTGCTCTACATGGGCTTGTTCGGCTTCTGGGAAAAGGCCATGACTACGCTTGCTTTGTTAGGTACTGCCGCCTTGTTATCGATCAGCCTGGGTATCCCGCTCGGGTTGTTCAGCGCTCGACGTCCCAGGTTTTATGCGGTTATCCGTCCAATTATGGATTTTATGCAAACAATGCCATCGTTTGTCTTCATGATTCCGGTAATCGCCTTTTTTAGTGTCGGTAAACCTGCTGCAGTTATAACGACAATGATATTTGGTGGTACACCGGTTGTGCGGCTGACAGTCCTTGGTATGCGAGGTGTGCCTGAATCAATACGCGAGGCCGCAATCGCATACGGTGCATCAAAATGGTTTCTACTGACCAAAGTAGATTTACCACTCGCGTCTCCGTCTATTCTGGCCGGTGTTAATCAGACGATCATGCTCAGTCTTGCGATGGTGGTTGTAGCTTCGCTAATCGGTGCTAAAGGGTTGGGTGAAGACGTCCTTGAAGCGCTGCAATATTCATCGGTCGGGCAGGGCATTCTTGCAGGCTTCGCCATCCTGTTCTGTGCAATGATTCTAAATCAGATAGTGCAGGGTAAAAGAGATTAAAGATTCTGTTTATCCGCCGGTCTAAACTTAGTCCGGTTTAATTAGATTTAGTCAGATTTAATACAGTCAGTTAGTCTGTTTCCGGTTCGCTGTGCCACCAACCACTAGTTGAGCGGGTTATGCAACGATGACTGGAAGACGGCAAGCCTGAATACCCCTTTCATACGTCAGCAATGGCTCCATTTCCTGCGTAAAAGATCAGTGCTATTTATGCGCGCACGGATACGTCCATCCGACCCCGATTTCAGGTATGATGGGTGTGTTCACCAAGGGGAGCTTGGTCGGGATGCATTCCGGCAGGCTGAGATGGCTGGTACCAAACCCTTATACCTGATTCGGATAATGCCGGCGTAGGAATGGTGTAGCGATAGTAAACGCTTATTCCTTTATACGCTTTGTTGTCGTGCGTTCCTGCTGCCGTCAGCGCGCTGATGTCAATCCGATCAGACTGTTATCTGACTGACTATGACATTGGAGATCGCGATGAACCCTCAACAACCTAATCCGGCTACCGAAGCGCAGGCTGCGCCCTCGGTCACCACCGGCCCTTTACCCGCATCGGAAAAAGTCTACAGCGAACCGCTTGCCCACCCGGGTATGCAGGTGCCGCATCGGGATATTCTTATCTCGGATCCCGATCAACCCGCCGTGCGGGTTTACGATACGTCGGGACCGTATTCAGACACGTCGGTATCGATCGATCCCGAGAAAGGTTTGAATGACTTGCGGACCCCCTGGATCGCGGCTCGTGGTGTGGAGTCCTATGAAGGGCGGGATATTAAACCTGAAGACAATGGCAGCGCCACCGGCGACAAGCTGGCACGCGAATTTCCACAAAAGCGCAAGCCATTGCGTGCAACCGGTGAATCTCCGCTCACACAAATGCAGGCAGCGCGTGCCGGCATAATCACCGAAGAAATGATCTTTGTAGCCGAGCGTGAGAACATCGGTCGCCAACAGGCTTTGGCTGATGCGCAAGAGACGCTGGCCGACGGTGAAAACTTTGGTGCGTCTATCCCGCCGTTTGTCACACCGGAATTTGTGCGCGATGAAATAGCAGCCGGTCGGGCGATTATCCCATCGAACATTAATCACCCCGAACTCGAGCCAATGATAATTGGCCGTAACTTCCTCGTTAAAATCAACGCCAATATCGGTAACTCAGCGGTGGTTTCATCGATAAATGAAGAAGTGGACAAAATGGTGTGGGCGATTCGCTGGGGTGGTGACACTGTTATGGATCTGTCCACCGGGCGAAACATTCACAACACGCGCGAATGGATTATCCGAAACAGTCCTGTACCGATTGGCACTGTCCCGATTTATCAGGCACTTGAGAAGGTAGACGGTGTTGCAGAGAATCTTACGTGGGAAGTTTATCGCGACACACTGATCGAACAATGCGAACAGGGTGTTGATTACTTCACCATACATGCCGGTGTCCGATTGGGTTACGTGCACCTGGCTGCTGATCGTGTTACCGGTATCGTGTCTCGTGGCGGATCAATAATGGCCAAGTGGTGCCTGCATCATCATCAGGAGAGTTTTCTGTACGAACATTTTGCTGACATCTGTGATATTTGCGCTGCCTATGACGTCAGTTTCTCACTTGGTGACGGATTGCGTCCCGGTTCCATTGCTGATGCAAACGATCGTGCGCAATTTGCTGAGTTAGAAACACTCGGTGAGCTGACGCAAATTGCCTGGGATAAAGGTTGTCAGGTAATGATCGAAGGTCCGGGTCATGTTCCGATGCATAAAATCAAAGTGAACATGGACAAGCAGCTTGCGACCTGCGGCGAAGCACCTTTTTACACGTTGGGGCCGCTAACGACTGACATCGCACCGGGTTACGATCACATCACCTCCGGTATCGGTGCGGCGATGATTGGTTGGTTTGGTTGCGCGATGTTGTGTTATGTGACACCAAAGGAACACCTTGGACTACCTAACCGGGATGATGTAAAGGTTGGGGTGATAACCTACAAAATTGCCGCGCACGCAGCTGATCTGGCCAAGGGGCACCCGGGCGCGCAGATTCGCGATGATGCGTTGTCAAAAGCGCGTTTCGAATTCCGCTGGGTGGATCAGTTCAATCTGTCACTCGATCCGGAAACGGCTATTAAGTACCACGACGAGACTCTGCCGAAGGATGCTCACAAGGTAGCGCACTTCTGCTCCATGTGCGGACCGAAGTTCTGTTCAATGAAAATTTCTCAGGACGTCCGTGACTATGCAGCCCAACTGGAAGCGAAAGATACCGGCATGAAAGAAATGGCTGTTAAATTCCAGGATATGGGTGGCAACCTTTACGTAAGTGCCGATAAGGTGAAAGAAGCTGCCGATGTTGAGTAAGCCGGCTGCAAACGTGCTGTTTACTAAACAGGAAAGAAGTGCCGTTTAATAGACAGTAGCTTTAAAAAATCAGGCAGCAGTGGCTGCCTGATTTTATTTTCAATGACAGTTACCCTTCAATCAGATGGCTGAAGGATTCAGCTGAGTAGCATCGTGTATCAACCTGTTCGAGGTTCTGGGCGACTACGTCGTCTGTGTTGATTGGTAAAAATAAGCAAATCAAGTCTTACATCATTTCGTCGTTTCCGAATAAAATTCGCTAAACCGTCTTTTCATAATAGCTTTTGGTGCTCGGAAACCGGGGCCGGGGCAGGGGATCAGATCTCTGCTATCAAGCCGCTTACCCGTGTTTGAATCAATTATTTCGGGTGTAACCAATGCACCTGTTTTCCTGTCGCGTAGCTCAATCGGATGCTGCCCGTTTTTAAAATACCAGCGCTCACCAAATGGCATTAGTGCCAGAAGCACAACGCAGGCGTCATGGCCCTTATCTGTCAGTAGATATTCGAATCGTTTCGGTCTGGTTTGATAGGCAACTTTGTCAAGCAGTCCCGCGTCGACCAGCACGGCTAATCGTCGTGTAAGAATATTGCGACTGATATCAAGCCAAAACTGCAGTTCATCGAAGCGCGTATTGCCGTAGAGACATTCACGCAGAATCAACGGGTTCCACCAGTCACCGAGTACGTCCAGCGATCGGGCAATAGAGCACGGGCTGTTTTCAAATTTTTTTCTTTCCATATTTTTATTCTAATGAGTTGCATAATAGAACTCAAGATGGTATTTTCTTGGTTTTATAGTTTCATAATGGAACTTACTGTGGAGCAGTATTTTAAATTGCGGTTTCCACGGATTTTGTTACCAACACAAGGAGAGACCGATGACTAATTACGCCATGCTCGATGCACATTTTCTTTCAGTGTTTATCGTGACTGCATCAATGTTGGCTACGCCCATGTATTTGGTGTGTACTTACCATTTCAGCGGCGCATCCACCCGCAAAGGTGTTGTGATCGGTAGTGTGTTTCTGCTTTGGGGTGCCTTGATGACGTGGGTGTGTCTGGCACAAATACCCGATTCACTTAATGCTGCCAGTGCACTCATTGTCCCACTGTGCTGGATAACACCGTCGTTAATCCTGTGGTTCAACCGGGATTGGTTTCTGGCTGATCCACTTTCACAACACTGGTTGCTTGGTCTTCAGATTTTGCGCGTTATCGGTGGCGTTTTCTTAATCGAATACACTCGAGAGAACATTTCTGCTGTGTTTGCATACCCAGCAGGTATTGGAGACATTATCGTTGGTGTGCTCGCCGCAGTTCTTCTAATTATGTTTAGACGTCGTCGACAAATACCTACGTGGGCGGTTTTATTGGTGTTGGTTCTGGGTGTTGCTGACTTTTTAAGTGCATTCTTTTTTGGATACTTCAGTTCTGAAGGCCCGGCTCAAATATTTTTTCCGGAAATAAAAAATAATTTGCTCATGTATCCCACGGGGCTGATACCGCTGTTTCTGGTGCCCTATGCAATTTTCTTTCACACACTGTCGTGGCTAACCTGGCAAAGATCAGACTGCACATCAGATTGATAGGCGTCTCGGTTCTTGAAGGCTATTTTCTCGTGTCATTTTTATATGGCAATCAACGCGCACCGTCCTTCAGGGCATCAGCGATTGCTGTACCGCAGGTTGTTGTATCCGCACCCCCTGCTAAATCTGCGGTTCGCAGATCTTTTTCTGCAAGTACAACTTCAATAGCGGACACAATCGCAGCAGCAGCTTCCGGGTGGCCCAGATGCTCCAGCATCATTGCTCCCGCCCAGATCTGACCTACTGGATTCGCAATGTTTTTTCCGGCGATGTCAGGTGCTGAACCATGTACAGGTTCGAACAGAGACGGGAAGTGTCCATCCGGGTTGATGTTGCCGGAAGGTGCGATACCTATTGTGCCGGTACAGGCTGGACCCAGGTCTGAGAGTATGTCGCCAAAGAGATTGGATGCGACCACTACATCAAACCAGTCCGGATGAAGCACAAACTGTGCGGCTAAAATATCGATGTGATATTTGTCGACTTTGATCTCGGTATACTTTTTGGACATAGCCTCTACGCGTTCGTCCCAATAGGGCATTGTGATCGCAATGCCGTTAGACTTGGTTGCAGAGGTCAAATGTTTGCCGCGTTTTTTTGCGAGTTCAAAGGCGTACTTTAGAATTCGATCAACACCGTGACGGCTCATTACCGTCTCCTGCACGACGACTTCGCGGTCGGTTTCGGCAAACATACGCCCGCCGATAGCCGAATATTCACCTTCGGTATTCTCACGGACAATCATCATGTCGATGTCGCCGGGACCCCGTCCGACCAGAGGTGACTGCACACCGGGCATTGAGCGCGCCGGACGTAAATTTACGTACTGATCGAACTCGCGTCGAAATTTTATAAGGGATTGCCACAGCGAAATATGATCAGGCACTGTTTCCGGCCAACCGACAGCACCGAAAAAAATTGCATCCGATGAAACAAGACGGCCTTTCCAGTCGTCAGGCATCATCTGACCGTTTGCAGTGTAATACTCGGCAGATGAAAATTCGTGATGATGAAACTTCAGGCCCAGCTCAAATCGTTCTGCAGCAACCTCCAGTACCCGCAAGCCTTCAGGGATGACCTCTTTGCCAATGCCATCACCCGGTATTACAGCGATATTGAATGCGTTTGATTTCATCTGGACATCTCTGGATATATAAAAAGCAAGAGCATTGCGAATAACAGGATACCCAAAATTAAAAACGGTGGATATGTTTAGGAAACCTGTATCTTATGCTTGCCTTTAGTGGTGAAATCGACAGGTAACTTGCGATTGTCTGTGCCAAGTCTATGTGATCAGCTCGGTGCGGTGCGCTGCCTTTTTTGTACGACGGCTCTGAAGCCCCTGGGGAACTGACTGCGTTTTATCGTGGTAAAGCAGCAACCAGCGAAGATGTGGGTGACTAATTCATCCCCGACTTCAGAGCGCTATTTGAGTTTCGAAACTGAAAATAAAAAACAGGGAGCAGTAAAAGTAAACCGATACCCATAGTTGTGAGACCCGGGGCAATAAACAGTAAAGCAACAACACCGATATACCATCGTGTCACCGTTTTCAGTGGTGCTAGAAGGTACCCTGAAAAAGCTACACCTAAAAATCCAATTCCGAGCATGGCGCCCGCCAATGTTACTGTAAACGCCCACCAGGTAAATCCGTCGGCAATCAACAACAATGCAGGCGAATAGACAAATACAAAAGGAACAAGCGCTTTAGCAATGCCCAGTCGAAAAGCTGTGTTACCCGTTTTGAATGGATTAGATCTGGCAATCCCGGCAGCGGCATAGGCCGCTAGTGCCACCGGTGGTGTTATGTCAGCCAGTACGCCGTAATAAAAAACGAAAAAGTGCGCGACGATGGGTTCAACACCCAGTATTTGAAAGGCACCGGCTGTCACCGATACAAGAATTATGTAAGTTGCAGTAGTTGGCACACCTGCGCCCATTACGATACAGGCAATTGCCACCAAAACTAAGGAAAAAAACAAGGCCCACTGTTGCAGTTCGAAGTAATTAAAAGGCCACAGCGAGGAAAAGACGCCTGCTATGTCGTTGGCTGTTTGTATAACAATAGCGCCAATGCGAAAGCCCGAACCTGAAAGCGTAATAACGCCAACGATGATGCCGACACAAGCTGCTGCCGTTCCTATCGCTATCGTGCTTTTTGCTCCGGTCGCCAGTGCGTCCCACAACCCTGCAAGGGTAAGACGGTTAGTGGGTTTCAGGAACCCGACGACGACACAGGCAACAATAGCGTTGACGCCGGCAAAATCGGGCGTTCGACCCGAAAAAATCGAGTACAGCAATACGATGAGCGGAATCGATGCCATCCAGTGCTCTTTAAGAACCAGCAACACTTTAGGGAGTTCTTCGGCAGACAAGCCTCTGAGTCCAAGTTTTTTTGCTTCCAGATGCACCATGACAAAGATGCCAAAGTAGTGAAGTAACGCAGGGAATAAAGCGGCAGCCAGAACATCGCGCAATGGAATGCCGAGGTAGTCCACCATGATGAATGCTGCAGCACCCATAACCGGTGGTGTAATTTGTCCTCCGGTTGATGCGGTTGCTTCGGTTGCTGCCGCGAAGTGTGGTGGATAGCCAACTTTCTTCATGGCTGGGATCGTGAGTGATCCGGTCGTAACGGTATTCGCAATTGATGAACCGGAGATGCTCCCCATAAAAGCCGAAGCGCATATCGCAACTTTTGCAGGCCCACCAGAATACCGGCCGGCCAACGCAGTCGCCATATTGATAAACAGTGCGCCCAGACCGATACGGGTTGCCAGTACACCAAAGACGACAAAAAGAAAAACGTACTTGGCCATCGCACCTATTGCGATACCGTATATGCCTTGCGATCCGTAGATGCCATCGACAAAGCCTTTCCAGCTGACACCGGCATGAATGAGTGGTCCGGGTGCATAGCGCCCGAAGATCGCATAGACAACAAAAACAAGTGCAATCAAGGGGAGGGCAGGACCAATTGAACGACGGGCAGCTTCTAACGTGAACAGCAGGACTACCGACCCCATGAATGTATCAGTAGCATTCGGGTTTCCTGCACGCCTTGCAGCTTCTTCCAGCGGAACAAGCGGAAGGTACAGTGCCGCAGCTACGGCCAGCAGAGCGAGTACGATGTCGAAGATATGGATGCCATCGACGCGGTACCAGGTCGGTTCTGGTATTTCAGTATGTGATTTACGAGCGCCAAACAGTAGAAAAGCCAGGCCCAACACAAAAGCGAGATGGATACCGTAACGCAATAGCTCGTTTGACGTGCCTAAACCCGCTTGATAGATGTGGTAGAGCGACATTGCCACGAGCAGGGCGCTGATAATTTTACCCATCGTTGATCCGATGGGTCGGAAGGCTGTCTCTACATCATACTTGCGCTCGATATCTTTTAGCGCATCACTGGACAGTTTCTCGTCTGTCACGACTTTGTATTCAGTTGTGTTGGGTTAAGAAAAAAGGGCACTGAAAACTATCAGTGCCCATCTTTTTTTTCTATTTCTTGATTTTCGATTGCTATTTGATCAGTCCGGCTTCTTTGTAGAAACGCTCAGCGCCGGGGTGTAGTGGCACACCGATACCATTAAGAGCTGTGTCAGGCGTAATGGTTTTGCCTTTGGCGTGACCAACGTCAAGTAGCTTTCTGGATTCATCGTTCCACAAGGCTTTTGTGATGTTGTAAATCAGCTCTTCGCTCTCACTGGCGTTGGTAAACCACTGCGCTCCGACAGAAACTGTTGAGACGCCTGCAACGCCTTCATAGGTGTCTGCGGGGATATCACTACTGGCGAAAAATCCGTATTTGTCGGTTAGTGTCTTGGCTCCGTCACCGTCAATCGGTACCAGCTTTATTTTGGCAGCTGATGCCAGTTCAACAATAGCGCCTGTTGGAAAACCGGCGACTACGAAAAACGCATCAATCTTACCGTTGCGAAGAGCTTCGGCAGCAGCGTTACCTTTCAGTGCTTCCGGTGAAATGTCGGAAGTGGTAAGTCCGTTAGCTTCCAGAATAAGGTTTGCATCAACGAATGTACCTGAACCGGGTTCATCAAGTGATACCCGTTTACCCTTAAGATCGGCTACAGAATTAATATTGCTATCAGCCAGAGCGACGAGGTGAATGTGTTCTTCAAACAGAGCGGCAATCGTGCGTAAATCGGTGGCCGGTTTCTCTCCTTCCATGGTGCCTGTTCCAGTGTACGCCCAGTACGCAACATCTGATTGCGCAAAACCGGAGTTGCGCAAGCCGGAGACTATTGCATTGACATTGTCAACCGAACCACGTGAAGACACGGCTGATGCAATCAGATTGTCGACACCGCAGGATCCCCCCTGACCACATTCACGTGAGCCTGGTGGTTTCGATATCGCGTTGGCAATAACGCCACCGACCGGGTAGTAGGTAAATGCAGTACCGCCGGTGCCGATAGTGAAAAATTTAATCTCTTGCGCTTGTGCAGAGAGCAGGGTTGCTATGGTAATAATCGATGCGGCTGTGATGGTTTTCAGCCATTTGCCAAAATGAGACATGGTCAAATTTCCTCCATTGATCATGGTTGTATTTACTTTGTTCAGCTTTGGTTATAGACGAGCAAATGAGCTGTTAATGTATCACGAAACAGCTGGGTATACGTGTGAACGTGAATCACAGCCAGCTATGCCATGCCGGGCATCCGGCTACAGGACAGTGCCCTGTGGGACAGCCATTAAATATACCAGTAACGTTTTACCGTAAGCCGCTACCGGTCTAGCTTCTGCCTGATGAGTGCCTTAGAAGTGCTCTCGAATCTGCTGAGTGAGACAACACCAGATAAATTCTCATTATAATTTCGGTTTAAGCCATACTAAAAGTGCTACTGCTAGTCGTAATAGAGTGATTGCATAAATTCAGTAAACGAGTTGGCAACGATAGCAATGATTTTAAGTGGCTCTTTGGGGTAAATGTATGTGCTCAGCCCCGCTCGCACGGCATCTATCGAAACGTAAGCAGTGAATTGGTAATCGAGGAATGAAGCGTTTACGGGAACAGTGCGGACCGTGTGAGATAAACCCTGAGTGCCAAGCAGCTAAGGTAAAGAGGTAGAACGAATTTCTGTGTGGGTGCTGCAGCAATTTATCTTGATAGGTATAATTTTATTATTCACCAGAATAACGGGCGTTAGATAATCTACGACAGCCGAAATTCATGCCTTTCGGCACCACTATATGCCTGCATAGCACATCTACCAGTTGCAGGGTCCGGGCTTGCAGCGACGGTACTCAGGGGCACACATTTTCCGGTGACCAGTACCCTATTACAACGGAGGTTTCGTTAAGGCCGTCGTTGGCATTATTAAAAATCACGCCAGTTTCAAATTCTAAAGAAGATTCACTACTCGGTAACTGACCCACAGATGCTCCAAATTGAACAATCGGTGCATCCTGCAGCGCTTGTGCAGCGCCGAATTTATACCGCCACAAACCATTGACTGTTATCTCCACGGGTTTTCCAACCACGTCTCTGACCTGAGCTCTTGTCATGCCAAGCTCAACACGCGCGGCAATGCGTCGCGCGGCCGTGACACAATCAGGTTGTTCGAATGAATGACCGAATGATGATCCCGGTGATATCAGCTGATTCGCATCAGAGATAAATTGTGCTTCCGTGCCGTCACACAGGGTATTGTCACCGCTCCAGGCGGTTGTACCAAACGAGACAACGGTTGTGGACGGCGCCAGATCCCACAAGGGATCAGCGGGAATATTTACACCAATATCAAATCCAAAGGTCCATACACCCTGAAAGATGTGCCGGGGTTTACCTGCTATAGCACGTATCTCGGCGGCGCTCATACCCAACTCAACCTGCGGAGAAATACCGGTGGTCGGCTGATCGGACGAGATTACCTGGCTTGCCTCGAAACAGCCAAGTAACCGGTTGGAATTGCCGGTATTTTCAAAGAAAACAGAATCGTTACTACCCAAGCTTGATAATCCGGCGTTGGTAGACGAGTTTTCGCCGCATCCTGTTGTTAAGAGCAGCAGCAATATGGGTCCGTAGTACTTCATAAAGCTCCCTTGTCACTGAGTTACGTGATTGGATTTGACGATATGTTACCAGATCTGCGGTTACAGTAGCTAAAGCAATTGTCGGCAACAATATGATTAAATTCACAATGTGACCCTTTCCAAACTGGGATTGGGCTAACAACAGGTAACCCATATAACAACAGCAGTACATCCATACAATGTCTGAGTAACGTTTTGCCTGGATCTTCTTGGATCTGAAGAATTACCAAACGTGGACGGACGCTGATGAATGCTGTTTGGCGTCCCGGGAGGGATTCGAACTGATCATTTAAGTGTCCGATCTTAGAAAGAAAACAAGCGGGGCTGCTTATTTATAGCCCCTTCTTTGTTCCCATAGCCCGTTGGGTTAACCAGAGCCATTTCATGGGCTTGCCCGGTTAATCGAACAAATTCTGAATATCAAGCAATATATTGTAATAAAACATAGGAGATGTTCCTCCGATCTCCCAAATGTTCTGAAATTCCCTTATTCTCTCGGAAACGTCGTTCTGAGAAGCCCCATGAGCGACCAGATATTTACCCTCAAGGAGTAGGCATTATTTAAAACTGGCCGAGAAAGCTACTTGTGGGCCAGCAGAAGCAGGCAAATTACCTGGATTTAAGGAGAGTGGAAGATGGCGCTTCAAGCAGTCCGACTTAGAACAATGGAACGAAGAGATCAACACAAACAAAAATGTGAAGGTGATTAGTCGGTGTTACTCGATAACCGAAATCAGAGACATGTCAGCGTCGAGTTGAAAAAGCGATCGTTCGCAGGCTCAAGGCTGGCCGTTCTTTCGAGTTTGTTCACCATCTACGGTTATGCGGCCTTGAAAAAAGAGCTGGAAAAGCTTTCCGATAGCCGCTTGCTACTCACAGACTGGCAACTCCAGACCCTTCAATCGCTTGTCGGCTCCGAGGCCGAAGTGCGCCTAACCAATCAACTTAACCAACGCCGGGTTGCTGCAGAATGCGCCAAGTGGATTAGGGGGAAAGTAGATGTCAAGGCTAGTCGCGACTCGCATCAATCCAACCAAAACCTCATTCATCTGATGTGCAGCGATCGTGGGCCTGAGGATAGACAAGCTTTTGCTGTTCATGGCAGTGCGACATTGACGCCCACGGGGCTGGGTGAAGTTCGCTCGAATGGCCTGCAAATGAATACTGGTACTTCTGATGCGGAAACCACCCAGCAACTATTGGCTTGGTTTGATGGCATCTGGTCGGACGATACCAGAGTAACTGATATTCAAAACGAGTTGCTAGAACGGCTCGATTTTATCGCCGCCGATCAGCCCGCCAGCTTCATCTACTACCTGACGCTCTACAATATATTCAAGGACTTTCTCGAAGACATCGATGAGGAGAACATCATTCGAAGTAAGACGGGTTTCAAGGAGACGTTAGTTTGGAACAAACTTTACAAGTTTCAAAAAGACGGTGTGCTGGGAGCTATCGACAAGCTCGAAAAGCACAACGGCTGCATCATCGCCGATAGCGTCGGGCTGGGTAAAACCTTCGAAGCCCTGGCAATCATCAAATATTACGAGCTACGCAATGACCGTGTGCTGGTTTTATGCCCGAAAAAGCTTCGTGACAACTGGACGATGTACACCATCAACGACAAGCGGAACCTGCTTGCTGGTGATCGGTTCAACTTCGACGTTCTGAATCACACGGACCTGAGCCGACTGAAAGGCTTCTCAGGTGAAATCAATCTTGAAACGCTTAATTGGAGCAACTACGACCTAATTGTTATCGATGAGTCACACAATTTCCGCAACAACCCGAACAAGGCTGACGGTGAGACTCGATACGAACGGCTTCTCAATGACATTATTCGTTCCGGTGTCAGGACTAAGGTCTTGATGTTGTCGGCTACACCTGTGAATAACCGGATGAATGATCTGAAGAATCAGGTCGCATTCATCACTGAAAGCCGTGACGCTGCTTTTGAGGACGTCGGTATACGGAGTATCGATAGCACCCTTCGACTGGCTCAAAAGCAATTTAACCAATGGGTCAAACAGCCAGTAGAAAGCCGAACAACCGCGAACCTTCTGGATAGCATGAGCTTCGACTACTTCAAGCTACTGGATGTTGTCACCATTGCTCGGTCGCGGAAGCATATCGAAAAGTATTACGGCACCGCTGATATTGGAGAGTTTCCTGCAAGACTGCCGCCGAAGAATATCTATGCGGATATTGATTTGTCCGACGAGTTTCCACCGTTACGAGAGGTAAACAAAACAATTCGCAGACTCTCGCTGGCAGGTTATTCACCGCTCAAGTTTGTGCGCAATGACAAGAAGGATGAATACGCACGGCGTTACGACAAGGCTGTTGGCGCGGGTGCTAGCGTCTTCAAGCAGATAGACCGTGAAGAAAGTCTGGTCCACCTCATGCGGGTGAACTTGCTCAAGCGCATGGAAAGTTCTATCCGCTCATTCAGGCTCACCGTTGACAAACTCAATAACCAGATCGCGGTGTTGCTTTCAAAGATCGAAGAGCACGAGGCAGGCCCAGGACATGAACAAGCTGATGCTCTCAGCATAGAAGATATCCACGATGTCGAGCTGGATTCACCTGAATTGGAGCCGTATATGATTGGCAACAAGACCAAAGTACTCCTGCAGGACATGGATTTGATCTACTTCAAACAGGAACTTGAAGCAGATCGTGTATTGTTGACCAGTATCGCGGAGGCAGCCAAAGAGGTATCAGCAGAGCGTGATGCCAAACTGGATCAACTCAAGGCCACCATAGCAGAAAAGGTCAGTAACCCACTCAACGACGACAACAGAAAAGCCATCGTTTTCACAGCCTTTGCCGACACGGCGCAGTACCTCTATAGCCACTTGGCGGAATGGGCAAAGCAGGGCATGAACATCGACAGCGCTTTAGTCACGGGCAGCGGAACAAACAAAACAACATTGACTGAAATCGGCTCCGAGTTGAACAGCATTCTCTCTGCTTTCTCACCAGTTTCAAAGGAGCGGGACAAGATTGATCCGAACGCGACCGCGGAGATCGATCTGCTAATTGCCACCGATTGTATCAGCGAAGGTCAGAATCTACAGGATTGTGACACGCTGATTAACTACGACATTCACTGGAATCCGGTCCGGATTATACAGCGCTTTGGCCGTGTGGATAGGCTCGGTTCCAAGAATGAGCAAATCCAGCTCATTAACTTTTGGCCAAACATGGAGCTGGATGAATATATTAATCTTGAGGCGCGTGTATCTGGCCGTATGGTGTTACTGGATATTTCCGCAACAGGTGAAGAGAACGTTATCGACGAGAACGCCAAGGAAATGAATGACCTTGAATATCGTCGTAAGCAGCTCCAGCAATTGAAGGAAGCCGTTGTCGATTTGGAAGACATGGCGGGTGGTGTCTCAATTACTGACCTTACGCTCAACGACTTTCGGATGGACTTGTCGGACTACATGAATCGTAATCGTTTTGGAGCAAGCACTAAGACCCAGAATCTCAACGAGCTAGAGCGAGCGCCTGTCGGTTTATATGCCACGGTGACTTTGGATGCATCGCTCTCTGAACAGGGGTTGAAGCCTGGTGTGATTTTCTGTCTAAAGAATATTCGAACTGGCATACAGGCCGTTCAGGTTGACGATAACTATCCATTAGCTCCTTATTTTCTGGTCTACGTATCCGATGATGCTTTAATTGAACTGAACTTCACCCAAAGTAAAAAGGTACTCGATCTTCTTAAGCGTCAAGCCTACAATCATTCGGATATAGATGAAGGCGCTGCGAATTCTGTGAATGATGAGACCCAGCAAGGCCGCAACATGAAGCGCTATCAACACCTGCTCGCCACTGCAGTAGATAGCATTGCGGGTAAGAGTGAAGAGAAAGGCGTCGAAAGCCTGTTTACTAAAGGCGGTACAGTTCTTACGGCGACAAGCAGTCAGGGAATTGAAGACTTTGCTGTAGTTTCCTACCTTATCCTAGTTGATCCAGACAGCGCGAATACCAAGAATGGAGCTGCCGGATGATTCAATCATTCGATGATTTCTTAGAGCATCTGGAAATTCCAAAGTCATGCTGGCTGGATAAGCCAGTTTTTAAGAAACTATTCTTGGACAACGGCGTGCTCAATGCCACGGATAAGAAATGTCTGAAAGACGATATCTCGCGGATACGATGGCTCTACTCTCTTAAGCCCAGCACGATCAATATCGCTGCTTACAGAG
>CALFCF010000090.1 GCA_937951345.1 uncultured Granulosicoccaceae bacterium
AGCTGATCGCTAACCTTGTCGTAAACCGGGTAAAGCAAATCACCGATTTGATCTGTGGCGAGATCTGCGAACTCTTTAAATTTGTTGTAATCAAGCCATATTTCTTCGCTGACTACGGGAAGTCCGTCGTGCAAACGCAAACGAGACATGGAAATTCCCTTAGACCCTTTCTCCACCTCCAGGGCAGATGCCACGTAGCTGGGAAGCGGTTCTATTTGTCGGCGTAAAATTCTGCTCTCAGGTACGGCATACTCACCACTTTGATCCCTGCTTTGGCCACGAAATCTGAAAAACCTAAACAACGACGCATCAAAACTTGGTTTGCGCACAAATGTACCTTTACCCTGAAACCGCTCCAATACCCTTTCAGCAACCAGCACATCCAGTGCACTGCGCACCGTACCGGGTGCAAGTCCGAATTCCTCGGCAAGAGAGTTTTCTGAGGGTGCACGATCACCGGGCTTAAGATCCCCTTCCGCCACCGACTGACGAATGGCATCAGCCAGCCTTTGATAGACCGGGATGCGATCATCGCCTGAAATCTGCAGCTGTTGCATATGGTATTTTACGCGAAGACCGAGCTTGACACCCATAGTTCTATATAGAACCATACATGTCAAGGGGGAAAAATGAAGTACGACGGTACAAGACTACTGATGAGGCAATCGCACGGGCAGTACGATGGCCACTGCCACGTGTTTCGCGCCGATCTACCCATGGTGGACAATCGCAGGTACACACCGGGTGACCACGCCCTGCCCGACACCCTGTGTGGATTATTGGCAGAGCACAAACTCGACGGCGCACTTCTTGTTCAGCCAAGTTTTTTAGGATTTGACAACAGCTTCCTGCTTCAATCCCTGGCAGGGCTTCGAGAATACAAGGAACTGACTTTTAGAGGTGTCGTGGTACTGGACCCGCAATGTGTAACCAGTCCTGCAGAGCTTGATAAGATGGAGTCACATGGTGTTATCGGGCTCAGACTAAACCTCTATAAAAAAGAGAAAGAGTTTGAATACTCGCATTGGCGAAAACTACTTTACGCGGTCGAGGATCGTGGCTGGCATGTTGAACTTCACTGTGGGGCAGATTATCTTCCTTCGCTGTTACCTGTTTTAACAAACAATCATCGCAATGTCGTGGTGGACCACTATGGACTGGTGGGTGATGCTCAGCAATGTCAGGGATTTAAAACAATATTATCGCTACCCGCCAATAGGCTTTGGGTGAAATTTTCCGCTCCCTACCGCCTCCAAAAATCTATCGAGAAGACGGGATATAAAACGCTGGCAGATGCTATTTCACAACTTGAAAACGCCTACATTGAACATCTGGGTACTGGAAGAATTGTTTGGGGTAGTGACTGGCCTTTTACTCAGCACGAAAAACATATAGCTTACCCCGGCCTCTTGGAAAATATCCGCGACACTTCTATTCAGAGTATATAAAGTGCTTATGGCTATTGGATGATTTGCGGATTTTGTTAAACGGTGCAGATCTTTCCATGATCCTGCGCATCGATGATGAAAGCACTGCAAATGCACCGAGGGTGACGCAGCGTAGTTGGATATTAGGGAACTACTTGAAAAAGCGTTTCGATACTCAAAAGCTATTCGACACTCAGTCTTCCTGTGACTCCGGATGCCCCAGCGTTTGAATCAATGTTTGCTGCGCACTGAAACTGTGCCCCTGCTTTTGTGTTGTTTCGGAAGCATCCGACAACATTTCCATGCGCTCTGGCGAGAGATCATCATCCATTTGTTTTGACTCATCGACAGGTTCACCGAGTCGTTTGTATCTGCCGTCAGGCTGCTGCTCCCATGCAAAACAATTATCCTTTAAATAGTAATCAAGACATTGCTCCTTGATCTTCGGAATTAATTTATCTACAACCGGGATTGCAATTTCCACACGATGATACAAATTACGCGGCATCCAGTCAGCACTGCTCATATACAGTTGTGGTTGACCATCAGAAGCAAAGTAAAATACCCGTGAGTGCTCAAGAAAGCGCCCAAGCACAGATACCACCCGAATATTCTCTGAAAGCCCTTCGACACCCGGCATCAATACACAAATTCCGCGTACGATCAGTTCAACCCGAACACCGGCTTGTGAAGCTTTGTACAACGCACTGACAAGACTCACGTCCACCAGCGAATTCATACGGGCGATGATATGTCCACTACCACCGTTCTCAGCTGATTCAATTTCCGCATCAATGCGATCAAGCAGGAAGCTTTGCAATGAAAACGGTGCCTGAACCAGTTTTTGAAGATTCGATATCGTGCCTAAACCGGTTAGTTGTCCAAATACTTTCTGAATGTCGTTACAAATCTCTACGTCATTCGTGAGCATACTAAGGTCTGTATATGACCGGGCGGTTGTTGTGTGGTAGTTGCCGGTACCCACATGCGCATAGTGCACAATCCGCGTTTTCTCGCGGCGCACAACCAACATCATTTTTGCGTGGGTTTTAAATCCAACTACGCCGTAGACCACCTGAATACCGGCACGACTCAAGTCGGACGCCAATTGTATGTTTGCTTCTTCGTCAAATCTGGCGCGCAGTTCAATAACAACCGTGACATCCTTGCCCGCCCGCGATGCTTGCATCAGCAGATCAACAAACACGGATTCGGTACCGGTACGGTACAGTGTCTGCTTTATCGCCAATACATCCGGATCAGTGGCAGCCTGGCGTAAAAATTCAACGACCGGAAGATAAGCTTCGTAAGGGTGATGAAAAATCACCTGAACCTGATTACGAATCCGTTCAAAAATATCACTACCGGCTTCATCAGCCGGATGGGCGTAAGGGGTAAATTTGCGGTATTTAAGATCCGGTCGGTCAATGTCATCCGGTAATGACACGAGTCTGTTGAGGTTCACCGGTCCATTGACTTTAAACAACGCATCGTCATCCAGCTTAAACTGACGCAGAAGAAATTTGACGATGTTATCAGGGCAATTAGAAACAACTTCGAGCCGCACAGCCTGACCGAAATTGCGTTTTAGCAATTCCGATTGTAGTGCCCGGCGCAGGTTCGCTACCTCTTCTTCCTGGACATACAGTTCGCTGTTGCGTGTCACCTTGAATTGAAAAACACCGATCGGTTTTAGTCCCGGAAACAAATCTGCCATCCTTGCATGGATGATTGATGACAGAAAAACGTAGCAATGTTCCATGTTGCAGACGTCGGGTGGCACACGAATAATCCGTGGCAGTGAACGTGGTGCGCGCACCAGTGCATATCCGGAATCCCGGCCAAAGGCATCAACACCTTCAAGGTCGACGATGAAGGTCAGACTTTTGTTGGCAATTTCAGGAAAAGGATGTGCAGGATCAAGCCCCAGCGGACTCAGTACCGGGGATATGTCAGAAGCGAAGAATTGTTCAACCCATTCTGAGATTGCATCATCCCATTGACTGCGGGGTAGAAAATAAATTTCCTGATTCTGTAGCTGCGGAATCAGAATATTATTGAAAACGTTATATTGACGTTCAACAAACCGGTTTACATGATCAGTAACAGCAACCAGTGCCTGTTGCGGAGACAACCCATCGTTACCAGCCGATTCCAGCCCGCCAGCAATGCGTTGTCGTAAGCCTGCCACCCGGACTTCAAAGAACTCATCCAGATTACTGGTACTGATACAAAGAAAGCGTAAACGCTCTAACAGCGGTAGCGAATCATCTTCAGCAAGCGCGAGTACCCGTTCGTTGAAACGCAGAAAACCGATTTCGCGATTCGAGACAGGAACACTCAGTCGGGTTCGCGGGTGTAGCATGGATGAATAATCAGTTGTTATGTTACTGCCTGCCATCAGGCAACCCCGTAAAATACGCAGCCATTGTTACACCTGTATTAACCGATCTATATGCGCCTGAAGATCCGGAAAAAAGTGCTCAAAGTTATGTGCTAACGCCGTGTCGTGCTCCTCGATCACCGATCTTGTATTGGCCAGCACTGAAAACCGCTCCGATCGTTGCGCGATAAAGCCCAGTACCCGACTAACACTATCGATATCGGTGTAGGATTCGAGCACACGATTATCGATGCTTCGACGGGCAAAGCGTTGCAGATCCGGTGGCATTAAATCAATGTGCTGATCCAGCGCAGAATAGACAAACTCCGCATGTTCCGTCAGCGATATCTCGCAGTATCGGTGCCAATTACTGGCCAGATAATGATCGTACAGTACGTCCATGATTATGCCTGCAAATCGCCGATAGGGTTTTTGAAACAGATTTCGCGCCTGCAGATTTAGAGGGCGCCGGTCGGTGAACTTGTCGATTTCGCGGTGCAGACGAATGCCGGTTTGTACGTCGTCCGGGAACTGCCGCAGGTCATTGCCACGAACAAAATCACCGCAATACTGGCCAACCAGAATCAGGTCGTTTGATGCAGAAAAGAGGCTGTGGGCGAGGTAGTTCAAATCAGGGAGAAAATCTGCAATGAATCAGGAAGTAACGGACTGCGAATTTAAGCGGCAAAGACACAGGCAACATATCGGTGGATGATACGTCATACTCGATAGAATATACGACCAGGCGATCATGCAACAGTGAACAGCGCATTATCTCCAGACCCACAGTCGGTTAATATTGTTGAGCACGAATAACACCAAACGACCATGACACCCGAGCAAACAGAACGCTACAGTCGCCATATCAATCTGCCACAAATCGGTGAAACCGGCCAACAGAAATTGCTGGATGCCCATGTAATGATCATTGGCCTCGGCGGCCTGGGGTCGCCGGCGGCATTGTATCTCGCAGCATCGGGTATCGGTAAGCTGACTTTTGTTGATTTCGATATCGTCGAGCTATCCAATCTACAAAGACAGATCGCTCATACAAGCGATCGAATCGGAGAACTGAAAACCCACTCTGCCCGGCAAGCCTGCCTCGAGCTTAATCCTGACATCACGATTGAGACAATCGACTACGAGCTCGAGCGCGATGAATTGTTTGAACGCGTTAACCAGTGTTCAGTCGTTATAGAAGGTAGTGATAATTTTCCAACACGTTTTCTGGTTAATGAGGCCTGCGTAGTCAACTCAGTACCCTTGGTCTCCGGTGCGGCAATTCGATTTGACGGGCAGATCACTGTGTTTGCAAACAATAGCTCTGACAGTCCCTGTTATCGTTGTTTATACAAAGAAGGCGGTGAAACCGCAGAGACCTGCAGCCAGACTGGCGTACTCGCACCGTTCGTTGGCATGGTGGGCACAATGCAGGCAATTGAAACGATTAAGTTGATTACCGGTGCGGGCAAAACACTACAATCCCGCTTGATTTTGCTCGACGGTCTGAATATGGAATGGACGCCGGTGCAACTGGTGAAAAGCCCGGACTGTCCAGTGTGTGCGAACTAACCGCAGGAACCGGTTAAACGTTACAGGTTAAAGGTTCGCGCTTCAGTGTCGGGTATCAGATTGTCCTGCAGTTACACCTTTGTTGAATAAACCGGCAATATCCACTGCATCATAACGGTACTCTTCCGCACAGAACTCGCAGGTGATTGAAATGGACCCCTGCTCACTGAGAATTTGTTCTGCTTCTGTCTGACCCAGCCCCTGTATCACACCCGTGGTTCGTTCACGCGAACAGGAACATTCAAACGCTACGGCCGTGCCATCAAACAGACGTACTCCACCCTGATTAAATAACCGGTATAGCAGCGTCGACGCATCAAGGTCGAGTAATTCATCGCGGCTGACAGTTCGCGCCAGCTGTGTTGCCCGCTCCCAATCGTCGGAATCCTGTTGTTCACCCGGCAGACGTTGTAACAGCATACCGGCAACCGTTTTATCACTGACTTCCAGATAGAATTCGCTCAGTAACTGCTCTGAATTCAGGAAGTAGTTTTTCAATGCATCGGACAACGTGTTGCCGGATAACTCCACAATGCCTTGATGCGGGTGACCCATAGCGTCAGCCTCGACACTGATAACCATCCGCGCATCTGCACCGAAAACCGCATCAAGCGACACGTCGTCAGGCACAGATTCCCATTTAGCGAGACCGCGAGCGGTGCCGTCGCGCGTTACTTGCACGACAAGCAAATTTACCGGACCCGTACCGCGCACCTGCAGGGTTAGCTTGCCCTCGTATTTTATCGACGCTGACATCAGCACAGTGGCAGCAAAGGCTTCGCCCAATACGGTTTCGACAACTGCCGGATAATCCATTCGTGTCCTGGCGCTCAGCCAGGTGTTATCCAGATGAACCAGTAAACCGCGCACATCACTATTCTCTATAACAAAACGATTAATTGAATCCCGGGTACGCATGCGTTATTTCGCCTTTGACTAGTCGGCACTAAATTGACAGTTATTTTAGCGCTGGTGTTGCCAGCATCGCAGGAATTGCCCTGATGTACCAGAGCGATTCGCCGATAACCTCATGAATAGGTGCTAAAAATTCACGATCTACCACAAAAATAAATAAAGTGCAGGCGCCCTGTGAATCTACTGGCAAATCTGGCTGGCCCGATCTTTGATAAAACACTAACAGCATGATCACACCCTCTACAGGTAGTCTGCAGTCACAAGGAAGGTTCGGTAGCAGCCCGATAGATAGAACGTTGGCGCTTGTATTGGCTGGTGGTCGTGGTTCCCGCCTGCACGCATTAACAGACTGGCGCGCCAAGCCGGCCGTACCGTTTGGCGGCAAATACCGCCTCATCGACTTTGCTCTTTCAAACTGCCTGAACTCGGGTATCTCCCGGGTTGGCGTACTGACGCAGTACATGTCGCATTCTTTGAACAAGCATGTGCAACAGGGCTGGCGTTTGAACGCATCGAATGGCGACCCCATGATCGAATTGTTACCAGCACAACAGCGCACATCGGAACACTGCTGGTATTCGGGTACCGCAGATGCTGTCTACCAGAATCTCGATATCATTCGCACCCATGCTCCGGAATATGTATTGGTACTGGCCGGTGACCATGTCTACAAAATGGACTACCGCGATATGCTCGAGACACACATTGCAAGCGGTGCACAACTGACCATAGCCGCATCAGAAGTGGGTTGCGCCGAAGCCACCGAGCTGGGTGTGCTCAGCATCAATGAAAGTGACCACATTGTCGGTTTCGAAGAAAAACCGGCCGTTCCGCAAACCTTACCGGATAAGCCTGATCGATGTTCGGCATCGATGGGGATTTACATATTCAACAGCGACCTCCTCTACGATGTACTGCAGAGCGATCACGGTGAAGAAATAACCCAACATGACTTCGGGCGTAACATTATCCCATCGCTGATTGATAACAATCATCGCGTGGTTGCACATCGATTTTGCAACCGTGTCACTGAAGAACCGGAATACTGGCGCGATGTCGGTACACTGGATGCGTTCTGGCGTGCCAACCTTGAACTGATCGGTGTGCTGCCACAATTGAACCTCTATGATCAGGACTGGCCGATACGCACCCGCAACACCCAGGCACCGCCAGCAAAATTTATTTTTGATTCAGCAGAACGATGTGGTCAGGCGCTTAACTCGATGATCTGTGAAGGTTGTATTATCTCTGGTGCACGCATTACCAATTCTCTGCTGTCTACTAATGTCATCGTCAACGAAAAGAGTGACGTTGACGAATGTGTGATTCTGCCTGATAGCACAATCGGTGAAGGCAGTCGGTTGTTACGCGTGATACTCGATCGTCATTGCACGGTTCCGCCGGGAACTGTAATTGGCTACAGTAAAACCGATGACAACAAACACTTTCATGTCACTGATGAAGGCATCACGCTGGTGACCCACGATATGCTGGCTAAGGCCTATCCAGATCTCTCAGACAACGTTGATCAACATCGCGATGGCCCAAAATGGAACGACCCTCACGGCAAGCTCGCGGCCTGAAGTCAGAGTCGATAACTATCGAATCAGACCGTTAATCCTGTAGAATATCGGGGTGTCCCGCCTTCAATCCAGAGGAAGCGTGCCCGATCAAATCCCCGGCTCCCTGCCAATCGTCAGCCTGAAAAACCTTGATCCAAGCCAGCAGCACGCTGTGTCAGTCGAGTTGCATAGTGCCCTGCGCCAACACGGATTTTTGTATGTCAGTGATCACGGCATACCGGAAAGTTGTATTGCAAACCTGCGTAGTCAACAACGGCAGTTCTTTGCTTTACCGTTTGCCGATAAACATCTGGTAGCCATTAACCAACTGAATCGCGGCTATCTCGGAGAGGGTGAAGCGCGCATGCATGGCGCAGTTAAACACGACCAGAAAGAGGTATTTTTCTGGGGTAACGATTTAGCGCCGGACCACCCTCAGGTAAAAGCAGGTCTAGCGTTATGCGGTCCGAACCAATGGCCGGATAAACCCGCAGGTTTCAGACAAACTGTGCTCGAATATACCCGGGCAGCCGGTGCATTGGGTAATTATCTACTGGGTTGCGTTGCCTTGTCTTTAGATGCACCTACAGATTTTTTCGCGAGATTTTATCGTTGTGCGATGACGCGAGGGCAGTTGATACACTATCCGCCAACTGTCGGCGACAAGGATGATTTCGGCGTCGCGCCCCATACAGATTTTGGCTGCATAACGCTTTTGCTGCAGGAGACACCTGGACTTGAAGTGCACGTTCAACAACAGTGGATACCGGTTCCGCCGGTTGAAGGCACACTGGTCATCAACATCGGGGATCTTGCAGAACGCTGGAGTGATGCCCGTCTACCCTCCACCCGCCATCGGGTTCGGAACAACACCGGCGATGCACGATACTCTATCGCGGTGTTTCATGACCCTGATCCGGATGCGATTGTTGATCCGGCCGATCTGCATTGCAACGATAATGGGTTCACGCCGGTCGCAGCTGCTGATTACATCCTGCAACGCAATACCGGTGCTTTCGCTCATTTCGGTGAAGTCGAAAAAGCCTCGCCGTCAGAATAACCTGTTGTGCGTCGAAAGCAGGTAGCGATTAAGTACAACGAACAACAGTGACACTTCGACTTAAGCAACCTCTGATTTATCGCCTGCGCTGCCAGGGCTGCGTTGCCTAATAAATCAGAGGTTCCTTAATACAAGCTAGTGTCTGTACAACCGCTTCATTATTAACGGTGTCAGGTACATCGGAAACTGATAACAACCGATAAATGCCAGTAATGGCTCTGTAACGGTTGCCGGCAACGCTGTCAGATAAAGCGCAATGTTGCGGTTACCAGCGCTGACGGACACGGGTACGCGGTATTCTGTCAACGCAACTGCACCGGTATCCGATGCCGGCCTCGAACCCATAGCCGGTACCACCCTACCCCAGACAAACCAGCAAATCGTTTGCAAGCCGATATTGACCACAAACGCTAATACCAGCAGTCCCATCAGATAAATCGGTGACTGTGCGAACGTCTCGTTTATTGCCGACATCAGCCCGATAACAGCCAACGCCATAAAGATCGCTGACAAACCGTCAACCTGGTTCAACCGATCGTCATCAAGTTGCCGCCAACGTGGCGATAGCCGCAGCAGACATCCGGCAATGGCTGCTGACAGAATAACAACCAGCAACTTGACCGACGCATTAAAAACGGCGCCAACATCACTGACACCCGGCAGATAAAAAAGTACCGGTAACAGCGTAAACGGCAATAGCGCGGTACCCACGACCAGCTGGCGTAATGCAATGGCAGGATTATGGCCAAGCATAATAACCAGGCTCGGACTACCAGAGATGGGCGATGCCGCAGCAACCAGCAACACTGCGCTGACCCAGAAGCCCTGCCAGCCGGCTAAAACAATCGGAAACAGCAGCAGCAGCGGTACGATGCCTTGAATGCCCAGCGTCAACCACAGATGTGTTTTTAATCCGGCGGCGGCTGACAACAGACCATGGGGTCCAATGCGGAAGCTCGCAAGGAACAACATCAACCAGATAAAGACCGGTATGCTCGGTCGGGTGTAATCAGCCAGCTCCTGGAACAGCAGTCCCGACACCAAACCTGCAACCAGCACCCAGCGAGCCTGTCTTGCCGCTAATTTGAGTACCAGCGAAAGTCTCATCGGCACTGGAGGTATTTACATCTTGAAGAACGTTGTTTGATTAGACTTGTTTAGCCTGATGATTGATTAAACGCGAAGTTCAAAAAGGTTATATCAACCGCTGAGCTTGTTCTTCAGGATTTGATTCAGCTGTCCCGGGTTGGCCTTTCCGGCTGATGCCTTCATAACAGCACCAACGAAAAACCCCAGCAACTTCTCTTTACCTGCACGGTACTCGGCAACTTGCGACGGATTGGCTGCGATTACCTCATCAATCATGGCTTCAATTGCCGAGGTATCGGTTATTTGTTGTAAGCCCTCTGCCTTTATCACGTCATCTGCACTACCCTTGCCATCCCACATACCATCCAGCACTTGTTTGGCGGTTTTGCCGGAGACGGTATTGTCTTCAATGCGGGCTATCAACCCGGCAAAGGCTGTCGCATCCACCGGAGAATCATCGATGTCGAGCTGATCACGATTAAGGCGTGCAAACAATTCACCCAACATCCAGTTGGCCGAAAGTTTCGCTGGCATTGCATGCGCGCCGATCAATGATTCAAAGTAATCAGCAGTGGATTTATCAGCAGCCAATGTGATTGCGTCTTTGTCTGCGAGTCCCAGTTCACTGATGTAGCGCGCAGTTTTGACTTCAGGCAATTCGGGTAACGAAGCACGCTGCGCATCAATGAACGCGTCGTCTATTTCAACCGGTAGTAAATCGGGATCAGGGAAATAACGGTAATCGTTCGCATCTTCTTTACTGCGCATAGACCGTGTCTCGTCGCGATCAGCATCATAAAGACGGGTTTCCTGTACAACCTCACCACCACTTTCCAGAATTTCGCGCTGTCGCTCGACTTCAAATTCTATTGCGCGTTCAAGAAATCGAAATGAGTTAACGTTTTTTATCTCCGCCCGCGTTCCAAGTTTCTCGTCGCCCTTCAAGCGTATGGACACATTGGCATCACAGCGGAACGAGCCTTCCTGCATGTTGCCATCACATATACCGATGTAACGCACCAGCGAATGTACACGCTTGGCATAAGTAACAGCCTCTTGAGCAGAGCGCATATCCGGTTCCGATACGATTTCCAGTAACGGTGTGCCAGCTCGATTCAAATCTATCGCAGTAAAGTCACTGTATTCATCATGTACTGACTTGCCGGCATCCTCTTCCAGATGCGCCCGCGTGATCCCGATGGTTTTACGCTGACCGTCACCGAGTACGATCTCGACGCTACCGGTACCGACAATCGGGTGATTCATCTGCGAAATCTGGTAGCCCTTGGGAAGATCCGGATAGAAATAATTCTTGCGTGCAAATACAGAATGCCGACCGATTTCAGCGTCAGTCACTAAAGCAAAGCGCACCGCCATTGCCAATACCTCGCGATTAACGACTGGCAACACACCCGGCAGTGCCAGATCAACTGCGCAAGCCTGCCGGTTTTGCTCTGCGCCGAAGGCTGTGGCAGCTGCTGAAAAAATCTTGCTCTGCGTCGCCAGCTGAGCATGTATTTCCAGACCGATTACAGTTTCCCATTCCACCTTTCAAGTTACTCCGGTTATATCAAAAGCATATTAGAAAACATCTCAAAATCGATCGGGGACGCCGAGTCCTGCACGCTGATCCTGCGTTGTGTGCCGCTCTGCGTTGCTCATTTACTACGTGTAAACTGCGCTGCTCGAGCGCCACACGCCTTGTCTGAGCGCACAATCTCAATTTTGAGATGGCTTCTAGTGTTGTTGACAAATCAACTACTGAATGAATCAAACAACCAATAAAGCAAGGACTTAAGCAAAAGCCTATCTATTCAAAACCCCGCGGACGCTGCTGGTGCGAATCATCGATTTGTTGAAACTGATGCGAAACGTAAAGTAGTTCAGATTCTTTAAAATAGTTGGACACCAGTTGCAGACCCACCGGTAATCCATCGGCAAACCCGCAGGGTATCGACATAGCCGGCAAACCTGACAGGTTAGCTGATACCGTGTACAAATCGTTGAGATACATGGATACAGGATCAGCGGTTTTGCTTCCACGTGCAAACGCAGTCGTAGGAGTTGCAGGGCCCGCGATCATATCGACAGACTTAAACGCTTCGGCAAAATCATCGCTGATAAGGCGTCGGGTTTTTTGCGCTTTCAAATAGTAGGCGTCGTAGTAACCTGCCGATAAGACATAGGTACCGATAAGAATGCGACGTTTAACCTCACGCCCGAAACCTTCGTCGCGCGAACGCTTGTAAAGATCTTCCAAATCTACCGGGGACTCACAACGATGCCCGTAACGCACGCCGTCAAATCGTGACAGGTTGCTGCTGCACTCAGCCGGTGCGATAGCGTAATAAGCCGGAATGCACAAGTGCTGGTTAGGCAAGGAGATCTCTACGATCGATGCACCCAGCGATTCAAGCTTGCTAATCGCCTGACGAACCTCGGTTGCCACCGCCTTATCGAGCCCGTCAGAAAAATATTCAGCAGCCACGCCGATCCGCACGCCGTTAAGCGGTGCGTCGCCGGAACTATCCACCGTCACCGACAATCCCGATCCGTCCAGTGCCGTAACGAAATCGTCAACCGGTTGATCCACCGACGTTGAATCCCGTGGATCGACTCCCGACATCGGGCCCAACAGGTACGCACAGTCCTCTGCAGAGCGTGCCAGTACACCCCCCTGATCAAGGCTGGATGCGAATGCGATCATGCCGTACCGCGAAACACGACCATACGTCGGTTTGATACCACTCAACCCACAGAACGCGGCTGGCTGGCGTATCGACCCACCGGTGTCTGTACCTGTAGCAACCGGCGCGTAGCCGGCAGCCACGGCAGCAGCACTACCGCCCGAGGAACCACCGGGCACGCGATCCGTTTGCCAAGGATTGCCAACCGCACCGAAATGACTGTTCTCATTGGATGAACCCATTGCAAACTCATCCATATTGGCTTTACCCAGCATCACAGTACCTTGCGCGCGCAAACGCTCGACAACGGTGGCATCGTAGGGCGATTTGAAATTATGCAACATGTGTGACGCACAAGTAGTCAGAACACCTTCGGTACAAAAAATATCTTTATGGATTAACGGCACACCCAGCAAAGGTTTACCGGCTGATGCCGTGCCGCCAAGCTCGTTTATTGCAGCATCAGCATGCTTTGCAGCTTCCAGCGCACCATCGTTGTCGACTGTGATCATCGCGTTCAGCGTCGGTTCGTGTGTCTCGATGCGCTCCAGCAATGCCTGTGTCACTTCGGTACTGCTGATTTCTTTTTTGTCCAGCAATACAGACAATTCTTTCAGCGTGTGTTGATGCATGTCGGGTATTTTTTCTAAAGCAGCGGTTTATGAATTGGCGAGCTATATATCTGATTTTATCCATGTGAATTCATTCAATGACCCGCGGCACCAGATAAAATCCGTTGTCCACATTGGGAGCCACGGTTTGAAGTTTTTCCCGTTGATCGGTTTCGGCAACGACATCATCACGCAGACGGGCGCTGCATTGACCGGGGTTGGCGAGCGGTTCGACACTATCCGTATTGGCCTGATTTAGCTGATCAACCAGATCCAGCGTGCGCGACAGGTCATCGGAAAATTCACTCAGCTGGCTCTCATCAAGACCAAGCCGGGCGAGATGGGCAATGTTCCGTACTTCGTCTGGTTTTATACTCATTTGCGCTTAAAATCTCTGTGCTACTGTTGCTTGCTTATTTACTGATAATTTACCAATGATGTACTGATTTACTCATAGTGTACTTACTTAGTATGGCACCTTAGTCTGGCAGCTTAGTATGGCAGGCATTGCAGGTATGACAGGTTTTCCTGGACGCCCACCAATACCCGCAATAAACGAAATACCCGTTACACGAAATATCCGTTACACGAAATCAGCACTACGTTTTGCGCTTTGTGTTTTGCGCTTTGTTATTCTTCGTTGGGCCTGGTTGAGATTTTTCGATGCCTCGAGATGCCAAAATACCGGAATTCAGAAATACCCGAATAATATGACCAAGCCAGTTGCAAACCCCGCAGATCCCGCAGATAGCGACAAACCCGCAGAGCGCGCCGAGCCGGCAAACGAACCCCGGTCATCGGTCGATCAGCGTCTCGAAGATCTGGAATTCAAGCTAATGGATCTGGAGAACACCATAGCAGAGCTGAACACCGTCATTATCCAACAATACGATAAGTTGGAGAAGTTCGAGCAGCGTCAAGCCCGGTTATTACAGCGCATCGAGGAACTGTCAGAATCCTCAGGGTCTGATCCAGGTGCGGAACCGCCGCCACCCCACTACTAGCGCGGTATTTATCTCGTGCCGCCCAATACCAGGTATTCGCCACTTATCGTGTACGGGGGAACCGAAAGATTTTTTCGAGCGTGCTGATCCTTGTACACACGCCCGGCCAGATCGTAGCGCGCTCCGCGACAGGCATCGCCAAACCCACCCGGCCACGATTTGCCCCGAAAATCAGCCACCTCAGTCGGCAAAAATTCTATCGCACAGTTCAGGTCAGTGCCCGCAGCAATAGCAACAAACCATTGTGGCACTCGGGAGCGGTGAGAATTCAAGGCAAATTCCGGCTGCTTGGAACGACGCGAGATCGGGTCACGTAATCCGGCTTCATCATCCAGTGTTGCGATTTGCTCAGGCGTACGGTGCAGGACCAGCACAGGCCGACCATTCCAGTTATAAAACTCAACAGTACCCGGGGCATGTTGACCGAGCGGTACCCGCATTGTCTCAAACACACGTTCGTTGGTGGAATTGGAGAAAAACGCTGACATAAAAACAAACAGTACACCGAAAGCACCCAGGAACAGCATCAACTTCAATGCGACGCGTAGTCGCTGTCGACGTAAGGTACCTATTGCAGGCTCTATCACGTTAAGATCATTAAACAGATCGCCGGAATCGCTCAGCGAGGGACTGGTTGACGGTACACCGTCAAACTGCCGGGACCCAGCGTCTGAATCGACACTATCGCTGCGGTGTTTTTGATTGTTTGACTTGTGATTAATTGACATACCGGGTATCGCTATTTTTACTACTTGAATTGCTACCTATCGGTTTATTTTGCTTCACACGATGCATCGGATCATTATGACATGCCCTCTACTTATGCTGAATGCCGGTCTCATACAACACGATATACCCTTGCAATTCACCAGGGTGATCCACTATTGAGATTCGGCTAGCCAATTGACCACTCCCGTTACCAGCGACGGCAGACCGTCGATAGCGGTTGTCTATACCAGCGAAGGCGCTGCTGCTCGCGCCGGGCAACTTGCCGCCCGGCTGCAAACCGACGCGAAACCGGCCTTACCGGCAGAGCCACTGAGGCACCCAACGAGAGGAAAAACACCACCAGATCAAGCGCAACCGCGCCTTGTAGTAGATCCAACCAACACCACGCTCGAGTGGGGCCCTCACCCACCGACCCGCCTGCAGTTAACGTTTATCTCTGGCAAAAATCGCTATCGCGCAGAAAACAGTCAGCGGCGCGATGAAACCCTGGCACGCGCGGTGGGTATCGGCAAACGGCTAGCGCAAAACGAGCTGGCGCACTATTGCGTACTTGATGTTACTTCGGGTCTGGGGCGGGATGCATGGGCACTGGCATCGCTTGGGTGTTGCGTGATAATGATGGAACGCTGCGACTGGTTGCAATGGATGCAACGCGATGCACTGTTGCAAGCGCTCGAACATCCGGCAACTCATGCATGTGCGCAACGAGTCACCCTTGTGCATGCCAATGCCATCGATTGGTTACGTTTGTTGCACAAGATGCAGCCGGGCCACACTCCTTCGATAAACGCTATTTACCTGGACCCCATGTATCCGGCACGAGCCAAATCTGCTGCCGTGAAAAAAGATATGCAGGCATTGCAACAACTCATAGGCAAAGACGAGGATGGTGCGGAGCTTCTGACACAGGCTCTACTGGCTGCAGCCAGCTCAGGTATTGAACGTGTGGTAGTTAAACGACCCCGCAGTGCGAAGCCACTTGAAAACCAAACCGGTGTAGCGGTTCATCATACTCACGAGTCGCGCAAAACCCGATACGATGTTTACCTAACGGGTAGTCGGTAGGCGGTCACCCGACTATTGCCGGGCAACGGGATCAGTCCCTGAAATTCTGAAACTGTAGCGGCAATGACAAATCTGCTTCTTTTAACAGCGCCATTGTTTTTTGTAAGTCATCCCGCTTTTTACCGGTTACACGCACACTCTCCCCTTGAATAGCGGCCTGGACTTTGATTTTCGATTCCTTGACTTGTGCTGCTATTTTTTTTGCCGTTTCTTTATCGATTCCTTGTTTGACCAGCATGTACTGCCGTGCACCCTTACCCACCGATTCAATTTTCTGCGGATCAAGACTCGAGATGTCGATTTTTCGATTGGTGAGTTTCTGATACAACACCGTGTGCATCTGCTGCACCTGAAAATCACTGTCTGCCGTTAAAGCAATGCGCTCATCCTGAATTTCAATGCTGGCATTGCTGCCTTTGAAATCAAAACGATTGGTGATTTCCCGATGAGCCTGGTCTACGGCATTTGTCAGTTCGTGTTTGTCAACTTCAGAGACGATATCAAAAGATGGCATGTGATCAGGCTCCCGATGGATAATGTTGTGCAATGCTAAGGTAAATCAGAACGGTTGGATGTATTATCAACAATTATTTGCACAAGTCTCTCTTTGCAAAAATCTATTGATGTCGGTTTCTATGTTGGGCTTGTATATTGGGCTTGTGTTTTGGGCTTCAATGTCGGCAGCTGCCCGCTCATGCCGGCAATTTGCGATAGTCTCAACCGGTTTTCATTCACAGTTTCTCATCCAACATCCGGCACACCGAGTATAATCGAGCTTAAAACCGGTATAAACAGTTATGAGTAACTCTAAAGACAAGAATAACAGCCCGGCAGCCTCGGCTGATAACAGCCTGATCGAGCAACGCCGTCAATATGAAGCCGGCACCCTGTATCGTGACAGTCTTGCTGCCTCCCCGGTTAAACAGTTTGAGGACTGGCTGCGAGACGCCCGCGACGCAAAACTGATAGATGCGACGTCGGTTGCGTTAACCACAGTGGATGCAGATCATAAACCACATACGCGGATGGTGCTGCTTAAACAGTTCAGTGACGATGGCTTTATCTGGTTTACCGACCGCAGCAGCGATAAGGGTTTGCAGATCGAGAGCAACCCGGCTGTGTGCATGCTGTTCTTCTGGCGCGAACTGGAACGCCAGGTGCGCATAGAAGGACATGCGCGAAAGGTGGACGACAGCCTGTCGGATGAGTATTTTTACTCGCGCCCCGAAGGTAGTCGATTCAGCGCCGCTGCATCAGACCAGTCGCGCATCGTGACCAACCGAAAAGTGCTGGAAGACAAAGTATCCGAGTTGCACGGTCAGTTTTCAGACGGCAGCATACCGCGGCCAGACAGATGGGGTGGTTATGTTCTTGAACCCGATTACTTTGAATTCTGGCAGGGGCGAAATGATCGTTTACATGACAGGTTCACCTACCGGTTGCGGGCAGGTACGCAATCTACGGCAGAACCAACACAATGGACGATTGACCGGCTGTCTCCATGAAGCTCGCATTTTTGTTCGGACTAATTGCAGTCGCACTAATCGTGCTGTTGTTTGCTGCGAGGGTTGCCATTGCGCGGTTCACACCAGAGGCGGATAACCTGATACAAGACGGTCATCTACAGGGCTGCCCGTCCAGTCTCAAGTGTTATCAGATAACCGTTCCGGTAAATCCAGAGGACGCGCATACTGTTTTACAGCGTTTGTTAGATCAAGCGCAAGCGCAACCACGCACGCAACTGATACGGCACGCGGATAATTACGCCCACATCACGTTCAGATCCCGCTTAATGGGTTACATAGACGACCTCGAACTTTTAGTCGACGGTGGACATTTGTATTGCAGAAGTGCATCGCGTATCGGCCGTAGCGATCTGGGAGCAAACAGGAAGCGCGTCAGAGAAATGTTCGAAGCGGTTGATCTGAATCACCACTTATAGTGACAACTGCTGCACCTCTGATCGACGCCTCCCCGGCATCATAAGTCACAGCAATAAACTTCGCTTAACAACACCGGTAACGGATTCATCCTGCTTGTTACATCAGACCCGGACACTGTAACGGTTGATCGCTGGTGTTGTCCGACAGTGCAGTGCCCGCTAACAACATTAATCTTACCACCTGCCGTACCAATACTTGACGCACTACGCACTTGCCATTTGTGCCTTAACGCAAATCGGTCGATAACAAACGAACAATATCCAGATTCTCCAGTATCCGTTCAATTTCATGCACACCGCTGACATCCACAATCTGTCGAATATCAAACACGTTGAAAGGCGGCTAACTGCTGACGCTTCGCGCAAAATTGTGCAGTCGCTGGTGTTGTGCGCAACTGTGTTACTGGCAGCCTGTGGTGGTGGCAGTGGTGATATCAACAACGGCGAACTACCAGCCGATGATGTACCCGCGACGCCGCAGTTTACGCCACCTCAGCAACTCAGCGCGATGGCAGACGGCTGGTCAAACCCGCAAACCTGGGGTGGTACCGTCCCCGCACCGGATACTCATGTCACGATCCCTGCCGGTCAACGTATCGTACTCGATACCAGTATCTCACTAGCCAGTCTTCAGATAGATGGCGAATTGGTCTGTGCCGAGCGCGATCTGAATATCAAAGCACGCTGGATTATGGTTCGGGGGCTTTTCCAGTGTGGTACTGAATCCAACCCTTACACCAATCGGCTGGATATCGAATTGACGGGTAACAATCCCAACGAATCCGTTAGGGGAATGGGAACGAAATTTCTCAGCGCCATGGGTGGCGGTGTGATTTCGATGCATGGCGAAGAACGTACCAGTTGGTTGATGTTGGATGCAACAATTAACGCCGGATCCAACATCTTAACAGTAGAGTCACCACCCTCCTGGCGAAACGGCGACATTATTGTCGTTACGTCAACCGACGATAACATGCACCATGCCGAGGTTCGCCAGATTACCAATATAAACGGCAATGTTATTACCGTTAACCAGAATTTTAACCACCGCCACTTTGGGGAGTCGCAAACCTTCGCAAATGAGCGTAGGAGCTGGACTCTCGATACACGTGCTGAAGTTGGTTTGTTAAGTAGAAATATCCGTATTCGTGGTGACGAAGCCTCTGAAGAAAACGGCTTCGGCGGTCACATAATGATCATGCGCAATTCCGCTGCGTTCTTCTCCGGTGTGGAACTGTACAGACTAGGACAACGCGGCATACTGGCACGCTATCCGTTTCATTGGCACCTGGCTGATGACGTTAGCGGACAATACATCAGAAATTCTTCAATTACGCGAAGCTTCAATCGTTGCATCACCGTCCACGGCACACACAATGCGGTTGTCAGTGACAATGTTTGTTTCGACCATATTGGCCACGGATACTTTCTGGAAGACGGGGGCGAAACGGGCAATATGTTCGACCGTAATCTGGGTTTACTCACCCGACGTCCTGAAGAGGAGCATGCGTTAATACCGAGCGACCGTCTCGAAGGTGAGGCCGCAAAAGGCCCGGCGACATTCTGGATTTCAAACGGTGACAACACCTACCGCAACAATGCGGCAGCTGGCTCTGATGGACTCGGTTTCTGGTACGACACGCCTGAGCGGGTTGGTGGCGCGTCAGCGGCAGTTGCGCGTTACAGCGATGTCAGGCCGATCAATTCACCATTTCGTGAATTCAATAATAATCGCGTGCATTCATCACGTATGGCATTCAGTAGTTGTAGCAGGGCCAGTGGACCGAACGGTTATTTACCATCCAACCTTGCCAACTATACCAATCTGACCGTGTTTTCCGGCGGTGATGGTGCTGTTTGGCCTTGTCACGGCACTCAGCGGTTTTCCAATCTGATGGTCAGTGATTCCGGGCGTGCGCACCATTCAAGTTTCGTTGCGCCACGGCCTGTTGATGTTGTGGATTCACTGTTTGTAGCTAACTCGAAACTTTCAGAAGGTGGTCGCGGTCGTCAGCGTTCGGCATTCGGCATCTATGACTTCGGTATTCAAATTCGCGATACCCACTTCGTTAATTTCGATAATAGCTACGGCCCTAGCTACTTGTTCGGCGCACGTGAAGCGGATATCCGTTTCACCAATAATCCAGTGTCCGGTTTGACTCTACAAAACTCGTTTTTTCTGTACGACCGTCGCGAACCCCTGGAACGACAACGTCCGTCGCGCTGGGGAGCGACCATACATGATGAAGACGGTAGTTTCGGGATGGGTGCAGGCACCGCTCTGGCGGCTGAACATCCATTAATGATCGATAGCACCTGCTCTGATCTTGTCGGTTCCGGGCGTATCTGCAACAACCGCTATGGACGAATTCAGATGGATATTGGTGGCACTAATCTACCCCCACTAACGCACTTTCGAAGTGATGGACAACAAGTAGTCGCATCCCCACTGGGGCCTCGTGCACACTACCAAAGTGTTGTGTCCGTCAATCACAGTCGTTATTACTATGGCTACCAGCTGTCACCTGAGGCACTGGCCAGAACCCGCTCGATAGTCGTTAATCTGGATTTTCTGCACCCCGGTGACACCGTCACTCTTGAATTTGCCGGCTTACCCGGCAATCCGAATGCAGCAGGCACCGGTTACACCGAAGCCAGTGATCTGAATGATCTGGTTTTTGGCCCCGGCAGACGATTCCTGCGGATGGGTAGCTCGGTTTTTGTCAAGATGATGGCCGAGGGCAATGAAGCCTGGACAGCAAGCGATCAGGTACGCATTGGTTGGTAAACGGTTAGTTGGTAGCCGGTTGGCTGGCAACCAGTTGGTGGGTAACCGATGGTAGTCAGGTGCTAGTCGGCTGGATTGCCGCTCCATCATGCCACCAGATGGAGACACGTGCGGCATCACCCCCGAATAAAACTTCACTGAGAAAAACTTAACCGCCCACCGGGAGCGGAAAGTTAAAATACCCAGTGATGCAATCGCTCACCATCAGCACCCAACAGCTCTATCGCATGCACAGCCACCTGTGCATCAATACCTTCAAGATCCACACGCAATACATCCAGCGGTGATTCCACACTGATCCCGTCGAGTGTAATCTCTGCAGTCGCTCTGCTTGACGCGTTTAATCGCTCTTCAACCCGATGATCCGCAGAGAACGTATCATACTGTGATCGCCACAGTAGACTGACCGGTGTCGACTCTTCAGCTGTGTATGTCAAACGGACCACGACCGGCTGCTCAGCGTACACGTTTTCAGTCAGCATCCGAGCATCCAGTCCCGACGCTTGCGCTAGTAACGCACCGTCAATACGTTGCAGATCAATATCATTGTCAGGTTGCCAACTGCCAACCGCTGCATAGCGACCCGGCGCATTACCCAGCAGACGACCATTCTCCAGCGGTAGTCGAATCGTATCTTCAGGTGATTCGACTTCAAGTTTCACATCCATAGCGCCAGTGTCGTCAAAGCGCAAAACAACAAAATTCTCACCCGTTAATAGGGGTGGATTAGCAGCATCAAGTGGCAGGCGCTCAGCCGCTGTGTTATTCCAAAGTTCACGACCACCGTGGTACATCGTAGACTGCGTGCGACGCCGCACTTTGACTTCTACAAACGAATCCCAACCGGTTAACAGTTCAAGCGGCAGTACCACCAGCACAGACTGTCCCTCGGTTGCAGACGGATCGTCTTTGAGCTGGAAGCGATCGCCAAAACGATCGGTACCTACATCTATCAACTGCCACGTCAGATCGACACCTTCAACCGGCGTCTGATCATCAGCCTCCGGTCTTGTCGACATTGCTGACAAAGTCTTCGCAAGCTTGTCTGCCTGATCAGTGGCAAACGGTTGACTGATCAATGCCGAACGTATTGGATAGGTCTTTCTTTGCGACCATCCATTCTCATCAATCAGCGATTTAAGCCTGCGATGCATTTCACGGCGGGCAGTCGAGTAAGCAGGGTCGGCATGAACTGAACGGGTTTCTTTCGGATCAGCTGCCAGATCGTACAGTTCAAACAAACCCTGCTGACGAAGTGAACGGATCAGTTTCAGATTTTCAGTGCGTACCGCAACCTGCCATTTTTCATACATAAAAAACAGTTGATCACGCCAACTTGAGCGAGATGTTTCATCTCCATCAGGGTTTGTACTGCTGTCCGCCTCTATCAACGGTCGCATGGATTTACCAGTGAATGTATCGCGCATCGCTAAATCGGCGTAGTCAAAAATTGTCGGTGCGATATCTATCGTGCTGATCATCTCTGATTTAACAACACCAGCACCACTGTTGCCCGGCGCATCAACCAGTAATGGCACACGGATCGGTTCTTCATAGACGAAGTGTTTTTCGGTTAACCCGTGATCACCAAGACTATACCCATTATCACTGGTGTAAATAAACAGTGTGTTATCGGCCTTGCCGCTGTCTGCAATAGCGGAGCGGATCTCACCGATCGCATCATCCAGACCTTGTATGGCACGATAATGAAAACGAATAAATTTGTCCCAACTGTCGTCAAAACAAGGCAGACCACACGGGAAATTTTCGATGCCAAGCCAGTCATCTATTTCCTGCAACTTGCCGCTGTTGGCAAAATCCTCGTAGTAGGTATCGGGCCGTGGAATGAACACATCTGCAAAGGCAGCCGCCTGCCGGGCCGGGTGCTCGAAATGCAGATGAGGCTGCTTTAGACCGACAACCATAAAAAGCGGTCTTGAGGACGATTCACTCGCCTCAATGACAGCCCGGGCTCGCTGCGCCAGAATGTCATCAACAAAGCCATCAAACTGATGCTCTTCGCCGTTTATCGTAATGCGTGGATCAAAAAAATCTCCCAACCAGTCAAACCCTTCCCAGTGATCAAACCCCGGTTTCGGTTGACTGCCTGCACCCAGGTGCCACTTACCAATATAGGCGGTGTCATAGCCAGCGTCGTCAAGATCTTCTGCAATGGTGCGCTGCGTCTGCAGGAAGGAATTGTTACGCCAAACAATACGCGGTGCACTGGCCTTGTGTGCATCTCTACCGGTTAACAAGGCACCACGCGACGGCGAACACAAAGCAACTGGTACAAATGCGTTTTCCATCAAGGTGCCGTGACTGGCGAGCGCATCCAAAGCCGGCGTTTTCACATACGGATGACCGCGTCCGCTCATCAGATCCCATCGCTGATCGTCTGAGACAACCAGTACTATATTAGGTCGTTGATCGGCGTTGCTCTGCTGTACTGGCGGCGCACTTTCAGCGTTGACGCCATCCAGCGTAACCGGAAAATTTTCTACGGATGCAGTCGCAGCACCTATGTCGGGGGAATCACCATCATCGAATTGAACAGCCGGATCAGGCTGTTTATCGCAGGCTACACACAAAAGTGCCAGAACAAGGGCTGACCAAATACTTTTTAGTTGCACACTGGTGCGCATGGGCTCGACGGTCTCAGGTGTTATTTAAAACCACCCAGCGCCGCAGTATCCATGCCATTTAGGACATGCTCTGATCTTGTCAGACGCAGCCAGTAATCAGGTAGTAGGAGCATGCTAGCCTGCTAATACTGCAACACTAGCCACTATTTTGCATTAGTGTGCATTAAACGGAGGGCGTACGAGGTGTTCGTAATCCAGCGGGCAGATTACAGTTTACGGATTGGCAAGGTACTGCAATCGTCGCTCTTCCGGATAAGCCGTGGTTTGCAACACGCCGCCACGTTGAAGCGTTTGCTGAGCGGACTGCCAAAATTCGAGGGTTAATAACTCTGCGTTTATCTCGCGAAAGGCACGGCGAATATCCCGATCGTTAATTTGCAAACCCGACTCCAACTCCTCTGGCAGGAAAACGAATTCTTTGGAGAAAAACCAATCCGGGATATCTTCTTCGCCCTCTTCCTTGTCGAGATTCGTCGCAAGATGAATCCCGGTAAATTCCTCCACCGCATCATAGTCAAAAAGAAACACCCGGCCGTAGCGGCCAACACCATAATTTCGAGCATCCAGATCTTTATTGAAAATATTAGCTGCCAGATTGTTTCGAATGCAGTGACCCAGGTTCACGATGCTTTTGCGAACTTCCTCATTGCTGGCAGTCTCGAAATAAACTGGAAGAGGTATAATTTTCAGTTGCACGATCAGGCTGCGAAACAACACCTTATCGCCACTTTCCTGGACACTCTCGCTGGCATTGGTCAACAGGTCAGCCAGCAAATCTTCCGAGAACATCGCGCGTTCCAGCTCAAGATTGAAATAGATAACATTATCAACCATGCTGCCCGCACGGTTTATTTCATGTACCTGCCGGTATTTATCAAGAACTGCGTCTATTCCCTCAAACTCACCCCACTTATAAGCACGTGTCGGTTTATCACGGATGACTTTTAAGTGATAGGAACACTGATCAAACGTAAAACCAATGGCTACAGTCCCATCAAAACCCGGCGACGAACTAAACGACTGACTGTTCTCTATGAGCTGCTCTTTTATGTCATCAAGAATCGCTACTTTTCCTACGTGATTAAAGCCGATCGTCGAATAGTGTAAACCCAGCGGGCGTAAGGGCATCGTTGAAGACAGAAAAACACACACCTGATAATACAAATTATTAGTCACATGGAAATTGGCAAGCGTAGAACTGAAAAGGTTGTGTACATCTGATGTGCGGTAGAGGACCGCATCTACAACGACACCGTCGTCACCGTTCAATAGTGCGAGTGCAAGCGGACAGACAGCCCCTTCAGCAGAGACCATTCTGCCAACTATAAACGCCGTACGGTCACGGAAAAATGCGCCTTCTACAAATTCTATGGAGGCCAGACTATCGATATCCAGCTCACCTTCACCAAGCAGTCTGTTTAATTGCCCGGCTATCTCTGTTGCGTCTTCATAAAGCCTTGCAAACGGCACCTTGAAACGAGGCAATTGCAGAACGCTGATCAACAATGACGCGTCTATCTCCCGCCCTACCGCGAATCGTTGATGAGCCATCGCACTGGACAATCCCCTGTCGCGCGCACGGCCGATAAAGGAATAAGCAACCGGTCGCCAGACCACGTGACAGACATTACGACGTATTGAATGCGCGAACGCGAACGCTATATCTGCCTCATAGCGGGCCATGATCAACGGTTCGTATCGTTCATCGATGTGATCCCAAAGTTCTACATCATTGGCAAGCTCTGGAAACAGCGCTTCTATTCGAGGGCCATGAGTCGACACAAACAGGCTGTACAGGCCCAGTCTGTCCTTACTGATAAGAATGGATTCACGGGTGTCATTGGCTTCAAAAGCCCGTTTGGCACGTAATGGGTAATCGCACAATTCGAGATAAAAATCATCAAAAATTGCCAGTATCAGGCGAGGTATCAGTGAGAGTTTCTGAGTCCGGGTGTCAGCTTCTTCGAGCTGCTGGTAGAGCCGGCAGGTCGCTTCACTTTGAGCTATCGATGCATTCATACCAACGCAGTATGCCAGTATCGGATTGCAGATGAAAAACTATCCGTGCATGCACAGCGATTGGTGCAGCGCCAGCTACTTGAATCAGCCTGCTCTATTCACGAAGGCGAAAACGGTGACAATGAAAACTAAGCAATTTCCAGTTAGAAAAGCAGTTTTAGCGTCGCTGCGGGTATTCGCACACTGTTTTCTATTCACCACCAGTGCCAGTCTACCGTCGCAGCTCACTCGATTGAGCTTAACCCGTAGATTTCTAGGAATTTCGCTCAATCGAGCGACCTGCTTAGGTAGCCAGACTCTGGCGACGAACCCTTCATGAATAGTGCAGGCTAGAGATTTCAAACGACTCTGCATAGGTTTGCCGGGTTGAAGCGATGCCCAGACGATTTGCAGTTTCAGCATTCATACGCAAGACTCGCTCATCAAACCCATGTCCCCGGGTAATCTGATTGCGGTGTTGTTGTGAACGATGTGCGCGCAGCAGTTCAGCTTTCCAATGCGCTTTATCCTCGTCAAACGCGATATAAAGATCATCCCGCATCGCCAGCGTTTTTTCATCGCGATTAAACCAGATTTCACCTGCCCACCCGCTGTCCTGACAGGCTTGAACGACCAATTGGGCGCAGAATTGATGTGTCGAGTTACTGTCATTTCCGTGTGGCAAAATCAGAATGCCGGCACCTGAGCGGCTGATTTCTTCAGTAATGCGCCGGCAATTGTCCGGTGTCACTGCGAAGGATCCTTGTGCACTCTTTGGCAGGTTAAGAAAACGCACAAACCATTGACTGAGGCCAAACAACTCACAGGAGGCTAGCTGTTCGCGTTGGCGAAGTTGTTGTTTGTCTTCGTCGGATTTAACGCCGTCAAACCCGTCGACCACACCGTTTTCCCCACCCGTCAGCACACTGAGATACAACGTGCGATCGTGCTCAGCCAGGTAAGACAGCACAACAGCGACGGCATCAAAATCATCGGGGTGCGGTGCCAATACATGAATGGCATCGGCTGCGGGCAGTGAGAATTCGTGTATGGATACAGCCGTCACGAAATAATAACGTTTTGTATGATTCGGAGCAGACTGCCAATGAGCCTGCTATGGACGACACCCTACTCAGATAAGTGTACTGATGCCAGCTGCCTGAACCGGATGGCAGGCAAAAATAAAATCAAGATGCCTTACTGGAGCGCTTGTTTTTCTCAAGAAAT
>CALFCF010000091.1 GCA_937951345.1 uncultured Granulosicoccaceae bacterium
TTTCCATTTAGAAAAGCAGTGTTAGCGTCGCTGTGGGTATTCGCACACTGTTTTCTATTCACCCCAGTGCCCGTCTGCCGTCGCAGCTCACTCGATTGAGCTCAACCCGTAGATTTCTACGAATTTCGCTGAATCGAGCGACCTGCTTAGGTAGCCAGACTCTGGTGGCGAACCCTTCATGAATAGAGCAGGCTAGGTTCACTGCTATCGTCTGCGATATTTCGTAACGCGACATTCATAGCGTTAACGATAATCACGTAAATAAAGATACTAAAGTCGCGTAGATGAAAACGCTAGGTATTCCTGCATGTATGCTCTGCGGTTCCAAAAACGCAAATCAAACAAACTCAGGTTTATAAGGGCGCTCAGAAGTCGGCATCTAACCACCCTTATTATCAAGCCTACTTAAATTGATGTGTCTATATCTATCGGCGCGTAGTACTCGGTTGCTTGCTCTCTATATCGCCTTTTTGCTGATACTGAAGTAATGCTTCCGTAGATCAAACTTACGCACCAGAAGGGAAAGCGCAATACTTGCTGCTGTCTTGAGCAGTCTTGGCGCGAAAGAAGACGTAACAGGTTATAGCTAAAATAAAGCAGACACGTTACACAAGGTGATTGTTTAGCACGAGCATGGCAGAATCCAGCTTCCTTATTCTGTAATAAATTTATGAACGAAATACCATCTCTGCTTGTCCAATCAAGGTATGGGAGAGCAGGTTATTAAAACGACATACACCTATTGCTTAGTGATGAAACGCCCTACCCGTATCACTCGCTGCCACCCTCGGCTATAAGCAATCTGGCAGTACAGGTTCCCTTGCGGTAAAGCGCAAATAAAGATCAACCAAATGAAACAATTAATCCACGAGGCCTTGTCTGAAGCCGCTGCTAAATATCCGCAAAATATGGCTCTGTGGAGCGAATCAGGTACTCTTAACTATACCGAGCTTGAGCACCAGTCTTCTGCGTTAGCAAATTATATATCACAACAATTGACCGGTACCGGGCATCGTGTTTCGTTGTTGATGGCAAAAGGTAACGAGGCCATTATTGCTATCTTTGCAATATTGAAGTCCGGAAACACCTATGTGCCTCTGGGTGAATCATGGTCGGTCCCAAGACTGGAAAAAATATTCAACGATGGCAAATTTAGCTTGTGTATTACCGATCAGCCGGCACTTTTTTCAGAACTAAAATTGAGTGAATTGCCGCCACCACTGGTGACAGATTCAGCAGAGTGGAAAAAGGCTACACAAATAGACAAAAGCCCATCAGCTGATAAGATTCGTGTTTCGGATTCCTCACTCGCCTATATTCTATATACCTCCGGATCTACAGGAACTCCGAAAGGAGTTTGCGTTTCGCATCATGCCGCACAACACTTCCCAGCCTGGGCACGACAGGAATATGAACTGACGCCAACTGATCGTATTGCATCTGTCTCTCCACTGACATTTGATCTTACGACGTTTGATCTATTCGCTACACTTGGTGCTGGCGCGACACTGTATCTAGTACCGGAAAAGCTCAAAATGTTCCCTGCCCGTCTCACCGATTTTCTGGAGCAGCACGCGATTACAATAATTTACGCTGTGCCATCGACATTGATATTAATGCTGCAACGCGGGAAATTGCCCTCGCGAAACCTTTCGGCCTTGAAAACCGTACTATTTGCTGGCGAAGAATTTCCAGTACCATTATTCAATGAATTCGCAGAGGTAATGCCAGATCACATCAGCTATAGCAATTTGTATGGACCGACTGAAACGAATGTATGCAGCTACTTTCATGTGCCTGCAAATTTCAATGATGCGGCGATTCCTATCGGCAATGCGTTGCCGGACACTGACTTGTTTTTACGCGATAGTAAAGCTGATGAAAATGGACGTGGTGAACTCTGTGTACAAGGTCCGACAGTGATGGAAGGTTATTTCGGTGTAGACGATTCAAAAGCAAATTATTGGATTAAAAATACACAATCACAACCGCACCCGGGTTACGCGACTGGCGATCAAGTAAGCAAAACGGAAAACGGGATATGGTGTTATCACGGTCGAATTGACAAGATGGTAAAAATATACGGATATCGAGTTGAACTGGGTGAGATTGAAGTCTGTCTTATGGGACTTGACTGGGTTGATCAAGCAGTAGTCGTTACAAAAACGTCTAGCGGCGCCATTGGGGACGTGCTCGTTGCCTTTTTACTTAAGGCATCTTACAAAATGAAGCACCAACAAACGCATGAATCAGAAACTAGCAACGATCTTCAGAAGCTGATTACCATTAGTATTGATCATTGTAAGAGAAATTTACCTCCTTACATGGTACCTCGTGAAATTAGACTGGTGGATCACTTACCAGTCAACAACACTGGCAAAACCGATAGAAAACACTTAGAACGTATTGTTAACGATAACGACTAGCACAACGCTAGAATAAAACCAGAACAGTAATAACACGAATGAACTGCTTATCAACGAACCAACGAATAACTCGAATTATTTGCACAGATATAGCAGCAGATCAGGTTGCAGACGAACTTTCAGATGAGACCTCTCTGTTTGACGACTTACAGCTGGATTCTATTCAATTAATCGAACTTGTGACTTTGCTGGAGAACGAATTCGACATTATGCTGGACGACGAAGATATGGGCTTTGAACATTTTGCTACTATAAGCACCTTGTCCAGTTTTATCGATGAAGTACGTGAAAGCAGTCAATAGTCGTCTAAAACAAACCCGATAAAGCGATTATTAAAATCGCTCGAGTAACCAGCTAGACACAGTTTCCGTAAGTTTATTTCTATCCTCTGATAACGGAAACATGTGTTCAGCATTTTCGAAATAACGTACCTGAATATTGTCACCTATGGGTATACTCGGAAATGCATCGGCAAGCTGATTTGGATAATTGTAGGGCCAGCTTGCAGTGTAAATACAAAGCATATTGGCATTTCGCGAGATCAAGTGCTTAAAGTCTGCTTCCGTTTGCCTTTTATCAGGAACCTTCCAACGATAAGGGATTGTTACAGGATGCGACGAAACAGACTTCAGAATACCTGCTTTCTCACCCAGTCGTGACAATACTTTTCCAGACTTACTAACCCATGATTCCAAACGAAGCATCTGAGGCAAAAGGTATCCAACTAGATAATTCAGATAGTATCGAAAAGTCGGATAGTAATAGCCGTCGATGCCTATCGCACCTACTATTCGTTCGTCTCTCATTATCGCTCGATGTGCGTTGTCTGCACCGGTGCAAATACCCATGACAACAAATTGTTCAGCGCCACATGTTTCTTGAAGGTGGGTCATCACAATATTGATATCTCGCATCTGCTGCTCGGATCTTGATAAGTTATCATCGCTTCTTTCGCTTTCACCAATACCGGATAAATCAAAACGAAACGACTCAAACCCTAAGGTCGATAGATGCCTTGCCAACCTGACATGAAGCCTGTAGGGGCCAATATTCGGTAACAAACCAGAATTCAATAGTAATACAATTGGCTTAGCACGAGCTTCCAGACCGCAGTTTTCCGTATCTTTTATAATTGGATCTTTAGCTGGTTCTATGTCTGTACTATCACGAGTTAACGTGTGAATGCCAATCAATTCAGGCTTTTCACCACAATGACGGATAACTTCACGCACAGGTTTCGCTAGTCAGTATTTCCGCAATTCGCGGCAAACTTTTTCCAGGCAACCATGCGCTTAAGTCGTGCATTTTTTCAAATGAAGGCACACTATCCTCGATTGACTCTACGTAGAATGAAGGAGCCACAGATCTCAGTCTATCAATAAGTGATTGGTATTTTGATAAATCCGAATTTGTAACAACGCTGACCTTATTACAAGAAGCAGGTAACAGATTAACAGCTGTAGATGTATTGTTCAGTTGCTCCCGCAATCCTTCGCTTAGCGTGAAACCAGTAATTTCGTCAGATTCGGGACTGGCTTTGTTACGTCTAAAACGATTTAAAATCTTGATAGTTTTATCGTAGTGTCGATCTAATATTGCTACAGCCTCAGCTCCTGCTTCAATCGGTTCCCAAAGAACAAAATGATCGACGTTACAATCAGTCAAACGAGATGCCAGGGTTGCACCAAATCTAAACCCTACTATTGACAAGCGATCTAAACCGGACTGCGAGGACAGAAAAGCAGCCGCCACGTCGATATTACGAACCCACTCTTCTACTGAGCCATCGATATCATCGCCTAATGAATTACCACAGGCATAATAATCAAAACGTAAAACATAGTAGCCCTGTGAAGCCAGCCTGTTGGCCAACTGTCGATAGGCCCAATGAATACTAGTAGATTCCATAAACAATGGATTACAAAGCAACACCGAACCTCTAGTATCGCCGTCGCAAACAGGTCGATGTAGACGCCCATACAACCGATCGTGATCAAAGAAGAACGAATCTGTAACCGGATATGAATCTTGCAATCGCGAAGTATTGTTGTTTATCGCTTCGGGATCATACTCAGCAAGAATTTTACGAATCGGATTGTCTATGATAGCCAGCGGGTCGATATCTATCTGCATATCAGTTCTAACGCGCGCGATGACCTGCATCGCCAACAATGAGTGCCCGCCTAGATCAAAAAACGTTTCATTCACCGGTATGTTCTGATTCCCCAGCACATCACCCCAGATTAAAGCCATTTTAGATTCCATTGCCGTTTGTGGCATTAATGCGTGCGTATAAGCCATACGATCAGAGGCATTCGGAGCTGGCAACGCCTTACGATCGATCTTGCCATTGAGAGTTAGCGGCAAACTTTCTAACGCGACGATGTGCTGCGGAACCATGTAGACCGGTAACTGATCTCTTAGTGTGTTACGTAAGTAGACAGGTAAATTCACATCGTCATTTTCAGTTTCGATATAGGCAATCAATTGTTGGTTACTGCCTGCCGATCCATTGACTAGCACAACTGCTTGATTCACATCCTGAAGCTTTATGAGACGAGCTTCTATTTCACCAAGCTCAATTCGATATCCACGCACTTTAACCTGACTGTCCAGTCTCCCAACATATTCAAGTTGGCCGCCAGGCATCTGTCTGACGGCATCACCCGTGGCATACAAACGTGAGCCAACAGAGAAAGGATCAGCAATAAACTTCTCAGCAGTGAGTTCCGGACGTTGATGATAACCAACCGAAACGCCTTCACCGCCTATATGTAATTCTCCGACAGTACCCGGATACGCAAGATGACCATGGCGATCCAACACATAGAGCGTCGTATTATCGATAGCTTTTCCAATCGTGATCGGCATGTTCGTGGAGTCAATTCTAAAGCAACTCGACCATATGGTGGTTTCCGTTGGGCCATACATATTCCAAAGCTGTCCCGTACGACTAGATAGATCACGCGCAAGATCCGGGGGCATAGCTTCACCCCCACACAATGCTTTGAAACCAGAGGTGCCTTCCCAACCGGATTGAATCAGCATTCGCCAGGTAACAGGAGTAGCTTGCATCACATTAACTTCTTCCGATTGAAGAAGTTGGTTTAATCGAATACCGTTAGTCGCAGTTTCACGCGAAACGATGATGCATGTCGCTCCACTAACCAGCGGTAGGAATATCTCCAATACTGATATATCAAAAGACAGTGTTGTAACAGCAAGCAAACGATCACTGCTGCACAAACCCGGTAATTGGCGCATACTGGTCAAAAAATTAACCACATTGCGATGAGTAATCAAAACGCCTTTCGGACGCCCAGTGGAACCGGATGTATAAATAATGTAGGCGATCGCACCAGCTGTAGAACCCGATACCTTTTTGCTTTGCAAATTCCTACCTGATATTTCACAGCTGTCGATCTGTATTTCTTTCACTCCATCACCACCTAGTGCTCCAGAGGTAGTTGAATCAACCAAAAGATACTCGCACCCGGAGTCTTTCAGCATGTACGTCAGACGTTCGGAAGGAAAATCTTTATCGAGTGGCAGATAGGTAGCTCCAGACTTTAGAATTCCAAGTAAAGCAATAGCCATTTCGATCGAACGCTTAACACATATACCGACAATAGCGCCTTGAACAAGCCCTTGTTGCGACAAGTAAGCAGCCATAGAATTCGATCGTTGTTCAAGCTCTGCATACCGAAGTGTGCTCGCTAGACCTGACTGCGGATCAATGTACTTTAGCGCAACCGCGTCAGGCGTTTTCGCTGCCTGCTCTGTGAATAATTCATTTATCGTCGAATTATGCGGGAACGGTGTTGGTGGCCTATTAAACTCTTGAAGTAGTTTTGATCGCAAAACATCGTCGACAAGGTTTATGTCCGCTAGAGTAACTTGTTGATCATCGGCTACCCGCATCAACAAACTAAGGTACTTATCCAGCAACCACTCTATTGTCGATTGTTCGAAAAGACTGGTTCTATATTCAATTTCTATAAAACATCTATTAGTGGCCTCATGCACCGTAAGCGTCAGTTCATAACGAGCTCTGCAATGCAAAGGCTCTATCGCCTCAACTGCAAGTCCCGGCAGTGCTAAGTGTGATTCGTGCGCTTTAAGATGTGAGATTCGCACATCAAAAAAAGGATTACGACCGGTATCACGCTTATCCGGGTAAAGCTCAACCAACTTCTCAAACGGGACTTGTCCGAATCGAAATGCATCAAAGCACGTTTTACGCACTATTTTTAGAATATCAAGAAAAGACGGATTACCAGTAAGATTCGAGCGTAATACCAATGTGTTAAGAAAGAACCCGATCAACTTGTCCGCGCCTTGCTCGCGACGATCCTCCAGATGCGTGCCGACACTGATATCTTCCTCGCCCGTCCAGGATGCGAGCAACATTTTCCCAACAGCCATCATCGCCATAAAAAATGTAGTCTGATTAGCCGAAGCCAGAGCACGAATAGCGTTTACCAGGTCATCCGGAATTTCTTTTTTTATCCGACGCCCGGTTACATCAATCGGTAGAGTTCGAGGATGGTCGAGAGGTAGATGAAATTGAGCCTGATCTTCTAGCTTCTTTCGCCAGTAAACAAGCTGCCTCTCAAAACCAGGCAGACAATGTTGCTTGCGCTGATTTGCTACATAATCGACATAGTGATACGACAAATCTTCAATGCAGGCTTCTTCACCAAACGCTAGGTGCCTGTAAAAATGATTCAATTCAGCATTGAGAATAGACTTGGAATAATAATCAAACACTAAATGATGAACCACCCACACAAGGTAATGCGTTTGATTATCATCAGTTGAAAAAAGACAACAGCGAAACAAAGGTGCCTGCGCCAGATCAAAATGTCGGTTGATCTCTTTATTCAATAAAATATCTTTCTGATCGAGCGTCAAAGACGGGGGGCATGTGTACACCTGTATATAACGGAATCCTCTCTGATGCCTGCTGCGGGACACACCAGTCTCTGCAAATGTCTTTAGACCAGATGTCTGCTGGTCTTCACTGATACAAGGTACAGATCGCTCAATATACGAATTTATACCATCATGACCAGTTTCAAACCGGGTGCGGAGAGGTTGATGTCTGTTAAGGATTGCATCGACACTCTTATCAAGGGCATCAATATCAATTTGCCCGTTTAATCTGAAGCAACAACTGACGTTATATGCAGGATTTTCCGGGTTGGTGATGCAGCGAAAATACAAGCCTTGCTGCGCTTCTGTGGCTGGCGTTTTCAAACAGTACGCTTCTTGCTTTTTCTGTCGTTTACAATTCGGGAATCTACCAATAGGTTTCCGAAATCTTTGACATATCAAAGCCTAAAGCAGCTTTACCGGCATACAGTAAACACTCGTCACTGGTAGCAGGCATTAATCCACCACAGCGACTGTCGCGATAAAATCGCTCAAGCGGCAGTCTTTTAGCCAGTGTACTGCCACCACAAAGTCGCAAAGCCTGTGATGAAAGATGAGGCCCCAGCTCACCTGCCATGTATTTAGAACGATGCACAGCAACATTGGTTTCGGCTTTACCCGGATTTTCATCTACCTGCCTGGCAGCATCGTAAACGACTGTCCGACAAGCTTCCATCTGAACTGCCAGCTCCCCGACCCGATGCTGTATCCATTCGCTGTTAGCAACAGGATCATCAGTACCCGGTTTATTGCGATTGCGCAGATAATCACACATGAAATCAAAAGTTGCAGAACAAATACCCAGGTACACACCGACATAGCCCGCGATCGTCCAATGTGGCTCGCGCACCAGCTTGAGCATGCCAAGTCCCTGCGTACCGAGAAAGAGACGTTCTTTCGGGACAAATACATCATCGAGATGCATCATGTTAGTACAAGTAGCGCGCATGCCCAGCGTGTTCCAGATTTCCTCTATACGAATTCCCGGGCTGTCTGCATCGATTACAAAAAACGACAGATCAGGAAATCGACCATCGCTACCCTCTTTTCGCGCCGCGGTAACGTAGTAATCCGCATGGCCAGCCATCGACACGAATGATTTGACCCCACTCACTTTGAAACCACCCTCTACAGGTGTATAACGCGAATTCAGTTTACTGAAATGAGCACCTATACCGGGCTCGGAATTGGCTGACGCGAAAAGTTTTCGGTTAACTACAATCTCATCAAAAGCCCACTCGCGAAAATTACGCAATACATCAGCTCGCCTGCCTGTCAGCGCGCCGACATCAGCCTCTGCTAATGTGCCAGCTGCTATGTTATGCATATTGAAAGTCAGCGCTGTGGACGCATCACCAATTGCCAGTTGTTCTATAGCCTTTGTGTAGGTAAGAAAATCTGCACCAAGTCCACCAAATTCTTTTGGCACCATTAACGAAAGAAGACCACTCTGACGAATCTCTTGGAAATTCTGAACCGGGAATTCCCGCGTTTCATCGTGGTGAGCAGCGCGTTCCTTAAATACTTCCGCAAGCAAACGGCAATGATCGATAACGGCGTCAGCATCGGAGTCTTGCGTCAGGACAGGGGTATCGTACTTAACCGCAGATATTGTATGGGGCATACAAAGTTTCTTCTTTTAAGGAAATAACACTAATTAATAACCAAAAAAACAATCGAATCGGAGTGAAAACAATATCTTCGATGTATACACGTAGCAGACAGAATTCCAGCGATTTGGTTACACAGCGGCTATTACAATTTTTCAACAAAAGTGATTCTAAGTTACTGTGCGACTAAGCTCTTGAAAGCACAAACGCGCTATTGCATAACTACATGTTCGATAAAAGTTTACACATTTTCGAACGATCGAGTGCAGCTTAGTAGTCTGAATGTAGCAATCCATAGAGACATTGGTAAGAAATTGCCGAAAGCACAATCAATATCTCAAAAGCCCCTTGATGCGGCTATTTTTTCGAATTACCGGTACACATCAGCAGCTATCTGGATTCGTGTAAGCATCTAGCAATGAGAATCCATCGTTTTGGCGGGGAATCAAATAAGGCAGGATTTACTACTCTTGCACTACAGCGCGCAAAATACCGGTAGTGGCTCAGTTTGAAATTGCCTGTTTAGCCCGTTTTTTGTAAGGGCCACGCTTTTTCGGTGCCGAAGCCATAGAATCAGCGATTTCCACAATCCACTTAATATCCTTGATTTCATCCATGATGCCAGCCTCTACAGCAGGCGATGTGCCCAGTGTATTGTGCTTTCGGCAGAAGTTGTAATGCATATAATGCAGGCTGATCGCATGCATGTGATTTTCGATTTTCTTGCTGAAAGCATTCGTCAGGCGAGTGAATCTGCGCATGCTCATACGCATTGTGAGGTTCTGGCGCTCAACGTATGAGGTTGACGCTAGGGCCAAATCAGGCTCACCAGAAACTGGCTTCTTAACGATTTCCTTGCACTCTGAAGGGCTGTAACGACCTTCAGTTTTCCATTTAGGGGCATCGTAGATTTTAATTAGTTGGCTGTAGTCTATCTCGCCATCGAAAGCCGCTTCGACCGCTTGTAAATAGGGTTTATGGCCATCTGTGGTCAACTGTACGCGATTACTCAAACGATCCGCTAAGTCTGTCATAAAGTCTACCGCTGCATCCAGATCACGAGAACCAACGTGCCAGCAAGGAACAATCTTTGTGTCTGCGCAAATTGAAACCCAAGTCCAAACATCGCCAACATCCTTGCCTTTCATTTCAGCAGGGACGTTCTTTTCCTTCATACCTACGAATGACCAGATTTCATCGCATTCGACCTGCTTACACGGAAGATTTCTAAGGTTTTTGTCTTGGTACTCCTGACAAGCTGCTCCAACTTCACGAAGCAGCTTGTCAACAGTGTTGCGGGAGACTCCCGCCATTCGCGCTGTGGCTCGAAGGCTGTTGCCCTCGACAAGCATGTGGATGATTTGTGCTCTTTCCTTAACCGACAGTTTGTTCATGCATATAATTATATGCATTTATG
>CALFCF010000092.1 GCA_937951345.1 uncultured Granulosicoccaceae bacterium
CTGGTATTTTATCCAGTACTTATGATTTCCATGCAACGGTTTCAGTAGCTTGCAGTAAATCAACAAACAATCAAGTCGCATTCGATTCATGCAAACACTGACAAAAAGACAACAGCAAATTCTCGATATGATCCGTGATCATATTGATGAAACCGGTGTCCCACCCACACGCGCAGACATCTGTGACTATTTTAATTTTCGCTCACCCACTGCTGCCGATGATCATTTGAAAGCGCTTGCACGCAAACAAGTTATTGAGTTGATGCCTGGAACCTCACGTGGCATACGTCTGCTCGGCGCCCATCAGGAAAACGCTCTTCCTGTTGTTGGCTTTGTTGCAGCAGGTGCGCCGATCATGGCTGAGGAACATATAGAAGATTATTTCGCAATTGATCCGGCTCTTTTTTATCCACGAGCCGACTATCTGTTACGTGTACGCGGTGACAGCATGATTAACGTCGGTATTTTTGATAATGATTTACTGGCAGTCCACTCAACCACACGCGTTCACAATAATCAGATAGTCGTTGCACGTATTGAGGATGAGGTTACGGTTAAACGTTTTCGTCAGCGTGGCAATATTGTCACCTTGTTTCCGGAAAATGATGACTATGAACCAATCAGGGTGGATTTACGTGAAAAGGAATTTTCCATCGAAGGTATATATACCGGCGTACTTCGTTTCGACGAATAACACCAGAACCAATCTCAAAATTGATCGGGGCACGCAAACTTGCATATCACCATGGCGTTGCGTATTGCACCAGGGGGACACCGACTCTACTCGCTCAGCACACGCTTTGTTGCGATGAACAATAGCCAGGCGCTCCCCACATAATTTCAAGATAAGTTCTACCTACGCCAACAATAGCTGATTACCCACCGGTTTTTATTTATCAGTATGGATCCTGCACTGACAACGTTGCTCAAGACGGAGCGCGGCTTATGGCAAGGGAGAAGCCAATATTACACACGCAAAACATTATCAACGGGCTTTAACGCCCTCGATCGTAAATTGCCGGCTGGTGGTTGGAGTATCGGAACGTTAACCGAGCTGCTCGTCGAACAAAATGGCATCGGCGAGCTCAGCCTGTTATTACCGGCACTTGCAACAGTTACTGCTGGCAAACAATGGGGAGCATTTATCAATCCACCTTATACTCCCTATGCACCGGCATTAGCCTGTGCCGGCGTGGATCTGGATTATTTGCTGATCGTCAATACCAATAACTGCGCAGATACCTTCTGGAGTAGCGAGCAACTATTGCGTAACGGCTCTTTTCATGCCGTAGTCAGCTGGATCAATGCTTCGCGTGGGAAACAATACACTAAACAATTACGACGCTTACAGCTGGCAGCGGAACAATCGAACGCTCTAGCAGTTATCTATCAACATGAACGTTACAGCACACAACACTCACCAGCCGCATTACGCATCAAGCTTCAACCTGCAACCAACAGCAAGGCCTGCTTTGAACAAAAAATGGATGGCCTTATGCTTGATGTGATCAAGGTACGCGGTGGCACAGAAACCCGGCTATTCATACCGGCTCCAGCCTTTGACAAACCGCAAGGCATTGAATGGCCTGTTGTACGTTAGTCGTTACCGGGGCAAAACCTGAGTCTCATGCAAACAAGAAAACAGGAGCGGTGGGCCGCCGTATTGCTGCCAGAACTTGCACTCGAGCGTTTTGAGCGGTTTAAAAACCAAAAACAATTTGAAGAAACACCACCGGCAAATTACTCAACCTGCTCAGATGCTCAAAACATTATCGCTCAGGCAACAGGCTCACACTCCTCAAACAGTCTGTTAAGCACTACCTGCAAACAGGAGCCTCTTGCTGTTGTTCAACACACCGGCAACAAACGCTTAATCGTCAACTGCAATGAAATAGCACACGATATCGGTGTCCGATCCGGACTCACACTTAACAATGCATATGCCATCTGCCCTTCACTGTTGACTATCGATTACGACGAAACAAAGCAAAGACAACATATTGAATCCCTCTGCCTGTGGGCAACCAACTACTCTTCCCGGGTAGCCCCTGTGATGCCGGATACAATCCTCATTGAAATTGGCGCCAGCCTTCTTTTGTTTGGTGGTATTGATCGCTTGATACAAAAAATTCAAGGCGATTTAAATGACCAGGGAATTACTGCAGCTATTGGGATAGCACCAACACCTGAAGCTGCACTACTGTTATCACAGGTTTATTATCAGTCAGGTATAAACCCTGGCTACGCTGACACAAAAGACCAGATTGCATGTCTGCTATCCGATATACCTGTTAGTGCATTGCCACTGGATGAATTCACTCGCAAAGGACTTCGACAATCCGGCATCAAGCAATGCCGACAGTTATTTGATCTGCCAGCTACAGCACTGAGCAGGCGTTTCGGCCCGGCATGTAGCGAGTTGATTTATAAACTTCTTGGTCGTATTCCGAGCCACTATCCTGAATTCCAACTGCCGGAGACCTTTTGTAGAGGCATCGATTTACCACTTGAAGCCCCTGACACATCAGTGCTGCAGTTCCCAATTAATCGATTGATGCATGCACTCTGCGGTTATTTACGAGCGACTGAATCAGGTATCAGAACATTCGATATATCACTATTGCATGATAAAAAAAGTGCAACACGAGTGACAATAAGGTTTATCGAAGCCAATAACAATCATCAGCACTTATTACGCGTAGCAACAGAAAAACTTGCGACACTTACATTGCAAGCCCCGGTAACTGCACTGCAACTTAAAGCCGTTGAAGTTGGTCCTGTTGGCCAAAGCAATATGCAGCTATTCGATCAAAATACCAACCGATCCGAAACAGTCGAGCAGGCTATTGACGTTCTTGGTGCGAGAATCGGGCACGAACAGCTATACAAACCAAAGCTCGCTCAGGATCACCGACCGGAACACGCTTGGGACACGACCCGACAACCAAACCCTGTAGACAAAACGACTCATACGCGCCCTCTATGGCTACTACCGAAGCCACAAGCTGCGCCTGCCTCAATTGTCATTAAGAGTCAGGCAGAGCGTATTGAATATGGATGGTGGGATAGTAACGACGTACGTCGTGACTACTATATTGCACAAGACGCCGACGGGCGGTGGCTTTGGGTATTCAAAGAACGGCGTAGCCAACAGGTTACTAACAACGAGTCAGAAAAATTCATGATACATGGATTATTTGCCTGATCTACCACCAGTAGACAAAATTCCCCGACGTATATTACAAAAAACTCAGATCCGGCACCGTAACTCAAGACTTATATAACCAAGCCGCTAGTTAGTCAGGAAAAAGGCATGGATGCACAATGAATTAACCCGCACCGGGTGTTCGGATACTTGCCTTATAAATCGCATTAACTGTTATTTACCAGCACATCTAAATAACAACGGTGCCGACCTAGTGCACGTATCTACCAGACACAACGGTGAGATATGCTGTACGCCATGACCACCCTCAACTTACATGCAGATCGAATAGAAGCCCGCATTGGCCGGGTGAATGCCTTACGACTGGTATATATATACCAACGTGTTTTGGAACGGCAATATCAACTACAGAAGACGAGGTGCTCGTGAAAGGCACGCGCAGTCTTCTTGCAAAAACTCGCATACTGATTATCACGGGGTTTGCATCAATATTTCTTATACTCGGTATCGTCTTGTGGTATGCGGTAACAACGCTTAAAACAACAAACGAAAGCTTCGCTGCACTGATAGCAAATACCGAGGAAAAAACTTCAACCGCCTATCTGATGCGCGATCTTGTGCGCCAACGGGCAACAGTTTTAAACAAGCTCCAACAGGATCAGAATCACGCAACTCAGAATTCAATGAAAACCACTCTGGGGGATCTAACAGCGCGCTACAATCAGGCGCAGCTGGGTCTTGAATCAGAAGAAACTGATGAGCGTGAAGTCCTTATTTCTGAAAAAATCAGCAGTACTGACCAGAGGATCGATCAAGCATATACCAAACTTGGCGAATCCATGTACTCGATGTATGAGGACAAAAAAAGAGTCAATACAAACATAGGGGAAGTGCAACTACTGGAAGTTGTACTGCTGAACCATCTGAATGACCTGGTGGAACTCGAAAAAACCATGGCATCAGAATCTTTGAACACAAACCAGAATCGCTATCTGAAGACCCAAACCGTCCTGAGCGTTTTGTCAACACTGGCATTCCTGGTTGGTCTGGTTATAGCGATAGTAGTTGTTCGTGGCGCATCACAGGCTAGTCGCCGGATATCTCACCAAGCAAATCATGATGAACTGACCGGGCTGGGTAATCGACGTCTGTTTGAAACTCAAATTAATACAGCATTAAAAAAGGCTGCAAAGACCAATACGCAGTACGGATTGTTATATCTCGATCTTGATCGATTTAAAATAGTAAACGATACCTGCGGGCATCATGCGGGAGATCAACTACTTCTATCTTTGACCAATATTGTTCAAGGTAATCTTGGTCAACACGATCAAATGTTCCGGTTGGGTGGAGATGAATTCGGCATCATCGCAACCGCTGATGATTTCAGCAAAATAGTTGAACGTGCCTCATTGATACGACAGGCGGCAGATAATTTTATCTTCAAATACCAACGAAGAGAATTCAGCATCAGCACCAGCATCGGGGTTATTCCGTTAACAGGCGAAGAAACAAACATTGAAAGCTTAATGACAGAAGTCGACTCAGCATGCTACATCGCCAAGGAGACTGGTAGAAATCGCGTTCATGTAGCGCGCAAGGATGATGCAGAAGTATTGCGATACAGGAGTAACCTCGCAAATGTCGAGAAAATACGGAACGCGTTAAATAACGAGGAGTTCGAGCTCTTCTATCAACCCGTGTTTAATATTGCAAATAATCCTCCGACAGTTGAGCATTGCGAGATTCTTCTCAGAATCAAGAAAGCTGACGGCGAGCTTTATTCACCCGAGGAATTTATCCCGCTGGCGGAAAAGTACAATTTGATGGGTGGTATCGACAGATGGGTGGTCACCCAGGTTATAAACTGGATCGAAAAGCACCAAAACGCGGTTCAGTTGCCACGTTTTCTGATTAATTTATCTGCACTTTCTTACACTGATGATTTGTTTCTGGCATTTCTGGTCAAGAAACTTTCAAACTGCAAAATTGACACTTCTCAGCTTGCTTTCGAGATAACCGAAACAGCTGCTGTGGACAACCTGGACAAAGGTGTTGCCTTCATTAACCGGATACGGGAATTCGGTTGTCGATTTGCGCTGGACGACTTCGGTACAGGTTTCTCGACATTTGCTTACCTGAAACAACTACCGATCGATTACCTCAAGATCGATGGCTCGCTGGTCCGCAATATATGTCATGAAACGGTGGACTATGAAATGGTTCGGGCAATCAACCAGGTGGGACACATCGTTGGCGCCCAGACGATTGCCGAATTTGTCGAGAACGACGAGATAATCGACGCGCTGCGCGATATTGGCGTGGACTATGGACAGGGCTTCGGGTTACAGCACCCGGGCAAACTGTCCGGACTGCTGAAGCAAGCGCCAAACCGCGCAGATGATGACGATACATCCACAGAATTCGCAGCTTAGTGACAGCAATCACAACCCCCCACCGGGCCGCTGCCACGAATTCAAGCGCCAATCACGTGCACAATAAGTTATCCACAGATTCCTCTGCTAAAGCGTTCGTCGATTAACAGCCGCTGGCAAATTTGTTTCTATCTAAATTGTTAGGCAACGGCAAGTTATCCACAAGCTAAATGTTGCATGGTCGTGGCGAGAGGCTCCACCTGTAACATCATGAACAGTCCGGGCAGCACATGCGAGCCTCAATCCATTTTTCTAATCAAGTTTATCCACAACAGAAAAACCGTCAGGATTAAAAAACGGTACGCTCTTATTGTTCACTGCAATTGATAATCGATATCCAACTTAGGGTTTTCGGGCGTTGTGTACTGCTAACCGGATCTTTAATGTTTTGCATTAACGGACGAGTGTAATTATCATGTTCGGAGACCATCACATTTTGATTCTCCTGACAGCTGATGCAAGAACATGGGTTGCCCGCCGGTCCGGTAGTAGAAGCTTTCGGATCTAGCAAACCCGGCCCTATTCCGTGGGTCATAGCGGCGTTGACTCTGCTCTGTCTGTCCTTCACTATCCCCAACCAGTTAGCAGCGATACAAAACGACGTGCAATTCGGCGTGCGCTCGATACTGGCGACTTCAGGTACCAGCCAGATTGACGTAGCTATTGACGGCCGTGATCTCACTCTTAACGGCGCTATCGATCCAAAATTTGAGCGAGACTGGTTCGTTGAATCTCTAGCCGAACTCCGTCAGGTCCGAGTCGTCACTGATGAACTGGAAGAATACAGCCCCCGTGCCGAAGCCCGCGAAATGCGCGTTAAATTTCGGGAAGCTGTGCAGAAAATCAACACAGCATCAATTTTATTTGAACCCAGCAGCGCAGACTTCAGTAGCGGCAGCCAATTGGCACTCGATGAATTGACGTCGTTGCTCAAAGCGCATCCAGAACGACGGGTAAAAATCGCTGGGCATACTGACACGTCAGGTAACAAGCAGAAGAATCTTGAACTAAGCCGTGACCGTGCACGCGCCGTCTCAGGCTACCTGATTTCCCGTGGAATACCTCGCGAGCAATTACTGGCACAGGGTTATGGTTCAAGCCAGCCGATAGCCACAAACGAGACTGAACAGGGTCGTACTCGCAATCGGCGCATCGAAGTCATCGTCATGAATTAAATGAGACGAGGTTTAACGTGACATATCTGGTATCACAAATTGTATTAAGTCTTCTGCTCGCCGCTATTGGAGGTGCTGCGATCGGCTGGATCATTCATGGCCACAAGGCACATCAGCGAGAAAGGGGTTTACGTACAGCACTTGAACGTCAAGCAGCAGCTACGGCTCATGCGCAGCAAGAGCGTCAAATGATCGCTGACGATTTCGACGATATGAAATTAGGGCTGGAAAGCAAGCTAACTGAAATTCAATTCGAAAATCGTCAAATTCCCAAGTTGCAGGAAAATCTTGAGAAAAGTCAGCAGATCGTTCAACAAATGATCAAAAAACACGACTCCGAGATAAACGAGCTGGCAAGTCACAACAATGACTTACATGGCCAGATAGAACGTCTGAAACTGCGGATACAGGAGGTAACGCATGCTGAGAATAAAACAGACGACACCACCAAGAGCTCAACCGGCACGAAAATCAGCAAAAACGAACCAAGCACTGAAGAACGCTCGTCGAAAGAACAACAAAAACCATTAAAAAGCACAAATCCCATTGAACAGAGTAACAATGTAACCGACGTACTCGCGCAGAATGAGCCAGACACCGCCAAAGTAACCGGTGCATGGGGCAGTAAAACAAAGGAGAGCGATACGATGAGTAAGCCCTCATCGAGTAACGCTTCAGAAACACAAGCCAGTACCCAAACACGCGATTCCGATCTATCGCCCGATTCCAGCTTCAATCACTACCACGAGAACTTAACCACCGAAACGCAGGTGCAGAATGAATTGTTCGCACTTGAGCATGAAATCGACGACATGCGTCATGGTGAAAACGAGTTATTTGGCGCACTCGAGGATGACAATATCGCAGCACCCCTGGATATCGTCGATGAAAGTCAAAAACCTTCTCCACTATTGGCGAAAAGCGGTGTAACCGATAGCGGTAACAATACAAGCAAGGATCAAAACGGTTCATTCGACAAATTTGCTGCCAAACACGCACACAACGAGATCTCACCTGACGACTTAAAAAATATACATGGCATTGGACCTGTTATCGAACAATCACTCAATGACATGGGAATAAACAATTACCGTCAAATCGCATCATTGACTCGCAAAGAAATAGAAGAAATTGCGGATATTCTAAAAATATTTCCAGGCAGAATTGAAAGAGACAATTGGGTGGGCAGCGCAAAAAAATTATTGGACGACGGCAATCCTAGTGAAAACAAGCATGCTGCACTAGAAACGGAAAACGCCTGAGAACAGGTAAATCAGCAATTTGCACATAAAAGGTAAAAACCATTAACAACACGATCGATTAGAAAATAAAAAACCTGACGAATCGACAAAAAAAATCCAGTGCAATAAGCACCAGAAGCTAACTAACAAGTCACCAATATGACTTAAAACCAATGCGCGACAATGGATTACCCAGACGCCAATTATTCCGGAATAACAAACAAAAAAAGATGGCTGGGAATAATCCACAAACGATTACGAAAATGATTTTTGTATGCCAAAAGATGTTTTGCGGCAAGAAAATAGCGTCTGCACGTCCAGGCATTGCTGAAGACATAAGTGTGCTCACTCGCTTAACTAGCATCGAAGCGATTGCTTTGGAGGGATAATGAACATTATCGAGTTAGCCGGGCACCAGATTACCACCGCTCTGTCACTGCTCACACCAACAGGTATGTTGGCAACAATGGGATTGGCAATTCTCGGGTTGGCATGTGCGTCTATAGGATGGATATTAAGCGAAATTGGCCACCACACCAGATCCAACAACTCTGACAATACAGCGACAAACGATATCCCCTCCCTACCAGACTTACGCACCAACTCAAACACGCCAAACACGCAAGCTAGATCAACCACCCTACAGGGCGACCATGCAGGTTTAGTCAACCGCTTGGATGCTTCGCAAGTCATCGATCTGGACGACACATCTTCGCTACAGGAATCAACTTCATTCCTGAATGCCACTATAGCCGGCACTACACGAACTCTGCGATCACTACACAAATCTCGAAACACCCAGAAACCTCGCGAGTACGAGCAATATCGACAACTGCAAATCGATCTTCGCAGCACAAAGTACAAACTTGAAACAAAAGAAGCCGAGCTGAAAGAGTTCAGAAATCGCGCAACCAAAGAACTCAAATCTGCAAACCTTAAAATAGAAGAACTTGGCAATTCTCAAAGAGCGCATAGAAGCAGCCACGCTCAGATTGCAAAGCTTACAGAAACTAATAAACAATTAGCCTCATCACTAAGAAAAGCAGAAGAGCAAATTAATTCTCACAACGAACAACTCAATGCCAGGTCGGAAACGCAAGTAAAAGAGCGACAGGCATTAAGCAACAAAATACAACATGAACAGAACAAACTCTCAGAACTTGAGGCTAGAAACAACGACCTCGAACTACACATAACCGAGCAGCAAGAACACATAAAAGACCTGCAACAGGCAAAAATTGACGCAGACAGTCTTAAAGAAGAACAAAGTCAGCGTCAGTCACAGCTGGCTGCGGAAAGAAATGCTAGCGTTGAGAAACTAAATCAGGAACTCAAACAGCTTCAAATCAAATACAGCGAGCATTTGCAGAATTCCGGAAAACTAAAGACACAGATCAACGAATCATACGATCGTACAAATTCACTCGAAAAAGAGCTTATAAGTTCAAAAAAGAATATTTCAAAATACGAAGCACAAATCGAAGCGCTTAAAAATACTGAAATCTCTCTGAACAAAAAACTTTCTGACTCGGAGAAAAGCACAAATGAGACGCTGTCGTCAAAGCAAAATGAAATTGAGAAACTTAGTAAATCTCTGCATACAAACGAGCAAGCAATTGCAGAGATGGAACAGAAGCGCCAAACCTTCCGCGAAGAAACAAGTCGCGAGATAGCCACACTCAGATCTAAATTAGCTGAAAGCAAAAAACACGAGTTGACCAATCAAGAGCTATCTCAGCAGGTTAGTCAGCTTCAAGAGAAGCTTGCAGCCACAAATATTCAGCAACAGAGAATACAGGACAACAACGCCAAAATTGCACAACTAACCAGTGTAAATGACAAAAATACAAAAGAGTTAAAAGAACTAAAAGCCGCTCAGCAGCAAAAAGACGCCAAATTAGACGAACTACAAACTCAGTTATCAAGTAAACAGAAGGAAATTGAGAGTAATTTAGTCTCGCTCAACAATCTAAAAACAAGGATTGACAAATCCGAAGCTAAAAACAATGAACTTCTAGAGAACACAAAGGAGATAGAGCAATTTAAGCGTGCTGAACGCCATAATCAGGAAAAGCTAGAAACACTCCTACAAGATCTGGAGCAATCCAACAACCGAGCGAATGAATCCGAGTCAAAAAATAAACAAGCACAAACACTTCTCCAAGTCAGCAATCAAGAACTATCAAAGCTTGAACAACAATTAAAAGCAAAAGACCAACGAGTCGATCAGCTGCAAACAAAAACCGCAGCCATGATTGCCGAAATCGAAAGCTACAAATCAAATCAGATTGACTCCAAACAGTTATTGGAAAGTAAAGACGCGCAGGTCAATGCTTTACAAGCTGATAACGAAAATCTCAATTCCAGAATTGATAACGCTGTACATGAGAAAGGTGTTTTAGAGAAAAAACTTGACGATTCCAGAGCCGAATTGAACCTTCAGACGCGAGAAATTGAAAAGCAGGCAAAGATTTCGGCAGAACTAAAGAAGTCGCACAATCAAGAATTACAGGCAATTGCAACAAAATATGCAGAGCAGACAACGCAAGAAACTACCATTTTAAATGACAAGCTGGCCACCGCACTTAAACAAGCCGATAGATATCAGCAAGAACTTGACGCACAAACAATCTCATACAAACAACTGGAAGGCCAACTTAGCAAAGCAGAACAGGAAAAAAAGAGACTCGAAGATAAGCATAATATTGAATCAAAACAAAACGAATCATTTAGAAAGCAAATAGAAGATGCGAGGCATCAAGAGCGACAACTTAAAGAAAAAATTGCAAACTATAAATTGGAAAATGACGCAACAAGTCTGAAGTATTCGCAAAAATCGACCGAACTGGAATCGATCACTCAAACACTTGAATCGGTACGTGCAAATCAAAAAACCCTTGTTGAGAAAGAGGCGGTTCGTTTAACTGCACTTCTTGAAGAAGCTGAACTTTCAAAAACAACCCTATCAAAAGAAAAATCAACGCTTGAGCATCAATTGGAAAAGACCTCTAAAGATTACGATAAAGCCAAAAGTATCCATACAAACAACATTGCCAAATTTGAATCTGAGCTAAGCAAACTACGCGAAGACCTCAACTTATCGCAACAAAACAACTCTGAACTGCGTGAAAAGCGCTCTGAGATAGAAAAGAATATACAGGCCAAGGATGTCTACGTCAGTAACATAGAGACAGACTACAAAAAGCAAATTGCAGCAATACAATCAAAACTTAAAGACAGCGAAATACGCTTAAACGCAGAAGTTGAAAAGAATAAAAACAGCATTTCAGAAAAAAATGCCCTTGAAGCGCAACTAAAACAGCAATCAGATTCATTAAACACCCTGAAGGCAACCATTGCTGAGAGAGACAGTGCCATTACTCAGGCTCGCAAGTCAAAGGATGAACTGGATAAGGTTACACAGTTACATAAGCAACTCTTAGAAGAATCCGCAATTGCTTCCAAAGCGTTGGATAAAAGTGGCAATGCAAACCAACAGCTAGAAAAACGGATTGCAGTACTGGAATCAGAAAAAGCAAAGTCAGAAAAACTCGCTAGTGATATACAGGCACAAATAGATGAAAAAGAGCAAAGCTTCGATGCCTCGGCCAAAGCAAATGCAAAGAAATTAGATGAATTAAGCAAAAGAATTGACGTGCTTACAAAAGAAAAGAACCTCTCTGACACTAAACTTTCTGAATTACACAAAACACTTGTTGAACGGGACGAAACCATTAAAACCAAAACTCGCGAAAATGAAAAATATTCCTCGCTAAAAGCTGATGTTGCTAAAAGGCAAGCGGATATCGAGCAACTCCATCAAAAGATCAGCCACCTCTCTGGTTTAGAAGGCAAATTAATTGAACAGGATAAGGTAATCCAGCAATTAAGACATGATTTGAAATCAGCAAATGACGGCCTCGCCGAGAAGACCAAAAAAGTCGAAACATTAGGAAGAGCACTTAGTGATGCCAGTAAAAATATTACTCAGCGCATCACCGACGAAAATTCCACTACTGACGGTAGTGACGAATCCCTGAACTCCGTTGAACTAACAAGACTTGAAGCTCAGGTCACAAGCTTAAAAACCGAACGTGATCTTGGCCTTGAAAGGGTGAGAGAATTAAGCACTGAACTCAAATCCATTAAGGAGAAGCAATCAGAGCTCCAGGACTTAAAAGCTGGCGCCACTGAAGCAAAGCACACCAAACGAGAAGTAGATTTATTGCGATCTAGAATAAGCTCACAAGAAACTGATTTACGCAGTAAAAAACTTACCATAGATCAATTGCGCAGGGAACTTGCAAGGATGGGCGTACAGCGTGTAAGCACATCATCTGATACCACTGTTCTTGAACCATTAACTAGACAAAATAGCAGACAAAAAACAGCAGCATCCGGTACCAACAGCAGCAACGCAAGTGGTTCAACCGCTGTTTTAGAGACTCCAACAAAAAAATCAAAGGCCAGCAAAACAAAGAAGATTGCAGCGAAAAAGAATACAAGGGAAGCAACGGAATCGCAAAAAACTAGCATTAGCTCCGATACACAAGAACATGATGACCTGAAGAAAGTCAACGGCATCGGACCCAAAATCGAAAAACAGTTACGCGAGCTAGGTATTACCAGTTATCGACAAATCGCAGAGTTCACTCCGGAAACAATAGAGCAGATTTCAAATGAATTGGCGTTTCCAGGACGAATTGAGCGTGATGGCTGGGTCAGTGAAGCGAAGAAACTATACCTTGCTAAACACCAATCACGCGACCAGTGAAGGCGCGACCATTATCCATCTGTCGATTTAATACTTCAAAATTACGTCTATAATTCTTGTAGATAACTGTTCATTTGGTTATCTACAATGTCTTTGCCTGATGATATTTGTGACATTTCGAGCTTAAAACCTCATCAAGGCTCTATAAATGCTGCACATACATCCACTATTTTTGCGCAATCATGGCTTTACGGTTTTCTCTCAAATGGAATACCGCTGACAGCATAGGTATGTACATCAAACAGACCTACCAATCTATCTGTTGCACCGTTTCGAGTAAGCTATTGGCGTTAGTAACCAACGCTTGTCTCAGGATGCCCAGCGTCAACTCTTTGATGTTCGTTTCGTTTCCAATATTACTGTTACTAGCGATCGCATCAGTTGCGACAGCAGATAGCGATGCAGAGCTTTCTGCCTGGAATTCCTGTTCTCTAAAAACACCTGACAATGGTTTTTCGGTGCCCGCTGAATGCGCTTACCTAAAGGTTGCCACAGACCCTACGAATCCATCCAGTGATAAAATTGACCTTCACGTTGCAAAAATTCCAGCATCAAACAGGAATGCCGAAGCAGATCCGTTGTTGTTTATAACTGGAGGGCCTGGCCAGGCCGCATCAGAGTCCTGGCCACCGATTCAGGCAGCGTTTCAAAAAGTTTTGAAGAATCGGGATGTCTATGTAATAGACCAACGTGGTACCGGACTGTCGAACAAACTGGAATGTCCTGAAGATAACAGTCCTGATGATGTGTTTGTATTTGATGCTGAACTAACGGCGCAAACAGCATTGGCATGTTATAAGCAGCTACCCAGTGATCCACGCTTCTACACTACCAGTATTGCAGTAACCGATCTAGAGTCACTTCGTCTCGCAGTCGACGTAAAGCAATGGAATATTTACGGAGTTTCATACGGTACCCGAGTAGCGCTTCATTACCTGCGCCGATATCCGGACAGCGTTCGTACAATGACGCTCGACGCGGTTGTGCCGCCCGGGGTTGCGCTGGGTCCCGGTATATCAATAGACGCACAAAATGCATTGGACCGGATGTTTGAACGATGCGTTAGCGACAATCACTGCAACAGCGCGTTTCCGGGTTTAAAACAGGATACGCTGCGTTTTCTGGACAACTTGCGTGAGAAACCGGAAGAGATTAGGTTTGAAAATTTCGAAACCGGATCACTGGATACAATAAGACTGTCAGTTCATCATGTATCACTGACTATGCGCATATTGAGCTATTCCAGCCACGGCGTTTCGATCTTGCCCTATCTACTTCACGAAGCCTATGCCAATCGCAATTTTGCACCATTGGCGCGACAGGCCGCGCTTCAACGTAATCAGTTAACACAGACTCTGGCTACCGGGATGCACAACGCAATTATATGCACAGAAGATGCGCCTCTGGCACGAAACGATACCAGTAATCCAGCCGAATACGCGAATACGTATCTTGGCGACACACCACTCAAAGCACTAAAAGCCAATTGCACTCACTGGCCAGCCGGTGTCATCGATCTGGACTTTCACGAGCAAGTAACCAGCGATGCACAGATATTGATCCTTTCGGGTAGCGCTGACCCGGTTACACCCGATACTTACGGTGAGCGCTTGATGGCAAATCTGCCCAATGCACTGCACATAGTCAACCCCAACCAGGGTCACGTACAAATAGCACTCGGTTGCATGCCTACAGTATTTGCCAGTTTCGTAAACCGAGGCGCAACCCGTGATGTAGATTACGGTTGTCTCGAGCGACTGCGAGTTGAGCCGTTTTTCATTGATGCGAACGGACCCAGACCATGATTGTGGTCGAGTCCATTTCAAAAAGCTTCTCCAGAAAAGGCAAGCGTAAACCTGGTGAGCCACGTCGAATAGAAGCTGTAAAAGATGTCAGCTTTACTGCCAGCGACGGGAGTATCACGGGTTTGTTGGGTTCCAACGGAGCGGGCAAGTCCACGACGTTACGGATGCTTGCAACTTTGATGCAGCCGGATGACGGGACAGCCATACTCGACGGACATGACATCATCCGATCGAAACTGGAAGTCAGGCGTACTATTGGATTTATGCCGCACAATGCAGGTATTTACCCACGATTAACAGCACGTGAGAATATTTATTATTATGCCGACATCTGCGGTGTTGATAGGGTTCAGCGCAACACACGAACAGACGAATTGATCCAGATGTTGGATATGGCATCCTTCATTGATCGACGCGCAGATGGATTTTCTCAAGGACAAAAGACTAAAGTCGGTTTGGCGAGAGCATTAGTCCACAGTCCGCGTACATTGATGCTGGATGAGCCCACTAACGGTTTGGATGTAGTGGCAACCCGAGGATTAAGGGATATTATTCGCAAGCTGGCAGACGATGGCCACTGTGTACTTTTTTCAAGTCATGTGATGCAGGAAGTCGAGGCGCTTTGTGATCGCATCGCAGTTATCGCAGATGGACGCATTGCAGCGGAAAGCTCACTCAACGGCTTATTAATATCCACCGGACAAACTAACCTTGAGGACGCGTTTGTCAGCATTATCACTACACCTAATACCAAAAATGAAAAGCAAGTAACCGTAGACTCTAATCGATCTGACATGGGTAGGCACACGGACGGTCCCGCATGAGTAGGATATTTACCGTTTGTCTCAAAGAAATTCTGGACAATCTTCGTGATCGCCAAACTCTGTTCTATGCACTGCTGTTCGGGCCGCTGCTATTACCGCTAATCGTCGCCGGTTCATTAATAGCAGGATTCAAACAGTCCGATATTGACTTTTCTGAAGTTTCCGAACTCGCAGTCCTGCACGCCGATCGGGCGCCTAACTTGATAAGCTTTTTACGTCAACAAAATGTGGACGTTACACAGGCACCAGAGAATTACAAAGCTGAATTGCAGGATGGCTCACTTGAACTTGTATTGGAAATTCCTGAAAACTATGCATCTAACTTACGAACAGCCAAGCCAGCACCGCTTACGCTGTATGTAAATCACGGAGACCGTAACTCAAGTAAAGCTGCCAGAAAATTATCGCGATTGCTGGAGGTTCACAAAAGAACGATCGACACGCTCCGGCTGCAGGCACGCGGACTAAACCCTGATGTATTTGATAGCGTTCAGGTTACCGAGATTGATATTTCCGAAGATGGAGCGGGTGTTCAAATTTTGGCTTCGATGCTGCCTTTCCTTTTGATCATGTCGATGGTCATGGGGGGCTTCTATCTTGCTATTGACACGACAGCCGGTGAGCGGGAACGACAGTCATTGGAACCGCTCCTCAGCCTGCCTGTGCAACGATTTTCCGTAGTGGCAGGAAAGTACCTGGCTACCTGGTGTTTTGTTACATTATCAGGTTTGCTAACAGCCATAGCACTGGTTTTACTATTTCGCTTTTTCCCGTCAGATGTGTTGAGCACCCTGCTTCGTTTTGATGCCTTTACGATTGCCAAGGCATTTGTGCTCGCATTACCACTAACTGTACTGATAACCAGTCTCTTACTGGCGGTGTCAGCTTTCACGCGTAGTAGTAAAGAAGCCCAAACCTACCTTGGTGTTCTAATGGTCATCCCTATGGCGCCATTCTTTCTGCTGCAATTTCTAAACATACGCTCCGCAAATGCGATTATGGCTATGCCAATGATGAGTCAGTACAAATTACTGGAAAAAGTCGCAAAAGGTGAAAGCATCCTGCCCGTCCATATTCTCTTATCTGTTACTGGTACACTTGTATTTGCTACGGCTTTGTTCTCATTGGCTGTTTGGCTGTACAAACGCGATCAAATCATAACCTAACAGGATTTTAGTAGAGGCTATCTTAAAATTAGGATTCTGCACTCAGGCAAGGCGTGTGGCGCACGAGCAATGCAGAACGGCACACATCGAAGGATAAGCGTGCAGGACTCGGCGTCCCCGATCAATTTTGAGATGACTTCTAGTCTTTCGGTTAAATACTTTTTTATATTGACACTTAGCCACGTCACCAACAAATGCAGGTATAAATATGAAGTACACAATTGAATATTGTGTCATGTGAAATTATGAACCGACTGCTCTCCGTGCGAGAGACCGGCTCATGAAACAACCTGACAACAAAGTAGAGCTTATAAAAGGCAAAGGCGGGGTGTTTGAGATCACCTGTGAAAACAAACTGGTTTTTTCCAAAAAATCTCTTAATCGATTTCCGACTGATGACGAAATAGATTCAATCGCTTCAATGTAAAAAGCAAAAAAAAAACGATTGTTTTAACAGCGTTAAAGCAATGCAGACTTCAGTCTGGGTGTTTCATGCAAAAATGTGGTTACCGTATTTTGGCATTTCGAGAATACACCATCTGGCACATAAAACATGTAGGCCCAGCAACCGGGGCGTAATGCCAGTTTCCGCCAATGGTGCAGAACGAGCAACCGTAACACCAATGCGTCTTTTCCTGTGCTGCCAGCTATAGTATCTGTTTTATAGTTGGATACGACATCAATCAGCACATTCGCGTTTTTCACAAGGTTCTCAGGCATTAGCTGCTCAGCAAACCAGTCAGGAATATGAGAATTGGCTAAATCGAATGTTAAACCTTTGATGTTTCGTTCACCTGATCGCACAGGTATAACATAAAGATCTTTTGAAATTGCAATAGCGTCGCTGGTATCAGGTTTATCTTTTTGAAAACTAAATTGCCAGCCATCTGGGAATTTCAAAGTTTTCTCGTAGATTGTAGAGATCGCTTGATGCGATTTCCGGTGTCCTTGTTCCGAGAGCTTATATAGCGCCTCTCTGCCCTGTTTCTCAGAATCAATCCATCCATCGGATTTTAAACGGTATAAAGCGGTTCGAATCGCCTCAGGTCTGATTCTTACGTGCCCCAAAAGATTCCGTATCTGACTTCCTGTGAGCTCGCGCCCTTCTAGATCACCAAAAAGCGTAACGATCAACGACCAGGTTTTGAGCGTCTCAAGCTCAAGAAGTCTTCCTGTTTCGGGGTGCAAGGAGTTGCCCATTCAGTGGACGCCAGAGGCAATACCGGCAGTTCGAAAATATTGATTACAGTTCAATAGGTTTTTCAATCGGCAGACCGCTCTAATGCCCGGCTTCGTCATAATCCCACACAACGTTTGCAGCTGAAACCGGATAACACTGACAAGTCAGCACAAACCCGGCTTCAACTTCATAATCTTCAAGCGAATGGTTAGCAATCATTTCGACCTCACCTTCGAGAACTTTTGCTCTACAGGTGGAACATACCCCAGCCTTACATGCATACGGGGCCTCAATATCATTGCCGAGTGCGGCCTCTAACAAACTCGTATGCTCAGGAATAGTTAAAGTGCGCGCCATTCCTCCGATAATGACCCGCCCTTCAATTCCGTCTTCCATTTCTGAAACATCACTGACCGGCTTTGGCAAGCGTCCGGACTGATTACTGGCAAAAAGCTCAAAACGGATTTGATCTTTACTAAGACCATGCGCTTTCAATGCATCCGAGATGGCTAGCATCATGGGTTCTGGACCACAAATAAACGCCATATCAACACTGCTTAGATCAATCCAGCTATCGAAAAGCGCCGCGCACTTGTTGCCATCGACACGCCCACGAAACAAATCAATCTCCTGACTGGCATCTTCCAGAACATGAATAACATTAAATCGTCCAAGATGTTCGTTTTTAAGGTCTTCCAGCTCCTCACGAAACATTACTGTGGTGGAATTACGGTTGGCGTACACCAATGTATAGCGTCCTTGCCTGTTTTCGTTTAAACCCGAGCGTAGTATCGAAAGAACCGGTGTGATTCCCGACCCTCCGGCAAATGCCAGGTAGTGCGGATCATCGCTTGCAGCCTTGCAATAGAAATTACCCATCGGCAGCATGGCCTCAACCACATCGCCGACTTCCAGTTCCCGATTCGCCCAAGTCGAAAAGACGCCACCCGACACACGTTTTATACCGATTTGCAGAACACCATCACCCTGACCTGTACAAATTGAGTAAGACCGGCGGATTTCCTGACCATCGAAATCACGGCGAAACGTCAGATACTGGCCTTGAATGAATGCAAACTCAACGTCGAGTTGAGGTTCGAGTGTTACCACAACAGCATCGCGGATCGTCTTTTCAATGCCTGTTACCGCAAGTGGATAAAACTCACTCACTTTGAACTTCCCGAGCTGACTCGCACTAAATGCATTTGAAATATTCAAACGGCTCAAGACAGTCGCTACACCGCCATTGCGCTTTGCAGGGTGTGGAACCGAACTGACTGACTTTCTCAACCTCTGTCGATTTGCAATACGGACAATGAGTCGGCCCACCCGTTGGCTGTGGAGGTGCAATGCCGTAACGCTCCAGGCGAGAACGACCCTTTTCCGATAACCATTCGGTTGTCCAGGGCGGCGAAATTTGTGTCTTGATGGACAGCTCATCTATACCCTTTGCGTAAAGAGCCGACTCGATATCCTTGGAAATCACTGCCATTGCCGGGCAACCTGAGTACGTTGGAGTGATGGTTATTTCAACAGCGATTCCGTCGACTGTAACTTCACGAACCACACCCAGGTCTACAACGGAGATGACCGGTATCTCCGGATCCGGCACGTCTTCAAGCCATTGCCAGACAATCGCCTCGTTCAAAACACCTGAAAACGGCCCCCGGGATCGAGGCCGGCTAGCAAACAACTGAAAAACAGGTGCTTCCTGTGTAACTTTTGAATGACTCATATCACCACACAGCATCAGGGTAGGATCGCTGCAAAATCTGCATTGTCGCAAGCATATGACCGAGATGTTCAGTGTGGCAGGCGCCATTGCGGCCGCCTTTGTGAGCGAAGTCGCTGGCAGGTTGTTGCAATTGAGCCTTTTCAAGTACGGCATTCACTCTGTCATGCCAGATTTCTTTTATGTCCGATGGTAATGGAGCAATTCCTTGTTCCTGCATAGCAACGTCTGTTTCATCATCGGCAAAAGCTTCACCTGAATACGGCCATAAATAGTCAAGCGCGATTTGCATACGCTGGTTACTCTGTTGTGTCCCGTCACCCAGAGCAATGACGGTTTCAGCCGAACGATCCAGATGATACAGCGCCTCTTTGTGTGACTTTGCAGCGATTTGCGCAACACGTTCATCGTCGCTTTGACTCAGCTCTGTTAACCAAGGCACCTGAAACGCGTCAAACAAGAACTGGCGCAGGATTGAGTGACCGAAATCTTTGTTGGGCACTTCCAGCAGCAAAAGATTTCGGAAATCATAAGCGTCACGAAGATAGGCCAGCGCGTCAGCGTCACGCCCCTTGCCTTCGACGTCGCCTGCAAGCTCAAGCCACAGCCTGGTTTGCCCAATCAGGTCAAGTGCAGTGTTGGCCAGTGCAATGTCTTCTTCGAGTGCCGGACCATGACCACACCACTCTGACATGCGGTGCCCGAGCACCAATGCGTTGTCACCCTGCCGAAGTAAAAACTCAAACAGGTGATTCATCACATCTTTCCGACTTCATCGGGAATATCATAGAACGATGGATGGCGATAGATTTTGTCGCGCGCCGGATCGTACATCGGCCCTTTATCGGAAGGGCTCGATGAGGTAATTTTTTCAGCCTCTACAACCCAGATACTGACACCTTCGTTACGACGGGTGTAAACATCGCGAGCGTTCTTTATGGCGTGTTCAGCATCGGTTGCATGCAAAGACCCAACATGCCGGTGGCTCATTCCGTGTTGACCGCGTATGAATATTTCCCAAAGGGGCCATTCTTTGCTCATTGCGCAGCACCGTTAGCCTTCGCACCGCGCTTTTTCTCAGCGTGAGCCATCATCGCGTCTCGAACCCAGGCCCCCTCATTCCACGCTTTTTGACGGGCTTCGATCCTGTCGGCGTTGCAAGGGCCATTGCCTTTGATTACCTCAAAGAATTCGTTCCAATCAGGTTCTGTGTAATCGTAATGGCCAGTCTCTTCGTTCCATTTTAAATTTTCGTCCGGTATGGTCAAACCGAGATAGTCCGCCTGTGGCTTGGTTTCATCAACAAACTTCTGTCTTAACTCGTCGTTTGTATTCATCTTGATCTTCCAAGCCATCGACTGCGAGGAATGCACGGAGTCTTTGTCAGACGGGCCAAACATCATTAAAGCCGGGAACCACATCCGGTTCAGCGCATCCTGAGCCATACGCTTTTGCGCTTCAGTACCTTTAACCATCGCCATCATGATGTGAAACCCCTGCCGTTGATGAAAGCTTTCTTCCTTACATATACGTACCATCGACCGCGCGTAAGGACCGTAGGAGGTTCGTTGCAAAGGCACTTGATTCATGATCGCCGCACCGTCAACCAACCATCCAACCGCACCCATATCAGCCCAGGTAAGTGTCGGGTAGTTAAAAATAGATGAGTATTTCATCCGTCCGTCAAGCAACATCTCGGTCATTTCGTCGCGGGACACCCCTAGTGTTTCAGCCGCGCAGTACAGATAAAGTCCGTGGCCGGCTTCATCCTGCACCTTGGCCAAAAGATTGGTTTTGCGTTCCAGCGTTGGCGCCCGCGTAATCCAGTTACCTTCCGGTAGTTGACCGACGATTTCGGAGTGCGCATGCTGGCCGATCTGGCGAATCAACGTTTTACGATATCCCTCCGGCATCCAGTCTTTGGGTTCTATTTTTTCACCGGCATCAATGCGTGCCTGAAATTCAGCAAGACGCTGTGGATCATCTTCGGTTGCCTCGGATTTGATCATTTGTGCATACATTTAGATCTCCTCAAGCCCGTTCCATCATCTGCGTTAAAAACTGCCGGATATCAGTTCTTAGGATTGGCAACTGGCTGCCCAGTGAGCTGGTAGCATTCTGACTGTTGACGCTATGCACTCCCATGTTTGCTTCACGCATATCATCAAAGGTCTCTCGAACAAGATTAGTTCATGTTACAAATATTTGTCAAATTAGAATTTTCGTAACATGTTATAATGCCTGATGCATCGCAACTGTCATATTCAGCTACCACTCACTAATTTCGATACACAACCAACAATCGCATTACAAACCCCGCTTTCTTCCGAAGCCTGCTGGATACGCGCCAATATCTAATGGGTCAGACAAATATGACCTAGATAAACCGGTCAAAATTGTATTGCTGTTGTAAAAAACGCTTCGATTAACCCTGTCACGGTAAACTCTAGCAAGAACTACATGCGAATCCTGCGCAATGCCATCCCAAGCCGACTCAAACGCAACTACCGATCACTTGCACAATGAAAATGCCAGTATCGATACAATTGATGGATACTTACTGACCCGCCATTGGCGTGATTCTTTTCGCTCCAATACCGTTCCTAATCAAACAGATCGTCGCAACAACAAACAGTCACAATCCGGCAACATCGAATTAACCTATTGGGCAACGACCGCCAAAGGGCCGCTTCGAATTAGTATCCCTGAGCAATCTGCGATCTGTTTTATCGATAGAGAACGAGCACTAAATATTGACGCAGGCAAACGGTTTGTACGCAAACCGGTGCAGTTGGAATTGATGGACGGCGGGCCTGTCGACGCACTTTACTTTTCGCACCAGCGCGATCTCGCAGATGTACATCGATTATCACTACCGGTGTATGAATCAGATATCAAACCGAGTGATCGTTACCTTATGGAGCGATTTATTCATGCCGGTTTTACGGCAAATGGCAAAATTATACAGCGCGACGGGTTCAACGAGATGCATAACCCTCGCCTTACGCCAAAATCAATCAAACCGGTAATTAAATCAGTTTCAATCGATATCGAGATACGTGCGAACACACGCGAATTATATTCAATTGCAGCCAGCACACATTCTAGTCATGTTGTGTTTATGGTGGATTCGTCGACGAGTATAGCTGCTACGGAAATACGTTCATTAGCACTACAACACCGACAAGAGACGATTGACTACCAATTTACCCGCCTACCCGCAGCGCGTTCCGTCGTCGAGAATTTTTTCGAATGGCTGAAACAAGAAGATCCTGATGTCATTATCGGCTGGAACATCGTTAACTTCGATCTGGCCTTTCTACACCGTTACTGCGAAGACGAAAATCTGCCATTCGCAATGGCGCGCGGCACTGAGCAGGCGACCGTATTGCAACCATCACGCAATACCGGTGGTTCTAATTCGCCGCGTGTTGCCCGTATCCCAGGTCGACCGGTTCTCGATGGCGTCGATTTACTGCGCGCAGGCTTCTGGTCGTTTGAAAGCTTTTCTCTGGACAATGTGTCACATCAGCTACTCGGTGCACGCAAATTAATCTCATCCGAGGTAGACAAAATTGCGGAAATTAACCGGCAATTCGCTGAGAACAAACAGCAACTGGCGGATTACAACCTATTGGACTGTATTCTGGTGCAGGATATTTTCGATAAAGCCGATTTGATGCAATTTGCGATTCAGCGATCAGCAATCACAGGGTTGGCAATAGATCGTATGGGGGGATCGGTTGCTGCATTTGATCATTTGTATCTACCCCGACTACACCGCGCAGGATACGTCGCTCCAAACGTAAACGGACGGAGCAACGAAGACGGCAGCCCCGGTGGCTATGTTATGGACTCAATACCCGGGCTATATGAAAATGTACTAGTACTTGACTTCAAGAGTCTATATCCAAGCATTATCCGTACATTCTGTATCGATCCGTTAGGACTGTCACTATTCAATCGTCAACAGAAGGCCGATCCTGAAAATCACTCATCAGAGGACGAGCTGTTAAAACATTTTATCCCGGGCTTCACGGACGCATGGTTTGACAGAAATAAGCATATTTTACCTGGTCTGATTAAATCTTTATGGCAGCAACGCGATGAAGCAAAGTCCGCTAACGATCGTGCTCTTTCTCAAGCAATAAAAATAATCATGAACTCGTTTTATGGTGTACTGGGATCCTCGGGTTGTCGATTTCACAAACAGCAACTTGCCTCCAGTATCACTCGCCGAGGACATTCGATTATTACGCAAACCCGTGATTACATCGAATCTCAGGGTTATCGCGTTATTTATGGTGATACAGATTCTGTTTTTGTACTTCTGGGACCGGACATCACAGAATCACAAGCAAACAAGACCGGCCAGCAGCTAGCCGAAAAACTTAATGAATGGTGGCATACCTCCCTGTCTAATGAATTCGCTATCGATTCCGCCCTCGAAGTTGAATTTGAAACGCATTACCTTAAATTTTTGATGCCGACTGTTCGGGGACAGCAAACAGGCAGCAAAAAACGCTATGCCGGAATGATAACTGGACCTTCATCTGGAGAATCACCGCACTCTGGCAACTATCAGCTGGTATTTAAGGGGATGGAAGCTGCCAGAACTGACTGGACGCCACTAGCGAGGGATTTTCAACGTGAGCTTTTCCGTCGGATTTTTCAAAACGAGCCTTTTGAGGAATACATTAGAGCCACTAAAGATGACCTGTTAGATGGAAAGCTGGATCAGCAGCTTGTTTATCGAAAGCGAATTCGTCGTAAGCTTGCGGACTATCAGAAAAATGTTCCGCCACACGTACAGGCTGCTCGCAAATTACCTGATTCAAAAAGCTCAAACCGCAATTGGATTAGCTATGTAATAACGCACACTGGTCCCGAGCCGGCTGACTACCTGCAATCAACCCCGGACTACGATCACTATCTTGAAAAACAACTAGCCCCTGCAGCAGATGGCATACTGCATTTTCTCGATACCAGTTTCGATACAATTAATGATAATCAACTGCAGATGTTTTGACTGAATCGAGCAGGGATTACAATACGCAAGCTGACGTTGCAATAAAATATACGAGATCAGAAGCTTCGAGGTAAGGAGCTACAAGGTAAGAAGCCACGAGGTCAAACGCAATAAAATACACTGCAAAAGTTGGACAATCATTGCTCGTCTGAACGCAGCAGAGCCACTACCATTCACTGTGCAACCGTAGCCCCGCCCCAACCTAAGTGTACCGCATCCGAACTCGTAGCCGTAGACTAAGACGTATGCGGTAAAACCGTGGTAAAACCGTGGCAAGAATGCTGCACGAGGCTACATGCTGCACTAAGGCACTACGATGGAATCGCACAATTCAGGTATACCGTACCCGCTTGGTGTCTATCACTTTATCGCGGCCTGTGAGTTGCATGAACGCTAGTCGAATGCGATTTCTACCCTACAGACACGAAGCAGTTTACCGCAAGCGATTGTTCTACAAATTGCAAAGTGTAATTAAATTGCAGTGCATGATTAACTCGTTGAGCCTAAGCCACTACCGTTTGACGATTGCCCCGTTCGTGCTGTGCATTTTTACTGTTACCTTGCCATTAAGCCCGGCAGTTTCGAGTCAATCACTCCCTATCCATGCGTCTGACTCTCCAACATACGTACTCGATAAAGTAATTATCAATAATCAGAACATCTTTGACTCAGACGCTGCGAGAATCTATCAGCTCGTCAATAAGCTTCATTGGATCACCCGGAAAAAAGTCATACAACGCGAAGTCTGGCTCGACTCCGGGGACACATTTAACCGTGAGGACATTGCTGAAATTGAACGCAATATCCGAAATCTCGATTTGTTTGCACGCGTGCGTGTTGTTCCTGAAAGTTCTGAATCGAATCCTGGAAAAACGAACCTCCTTGTCAACACGTACGACCGCTTATCAATCGTAGCAAGCGCAGGAGGTTCGTTTCTTGGAGGCATTGGCGAAGTCGAATTCTCCGTTGGTGACAAGAATTTACTCGGCCTGGGGCATGAACTGCAGTTTGGTTACAGCGAGAACACGGAAGGTGAGCTACTCGGCTCAGTCTCTTACGACAATGTGCTGCTTTGGTCGACCGATGTATTCGCCGGTTTCCAGGCTGGTGAAACTGAAGAGGGTAATTTTGCTGAGATTAATGTGCGAGATAGATTCCAGCATCATCTGGACACAGACGCATGGAGTCTACGATTGCAGCACGAAACAACGCGTCTGGATTTTTTCGAACAAGGTGAGACCGTCGCTGAAGTCCCCAGAAGAAGGGAGAGTGTACGTATTGATCGTTTATGGCGACGCGGTCACCGCCTTAGCTATTTTCATTTTGGCCCCGTACTAACTGCAACCCGTAACGACTTTGGTGCAGCGATCGGCCCGCAGGCTGACGCTATTAATGTACCTGAAGATAACTCGACAGTTTTTGTAGGCGCTTCACTGACAAGCGACCGTACAAGGGAGTTCCGAACTGTCAGGGGAATCGATTCACTTAGTTTTGAGCAGGACATTACACTCGGCACTAACGTGGAATTAGCGATCGGATTTGAGCAGGATGAACGCGAATCAGCAACACGAACTTTACCCACGGTTTTCCTGCGTGGAAGATCGCAAAATGCCCTGGGGCAGAGTAATTATCTTAATATCGGTATCGGCAGCTCTTTTCAGTGGGACGATAGCGAGTTCGATTCCTGGTCGATATCAACAGCAGCTACCTGGTTTAACAGAAAGCTGGACAACCAGACCTTCGCTGCACGGGTTATTTATGAAAGTGCATTCGATGCATCCGGTTTGCCACCCACGCAGACTCTCGGTGAAGATAACGGACTGAGGGGTTATCCAGCTCGCGAATTCAACGCAGAGCAAAGTCTGTTACTTAATTTGGAGTACCGTTACACGACACCCATAACGCTGGCAAGCCTTGAACTAGGCGTTATCGGTTTCACCGACGCGGGTTGGGTTGCTGATCGGGCAGGCAGTCGAAGCCTGGATAACCTTCTTGATGAACCTATCACTTCCGCAGGCCTGGGAATCCGCATAGGATCGCCACAATTGTTAGGATCTACCGTAATAAGGATGGATTTCGCTTATCCTTTTCATCGTGTCGAGGGTGAAAGATTTTCACCGACGTTTTCACTCGCTGTAGGCCACGTCTTCGGCTTTCGACCCTGAGAACGCACCAACAACTAACCTGTCGAGTAGTTCGGCTACATGCAACGGCGTCTGTCCGGTGGTTGACCGAATTTGTGCACGGCACGATGTGCCATCCGCAACTACGACAGTCTCTGCGGATGTACCCGCATTCCGATCTCGCTTTTGTTGTAAATCAAATGCTCGTCTTATTGCCGGTGCCAGATCAAGTTCCGCCATTTCAATGGATACGTCAGCCGTCTCGCGACCGTATCCAAAACTACCTGCCATTCCGCAGCAACTGGATTCAATCATTTTCAGATCGATACCGGGTATTGCAGACAAGACTGCCTCAATCGAATCTGTTTGGCCAAAAGCCTTCTGATGACAGTGGCCATGCAACAACACATGCAGTGAATTCGGGTCGCTTGTTTCAGAAGATTGGCTACTATCGGATTCACGCAACTCAGGTGTTCGCGTGGCTATAAAAAAATCATGCAGATTTCCCGCTTTAAGTTCCTGAGCCAGAAATTCTTCAAACATCAGAACGCGCCCCTGTAGCCGTGCCGTATCAGCACCCGGCAGCAACGCTTCAATTTCATCACGAAAGGTAAACAGACAACTGGGTTCAAGACCAATTATGACTGCGGTTTCGTCGCTACCTAGCAGTGACGAAAAATGATCGCGCGTTCGCTTTAGTTCCTGTTTTGCATCATCAGTGCGCCCACACGATAGATACGTGCGACCACAGCAGAGCGGTTGTTGATCAGGAATTTCAGGTACGGTTACCTGATACCCCACTGCCCGCAGTACGCGCAATGCTGATTCCAGCACATGTGGCTCGAAATACCGGTTAAAAGTATCTGCAAACATATAAACGACCGGTTTGTCGGATTCAGATCGCGGTTGCGCTCCACCCTGTTCAACAGCGAACGCAGCAAACGGTTTGCGAGCTAACAAAGGCAATTGACGTTTGCTTGAAAACCCTGTGATACGTTCAAAAACCGGCCCGGTGAGTTTCGCAACAGACTGCAAACGATTAAACAAACTGAAAAGGTTTAAGCCGGGTATCCGGCCACAGACCGCAGCAGCCCGTGTCAATCGATGCGCATAGCGCGGTAATTCTGCAATCAGGTATTCGTGTAATCCGTGTTTGCCGGACTTGTGTTGCGCGGCTAGTACTTCAATTTTCATTCGCGCCATATCAACCCCTGTTGGGCATTCGCGGCGACACGCCTTGCATGAAACACAGTATTTCATTGCCTGATGTAACTCATCACTGGCAAGCGCTTGATCCTCGCTGGCAGGACCCAGTTGCCGTCCACCAGACGACAACTCAAGCTGTCCTGACAAGGCCAAACGTAACGCATTGGCACGCCCTCGGGTTAGATGCTGTTCATCACGAGTGACGCGGTAAGACGGACACATTGCCCCACCGGCAAGTTTGCGACAAGCGCCGTTGTTATTACACATTTCAACCGCTGCCTGCATACCATGCTTAGCCCCAGGCCATGCTGACCAATCGAGTCGCATGGGTGTTTTCGCTGTTTGGTAATCAGCGTGATAGCGCAACAGCTGCTTATCATTCATGCGTGGCGGATTGACAATTCGTCCGGGATTGAACCGGTTGGCCGGATCGCACAGGCTTTTCAGTGATTCAAATGCGCCTACCAGACGTTCACCGAACATATCGCGATGAAATTCTGAACGTGAAATACCGTCACCATGCTCGCCTGAATGTGATCCTTTATATTGTCGTACCAACGCGAACGCCTCCTCGGCAATCTCACGCATTGCATGGCGGTCTTTTTCAAGCTTTAAATTCAGAACAGGACGAACATGCAAACAGCCAACAGAAGCATGGGCATACCAGGTGCCGCGAGTGCCATGCTTTTTAAATACCTCCGTTAAACCGGCTGTATATTCAGCCAGATCAGGTAGCGCAACAGCGCAATCCTCGACAAACGACACCGGCTTACCTTCGCTTTTCATTGACATCATTATGTTGAGTCCTGATTTTCGGACTTCACCAACAGCGGCTTGTAAGCGGGGTGATTCAATCTCAACAACGCCACCCCAGGATTTTCCATACCCGTCCCAGCTAAAACCGAGGTCACCCATACATTGCGTCAGCCTGTTCAAGCATTGACGGTTTTCAGATTTCTGACCGGTTGCGAACTCAACCAATAGCAGTGCAGCAGGCTCCCCACGCACAAACTCACGCATCACCGGCCGGAATGCGGCAATATCATTTGCCAGCTCAATCAATGTGGCATCCATCAATTCAACTGCAGTTGGTTTCAGTTCAACCAGATGTTGAGCGGCATCCATCGCTTGATAGAACGTAGGAAAGTGACAGACACCAACCACACGCTGACCGGGCAATTCAGCAAGTTGTAGCTCAATTGCTGTTGAAACTCCCAGTGTGCCTTCGGAACCCACCAGCACATGTGACAGATTGATGCGCTGCTCGTCGTTAGCCAGCAATGCATCCAGGTTATAGCCTCCAACCCGGCGCAGGAGCTTTGGAAAACGTTCGTCGATGTCGGTTTTGTACTGCTCAGCGATAGACACAGCAGATGCGACAAAACCGCTGTCCGGGTGAGGCAATAGGGTTTCACGTGAGGGTTGATCGGCTTTCCAGTCCTGCTGATCGGCGTCGGTACAATTCCCGGCACGCCTGTGCTTTCCGAAATAGCATTGCTGCGCTTGCGGGATTTTCGAGTTGTCGATCGATGGATTTATATATGCATCCATACTGACAACGTTATGACGCATGGTGCCGTAAACGATTGACCGCTGACCGCAGGAATTGTTGCCAGCCATACCACCAATTGTGGCGCGTGAAGCGGTCGATACATCGACAGGAAACCACAACCCATGCTGTTTTAACTGGCGGTTTAGCGTATCGAGCACCATCCCGGGTTCTACGGTACAACGCTGATTATCCAGATCCAGGTCGAGCAGTTGGTTGAAGTACCTGCTGTTGTCAATCACCAGCGCATCATTGACCGTTTGCCCGTTTTGCGATGTACCCGCACCACGCGGCAGCACAGCCAGCTCGTGCTCACCCGCGAACGCGAGTAATCGCTCAATATCAGATACCGAAGCCGGTCTGGCTACAGCACGCGGCAGGACCTGGTAGACCGACGCATCGGTGGAATACAACCCGCGAATAACCTCACTATCACTGCAATCACCCTGCAGCTCACTGTCCAGTATTGAAAATTCCGGGCTTCGGGCCATTTTTGTTGAATCGTTGTTGCCGGTGGGATTACTATGATTGTACCAGTCCAAGAGAAACCGCTCTGACGACTTCGATATCACTTGCACCTCACAACGCTATGCGAAAATCCGGTAGACACTATCTGCAGATCCCCGGCCCCAGCCCGGTTCCAGAACGCATCATGCGCGCTATTGACATGCCCGTCATGGACCATCGTGGTCCCGATTTTGGCGAGCTCGGTCTGCGCGTGCTTGAAGGCTTAAAACGAATTTTTAAAACCACCGGCCCGGTTATCGTCTACCCATCTTCCGGTACCGGTGCCTGGGAAGCAGCATTGGTTAATGCACTGTCACCGGGTGACACGGCGTTAATGGTTGAAACCGGTCATTTTGCGAGAATCTGGCGTAAGCTTGCCGGCCGCCTTGGTATCAATGGTGAGTTGCTTGAAACCGATTGGCGACGCGGCGCACCCGCTGCCGCTATTGCAGACAGATTGAAGGCTGACAAAGACCACAAGATCAAAGCGGTTTGTATCGTACACAATGAAACGTCCACCGGTTGTACAACGCAGGTAGTTGATGTCAGAAAGGCAATCGATGAGTGTGGTCACCCAGCCTTATTACTGGTCGATACCATTTCAGGACTAGCCTCAGCTGATCTGCAATTCGACAACTGGGGCATCGATGTCGCTATTGCCGGCTCACAAAAAGGACTGATGCTGCCACCCGGCCTGTCGTTCAATGCGGTAAGCGAAAAAGCGATGCAAGCGGCAAAGCATACAACCACAGCCCATGCTTACTGGAACTGGCAGGACATGCTCGATGCCAACAAGAACGGCTACTTTCCCTATACCCCGGCAACCAACCTGTTGTACGGGCTCGATGTTGCGATAAATATGCTTGAAGAAGAAACGCTCGAGCAAGTATTTACACGCCACAAACGACATTCGGCAGCCGCCCGGCTGGCTGTGACACACTGGGGTATGGAAACCCAGTGTCAGGTTGACGAAGAGCACTCGCCGGTACTGACGGCAGTACGCCTGCCGGAATCACACGATGCAGATCAACTGCGAAAAGTCATCCTTGAGCGCTTCGACCTATCGCTCGGCAACGGTCTGTCCGACTTGCAGGGACGTGTTTTCCGCATTGGACATCTGGGCGACTTTAACGACCTGACACTGGCCGCTACGCTCTCCGGCATTGAAATGGGTCTCGCTACAACCAATATCCCGTTCAATCCGGGTGGCGTACAGACTGCGCTGGATTTTATGCAACGCAGCCCGGCGGCTAACTGATCCAACACTTGCTATCTTGTATTCTGTTTTGAATTCGACGTTGTAAAAAACGCCCTGACAACCGATCAACTATTTGTTTGCAGCGCATAGCGATAAAACCATGAGCGACGACGTACTTTTTGATGTGCAGGACAACATTGCACTGGTTACACTGAATCGCCCGCAAAGACGAAATGCGTTGACCTTCGAGATGTATGACGCATTGCAGACAATCGCAGACGATATTCGCGAACGAATTGGTGCAGGTGATCGCTCTATCAAAGCACTTGTTATCACAGGAAGTGGAGAAAAAGCTTTTGCAGCGGGCACGGACATGGCTGGCTTTCTTAACTTTTCCACTGAGCAGGATGCACTGAATTATGAGCGGCAGATGGATCGGGTGCTGGGTGCATACGAACTCCTACCGATACCCACCATTGCAGCGATCCGGGGCGCATGTACTGGCGGCGGCGGTGCGATCGCCGTTGCATCAGACTTACGCTACGCCGATACCCAATTGAAGTTCGGATTTCCGATGGCTCGCACACTGGGCAATTGCCTGTCAGTCACGAATCTATCGCGCCTGGTCATGCTGATGGGACAGGCAAAAACGCGCGAGATTCTGCTAACTGCGCGATTGATTGAGGCTGATGAGGCACTTACCTGTGGCATAGTCACCGATATCGTTGAGAATCCATTGCAACATGCTCTAACAGTTGCAGCTCAGCTACAAAGTCATTCGCCACTATTGATCGAAGCCAGCAAGGAGTCATTACGGCGCATACGGGAGAAAATGGCTGAAATTGATGACGATGATCTGATCATCAAGTGCTATACCAGTCAGGATTTTAAAGAAGGCATAGATGCTTTTCTAAACAAACGCCAACCCGAATGGCAAGGCAGGTGACAGAATCGGACGAAACAAACATTAAGGAACCTCTGATTTATCGCCTGCGTTGCCAGGGCTGCGTTGAAATTCGGCTCAAAATGCTCATGTATTCGCATATACACTCCGCCTTTTCGCCAAATTTCGCCTTGCCCTGCCTGCCTCGCCCAATAAATCAGAGGTTCCTTAACTTTGCTATTATTGATTGACGCGATTTCGCAACAACCTTTCCAATTACCAATTTCGAGAATAATCTTATGACACTGTCACTGGCAGATGCCAAGAAAATCATTGAACACGCGCTGGCTGCTCAGGCAGACAATAACTTCAAACCCATGGCTGTCGTCGTTTTATCTGAAGGTGCCAGCATCAAGGCATCCGAGGCCCAGGATGGCACAAGTTTACTGCGCCCCAAGATCGCACACGGTAAAGCCTATGGTGCGTTGACTATGGGTGTGGGATCCAGAGTGTTGTTTGAGCGAGCCAAGCAAGAACCGTTTTTTGTACAGTCGGTTAATGCGCTCTGCGACGGATCACTGGTACCTGTGCCGGGTGGTGTGCTGATCAAGGACAAAGCAGGTGCCACAGTGGGCGCGGTCGGTGTTACGGGCGATATATCCGACAATGATGAAATCTGTGCGGTGGCGGGTATCGAAGCGGCTGGTTTTGTTGCCGACACGGGTGCGTAAACCGGTCAACGGCAACAAGTCCGTCAGCAGGGTTAGCCAATAACCCTGCTGAATCAAACCACTGGCGGGATTGGCTTATGTCACACATGTAAGCCATGACAACTCATGTAAACCATGACAACCCATGTAGCCCGCTCTACCTGCCAGACCTGCTCAATCTATTCAACTTGCACAGATAAACCAGCCAAATTGTTCCATCGAAGCGCGAGATCAGATAAACAAGTGTATCTACAGTCTGTCAGCAACTGCGACTATCCGATACATATCACGTAACACCGGTTTCTCAATCAACTTACCGTCGATAACAACAAGACCGGTGTCCGCAGCTTCAAACTCCACGATGATACGTCGTGCGCGCTTTACTTGCTCTGTTGTGGGTGTAAACACGGCATTCAATGCCGGAATTTGCCTGGGATGCACCGAGCCTTTTCCGGAGAAACCCAGAGCGAGGGCAAGCTCCGCTTCTTGCCGCATACCGTCACTGTCATCAAGATCAAGAAAGGGCACATCGATAACATCGAGCCCGGCCGACGCTGCAGCATGCACCACACGACTACGCGCATACAACAAGGGTTCCCAGGCGTTAACACAACGCAGTTCCGCGGCCATATCTACCCCACCAAAAAACAACGCATCTATGCGACCAGAACAATGGGCTATGTCGTGAGCGGCCTCGAGTCCGGCATTGGTTTCAATAATGATGTGTAGCCGTGTATCGTGGCCACGCTCTGTCAGTAACGCATCGAGCTGCACCACTTCATCCGGGGTCTTAACTTTTGGCATCATTAACGCTGGTGGCGGACTATCAGTGTTTAATATCGCTGCAACATCAGCAATACCCGCCTGCTCACGCATAGAATTTATACGAACGATGCGTTCCACGCCATCATCCGCTTGCGGCTGTTTAAACAAAGCCAGTGCTTTTTCACGTGCTTCGGCTTTGTCCTTCGGTGCGATTCCATCTTCAAGCTCGACACACACAATATCCGCACCCGAAGCCAACGCCTTCGGGAACATATCAGGGCGCAACCCCGGTGTAAAAATGAAGCTACGACGCGGACGTATAATGGATTCACTCATAATGTTATTTTTAATACGATACGTTGTTCTAAAGCGCAGTTAAACAAAAACCGCTTAACCCAAAGGACAAGATACTGACAATGACAACACGAGCAAAGGCACAAACCACGGCGGCTGAAGTCCTGACTTTCTGGTTCGAGGAACTTGAACCAAAACAGCACTTTATCAAAGACCCTGATCTGGATCGAGAGATCATTGATCGCTTTGGAGCAATACACGCTGTGCTGGCGGCAGATCAATTACCACAACAGTCAGACTGGAACGCGACGACAAACGGCAAAGTTGCCACGATAATTGTTCTGGATCAGTTCTCACGCCAGATATATCGCGACAATGAACGCGCATGGGCGTGCGACCCGCTGGCGCTGAAACGTTGCAAAGCGATGATTGACGAAGGCACTGACAAGTCACTGCCACCAGAGCAACGGCAATTTGTCTACATGCCTCTTATGCACGCAGAGTCCCTGGTGGAGCAGGAACGGTCAGTTGAATTGTTCACCGCGTTAGGCAACGCATCCAATATTCGCTTTGCAATAGCACACCGTGATGTTATCGCCCGCTTCGGTCGCTTCCCGTACCGCAATGAGCTACTAGGACGCACATCGACCATGCAGGAGAAGCAGTATGTAGAGAAGCATGGAAGTTTTTGACAATCTATCAAGCCCATCGACAAACGCACGGTTAAACACGTGCACATGTTGCGTGCAAAGCTAGGCCACCAGCGCATCAATAAAGGGCCGCACACCCTCAACACCCTCGGTTTCCAGAACACGAATGGTTTCTGAACCGATAACCGCGATATCCGCCTTGCCTGTTAAAAACTCAATATCCTCACGACTTTTCACACCAAATCCGACAGCCAGCGGCAATGATGTATTTTCGCGACAGGTAGACAGATAGTCAGCCAGGTCATCTGTGAAACTGGTTTCTTTACCGGTTACCCCTTTACGCGCAACACTGTAAATAAAACCTTCGCTATTTTGATCCAGGAATTGCATACGCTGTGGTGTGGAATTCGGGGTAAAAATATGTACAGGGGCTAGCCTGGCAGCGCGCATAGCATCAAGATAATCCTGCCCCTCGGCTGGCGGTAAATCAGGAACAATGCAACCCTGGATACCTATCGACTGACATCGACTAACAAACTTATCAATGCCCTGACAAAACAGGATATTGTAATAAGTCATAAATAGAAACGGAATATCAAACCGCTGCGTTAACCACTCGGCCATTTCAAAACTTCGCTCAACAGTTGCCCCGGATTTTAGTGCCTCTGCATTCGCTTTTAATATCACCGGACCATCAGCCATGGGTTCCGAGAACGGGATCTGCAATTCCATTAAATCAACACCGGCCTCGACCATGTCCTCGACCACACGGGCTGATGAATCAAAGTCCGGATAACCGAGCACAATATGTGTCATCAAAAGCAGATCTTTTTTCTGACGCGCAGCGCGGATCGATTCCTCAAGCCTGGTTGCATACTCAGCCATTACTCATCTCCCGTCGATAGGCGGCCGCCTTATCGATTATGAACTCACGCCATTTCGGATCATGCACAGCATCCGCGACGGTAAAAATATCTTTATCGGCACGACCGGACATGTTTATCAGAATATTGTCCTCGTTCGACATCTCGGGCGCTTCGCGGAAAGCCTGCGCAAATGCATGTGATGACTCGAGCGCTGGTATCAACCCTTCCCGACGAACAGTGCGCTGCATTGCAGCAACAACCTCTTCGTCTGTGGCAGCTTCAAACCGGACTCTCTTTGTTTCATGCAGATGGCTCAATATCGGTGAAACGCCGACATAGTCGAGACCGGCAGACACACTATGGGTGTCCTGCATCTGACCATCCATATTCTGCAAAAAGAATGTCTTGTACCCTTGTGCCACACCGATCGTTGCGTCGTCGTACGCCAGTCGCGCAGCATGCTGGCCACTGCCTTTGCCACGACCACCCGCCTCTACACCGATAAGCTCAACGGCGTCATCATCGAAAAACCCGCTAAACAAACCCATTGCATTTGAACCACCACCAACGCAGGCATACACACGTTTGGGTAGAACTCCGGTGCGCTCAAGCATTTGCTCGCGCGCTTCGGTACCGATAATCGACTGGAACCAGCTAACCATTTCCGGAAACGGGTGCGGACCGCAAGCAGTACCAAGCACATAGTGCGTGTCGTCCATATTGGTAACCCAGTCACGAAACGCTTCATTGATCGCATCCTTTAGTGTCTGACTACCGTCACTTACAGCAACGACCGTTGCACCCATTTGCTCCATCCAGAATACATTGGGCCGTTGCCGGGCAACATCGTGTGCGCCCATGTATATCGTACAGTCAAAACCAAACTTGGCGGCCATGGTTGCTGTTGCAACACCATGCTGTCCAGCACCTGTTTCGGCAATTACACGTTTTTTCCCCATACGCCGGGTTAACAACCCCTGGCCCATAACGTTATTGGCCTTGTGGGCACCGGTATGATTAAGATCTTCCCGCTTGACGTAAATGTTCGCACCACCTAATTCGTCAGACAGATTATCCAGTCGCGTTATGGGGGTTGCTCTGCAGGAATAGGTCGACATAAGCTCGACGTACTCCTGCCAGAAAGACGGATCATCTCGGGCTTCAAGATACGCCGACTCGAGCTCGTCAAAGGTTGATACCAGTATTTCAGGGATAAACGCGCCCCCGAACTGGCTGTAGTAACCGCTATTTCTCATTTAAGTTGTCCTTTGATCAAATCCATTGGCAGATTATTCGTTTATTGTTGAGCAGACGCGATTGTCGGGTACAACGTTTGCGAAAACTCAAAACTATTTGTGAGACCCTTTATTTCGACCTGGATAGGCGGGATGTCATCGGCGAACTGCAAAGCGCGCAAAACTCGCAATAAAGGTGTACCGCCAACTACGCCGAATAAATTTGCATCACTTTCATTTGCAGCAAGTGCAGAAAATGTCTGTTTTGCAACCACAGGCTCCAGATAAAAGTGCTCCCTAACCAATGTAGAGAGCGATACGCCTTCGAGACCCATCGTTAATAAATCAGCAAATACCGAAGCATCAAACAGAAACGTCTCAGTCAACAGCACACTTTCGTCTGCCTGCGCATGACGGACTACACGTATCACTTGTTGCGACAATGCATCGGTGCCCGCAATTACCAAACGTTCGCTTTCTTCCAGCTCTACTAGTTCCGGTTTAATCGCGATAATCAATGATGCATCTATATCACTGCCAGCGAGTGCGTCGGTTGTTCCAGCCAACGAAAACAAATCTATGCTCTGGCGCGGCGCTAACACGAATGTGCCGGAACCCCGCCGCCGCTCAACACGCCCCTGTTGGACGAGCAAATCGGTAGCCTGTCGCACAGTCGGACGTCCGATTGCATACCGGCTTGCCAGCGAATGTTCAGAGGGAATACGTCCATCCACCGGATACACGCCCTGCTCGATCTCGCCTTCAATGCGTTTAGCTAGCTGTCGATACAGCGGAATTGGTGAGCGGGGATTGAGCATGCGTTGGGGCAGTTATCGCGTGAGATATCCGTTTAGCGGTAGTCGCAGAGAATTCGAGGTGTATTTGTCGGACAAATCCGATTAAAGGCTTATGTTAACTATTTTTGTAAAGTTGTCAATACAACTTATTAATTGTTAGTACGCTATCCCCACCCGCCCGGATCGCAAGTGACTGCATTGACTGTTGCAAATATTTTGTTAATACATTGATTTGCCACAATAAGGCGGGTTTCTACTCGGGCAGCCACAAAGACCGACCCTGTCTGAGGTCAACAAAGGCAGACTGCTCAGGCCTCCCGCCACCGTCACCAACAAGGTGCAACAGTCTATGCACCCAGTTTGGGTTTAGTGCAGCTGAACCAGCGGTTGGTAGGCTTGCCCTGAAACCGCCTGCTGCAGCATCAAAAAATCAACCTCGACAAGAATATCCCGTGGCACAGCGTTACGCCTAAGCTCAAACAAGTAACGATAGGCTGGTGCAATATCAGTGAGTCCTGCCTCGCGCAGTAAATGAATGATATGAACAGCAGCCCGAGTGCGCTTCTGCGTATACTGAACTGCCAGCTCCAACAGCCCCATGCCATGATAGTCAACCGCATCGACGCGTGCACCATGGTCAATCAGCCATTTCGTCGCTGACAGTTTTTCCTCGTAGACAGTAAGATTCAGTGGCGTCCAACCGTGCAGCGTATCAACATGATTCAGATCGGCACCGGCTTTGTGCAGAATGTCGGCAATATCCATCCGCTGTAATTCAAGTGCTCGAAAAATCGGACTACGGCCGTTGCGATCTGTGGCATTCACATTGGCCTGATGTTTAACAAGCAATTCAACAAGTGACGGGATTTTAAGTATTGACGCATTGTGCAACGGCGTCGATTGATCGAGTGACTGCTTTACATCCGGATCGACACCGGATGTCAGCAAATACCGCGCAATCGGCACGTCAGCGATGCGAATAGCTGTGTGCAGTAGACGACCGGCGTCGCGCGGGTTAGCAAGAAGTTGTGGATGGATCGAGAGCCAATCATGCAGCGCATCCAGTCGATGTGCCCGTACAAGAGTCAGCGCCTTTCTAAAGACACCGGAAGGCTGCGTGTTTGTCGTTGGTGCAGTCGCTGCAGTGATTTCAGTTGCTGTTGCAGCTGTTGAACAGACTGCCAGCCAGCCGATGGTGATAGCAATGGCTAGCAGCTGATATCTTCTGCGAAGATGGCTTCTGGAGCGTGAACCCGGACAGCGGTTCGGATGATGAGGGCGCCGCATGTCGATATCGATCGCTGCGAACGCCGCTCAAGTTCCAGCCGGTTAGAGGCCGAGCCCCTTGCTTTTGGCCTCTCGTCGGCGTTCTGTCAGCACAAACTCGGTATAACCGTTCGCTTGCTCCCTGCCTTTCAGGACAAGATCAAGTGCAGCCTGGAAAGCCACACTGGCATCAAAATCCGGCGCCATGTTGGTATATCCAGGGTCACCACTGTTCTGCCCATCGACGACCAGTGCCATACGTTGCATCGTGTCGACAACCTGCTCCTCGGTGATTAATCCGTGGCGCAGCCAATTGGCGAGAAACTGACTTGAAATTCGCAGTGTCGCCCGGTCTTCCATCAGACCGACATTATTAATGTCCGGCACTTTCGAGCAACCGACTCCCTGATTAACCCAGCGCACGACATAACCCAGGATGCCCTGACAATTGTTGTCCATTTCACGCTGCATGTCGTCCGCGTTGTAGTTCCGTCCCTGTTCTGACAATGGGATGGTAAGTATGTCATCCAGCGAAGCACGTTGACGACTGCCAAGCTCTTGCTGTCGGGCAAAAACATCGACCTGATGATAGTGCGTTGCATGTAATGTTGCACCGGTTGGCGACGGTACCCAGGCGGTATTTGCACCGGCATTAGGATGGCCAATTTTCTGCTCAAGCATTTCAGCCATCATATCCGGCATTGCCCACATGCCCTTACCGACCTGCGCAGATCCACTCAAGCCACAGCCAAGACCGACGTCTACATTCCAGTCCTCATAGGCAAGCAACCACGGCAGCGCTTTCATTTCGCCTTTGGGCACCATCGCGCCGGCTTCCATTGCAGTGTGAATTTCATCACCGGTGCGATCAAGGAAACCGGTATTAATGAATATGCATCGCGTTGATGCGGCACGAATACATTCCTTCAGATTAACCGTGGTTCTGCGCTCTTCATCCATGATACCGATTTTCAATGTATCCGCATCCAAACCCAACGCTTTTTCGACAAAACCGAACATCTCAACGGATAGTGCTACTTCCTCCGGTCCATGTTGTTTCGGTTTGACGATATACACACTGCCTTCGCGTGAATTTTTATTCGACGCCTTTTTAATATCATGAATGGCACAAGCACTGGTAACCATTGCATCGAGATATGTCTCTGGAATCTCATTACCGTTACTGTCCAGAACTGCGTCTGTATACATGTGCGCGCCGACGTTTCTGACCAGCATCACACTGCGCCCCGGCAACACTAAAGATCCGCCTGCTGCTGCAACGTATTCGCGGTCAGGATTTAATCTACGAGCAAGAGTTTTTCCATCCTTTTTGAATTCAGCCTGTAAATCGCCTGTCATCAGACCAAGCCAGTTGCGATACACCAGCACCTTGTCTTCAGCATCTACTGCTGCGACTGAATCTTCGCAATCCTGAATTGTGGTTAACGCAGATTCCAGCAGCACGTCCTTAACACCTGCTGCACTGTCCTTGCCTATCAGGTGTTCGGCATCGACTTGTATTTCAATGTGCAGACCGTTATTGCACAAAAGAACTGCTTCCGGCGCACTTTCCGATCCGTTATATCCTTTGAATTTACCGGCATCCTGCAGCCCCACCTGACTGCCATTAGCCAGTTCGACCTGCAACTGCCCATCACTCACGGCGTAGCGTGTGACATCAGCATGGCTACCTGACACCAGTGGTGCTGCACTGTCCAGGAAGTTTGCCGCCCATGCAATTACACGTGCACCTCGTGCCGGGTTGTACCCACCGCTGCGCTCTGCGCCGCCCGCTTCATCGATGGCATCTGTGCCGTAAAGCGCATCATAGAGACTACCCCACCGTGCATTTGCCGCATTGATCGCGTAGCGAGCATTGTTGACAGGTACAACAAGCTGGGGGCCTGCAACCCGTGCCAATTCATCATCAACACGACTGACGTTTATTTTGAAATCCGCGCCCTCATCGACCAGATAACCAATCGACTTCAGATGGCTTAAATAAGCATCACGATCGTAAGTAGCGCCGGCATTGGCGTTGTGCCAATCATCCAAACTTTGCTGCAGCTTGTCGCGCTGTTCGAGTGTCGCCTTGTTGCGTGGCCCAAATGTTTCAACAAGTTCTCCCAGCGATGACCAAAAGCTATCGTTGTCTACACCGGTGCCCGGTAAAACCTCATCCCTCACCATATCGTGCAATTGTTGATCGATTGACAAATTGCCGATCGTTACGCGTTCAGCCATAGTTTTAAAATTCTCCGAAAATGTAATTTTAGCCGCTTTTAAATTACCGCTTTTGTTGCCAATAACCCTGGTTTGAGCAGGGACAAGACCCGCTACAGAGCCCCTGAAGTTTACGTCGATAGACAGAAAAAGGATCGTGCACGAAACGCATAATTGAATAGAGCGCTGGTCTTTGTTACGGGGCCAAAGTCCAACCTGCAACTTACAAACAATAACAGTCTGAAGGTAGTACAGAAAGAGCCAAAGGCTGACTCCCGCTGGGACAGGTTCGAACCAGCAGCAGCTACCGTTTCACGTTTGTTGACGATTTACACGTGCCTCAGGAAAAGCTCCAGAACTCACAAACGCCGGGGTCAACACTGCAAGCACCCGGCTAGCCGTCTTTACCGAACTTTATTTCCTACGCAAAAATCAGATGTCATTGATTGAATGACGTATTTATGGGACACCGTTCCCGCTTCAACACGCATAATTGATTAATGTGTACATCAGGCAATAAACCCTCACTCTGCCGCTGGTACAGCGGTAAAGTGGCTGATATGATGAATTACACCTGAATTTTGACAACCTGTCACACGGAATTCCAACGGGCAGTGTTGTCAGCCTAGCGCAAAAAGGCCAAAATTCCCCAAATATACACAGCCCTGCCAATATCCAACGGTTGTACTTGAAACTATGACGTCTAAACATTTCGCAAGAACCTTAATTTTCGGCGCATCGTCACTGGCTTTAGTAGCCTGTGGCAGCGACTCAAACCCATCAGAAGAAGTGCTCTCACCGCTGGATGATGTCAATCCAACGGCAGATGCTGGTGGTGGCGTGGTCACACCTGCCCCTTCAGCACCTGTTACTGATGATGGTGCAACGGGATCTCCGGCAGACGACGCTCCGGTAACGCCTCCGCCTGCAGTAACGCCTCCGCCTGTCGTAACGCCAACATCGACACCCACTGCGCCTCCGCAGGTTGTAGTGACACCTGAGCCTCCACCGGAAGTTGTGGTCACGCCCGATCCGGCTCCGGCACCAGCACCGGAAGTTGTGGTCACACCCGATCCCGCTCCGGCACCAGCACCGGAAGTTGTGGTCACACCCGATCCAGCTCCTGCGCCAGCACCGGAAGTTGTGGTCACACCCGATCCGGCGCCAGCTCCTGAAGCTGCACCCGCGCCCACGGATGATGGCACGACAGATACTGATGCCGACGACGGCGGTAATGCACCAACGACACCACCGGCCATAGAGCTTCCCACCGGGATAACAGGATCAACCATCATACCGGCAACGCATGGCCCTATAGCCAGCGTGGACTTTGATTTCGACGACCCGTTTGGTGCTGACATTGAAAGGAGCGTACCGCAACCACAAGGCGCTATACCGACACCGCCTGGACGACTGCGGCTTAATCTGCTCAGTAATGACTGGATCGAAATTGACTGGACACCGTCAGCTGATGACGGAGAAGTTGTTGAGTATCGCATCTATCGCGATGGTGAGCAGCTCTACACGGTTCGCGGTGACCAGACTCACCCTCAAAGCGGCAGCCGCAATGAAATCAGCAAGTTCTGGGAAACCACATCGTTTATTGACTGCAACTTTACGCGCTTCGGCGGGCCAAATGATCCGCTGCACCGTTGCGTAGACAATGCGCCTCAGCCTGGCGTGGAGTATGTCTGGACAGTGACTGCCGTGGATAACGATGGCAATGAATCCGAGCCCAGTAATTCGCTGACAGCAAGACTGTATAGCAACGATGGTGGTTCACCTGTCGCTTTGTACTCTGACATTTTCCTTGATGGTGATGACATCTTTCCGTTCGCTACAAACTTCTCGCGAACAGAAAATTTCCTTGATCAGTTTGTTCAGGTTTTCGCTGATGAGTTTAACGAACCTGAACTTGATCTCACCAAATGGAACACTGAACTGGTCTGGACTGATGAAGTCATCATCAACGGAGAACAACAGATATTTGTCAACTCAAGTGACCCGGATAATCAAATCGATTATGACCCGTTCCGTTTAACTGGAGACAGTCTGGTCATTGAAGGCATTCCGACTCGCCCGGGCGATTCCGAATTCTTTCCGGATGCATGCTTCGAAGAACAGACTCCAGCACGTTGTCAGTTCCTGTCAGGTGCCATCGCATCGCATGACAAATTCGGCTTCACCTATGGTTATGTAGAAGGCAGAATCCGTGTCAGCGATAACACCGGTGGTCTGTCGTCATTTTATCTTTTCCACCGATTCGGCGGCACGGGCAATGGATTCCATTCGCCTGAAATCGATATCCTCGAATATCTTGGTGACAACCCGTTTGGCGATGAAGATGCATTCCAGACTTATCATTACAGTGATCCTGTGACGGGGTTGACTAAGTCCTCGCCAACGATGAACTATGAGAATCCGACGGGTGCTCTGTTCTCTGATGACTTCCATACCTACAGTGTTCTGTGGGAGCCTGGTCTGTCGATCTGGTACATAGACGGTCAGGAAATCCGGCGCATCAGTGGACCGCAGATCGGACGTCAACAGATGAATATCGTTGCCTATCTGGTAACTGGTAGTGAGTGGGCACCCACACCTACGGGTAATTTCCCGCTGCAAATGGAAATTGACTACATCAGAGCGTATCAACGCCCTGCTTACATATGTAACAACAACCTGACACTCGCCGCGTTTAATAACGACCAAGGCGCATGCCAGGCACAGCTAAACCCGTAGCAAACTCAAGCTAAACAGAAAGGCTATTTTTTAGTTTCTTTGTTACTTTCTGCTCGACACCGGTGAGTAATCACCGGTGTCGAGACCTTTCCTACTGATTTTTTCTCACTTTTTGTTCTGACAGATTCAGTTCTGCTGAACGAAAGCAGCTACGATATCCCTGATCATTGCACCCACGGTCGCAGTGTCTTTTGCTTGAAAAGCCTGTAGCTGGCACTGCTGTGCAGCGTTGACGTTTTCGGGCATGTCATCCAGAAACACACAGTGTTGCGGCACAAGAGCGCAGGTTTTGATCAGATGGTGATAAATGGCCAGATCCGGTTTCAGCATTTTGCAGTCGCAGGAAAGCACCGCATGCTCCACCCATGAAAAACACGCGTGGTTCTTAAACAGGTACTGGCCAGCATGAGACGGCATGTTTGACAGGATATACAAAGGCAGTCCGGCGTCACGTGCTTCTTGCATCGCAGCGACAGTATCCGGCAGCGGTACAAGACTCTCCGGCATTTTCCTGTAGATGGATTCAATCCAATCGTTGTCTTTCGGCCAGCGTTGTTGTGCCCTTTTAATCGCGACTTCCGGTGTTAAAACGCCACGATCAAGATCCAGCCAGTCGCTCTGCCTGATAGTCGCCTCTACCACCTCAGTCACCACAGACGCATCCGGTTGACCCGAGCCCGGGTGCGCACGATAGCCAAGTTTTACCGGGCTCCATTCGCAAATGACATTACCAATGTCGAGAATCAATGCCTGGACAGGCAGTACGAGTTGCATAGAGTTATCTCCGGTAAGTCGCAGGATTATCGGTATTATCCAACGATTCTACCCGCTGGGTGGGTGCGCTTCTTTATAATAGGCATACCTTTAGGCCGTGTGTAGAAACACAGTGATCACAAACGACAGCACAGAAAAACAAACGACGCACGACGCCGATGATGATCCTCGCAATCAACATATCCTGATTAACATCAATGGTGAGCTCGTCCCCAGAGATCAGGCCACTGTCTCTGTCTACGATTCAGGCTTTCTGCTTGGTGACGGGATGTGGGAGGGTATGCGTCTCTACAACGGTAAGTGGGCATTTTTCGATGAACACATGGATCGCCTGTTCAACAGCTGTAAGGCTGTATCGCTCGATATCGGCATGTCGCGTGAAGAAATACATGATGCGCTTGAAACAACAGCAAGTACCAACGGTATGATCAGCGATGTTCATTGCAGGTTAATGGTAACAAGGGGAGTCAAATCCAAGCCGTTTCAACACCCCTCTTTGTCAAAAACAGGTCCAACGATCGTTATCATCATGGAGCACTCAAAGCCCGTCGATGCGCTGCAGCAGAAAGGAATTCGTCTGGCCAGCGTCCCTCAGGTACGCGGGCTCCCGCATTCACAGGACGCAAAGCTCAACTCTCATTCAAAACTCAACTGTGTCATTGCCTGCCTGCAGGCAGAAGCTGCCGGTGCCGACGAGGCACTGATGCTCGACCCCTACGGCTTTGTCAACACGACCAATGCCTGTAACTTTTTTATTGTGCGTAAAGGTGAGGTGTGGACAAGCACGGGGGACTACTGCATGAACGGTGTGACACGACAGAAAATTATCGATCTGTGCCGCGACAACAGCATTCCAGTCTTTGAAAAAAACTTTTCCCTATATGAATCCTACAGTGCAGATGAGGCGTTTTTGACCGGCACATTCGGCGCTCAAACACCGGTGGCCAGTATTGATGGCAAAACCATCGGTCAAACCGGTGGCGAATCATCCCCTGGAGCCGGAGACATAACCCGTCAGTTACAAATGCTCTATCGCCAATTGATTAATGACGCAACAAGCTAAAACCGCCGTTACGCTGGGGCTTTGCTCAACGCTGAATCTTCGCTCAAACCGGTTCTGTTGTTACTGGATCCATTTACTCAGTCTGATCTGCAGATGCGAAAAAAAATTTGAATCTGAAGGAACTAATTACGCCGAACAAGATCACAATGAGTGTAGTTACATATTATGTCTACCGACTTAACGCTGACACTCCGTCAGCGATTCAAAGTTACAGCCGGACGGTGAGCAGCATCAGCGTAGTCAGTACTTACTCCAACCAGTACATACTCTGGACTTTTTAAAAAAGTGGTACCAGAATATTATGCAATATCTTCGAATGTAAAGATTTTGCGTACGTTTTAATCATCAACGCCACAAAAAATTGAAGTAGGCTACAATCGCTTTACGGAAACCTCATGTAGCAATACTTTTCCTAATCAAACCGACAAACACAGGAAACTGAGCAAACTTATGAAATATCGCACTAAGAAAACAGCACTAATTGTATGCGCCATCGCGCTGAGTCTCGGGCTATCAGCTTGTTCCAGTGACGACGATGACGCTGTAGTAGTAGATGAAGTAGTTGATGCAGACGCAGATGCAGATGCAGACGCAGATGCAGATGCAGACGCAGATGCTGATGCAGACGCAGATGCAGATGCAGACGCTGGTGCACCACCAGCCCCTGGCACAGTATCAATCACATTCACAAATACATCGGCTGCTCAGCCCATGACTCCGCCGGTTGCTATCCTGCACAATTCGGAAATTGACTTCCTGGAAGTGGGTCAGCCGGCTTCGGGAGAAGTACGCATGATTGCAGAAGACGGTGTATGGATGCCGCTTCGTGATGTGGCGCAAGGTCAAATACCAAACGGCACAGTAAGCGCAGTAGGCGTTGGTTTTGCAGATCCTGCGAACCCTGGACCACTTACACCGGGAGCATCAGCGACAATTACATTAGATGTTGCTGACGACAACCAGTTACTGACCATCGTCACCATGGTTGTTTGTACCAATGATGGTTTTACCGGTACGGACTCGCGCCCGCTGGCTACTGAATCATTTACTACACCGATTTATGACGCCGGTAGCGAAACAAACGTTACGACGCTTAACTACTGGGTACAGCCATGCACTAATCTTACCGCTACTGATGCCAATCCATTGCCGGCTAGCGAGAACATCACAGATGATGAAGGCGGCTCCATCACACTGCATCCCGGACAGGATGAAGTACTTGAAAACCCGAACTTCCAGTTCCCCGGCGGTTCAGAGTTTCTGCAAGTCGACGTAGTCCGCGGTTGATTTCTGCTGGCCTATCGATGTGGTTTATCAAAAAACAGGCTGATTTTTAACTGAATAGTACTCAGCTAAATATTATTCAGCTAGTAAGTAAGTAAAGCCCGGTCATCGAATGATGGCCGGGCTTTTTTTATGGGTGATCTTTCCATTCCTCCTGTGTTGTATTGATGAGTTTTTATATGTCAGTAATTACTGTATATATTTACTGTCTTCATAATATGCTGTATATTTAATCAGTATTTCATACTCAAACTAATCCCCTGACAAAACATTGCACAGAACCCGGCATGGACCGCTATCTATCGATGGCCGCTGATTCCAGACCTTTTTATGCAGAATTACATTGCGTGTCCAACTTCAGTTTCCTGCGCGGCGCCTCGCGTCCCGAAGAGCTGGTCGAGACGGCTGTTGAGCGTGGCTATTCAGCACTGGCAATAACAGATGAATGCTCACTCGCTGGAGTGGTGCGAGCTTGGGCACGCACGCTGGAACTGGAAAAAGCCTGGCATAACACACACACAACACCCTTCCCTTTCCGGCTAATTGTCGGCAGTGAATTTTGTCTTGACGATGGTTTCAGACTGATTGCACTGGTACAGCGTTTTAACGGTTACCGCAATCTTTGCCAACTGATCAGCCAGGCACGATGCGCTGCAGAGAAAGGCAGCTATGACATCTCGCGCGATGCGATTGAGACCGCTGACTTCCACGACTGCTGCCTGCTGTTAAGCCCACCTGTTTTTCCAGTCTCGGCAACATCACGTGCAGCACTATCTGAATGGTTCGATTGGTTTGCCGGACTATCTGAAAAAACCGGTGCCACCTCAGCGCATGTCGCGATGGAACTGCATTACGGTCAGTACGATCAACAACACACGCGCTGGCTGCAGGATGTCACTGCAGCGACCGATGAACGCGATGCTATTCCGATGCTTGCCTGTGGAGACGTACATATGCACTCGCGCCAGCGCCGTGCATTACAGGATGTTGTCACCTGTATACGCCATGGCTGCACGCTCGATGACGCCGGCACACGACTTTTCGCTAATGGTGAGCATCATTTACGCAGTGCCTCTGCATTACAGGCTTTGTATCCGGAATCACTACGTGTTGAATCTTTGCGCATCGCCAATGGCTGCACGTTTCGTCTGGACGAGTTGCATTACCAGTATCCGCGCGAAGTTGTACCCGATGGCATGACACCACAGTCGTGGTTACGGCAATTGACTGCCAAAGGCATTGCCCGGCGCTGGCCTGACGGTATTGACGAGCAGCTCTCAGAGCAGATCGAACACGAACTCATACTGATAAGCGAAATGCAGTATGAGCAGTACTTCCTGACAGTCTACGATATTGTTCGTTTTGCACGCAGTCGCAGCATACTCTGCCAGGGGCGCGGTTCAGCAGCAAATTCAGCAGTGTGTTTTGCACTGGGCATCACTGAGGTCGACCCGACCCGGACTAACTTGTTATTTGAACGATTCATTTCAAAAGAGCGCAATGAACCTCCAGACATTGATGTCGATTTCGAACACGAACGACGCGAAGAGGTTATTCAATACATCTATGATAAATACGGTCGTCATCGCGCAGCATTAGCCGCTACGGTTGTGTCTTACCGCAAGCGCAGCGCTGTGCGTGATATAGGCAAAGTGCTCGGCCTTGAGCAGGAGCAGATCAACACGCTATCGAAATCCATGGCGTGGTGGGACGGCCCGCAAATCGTCGGCGAACGTCTCGAAGAAATGGGGTTTGATGCTGATAGCAAATTGTTCCAGCGTTTTGTCTGGTTACTCGAGCAGATTCTCGGGTTTCCGCGCCATTTATCCCAACATGTAGGTGGCTTTGTTATTACGGACGAATCACTCGCCACCCTGGTACCCGTCGAAAACGCCAGCATGCCGGACAGAACTGTCATTCAATGGGACAAGGATGATCTCGAAGAACTCGGTCTGCTTAAAGTTGATGTGCTCGCACTAGGCATGTTGACAGCTATTCGTAAATGCTTCGACCTGATTGCAGACTTCAAAGGTATCCGGCATACGATGTCCAGTATTCCGGCAAACGATTCACCCACATATGACATGATATGCCGTGCTGACACGATGGGCGTATTCCAGATAGAGTCGCGCGCGCAAATGTCCATGCTGCCGCGCATGCGACCGCGTAACTATTATGATCTTGTTATAGAGGTTGCCATCGTGCGACCTGGTCCCATTCAGGGTGGTATGGTCAACCCCTACCTGAAGAGGCGTCAGGGCATGGAGCCTGTAACCTACCCCAATCTTGAGCTGAAAAAGGTTCTCGAGCGCACTCTCGGCGTGCCTGTTTTTCAGGAGCAAGTCATGGAAATCGCCATGGTTGCAGCGGGGTTCAGTGCCGGTGAAGCTGATCAGTTACGTCGCTCAATGGCAGCCTGGCGCAGAGTTGGTTCTGTCAGCCGCTTTCGTGATGCGATGATTGGCGGCATGCTGAAAAAAGGCTATGACAAAACATTTGCCGAAGCTGTCTTCCGCCAGGTTGAAGGTTTTGGCGAATACGGTTTTCCGGAATCTCATGCGGCAAGCTTTGCATTGCTTGTGTATGTATCATGCTGGCTCAAGTGTCACGAACCGGCAGCCTTCCTGTGCGCAATGCTCAATAGCCAGCCACTGGGTTTTTATGACCCGTCAGATCTGACACAGGATGCACGACGTCACGGCGTAGTGGTACTGCCGGTTGATATTAATACCAGCGACTGGGATCACAAGCTGGTTGGTATCCCTGATACATCGGAAAACAAACACGGCCGGACAGAAGAAACAGACACTATGTCCTCTGACGCAGCTGTACGATTAGGCTTTAGACAGATAAAAAAACTGTCACGCTCAGGTGCCGAACAAATACTGGATCAACGCAGGCACGGTGATTACACCAGTGCACAGGATCTTGTACACCGCACCGGCATTCATCAGGGAGATCAGCAAGCGCTGGCAATAGCTGGCGCTCTGTCCTCGATCAGTGGCAACCGTCATCAGACACAATGGGATCTGCTAGGTGTCGAGCAATTGCCTGGCATCCTTAAAAACGCATCTGCAAAAGAAAAAAATCTGCAATTGCCGTTACCGACTGAAGGTGAGGATATTGTTGCCGACTACATCAGTACCGGCTTGACACTCGGACGTCACCCGCTAGCGCTGCTGCGTCAAAAGCTGACAGACAGACGTATCATCAGCTCATCACAATGGCGAAATATACCCAACGGCAGACATGTCCGGCTCGCCGGCATCATCAAGGTCAGACAACGACCCGGTACGGCAACAGGTATAGTATTTATGACACTTGAAGATGAAACCGGTCACGTCAACGTGGTTTGCTGGAACACTATCGTTGAAGCCTATCGGCGTGAAATTCTGGGCGCCAGTATGGTAGCTGTATATGGCGAAACACAACGTGCCGGAGAGGTGGTACACCTGATCGCACGAAAAGTTGAAGATTTGAGCTGGATGCTCGGAGAACTATCAACTCATTCACGCAATTTTCACTAAAAATATCGACGGGCTTTACAGCGATAATGCAGTTCCTTTTTACCCTCCTTTATACCCTGCTTTATACCCTGCTTTTCACCCTTTCGACTGACTACGGCTAACAGCAATTACCCGCTCACAACACCGACAATCTGGACTACTTGCAATAATACCGATCAACTCAAATTAAGCTGGACGATATATCATATACCGGACTTGTTTCGTATTTGTTAGCGTATGGGTTAACGCATGGGTTAGCGCATCTGTGTTCGCGTAAGCTTTCGAATCAGTACTACTTCATGCGGTGACTACTTGTATGAGCGTCGCCTGGCAGAATTATTCAGCTATTCAGCAATAACGTCGATGATCCGATAGTTTGCCAAATCAGGTTCGTCCGTTTAAAGATATGTTTTTTTCTATAACAAAATATTGTCCACCGGAAGGTTCAGTGATCACCACAGGTGTACTGTACCGGGTATCAATCCATGCGCTTTTTCTGATCACGTCGATTCTACCTGCCTATTCAAACGAAGCGAGAAACATAACAGATGCCGCCAATGTAGCAGCAGGCACTAACACGAACATCGAAAAAATCGTATATAAACCGAATAACAAAATTTCAAAACAATCAGTCAATAGTCAAAGTAAAACCAACAGCACCACAAGCAGCAAAGACATTATGGCGAAAGACAGTGCATCAGATGAGAATCGACATGAACCGGTAAGCGGTGTGACCTTTGACGGTCAGACTCTGACATTTACAGCTATCAGCAACGGCTGTACACGACCCGATCATTTTGCAATTCAGCATGTAATAGCTGATAACCAGTGCCACATCAACATCGAAAGAATTCAACCGGATTTCTGCAGACGCGTTCCTTTCCCGGCAGAAATTTCGCTTAACTGGCGGTTACCGGACGAATGCGAATCATTTGAAATCATTGTGGACAACCCACTACTGACCGCTGCAGGTCAAAAATTCCCTTCCACCCAAGATGTAAAAAAAGTCCCAACAGACACTGGAAGTGAAAGCGGCGAATCTGACACACAGTGATTCTCACAGCTAAAAATCCAGTCAATGCTATCAATTGATGTGCCTCACAAAAAACGCTGAAGTGAAAACCGGAGCACAAAATCCTGATTCATAAAACACCCGACTGATGAGACTCGTATCACTTTTCAAGTGCACAAAATCCGTTTGATCAACGCGGCAACAACGCGAATTAGATTACAAACAGGTAAGGCTGCACATACATCACAGGTAAAGCTTTCAAAAGGTACATAGTCAACCTAATTTGAACGCCATTGAGCTAAAATGCATGGTGGGCTTTCGGTGTTTAGTTTAGGGATCTACCCCGCGGCTAACTACTCAAGGCGTAGCGTCAAAGGAATGATATGCCATCAAATCGATTGTGAATCGGCAGTGCCCCGGTGGCGAATCGATTCTGCCCCTTCTCGATGACAGCCGAGTTGATCTGTACACCAGATATTTACACAAGATCGGTACATAAGACCGATGACAGTGTGTCGCTAAAAGACACGCTGTCACGCGTCAGAATTACGTCAAACAAGACACAATATTGGACCCGAATTAAATGCACGAGTCTGAAAGTTGCATCGTTACCCAGCAGTATCCAGGCAGAGCAGCGCGCAAATAAACGTCATGCAGTTAATAGCGGTTTTATCATCAAGTTCTGGCAGTGTTGGCCTGTTTGAATCCGCATGAGATTCTCTGTCACCACAGAAGCCTCACAGCACCGGCTGCGCACCCGCGCCCTTATATGCTGTGTGTGGCGTTTTGTATTCCCTATTTTTGCTAGCCTCGCGATGATAGTCGCCAGCCCACTATCTGTGGTCAACGGTTCCGAACTGTCCTTTGAAGAATTGGCAATTGAGGACAACGCGATAGACCTGTCGCTGATCGAGCAATTCGACAGCATTGTTGGAGGGACTGCCACATTACCGGGCGATCTGCGATACACAGCTGCATTGTTCAGGCGAATTAATCCTGCGCGCAGCACGTTCTGGTGCGGCGCAGTTGTTATCAGTCCCCGACACGTGATTACGGCTGGTCATTGTGCCGTCAACAGTATCAATGAACGGCCGTGGCCTGCCAGCAGCCTTTTTGTCGTCGTTGGAACCAACGATCGCACTGACCCCGCTGCCGAGCGAGTAGACATTGTCACCAGCACAATACATCCGGATTTTGAGCTCGAAGGTTTCCAGAACGATATAGCGCTACTGGAACTGGACACCGCTGTTACGGTACCGCCTATCGTAATTCCAGCCCGTATAGGAGGAGTTGATCGCTTCCCGGGCACGGGCGATGTCGCCATCGCTGCCGGCTGGGGACAGACTAGCGAGAGCGGATCCGACAGTGATCTCCTGCGGCAGGTTGAACTCCCCGTTACTTCGCACCTGCGCTGTTTTCCCGCGTTTCAGCAATCACTCGCAATTGAACACAGAATGTGTGCCGGTGGCCTGCGCGACGGCGGGTTGGACGCATGTGCTGGCGACAGTGGTGGTCCGTTAGTCGTTCATCGAAATGGTATCCCGGTACTTGCCGGACTCACCAGTTCCGGAGCTGGCTGCGCGCGTCCCGGTTTACCGGCCATTTTCACAAGAGTCAGTGCCTTCAGTGCTTGGCTTGAGACAAACACAGCCGGAGCTGTCAATGTGCAGCGTTTTCAGCCAGTCACCGGACTTGATGAACGTGCAGCCGCCTTGCTACTGGATGATGGAGATTCAATTACTGAAACTTTATACACCGGACAAATTCAGGTTTACGAATTTTCCGACAGTCCAATGATTATGATAAACAGCTTAAGCGGTGACAGTGACCTGTTTGTCTACGACACTGAAGGGCTTGAGACTGGGCAACCTCTGTGTATTTCCCAGCGAACAGTACCGGAAGATTTTTGCGAAATCGAAGTTGACGGCTCGGTTTTCACAGCAGTCGTGTATGGGTTTTCAGATTCATCCTTCACAATAGAAGCAAGAGGTGCATTACCGACTGTCTCACCGTTGATGGTCGCACCCGAACCCCAAGAACCCGAACAACCAATGAACGACGATCCGGCATCTGAACCGCCTGCGTCACCTACTCCGACAGCGCCAGATCCGGTAACGCCCTCACCAGTTGAGCCCACACCGGCAGCCGACCCTGCACCCGAGCCGATTGCCGACCCTGCACCCGAGCCGATTGCTGACCCTGCACCCGAGCCGATTGCTGACCCTGCGCCCGAGCCGATTGCTGACCCTGAGCCCGAACCTATAACTGAACCTTTAACTGCGGTTGACCCTGAACCCGAACCTGTTGCAGAACCACAACCGGAAGAGCCGGACAATCCAGCACCCGAAGTTAGCATGCCGGATATCATGGACGTGGTAATGGAACCTGAGACACCGGAACCGGTAACCATCGTTCTGCCGCTACCCCAGGAAGACACCGCTGCGCCGATCGTCGATGAACCGTTGATCGCCAACGATGAATCCGACAACACACCCCCGGACGTTACCGAACCTGACGTAACAATTGCCGAGACGCCGGAACCAACTAATGACGACCCGGTTACCGAAGTACTCAGTGAAGGTCCCATCACAGATAGTGGTGGCGGTGGCGGTTCACTCTGGCTGATGATCCTGATTCTGGGTTGTCTCACCACACTGCGCGGGACAGCTACATCTCTTTTTTTAATTTACAGGTACCAAAACTAACCGCACTCGGGATCTGATCATGACAGACACCCTTTTTCAGACTGACAGCTATCTCAGACATTGCAGCGCAACAGTTACACAAATCGACGAACGCGGCGTGCAACTCGATCAGACAATTTTTTATGCGACAGCCGGCGGGCAACCCGGCGATACCGGAACGATTACCAACAGTGACGGCGTTCGACTGAACGTAAGCACCACAGTTAAAGACCGCGATAGCGCTGAACATATCCATATTGTCGACGATGACACGTCAGGTATCGCCGTAGGTGCAGTCGTCGAGCTCGATATCGATTGGCAACAACGATACCGGTATATGCGAATGCATAGTTGCATGCATCTGCTGTGCGCCCTCATCGATGCACCCGTTACCGGTGGATCTATCCAGGATGGCCGTGCCCGACTGGACTTTGACCTGTCAGAGCCTGTCGACAAAGTAAAGCTGACTCAAGCACTGAATGCCTTGATCGGTGCTGACCACACAATGTCAGTGCAATGGATAACCAACGAGGATCTGGATGCCCAACCGGATCTTGTAAGGACGCTCTCCGCTAAACCGCCACGAACCAGCGGTAAAATTCGTCTTGTGAATTTCGAAGGCATTGACCTGCAACCCTGTGGAGGAACACATGTAGCCTCGACCGCAGAGATCGGAGAAGTTGTTGTAGCCAAGGTAGAGAAAAAGGGGCGTCAAAACAGGCGCATAATCGTAAAGTTTGCTGATGAGGCATAGCGCCCCTCAGCAGAACGTTTATAGACGATAAGACTGATAGCACCTGGACTATGTAGGACCAGGTAGAACTACGAAAGATTCTAGCCTGACTACGAAGATGCGCCGGTAAACAGTTTCAGATAACGCTCAATCATAACTTTTTCATCAAACATTTCCGGTGCGCGCCGTGCACCTAATTCTCCCATTGACTGGCGCAATTCTGCATTCGAGAGCAAAAGCCGCAGAGCGTCAGCGAGCGCTTCAGGTGACCTTTCAACCAAAATGCCTGCTGCCAGTGGCAGATTGTGATCGCTCATCGCAACAGTGCCGTACGTTGCTGCCTGCTTACAGTTAGCTTCTATAACAATAGCATCAGCAGAACCTCCGGCATCGGTCAACACTACCGGCGTGCCCGTTGTTTGTGCCTCAAGTGCGGTCATCGGATGGCCTTCTCTATCAGAAGACAGCACAAAAACATCCAACGCTCGCAGTATTGACGGCACATCCCGTCGTGTTCCGGTTAATTCAATGCGGGACTCGAGACCGCTCTCACGAATATGTTTTTTAAGTGAGTCACGCTCTGGTCCGTCACCGACGAAAACTAATTTCGTGTCTGGAAACTCAGGCGCAAGCTGTGAAAAAGCATCAACCAATCGCTTATGATTTTTTGCGTCTATCATACGCCCGACCGTGCCGATAAGAAGTTGATCACCGGTTACCAGTGTATGCCGTACACCGGTTTCTCCAGACGCTTCGTAACGAGACGTATCGATCCCGTTATTAATGACAACGACCTTGGATTCGGGGACTTTTATTGTCTTAACATAGAAATTAGCTGTGTCATTTGAGACAGCCACCAATTTATGGGTGACGAAAGCAAGTATCCGGTCGATCACGCGGTAATGAAGCGGTTTCCAAGTATCGCGACTATGCTCCGTTATAACAATACGCTGACCGCTGGCAAGCAATGCTATACGGGTCCACAGGTTTGCAGTCCACAAGTGACTGTTAACGGCTAATGGATCAATCTTGCTGATGAGTGAACGCAAGCGTGTTGCGAGCGCAAAATCAACACCCGACTTTTTGTCTAACACATGTAGTGTGACAGTTTGTTCGAGACGTTCCGCCAGTTCACCCGCCAGCGTAAGGCAGATCACATGACATTCCCAACCCTGACGCTGCAGGTAATTTGCCATGGCAACCAGCATTTGCTCAGCACCACCTACAGTCAATGCCTCTATCACAAACACCAGCCGGTTCATCTCTCCTGCTGGAGTAATATCAGTAGTCGCACTGGACGAACCAGGGCGGGAATAGTGAGTGGTTGGAGACGACATTATTTGCTCTTCCAGCGAGATTGTCCGCAAGTCAGCATAATCGAATGTTATTGGTGTTTACGATCAAATTATTCAGGGTCAGCGCTTTGCCACTTAGTACCTGTATAGCTCTCAAAAAACGCCAATAGCTCATCAATGTTTTTATCCTGATTAAACAATTCACCGACTTTCTGATAAGCACCATTGGAGAGATGCTCGACCAACTGACTGTCTTGCCCCAACTGTGCCAACGCATCAGCAAACGCATTATAATCGTCAACTGCTACCAAAAGACCGGTAACGCCATCTTCCACGAGCTCAGGTATCGCACTAACCCGCGTCGTAACAACAGGCACACCCAGCGCCATCGCCTCAGCGATAACGTTCGGTATGCCGTCGGGTGGATGCCCCGGAATCAAACGGGGCGCGAGGCAGAATGCATCTGCTTCTATCAGTTTTCGAAGTACATCATCAAATTTCAAAGCACCCTGAAAATTGACACACTCATCGAGCGATAAGCTTTTAGTCAAGTCTCTAAGTGTTTGTTCATCAGGTCCCGAACCAATCAAATCAAGCATAAATTCAACTTGATAACGATCGCGCAAATCTGCTAACGCCTTCAGTAAGGTGTCATGCCCTTTGGTAGGGACCAATCTACCAATACTAACCAACTTTAATGGATCAGCAGACGAACGGGGCTTACGCATATTCTCTGCAGCAAATGTCATCACACGCGGGTCAAGCCCGTGATAATTCAAGTGAATCTGATTGGGTAATTCAACGCCAATCTCTTTTTGTAGATGATTACAAAAAAAACCACTGCAAACGACAGTGAATGCAGCCTGGTCCAACTTATAGGGTAGAAACCGGTTAGGCGAGAAAATATCCTCACCATGAATTGCAGCAGACCAGGTGAATCCGTAAATTTGTTGTAAATACCAGCAGGCTGTTGTTGGTATATTGGCCCAGTGACCATGCACATGAGTGATATTTTGCTTTTGCGCGTGCTCTGCAAAGTGCAGACTCACAGGGAGAATTGCCAGCGCTTTGAAAATATCCAGCGGCCGGTCGTAGCCATTAATCAGTAATCTGAACAAAGTACGCCCTAAAGCCCTCGGACGTGAAAACATCACTTTAAAAAATGCAGCAATTGTTTTTGCATTGATTAAAGATGAATAGACCGTGCGCTCTTCAGACAAGCGTATCGCATCCACAAGCGTAATCGGATCACGGGGAAACTGGAGTGAATAGATAGTGAAGTCAACCCCCTTACGTTCAAGAGCTGCAAGTTCACGCAAAATAAATGTCTCATGGAGTTCCGGAAACATCGAGATGATAATGCCAAGCCTGGCGGCACTACCAGATTGCCCGGTGAGATCGGCATCGCCATCAAAGCGGTCTGTATTTGCTGTTTTATCTGACACAGTTAAAGATGATCGGAGAAATAACAGAGGTTAGTATGAAGTTTGAAAATGCACAGAACGGGAATTCCATATTAAGTGATTATTTACTGGTTATTAGGTAGCTATAGCGAAGTCAAGTCATGCTGATTCGAACAAATAGTTCATTCAGCTTTTTTAGTTACTGACACAGCTTTTTCACTCACAACTTCCGTTGGCTAAGCGCCCGCAGTTCAACCCGACGAACCTTACCCGTAACAGTTAACGGCAGCGCATCGATGAACTCGATTTCGCGTGGATATTCATGTGCGGAAAGCTGCTCTCGAACGCTGAGTTTTATCTCATCGGAGAGAGAGTCAGAAGCAGTAATTCCCTCCCGCAACACAATAAACGCTTTAATAATATCCCCTCGTAAGCCATCCGGATCAGGTACCCCGATGACCGCCACTTGCGCAATTGCCGGGTGCTTCAAAATACAATCCTCGATCTCTCCCGGTCCTATACGATAACCGCTACTGGATATAACATCATCTTTTCGACCAGCAAACCAAATGTACCCGTCCTCGTCTTTGAAACCTACATCACCGGTGTGGAACCACTCGCCGGTATATTTCTCCTGTGTGGCATCGGGCTGTTGCCAATAACCGAGAAAATGAACCGCGTCCTGTGCATGAGCTACCAACTCACCTTCTTCACCGGGTGAAGCAAATCGTCCATCAGCGCGCATAATTTCAACGCGGTGACCAGGATAGGGTCGCCCCATTGAGCCAGATTTGACAGCAGCAATTTTCGAACAATTACCCACCATAAAATTGTGCTCGGTTTGTCCGTACATCTCGTTCAGCGATACGCCCAGCGAACGTTTAGCCCAACTAATCAGTTCAGTGCCAAGCGTTTCACCACCGGACATGATAGCCCGTAGAGCCAGATCGTATTCATGTTCAATTCCATCAACAGTACGCAGCATTTTCAGCGCTGTTGGTGGAAAAAAACCACAAGTAACCTGGTGACGCTGTAGCAAAGCCAGCACATCTTCGGGATCAAACTTGCGATAGCGGTAGCCAATGATCGGTTTACCGTAAAACAGCGTTGGGAACAAACCATCGTAAAGTCCGCCAGTCCATGCCCAGTCGGCCGGAGTGAAGAAAACATCATTTGCGTAGGGGAAAAATTCAAGCGAAAGTTCAAACCCCGGCAAATTACCCAATATACTGCGGTGAGCCAGCAAAGCACCTTTTGCAAGACCTGTTGTTCCGGACGTATAAATCAGGCAGGCCGGATCGTTCGCTTTGGTTTTTACAGGATCAAACTGTTCGGCCTCTACAGGCAATCGCTCAATCTCTTGCCAGAAATTCTTAACCGCAACAGGGCTTTCACCAACTCCACTTGAAAGCTTGCGCGTATCAGCCTCTACCAGAGGCTGATCACCACAGACAATTACAGTGCGCAGTGACGGTAACTGCTGGCTCAGCGCAAGTAAATTATCGAGATGCTGCTGGTCAGCAATAACGATGGTGGCGCAACTGTCGGATAGACGATGCAACAACGCGTCAATACCAAATAGTACCGCCAGCGGTAAAGATACAGCACCAAGTTTATGCGCCGCAATATGGGCAAGCGCAGTTTCGAGTTGTTGCGGTAATACTATTGCGACCCGGTCACCCGGCTTGCATCCCTGCTGAGAAAGTAAATTCGCAAGGCGGTTGGATAGACGTTCCAGATCGCGAAAAGTACAGATTGACTGATTTAGCGGATCAGATTCAGAAACGCAAATCAGCGCTGTGTCGTTAGCGGTGGAAGCATTGCGAGCATGACGTGAGCATATTACTTCAGCAATATTGAAGTATTCAGGTACATCCCATTTGAATTGATCAACCAGAGATTCAAAGCTATTACTTTCAGGTTCAAACAGGCGCAATCGTTTGTGTCCCCCGGGCTACGGTTTAACCGCGCCATGGAAGTCTTTTGTAAGCGCGAATGTAGTCAATTTCTATTTCAAGAGGAAACGGCGCATCATCGGCCGGCCGTGGCGCCCAAGCGCTGCCGGTGACCAGATATAAAATGATGTTCATGCTTTGTCGCGCTATCTGACGACCCGTCAGGCGCTGCACCTCTTGACCATCAATGTACCAGACTACCAAACCTGGCTCCCATAAAACACTGTAGGTGTGGAAGTTTTCAAGATCACTCACATCACCAAAATGCCCGTCCTCACGCGGAAAAAACATCGTCGGCGAAGACAGGATATTGCCATGATTCACATCACGATAGTGGTAAGTCTGAAACGCTTTTTCTTCACCAAACGGGTTCTCGCCCAGATATTCGATTATATCAATCTCGGGTGCATGCTGGCCTTCCCAGCGCCGAAAGAGGTAAAAGCTGGTCAACATACCAGGCACCTGGCCCACTCTGATACGGCCTTCAATATAACCATAGGTCGTGCCGAACTTATCGTTTATCAGATCCCCGTTGTCATCAAACTGGCCAGAGCGAATGTGATGGGTGGATAACGCACCCGACAAAAAAGGCTGACCCAATGCACGTTCACTTAATTCAGGCGGGGTGCGTATGGCAGAAATCGTTAAAGTTTCACCATTAAGAATAAACGGATCGTAGCCAAAGTCAGAATCATTCTGGGTATCAACAAAATATTGCATTTCGCCATTGATAATATTCTGATCTTCCTGGCGCCATGTCAGGCTGGTTGTCCATTTATTCTGGTCAATTTCGTTACCTTCAAATTCATCAGCAAATACCAATTCAAATTGATCCATGAAGTTTGCGGTATTCGATAAATCGACATCAAAAAGAAAACGATCGTCGCCGTCCAGCCATGGATCTTCGAACTCCGCAACGCGAGCGCCCTGCTCAGCATGGAAACGAACACTGAGCGCATTAGAGCGAGGCGATTCGTTTCCTTCGTTATCAATCGCTGACACCTGATACGTGTGTAAAGTGCCAACCTCGGGTGTCACTCCAGGTTCGAGGCAGATGGTTAGATGTGTGAAATTGCAATCGACGAATGTGGTTGTTTGCCAGAAATTATCAAGTGTTGTATTTGTCTCGACGTCACCACTGCTGTCAGTAGATTCAAGCAAAAAGGTTTGCCCGTCGTCGCGATAAATTCGGTACGCTATAACCTCCCCGTTATCTACCGACGGACTCCAGTTTAGTTCTACCCAATCATTTCCGATCAGATTTGCGCGTAAATGACGCGGAGCGGTAGGAATTTCACCGGAATTGTCTACAGGCACATCCGCTTCAAGACTTGAACCAAAGAAATCATTACTGTCCGTGATAGATGCATCAGCGACTACTGCAGTACCTGTCGGCAAGATTCCGGGCTCAGTTACGACAGGTATTACTGAAGTCGGTGAATTCATACCGGTATCGGATTCAGCGGTATCGGATTCAGCGGTACCGGATTCTGCGGTATCGGATTCTGCGGTATCGGATTCTGCGGTATCGGATTCAGCGGTATCGGATTCAGCGGTATCGGACGCGGTGGTGTCCGTTGAAGGAGTGGTGACAACCAGTGGGTCCGATGACACCGAAAAATTACCGGCATCGTCAAACGCTGTCAGTATGACTCGATAGGTTCGCCCGGGTTCGAGCCCTCTGATGGTGTAATTCGGGTTAAATGTTGTTGCTATGTAGCTCGTTCCCAGATAAACGTTGTAACCAAACGGCTCCGGTAGTGCGCTCGCCGGTAGCCACGATAAACTAATCGTGTGGGTTGTTGCTTCCTCTAATCGTAAATCAACGGGTACGCCTACCGCTGGCAACGTGTCGGGAATTTGATTTTCGACATTTACAATTTCAGGTGCATCACTCACCTCGGGTACATCAGATGCCTGACCAGTATCACCTGAGTCGACCTGCTGTGATTGATTATGCGTTGATGTGCTTAACCGGAAAACAGAAGACCATCTGGACTCTTTGCCGGTGCGATCGATCGCAGATATCTGTACATCGTAATGTCGATTTGGATCCAGGCGATCTATGTAAAAACTGGGTCCTTGCGCTTCACTAAACAGTGTCCCTGCAATGTATATGCGATAGAACGCGATGCCGTCAGCATCGGTAGAGGCGTTCCAGAGTAATTCCGCCGCAGTACTTGAATATATAGCTGCTCGTATACTTGTAGGCTGTGTAGGATTACCGGGGCGACTTGCAAATACGCCACCCGGTAACATAGATAACAAAAGCAGCAATACAACTACCGATTTCGATGTGCGCAACAACAAAGCCTTGACACGCAGGATTTGCAGGAAAAGTTTTTTACTTTTGTACGTTTCAGCTGTCGAACGAAAAGCACCAAGTGGCTTGAACGTCATACAGTTTCTCCTGATAGTTACCGTTGACAACGGTGTTATCAAAACAACACTGACGCTCTTTGGTGGATCAACCTGCAAACATAGGAACAACCGATTGATTGGAAATAAGCAATAACGTCAAACACAGATTGTTGCGAACAATTCTGTCGCGTCCAGCGAAGCGCCAGACTCTATAGAAACTTTCAGCTCATCGCAAAACAGAATTTTTGACGTTAACTGCGTGAATGTTATGAAAAAAATCGCAAAAGACGAACCGTTCGGGTCTGTTGACCAAAAGGACAAAACAATATGCAGGTGTGCGTCAATATACAGGCACGGCAAGACAGCTATTTTGATTCAATAGACACCGAGAAAATCACAGCCCAACCAGAGCGCCCTGGAAACTTGAACTTCAGCCTGGCTGGTTGAACCGGAAGTTATACTGATGCCTGCGCATACACGAGCATGCACTTCAAGCGCAGCGAACGCTAACTGGCCGGAAAGCAATTGTGCGCACTCTTATTTACTCAACCGTAGGCGAAATCACCGAACGACGGGATTCACTCAGATCACGATAGTAATCCGCAACTTCTTTATCATAGTCGCCAGTACTACCCAAACCACCGGCCCGGTTATTTCGACTGGTTGAAGATGACGCGGCAACTGCAATCTCTAATTGCTCAAGCAAGCGTAGCGCTTGCTGATATTCACTCTCTATTCTCGCTGTATTAACACCATCACGATCCACCGACGAAAGACCACGCAAACGTCCGGCCATTTCAATAAGCTCGTCGATGGTCAAGTGCTGAACACCCAATTCACGCAGATCAGGCAGTAGTTGTTCAATCGCCTCTGCTGCGTCCTCGCTACTGACTGCTGCTCTTTCACCAGCCCAATCGTAGCGATTGTTACTCCCCTCCTGCAGGTTCCCTGTACCACCACCGGATATCTGCCCACCTTCTACTAACTGGCCGGAATTGCTCCGAGTGGCCTGCCCTGATTGACCTTGTTGCCCTGATTGACCTTGTTGTCCTGATTGACCTTGTTGTCCTGATTGACCTTGTTGTCCTGATTGACCTTGTTGTCCTGATTGACCTTGTTGTCCTGATTGACCTTGTTGTCCTGATTGACCTTGTTGTCCTGATTGAC
>CALFCF010000093.1 GCA_937951345.1 uncultured Granulosicoccaceae bacterium
TGAAGCCGCAAGCAGCGGTGGTGGGTTTATGCGGTGGCTCCTACCCCTACTCGGCGTGTTGTTGCTGGGTTGGCTCGGATTGAAGTTTTTCGGTGGCAATGCAGACGAGCAATTGTCTGAAGCGGGTACGACCACTGAAACAGCAGCGACCGCAGCAGCCGGTGATGCACTAAGTGGCGATGTGAGCGCCGTTAGTGATGGACTGACTGGTTTCTTCGGGAGCGCGACTGAAACCTTTACCGGCATAACTGACGCAGATAGCGCAACCGCTGCGCTTCCACAGTTGCAGGAAATGGGAACGAGCCTCGGTGGTCTTAGCGAGAAATTCCAGAGCGTACCGGAAGCTGCACGCGGACCGCTAACCGATATTGTATCCAAAGGTACCGAAAGCCTTAATCCGCTGATTGAAAAAGCGATGGGCTTGCCGGGTGTTGGGGATATTTTAAAACCGGCGGTTGGTCCTATTCAGGAAGCATTGCAGGGGTTGGGTGGTTAACGGCTCTGATTACACAGCTTGACTGAACTAAGTCTGATAACCGGGTAGTGCACGTCTTTCCCGGCCAACATGAGTAAATCAGATGGTGTGTGAAATAAGCAATTCAGCCAACGGCTAATTCTTATTTTAGAAGTTGATTAAGCCCGCTCTGTTTTTAGAGTGGGCTTTTTTTTGTCTGTAACTACGGGCGTTTACCAGCTGCAGATGTCACGTAGAACCGCTGTTATACAAGTATCCGTATACGCAAAGAAGTTGAATTGAAGAGGCGTTTTCTGCGACAGAGTCGTCACCAAGGCTAAATTTTATAACCTTTGGTTATTAATTATTGGCGTCATCTCGCTAGCATGATTGCATGGCAAAATTCCATTCAATCCATGCTGAAGACACCACAGTACCTGTCCGATGCACAGGCTCAGGGCCAGTCTTATCAAATGGGATGATGTCTGAATCTAATGGCACGAACGGGAAGTTTTTACACGCCACAAGCCGTATTTTCTGCATCCTTCTGCTGTGTTTTCAAATCGCATTAATAACATGCCACCCAGCATTTGCCGGCTCTTCAGCAGGCGGATGCGACAGCACAGGCAATACGTCTTGCGGTGTTACCAATGATAACACCGCTCGCTCCTCACCTGATCCGGCAAGTGCGGAGAGTGCACGCCAACCGAGCGTGATGGTTGGCAACCCAATTAACCTAATTACCGGCAATAAATACCAGAACGATACCGATATCCAGCTTTCCAATTCACGGCTGACATGGCAGCGTCACTACAACAGTGCAAACGCACCGTATGACTTCGGTCTTGGACGTGGTTGGTCAGCAACTTTTCTAGCAACACTGCAAACGGTTAGCACTAAAGGCGCAACACTCATCCAGAGTAACGGGCGCCTTGTGTTATTTAAGCCTCCCGAGAACCTGTCACCGGACGATGCTTCAAAAAATCTCGTCTGGGAAGCTGTCACCCCCAGCGATGGCACGCTTTACGCCGATGGCGAGTATTTTGATTGGGCACTACCTGATGGTCGAACACTTAAGTTCAAAGGGCCTTTACTGGTTGAAATAGACTTTCCGGGTAATGCCCAACTAACGCTATTCTACAAACAAAACCGTCTGGTACGCGTAACTGATGAATACAATCAGCAACTGCAATTCAGTTACTACTCGCGCGACGAATCGTTACCGAACTACGATCAGCTACAACAGCAACAACAGTTACTTGACGACCAGGGTCGACCTGTTTTTGGTGCGGCGACTGCCCGTCTTAAAACACTAACGCGCCCGGATGGCAAAACCATCCACTACAACTACGATGCCTTCGGTAACCTGACACGAGTTCACTACCCGGATAACACAGCACGCACTTATCACTACGAAAACGCAGATTATCCAGCTTATCTGACCGGAATAACCGATAGACGAGGGATTCGTATAAACACCTGGGATTACAACGAACAAGGTTTAGCTGTGAGTAGCGAAAGGGCTGACGGTGTTGAGCGCACGAACCTGCAGTACGAGCTTCCAACTGATGGCAGCGGCATCGGCTACACACACATCACCAATAGCCTCGGAGAACAAACTACCTATACGTGGGAGCAGTACCCCGAACAAGGTCAATCGCTCTTGCTTGCCAGCGAAGGTGTCGGCTGCGCAAGCTGCCCACCTGTGGGTATGACGTATACCTACACCGATGATTTCCAGCTTAGTGAAGCGCGCCACTTCAGTGGTAAAAGTAGACGCTGGGAATACGATGACCACGGCAGAACAACAGCGAGCTATCAAATTGGTACAGATAGTTCTGAACGACTGATCAATCGTATGAAATATGACGTCGGCGTCAGTTTCGCAGGCACCCGCCCCGCAGAAGTCAGCGTTCGAAGTGTTAACCCGGCTGGCGCTCGCACAACGACTGTTACTTACAACACCGACGGGCAGCCAGTTGCGGTAACCGAAAAAGGATTTAAACCCATATTGCACCCCCACACTACCACGGATGCAAACTCGGCACCTACCGTTGTTGACTATGAACCTATAAAACGTACAACCTCTTTCGAATATCAGGACGGTCAACTAATAAAGATCGATGGTCCACGAGAGAATGTAGAAGACTACACACTACTGAGCTATTTTGATAAAAATTCCCATTCAAAATTCTCAGGCTATCTGTCATCTATCCAACTTCCGAGTGGACAACGACTAAAATTCATCGATTACAACGCCTTCGGCCAACCCACGACGATTCAAAAAAATCAGTCTACCCCGTACCAACTGGCATACAACAACAATCAGCGTCTAACATCGATAACCCAAAGAGGCAACACATTAACCTATCACTATGGCGCTGAAGGAAGGTTAACGGGAATGACGGATGTTAACGGACAACAGACTCGAGTTAATTATGATGAAGCTGGTAGATTACAATACATTCGTGGCAACGGCAGACAACGGATAGAGTGGATATATGACACTGAGAGCCGAAAAATAAAGGAAGAACAATTTGGATTCGACGGTACAGAAATTTTAAGCTTGGCACTAATTTATGATTCGCTTGGTCAATTGACGCAACAAGTCGAAACCCGTACCAATTATTCCACTGGCCTGGCAGTATCAAAGCAAAACCTTATTAATCACAACGAAACCGGGCAAATCACAGCCGCAACCAACTCAGAAACAGGCTTATCAACATCCTATGACTGGAACCCTTTCGGGGAGCTGCTATCGTACCAAACACCGTTTATACGCTCAGATAATTGGCAAAACCAAACCCATCTATCTACAGATTATCAGGATGCTGCAATCACAGCGGCTACCACTCGATTTAGCCACGATGAAACTGGCAACCCACGCACCTTCACTGATGCGAGAGACAATACGACCACCTATTATCGTGATGATTTCGGTCAGCTAGTAGCTGAGCACCATCCCGATACTGGTTTAGTTATCTTTGAGCGTGACGAGGTAGGCAATACGATAGCTAGGACCGACGCTGATGGGGAAACCACCACTACAACCTACGATGCAGCAAACCGTCCATTGACAAGAACAAGTTTGGATGGTCAGACATCATATGATTATGATGCAATCACTGGACAAATGATCAAAGCAACGAATGCTGCAACAACCGAAACTTTCAGTTACAGCATAAACAGCCAGTTAACCCGGCATACACGTGAAATTGATAACCACCATTTCGAGACTACATATACGTACGACCCGCGTGGGCGTGTGACTAAAAAAGGTCTACCAGATGGTACGCAATTGCGGTATCACTACTATCCAGACATCCTTGCATCAGAAGACAACAGTCAGTCCCAATCAGGTAATTCAGGTCAATTAAAGGCTATAACCCGTGAATCTCTATTTGGATTATTCCAGGAAACACTGATCGGCGAAATAGACACCGATCCGTCAGATGGACGCATAGGACACATCAACCATAACGGCATTATTACAGAAAAACTCTTTTATCCTGACGGCTCACTGCAGTCGATTAGTTCTAGCCAGGGCTTACAACTTCACTATAAATACGATGATGCCGGACGTATCACTGGAATTGATAGAAACGGCTCTATCGCAAGTTACCAATATTTAAACAACCATCTGGTCGCAGTCAAAAACAACACATCAACAATTCTCTATCGATATGACGAATTGGGAAACAGACTGCAAATGTCTGAGTTCCCAGAATCAGATGATAAAAGCAGCGTCAGAACGGAGTACTATTTCTATCCAGAGAAAACTGAGGGTAATCGTCTACTGGGCAAGAAAGGGTCATTCAAACGAGAAGATTACAGCTACTCAGCTAGTGGCGCCGCAAAGCGAACACCCCAATTTCAATACATCTATAACAGAGATCAAAGACCTGTACAGGTTTATAAAAATGAAAAACTGATCGCCGAATATTCTTACAACGGATTCGGCGAACGAATAAAAAAAGTAACGTACGATGCGAATGGACCGTTGACAACATATTTCCTGTACGACGGATCGCGACTGACAGCGGAAATCAAGACAGACGGAAGCTCTCAAACAATCGAATCTATCAATCAGACACTCTACCTGGGTTTTACACCCACTGTATACTTAACTCCGGACCACACCTACAGTATCGAGAGTGACCATCTTGGCACACCCCAGTCAGTTACCGATGAGTCAGCACATACTGTCTGGCAAGCTGAATATTCCCCTTATGGCGAGACCAATATTTTCAAACAAGAGGTAACGTTCAACCATCGCTTACCAGGGCAGTATTTCGATAAAGAAACAGGGACGCACTATAACTATTTTAGAGATTATGATCCTTCGACAGCCCGATATTTGACCTCGGATCCGATAGGTATATCGGATGGTCCAAATAAGTACATATATGCCAAAAACACTCCTTTGCATTATTCTGATCCACTGGGTTTATTCGCATGCGCTGGATTGTGCATTGGTACTGTCGTGTTGGGAGGGACTGTCTTACACTACATAAGAAACACTTTCAATCGACCTGTTACATATCAAATCGCTGAATCTGAGTGGATTGAATTACCAGCTGAAAAGGCTATCTGGCATAGAATGGGTTACGGTAACGAATTCAACATAAAATTTATATCCCCTGATGGACATAGTGAAGTCGTTTTCCACGAAGATCAAACGATCGTAACCAATGAAGCCAATCAAGGCACTTTTAATTACTGCGGGCCAGGGAATTGGGTTCAAGATATTTGCCATGTTGCACTTGATGTAGTGCCTTACCTGGCATTGGGGAACTCACCCGTTGATTTTTTTAATCTGGACAGAATCACTGTCATATTCAGTGATCATAGCGATCCTTTACTCGCAGATCAGCACCAATGTTACTAACGAATATTTTTATGCAAAATCCAGTATCTGGTCGATATTTCATGAATCTCTATCTAACGGGTGCAATCCTTTTGACGTCCTGCAGCAGCAATTCATATACGACTGATGTATTTGCATTTACAAAGGCAACACAACAGACCCCTACTGGCGCTATTACTATCAAAATAACTGGAACAAATCAGCGGATATCGAGAAAACGCTTTAAGCAAGGATCGCCTTGGAGAATTTCCATATGGTTCAAATTCCTTGGACAGCAATTACCTGTCGGCTGTAGTTCAACCTTAAGACAACTAGAATTTACAGGAGTTGACGGAAAGATGTACTTTCCTCTACCAAAGAACAACCATTTAACCGAAGAAGTGTCACTACACCCGAACGAAGCGAATACCTACTGGGCATTTTGGTCTTTAAGAAATATAGATATTCCGCATCAGAACTATAAAGTGCAAATGACTCTCGCGACTAGCGAAGAATGCTCAAAATCCAGCGAAGTTGAAAACATATCGTTAGTTCTTAAAAGTGAGACCACAAAATCTGAATCATCTTTCTGGGATGTTCTAATGGGGATTTAGAAGTACTAATTAAACACTACACGTAGATGACGAAAGATTCAGTGTTACGCAGATGAACTAAGTAGACGAAGAAGACATTAAAATAGATCATATTTTTTATATCTACTCTGAAAAATACAAGAAAAGAACATAAAACCCGGCACCAAAGAACACGATAAGGCTTTTAGAATTTATTCATCGATGGTTATCGACATGGCAGTTTCATTTCTCCGGGACAAATTGCATCTGGTTGATTTATCGGATGAAGCTTTTTTCTCCAAATATATAATAAAACCTTTAGAACTATTTCTACGGCTATACGCATTAAAGAAAATTCCAAAAAACAACAATTGAATAGAGTCTCGCTAGTTAGTCGGCCCTGAGTAATTCAGTTTGACCTGATATTCATTGGTTATCTGGTAATTGCCGAATGACAAGCACTATTTTCATAGCGAAAGAGAATTATTTCCTGCAGAAAAAGTAAGATTTTTCGTAAGCCTAAAAAATCCAGTCGCAAAAACGCCAGCAACTTTCTCAGGTTATGCCCACATCCCACCAATAAGGTATTCATCGCATCACCCTCTGCACCTTTGAGATAGTTCCTGTTCAACAGTCCGTCGTTTTTCATGTGACCAGTCTCGGCTTCTATCGCACTGCGTCTTCTCAGTCGTTCTTTTTCTTTACGATTTAATTTCCGTTTGCCTGAGATATACACTTCAGTATCTTCAACCCCATGTCCCCGATAGCCACGATCAACATAGGCATGTGTCGGCTTGATGTCGCTCAGGATTTCGACCTGTTCTAACTGATCTTCCAACGTGTGCCCGTCATAGGGATTTCCGGGATAGCTGCGCATGCCGACCACACAACCACTATCGTTGGTTGTCGCAATGGATACCTTAACCCCGAATTCATACCGCTTGTGCGCTTTTCCTTTGGCTATACACTCCGTCTCAGGTGCGTGCACACTATAGATATTGTTCTTGTCGGTTCGTTTCTGCTTCAGCAATCGCTTTGCCATCACCAACGCCGTTGAATGCCTCCCGGACTTCATCAGGCGCATGCATCAATTGACGCTCTATATCCCGTACTACACGACCTACACGTGTTTTCAGCTTCTTCAGTTCACGGCGCATCCGTTTGTATTGTTTCGCATGCGCATAACCGCCGATCTTTCTGAGAAGCCGTTTGGCAACCCGGTTGTAGTTCTGCCGGAGTGACAACCCGTGCTGCTGGCATAGCTTCACCAGCCGTTTGCGTATAGCGTTCAGCAACTTCGAATCTGTCGGATAGGCGACCGCTTTTTCCTGCACTGTCGTATCGATACTGACTCGCTTGATCGATTCAGACTTCAACGCGGTTGCCTGCTTTGCCGCATCTATCGTGACAGTCAGCATCCACTCGCAACCTTCTTCACCCATCCGTTTGCGCCAACGACTCAGTGAGCTCGGATGGATCGGCACTTCATGCTGGAAATACGTCTCTCCACAAAAGTACTGGTGGTACGGGTTCTCAACCCAACGTGCCACCACATCTTCATCAGACAATTTGTACACGTGTTTCAGATAGTGCAGTCCGGCTATCAGCCGTGTCGCTATCGCTGGTGCTCCCACCTTATTCTCGAACAACTGGCCCCATTGCCTCTCAAACACAGACCAGTCAATCAGCGCTGACAAACGCACCAACTCGTGCCGTTGATCGATCATATTGTCCAGGCGGTTTCGAAAAAGCTCGCCTGACAGATCTTCCTCTTTCTCTTCCGGGCCCATATAGTCACCGAACACTATTTGCAAGAAACAGGGGTGCTGCAGAACCTTTACTGGCAATTTATTCTGCCAATCTGCTCACCATATACTGCTATTATAGCGTTTTCGTATTATTCAGGGCCGACTATTAAGAATCGCTTGGTTAAAAGAATATCGTTACTAGCTTCTTAACAAAATATATCCAACGGCAAGCGAATTCTGCAACGCATGCACCGCTGTCACATACGCTATTGCTTTTAAAACAGACAGCTTTTTCCATGTGACAAAGCAAAGTGAAAAGATAAAAAACGACCAGGCTACCGTAAACCCCCACAAAGGGGCTTGAACACCGTGAAATATGCCCCAGATCAAAGCAGAGATAATTGATACGAGAATCACCTGTTTTGTTACAAACCGCTGAATCAAGGATATGATGGGCCACATTATTAATGTCTCTAAAAACGGTGCAGCTAAAGCATACGAAAGGACAAGTGCTGTAGAAAGCTCACCCAAATCCATGGGTGCTTCGGGTCTGATAATCAGATTGAGAACGATAGAAATTATTGCAGAAGGTATAAACGCTATTAAAAATACACCCGGTATGTATTTCCACCAGCGTTGCGATGTGTCCTGAACAAATTCAAGACATCTAAAGAAAATCTTTCGAAACACAAACTACTCCTTGATCTGCAGGCCCGTATTGCAGAGTTGAATACCGTGCTCGGTTAAAGCACGTCCTTAGACAAATTTCTCCCGTCGAATCGTTTGCTGAACACCAGAGTCTTCCAACGCCAGCCTTGATGTGCTCTATCGACTAAAGCTCGTATTTTTTGGGATGTGGTGCTCGTTTCAGTTTGCGTTCCCAAATGTGCACCAGTACCTAAATTGGCGATATTCTAAACAAATTTTAATTTTAGGAATTATTTTACATGTCGCTAGCTGGGACACAACAATAATAATAAAAGAGTTTTTCCATGGATAAGGGTTTTTTACAGAGATACCTCCTTGTGCTCGCGTTGCTACTTCCGATTGCTTCGAAAGTGAACGCAAACACACCACCAACAGTGCCCGGCAATTTATCAGCCACTACCACCTCCGATTCAGTAACATTGTCCTGGGACGCGTCGATTGATGACAAACGAGTCAGACACTACCGGGTTTATCGTAATCAAGTGGTTGTCGATACCACACGTCGTCTTTCTTATACGATCAATGGTCTTGCATCTGATACAAGCTATAGGCTGGATGTCGAAGCCTATGATGGTAAGGCCTATTCGTTTCTGGCAACCATATCAGCGACCACTCAAATAGCCTCGAGTGAGCCGGAACCAAGCGATCCTGTAGAGCCCGTCGACCCACCTGACTCGTCGGAACCGACAGAACCTGTTGTTAACTGTAAAGGCAGAAACAAACGTAAGCCGGAGTGTCAGAACCCGCCTGCTGAGGAACCACCGGTAGAAGAACCGCCTGCAGAAGAGCCACCAACTGAGGACACGCCCACAGAAGACCCCCCGGAGGAAAAACCGGAAGAAGAAACGCCTCGTTCCGGTGAACCGCCGGCTGACTGGCAAGTTACTTTCGAAGACAATTTTGATGGCTCAGGGGATATTTCTGCTGGAAGCAGCAGCGATCTGTGGCGATTTGAAACGATGACTGATGCACTACACCGGGCGGGTAATCCGGGCATGGATGAATTCGGCAACACCAATGTAGAAGACTATCGAACGCCTACTGGAAAACGATGGTCGGCATGGTACGACAACTACAACACCGACAACGCTTATCGCAGTGTTGGCAATCTGGTTATGCAGGGTCTGGTTTCTGATCAAACCGATCCAACCCGCGGTAGCGAGCGTGACGACTATGATGACAAGGGTGTTCTGACGCAGTACCGATTGAACAAGCTCTACACAACCTGGATCGACACCTGGGGACGCGTGTATGACAACAACCGAGGTATGCATATAACCGACCCGAATTCACCGAACCGTATTTTCCGTTACGGTTATTTTGAGGCTCGGGTAAATTTTAGCGAAATGAAAACACCGGGATTTCGTTTGTCTCTGTGGTTAATGCCAGCATCAACCGACAGTAACGGCCTTGATCTGGTTGAAGATCTGGCCTTCGACGACAACGGTGACAACGGTGTTGAAATGGACATCTTTGAATATGAATTCAACGAAGGGGCTGCCAGCAACCGTCTGCAGATGGCTGTACATGGCGGTGGTGCCGGTTCCAGCAGCACCAATCTACGCGCCGACACTATAGGTGTTAATCTCGAACAAGGTTGGCACACAATCGGCTTTCTGTGGCAGGCCGATCGTCTTGAGTGGACGCTTAATGGTGAGGTCGTGAAAACCATTACCAATCCATCTTTAATACCGGATGTTTATTCCTATATGATTGTGTCGCGGGAAATGAACAGCGGCGTCAAGACGCGTGGAATAGATAATATCGAGGCAGGTGATGTCGAAGAAAAACTACCGTACCGCCCAAGAGATCCGGGTATGTATGCAGAGAACATCTGGGAGTTTCGTGATCGGATTGCTACTGACCGAGCATTGATTGACTATATTCGGGTTTGGCAGCCCTAGGGAATCCAAGCGTGCGATTTGTACCCAAGTTATGTTGAGTACCTGAGCAAACAACAAGCTATTCGCTGAAAACAAAAAGTCCGGCGATCGCCGGACTTTCTTTTGTAGCAACTACTTTGCTTAAACTGTAGGGTTTTTTTAAGGTATTAAGGTTAGTTCGAATTGAAGCAGCGTAATCGGTAGCTAACCCTTAGGCTACCGATTTTTACCTTTACCAGGTGGTGGACCACCACCACCGCCTCCAGTATCACCACCACCCTCAGGCACAACAAGGTCTACATATTTATTGCACCGAATATCGGTGCCAAATCCGCAGCGAATGTGAGGTGATCCAGGAGTCACCGTATCCTGGTATACCCTTATATAGTCGATTTCAAACGTCGGTCCCTTGCCAGTATCGGCATCGTAAACGCTCGTATCCATAGGTCCTTCAAAACCATCCAGCCCCATAGCGAGATTGGCTATGATGTACATGCGCTTGTCGAAGATATCAACTACCGCCTGAAAACCGGGATCCTCGCCACCATAGTCGCTATCAGGCGGTACCGCCCGGTGAATCAGCACGTCATTCACATACCATTCTATTTTTTCCGGTAACCACAATACGGCAAACTTATGGAAGCTGTCTGCCGGAGGTAGTACGGCAGTGTCTGTGGTTCCGTTTCTTTCAACTGGTTCTCCCAGCGCCACAGCTCTTCGATCCTGATATCGGGCTTCGCCGTTAAATGTCCAATTAGTGGGTGTACGTCTGGCATTGTTGTCGTAGTGGTAAGCATGGAAAATAGTGCCATACGTCATGATATTCCAGCCACCTTCATTCCTTTGCGCAGAAAGATTATCCACACCGCCAAACAACGACGTTTGCAGATCGTAACGAGGAGCGTCCATCGTATGTGCCATTTCTCTCGTGTTCGGCAGATACTCCATAAAATCAATTTCGTGTGTTATGTTGTTGTCGCTGCTTACCTGGTTAAAAAATGCATTGTCAGAATACAACCAGAGCGCTGCGCGAAATCCATTGCCATCCAATGGTAACTTCACACTTGCTTCGACATAACCGTAACGAAACTCAAAACCATGTACATTCGCACTTGTTGCAAGGTCCGGGTTTGCCGCACTGGATATCAGACCGGATAGATACGGCTTATTATCATTGAGTCTAAGCGGTGCTGGATTCTCGTAAGCGGCGATACTAAGTATTTCATCCGAATTTGAAAAAACCGGGGCTTGTGGCTCACCAGTGTTTCCATAATTAGGTATATCGAACAGCGTATCGAGATAATCCAATTCCGATGTATTGTTGAAAAAATTCTCATTTGAGGGAGGAACACCCATCTCCGGATTATAATTGGTCTCACCCGGATAACGACCGGTCGTATTGACGTTCCAGTGATCGTCTTCACCGGGAATCGTATTAAATTTAGCGTCTGTGGAAAACGGGTACTTGGAACTCCATTTAAGTGAATTGAACGTGTTGCTTAAATCCGGGTTGTCAGGCGAGCTAGGGAATTCATCGGAAAATACCAATGTGTATCCTAAGTGGTCCAACGGTGATATTAGCTCGGGTGTAGTAGGATCTTCAGCAATGAATCCATAGCGCAAAGGATCTTGTGGAGGGATACACGATTTTTGCGGAGGCAGTGGCTCCCCGATTGCGTTAAGGAAATTTTCAAAGCGTTCTTCAACAGTCGTGTCGATAGGTGCGTAGTTGCGTAACCTATATGATCCGTCTACTTCATTCCTTGTTACTAAATCACCCGGTACAACAAAGAATTCAGCTGCTTCACAAGTAAACGATGTGTCACCACCATCATTGCCACCTCCACCTTTACCACCGCCTCTACCCATCGCATATGCATTGGCAGTAACACAGACAGTGACCACAGCCGCAGTTAACGATACGTAAAACCGAACTGACGATTGTTTATGACGAATACGCAAAACACCCTCTTTGGGTGCGGACGCAAACGGCGCCCTACATGATTTGAATTGGAACAACTTTCGACGAGTAAGATAAAACCCCTGGAACATAGTGAATCTCCGTTTAACTACATATGGGTGTACCGCTTTGGTTACCCTCTTTGAAATTAGCCGCCGATCCAGTTTTACTCGCGGTTTACACGTCTGGGCGGTAGAAACCTCAGCTAAGCATCCTGAACCATTTCCACAGTCGAAACCAAAGACCGAGAGTCGCCAAGAATAACAAAGGCATTGTCAGGCAAGTTGGTCAGCACACAAGGATAGCAAATTGTTTTGAAAAAATACAATCATACCCAATTACAGAATCCGCGCTAGGGTTCTAGCAGGTTTCAGTTGACGTTGAGAATAAACAGACTGTGTAGAGTACTGCAATCCAGAATGTGGGGTTATTCACAGATGTCAAATGCCTGACACAAAGTGCAATCAAACGTTTGATGCAGTCATATTGTGGCGACATAAAACAACCAATTACGGCATCAAAAGACAAAAGACTTTTAGATATGATTTATGCAGCCTACACTGTTGGAATGTAATGCGCGCTTAGCATTCAAACCTAATCGCATAAGCCCGGGCAGGCCATGTGCTTTTATGGCGTAAGTTGTGTCTTTTGTTTATCTCAAGCTGAACGCCGATCAACTCAGCTTTAGTCAGTGTACTATCGACATCAGGGGAACCCGGATTTATACAGGAGAACGCGAGACCCTGTTTGTAGAAAAGCTAAGACAGAACAGTTTGCTTCTTTTTCGCTGTATCTATCGATTTAACCCGCCCGTAATTATCTTCAACCCGGACGATATCGTCCTCGCCTAGATAGCTACCTGACTGCACTTCGATTAGCTCAAGATCAATAGAACCGGGGTTCTCCAGTCGATGGATGGCACCCAGTGGAATATAGGTAGATTGATTTTCAGAAAGCATGAACTCTTCATCATCACGTGTGATTTTTGCAGTGCCGCGGACTACCACCCAGTGTTCAGCACGGTGATGATGCTTTTGAAGTGATAGCTGAGCCCCGGGTTTGACTACCAGCCGCTTAACTTGATAGCGGTTACCAACATCAATACTCTCATAATTTCCCCAGGGCCGGTAGACACAGCTGTGGTCGGTAATTTCACCACGTCCACTGGCTGCCAATGCATCGACCAGTTTTTTTACGTCCTGCGAGTTCTCCATATTGATGACCGCGATGGAATCGGGTGTTTCAATGACGGCCAAATTCTCACACCCGAGTAACGTCACCAGCCGGTGGTTGCCACGTACCAGACAGTTTGTTGAATCAACCGTACATGTATCACCGTTAAGCACATTGCCATTCTCGTCTTTATCCCCTGCTTCATAAACAGAAGACCATACGCCGAGGTCAGACCAACCACCGGAAAACGGTACAACTCTGACACGCTCAGATTTTTCCATGACTGCATAGTCGACTGAGATTGACTCACATTGCATAAATGCTTGCTTGTCTATACGTTCGAAATCAAGATCACTGATGCGCTTTTCAAATGCTTCGCTGGCATAACGCAGGATGTCCGGTTTATGCTGACCCAGTTCAGCGAGGAAGTCTTTTGCAGTGAATACAAACACGCCACTATTCCAGTAATAATTATCATCGGAATCGAGATAGCTTTGCGCTGTTGGTTTGTCCGGCTTCTCAACAAACAGCTCTACATCGGCAACGCCGGTATCTACAGCTTTTATGTAACCATAACCGGTTTCCGGGCCCAGTGGTTGAATGCCGAACGTGACCAGCGCGCCGCTAGCGGCCTCTTCCGCTGCGCGTGCGACCGCTGTATGAAATGCCGGGATATCTTCAATAACGTGATCAGACGGGCAGACCAACAAAGGCTCACGAATTCCGCGGTGCTCAGCTTCAAGCGCAGCAATCGCAATTGCCGCCGCTGTGTTACGTGCCGTTGGTTCAAGCAGTATGGATGGTTTTTCAACCCCTTGGACTACGCATTGTTCAGCGACCAAAAAACGATGGGCTTCGTTACAGACCACAATGGGAGAATGCGCTGAGCAACCCACCGTACGCTGCAGGGTTTGTTCAAAAAGTGACGTACGCCGATAAGCCGGACAAATTGTTTCGGACGAGCTGCCCTTGAGCTTGGCCACAAGCGTGTGCCAGTGCCACCTGAGAGAATGACGGGTACTACCTTGTTTGATTGAGATGTCATTTTTTAGCTTCCCTAAAAACAAAAAGTGGCAGCTCTCTATTTCGCAGATAGCAATATCACAAGAGCTTGAAACAACGCAATTTTATCGCAGGGGTTCGTGCTTTGAGGTGCTAACTTCGTAATTGGAGAACCAGTTCCTTCGGCCACTCCTTGTTTTGGCGACCGGCAGCCATGCGAGAACCAGTTATATGACGGACACTTGTTCACAAATTCGGGTCGCCCATAGAGTCTTCGATAGAACCCTGACCAGGCACATCAGTATTTCAGAACTCGCGCAAATCGCCCGTTTACACAAAATGTGTTGCGATTCTCATTCGCTATACGCCGGATGTTCTAGCGATGAGAAGCGCTAGTATTGTGGCATGGCCGGGGCATCCATTACGACGCCTAAACCCGCAGGCCGCCATGCCACTGGCGGCAACATAAAAAATCAGAAATAAGTGTAACGGTTAAATTACCGCATGCTTACTCATCGCATTATCAATCGATGTAACAATCTCGTCGATATCATCTTTAGTACTAATCAATGCCGGGCTTAGGCATATTGTGTTGTTGAAACCGGTCAGACTGCGGTTGGTACGACCGATAATCACACCCTGCTCCATGCAGTCGGCTGCGATATTGGCAACCATCGCTTCCGGCACCGGTTCTTTAGTTTGACGATCAGCAACAAGCTCTGCCCCGCAGAAAAGTCCCTTGCCGCGAACATCACCAATCACTTTGTATTTATTCTGCAAACCACGGAGCTTCTCCATCAGGTAGTCGCTCATGTCGTTACAGTTATCGATTAGGTTTTCGTCTTCGATGATACGCATGTTTTCAAGCGCCGCAGCCGGACCGGAAGTGCAACCGCCGAAGGTACTGATATCCCGGAAGTAGCTCATGGGGTCATCCGCATCATCTTTAAACATATCGAAGACAGCCTCGGTGGTTACGGTACAGGCGATTGCCGCATATCCACTGGCAACACCTTTAGCCATTGTCACTATGTCAGGCTTGATATCGTAGTGCTGGTAACCGAACCAGGTACCGGTGCGACCCAGACCACACACCACTTCATCAATGTGCAGCAACACATCGTACTTTTTGCAGATCGCTTGCACAGTTTCCCAGTAACCTTCTGGCGGCACGATAACACCACCACCTGCTGTAATTGGCTCAAGCACTATGCCGCCAACAGTATCAGGCCCCTCGGCCAGGATAACTTTTTCGATCTCTTGTGCCGCTTTTACACCGTAGTCACTGGCATCATCAAACTGGCAGCGATATTCGCAGCAGTGCGGCACTTCAATAAAGCCCGGAGTAAATGGGCCGTACTGATCTTTGCGTTCGTTTTGCCCACCTGAACTTAATGCGGTAATGGTCGTGCCGTGGTAGTCACGATCACGGAACAGGATTTTATGTTTTTTACCACCGTAGTGTCTGTGCGCTATCTGACGAACAATCTTATAACCTTTTTCATTCGCCTCAGAGCCTGAATTGGAGTAATAAACGCGCGACATACCCGGCATTTTCTCAATCAAGCGTTCGGCAAACCGGGCACCCGGAATACTGCCGGCAGAACCTGCAAAGTAATTAAGTTCGATCAACTGATCACGAACCGCATTTGCAATCGACTCACGCCCGTAGCCGACATTTACCGTCCATACACCACCGGAGACTGCGTCCAGATGTTCCTTGCCCGCTTGATTCCAGACACGCATACCATCGCCTTTAACAATGATCAGCGGGTCTTTGTTTTCATAGGGTTTGTGCTGGGTCAGGTGGTGCCAGACGTGTTTGCGATCGGCTTCGACGAGTTGAGCGAGATCCGCTTCTACTGCTTTGTTCATGGTTAACTCCTGTCTGTATAACCACCTGAGGCGACGCCACGGTGTGCTGGATAACCAGCTTTTTAGGCTAACGGAGAGCTGGGCGCATCGCCCCTACTAAGTTCATGCTATTTGGACACAGGCGCCGTTGTAATTTCTGGCACCAACATTATGCCCCGTGTTATACCACCATAGTGGCTGGCCGGCGATACTGCTATGCCCAGTCGAATAGTCCTTCCACAGGTTGTATCGCCAGATTGGCGATTGCTGCTCAGTGCTACAGCATAACAATATCATTATAATACATGTGATCTACCCCTATTTATCCGGATCAACAGTGGGTGAATCGCCTCAGATCGGCATTTTAAGGGTGTCCCGGATTGCCTGTCGCACAGCCCCTCCACAGGTTGTATCGCCAGATTGGCGATTGCTGCTCAGTGCTACAGCACAAGAATATCATTATAATACATGTGATCTATCCCTATTTATCGGATCAACAGTGGGTGAATCGCCTCAAATCGGCATTTTGAGGGTGTCCTGGATTGCCCTGGATTGCCCTCCGGATTGCCGCCCGGATTGCCGATTTTGAGGGTGTCCCGGATTGCCGGCATTTTTAGGGTGTCCTGGACTGGCTCCTCATTTTGCGGGTGTCCTGGATTACCATTTATCCGGATCAACAGTGGGTGAATCGCCTCAGATCGGCATTTTAAGGGTGTCCCGGATTGCCTTGAGGTTGTCCCGGATTGCCGGCATTTTGAGGGTGTCCTGGACTGGCTGCGGGTGTCCTGGATTGCCTAGGATTGCCCTGGATCACCCGGCGTTGCAGATAGCCTCGCTACGCTCCACGCGTGTCCCGTAAAATAATGGGTGTTCCAAACTAACACCGAACTAATAATTTCTAAAAAACCAGAATAAACGATCAATGCCAGACACAACTTTCAATATTGCAGTTTTAGCCGGCGACGGTATCGGTCATGAAATTACGTCGCCGACGCTCGATTTGCTTAATCTGGCCTGTAGCAAAGCAGCCCGCGACGGGGATTCGCTGTCGTTGACCTACCAGCATCTGGAGGCTGGTGCCGGCACTTATCAGAAGGCGGGTATTGCGTTACCGGATGAAACGGTTGAGCAGGTGCGACAGGCGGATGCGATTCTTCTGGCTTGTATGGGTGACCCTGCTGTGCGCTACCCGGACGGTACTGAAATTGTCCCGCAGATTGAACTGCGCTTTCGCCTCGGCTTGTTTGCAGGCATGCGGCCGGTGCGCGCTATTCCGGGCGTGCCGGTTCCACTGGCTGATCCACGTTTTGCTGAGGTGGATTTTGTACTGGTGCGTGAATCGATTGAAGGTTTATTTGCACCGGATCGTGCCGGTACGCGCAGTGAGTCAGAAGCCACTGAAACTCTACTGATAACGCGCGAGGTTTCAGAAAAACTTTTTAACCACGTGTTTATGCTGGCAACGCAACGCCAATCAACAGGACGACCGGGACACGTAACGTGTGTTGATAAGGCTAATGTGTTTGCAGCTTTCGCTTTCTTTCGTGACCTGTTTGATGAAACAGCGAGTCGTTATCCGGATTTGCAAACTGAGCATGCGTATGTCGATGCGATGGCAATGCATATGGTCAACCGTCCGTGGGATTACGACGTGTTGGTTACCGAGAATATGTTCGGCGACATTCTGTCTGACCTCGGTGCCGCACTAATGGGTGGTATGGGTTACGCGCCATCGGCTGACGTTGGCGAGAACCATGCGGTTTTTCAGCCCTGCCATGGCACCGCACCGGATATTGCCGGCCAAGGCATCGCCAATCCGACCGCTATGATTCTGTCGGGTGCGATGATGCTGGAGTGGATTGGCGAGCGACATAACAGTGCTATCGCCACGGCTGCGGGCCAACGAATCACCGCTGCCGTTGACCGGGCCTTCGCACCGGGCGAGTTACGCACCTGCGAGTTGGGTGGCGATGCCGGTGTCGATAAGGTGGTCTCTGCAGTCCGCCGGCAACTGGAATCCGGTTAAACGCTGTGCCTTCGACTTCCGCCGGAACCCGACCAGACGTAACACGCGTTGCCGTAATCGGCAGTGGTTATTTTAGTGGGTTTCATATAGCTGCATGGCAACGGCTTGGCATCACTGTTACCGGTGTCTTAACGCTAGACACTGACACCGGTAACGAACTTATCGAGCGCTTTTCATTACCCGGACTCTACGACAATCTGCAGGCATTGCTCGATGATGCACCGGATCTTGTCGATATCATCGTGCCACCTGAAGCGCAGTTTGAACTGATAAAAACGGTTGCCGACAACGCAATCCCTATCATCTGCCAAAAACCCTTTTGCAGTGATCTGGATCAGGCAACTGAGGCGACTGCCTATTGCAGGAAACGGCAGGTTGCATTGGTCGTGCATGAAAACTTCCGTCACCAACCCTGGTACAAAACCATAAGCCAGCTCTTGATGGAGGGCCTTGCAGGTGAGCTTTATCAGGCAACGTTCCGGTTGCGTCCAGGTGACGGTAAGGGTCCGGATGCCTATTTGGCGCGCCAACCCTACTTCCGGGAACAACCTCGTTTTCTGGTGCGTGAAACCGCAGTTCACCTGATCGATGTGTTTCGTTATTTGTTCGGTGAAATCGATCAGGTTTTTGCGTCACTGACTCGGCTGAATCCGGTCATAAAAGGCGAAGATGCCGGCTTGATGTTGTTTAAACATACATCCGGCTTTCGTTCGGTGGTCGACGCCAATCGTTTAGCCGATCACGCCAGCTCCAACCCGCGATTAACCATGGGGGAATTGACAATCGAAGGTGCGTTCGGGCAAATATCGCTCGACGGCTTCGGTGCGATCCGGTGGCGTGCACGCGGTTCAGCTAACAGTCGTTTGATTGAATACGATTGGCGCGACCGGGATTTTGGTGGTGACTGTGTGTTCCTGACGCAGCAGCACATACTGCGTCACCTGTCTGGCTATCAACAGGCACTTAAGGAACAACCGGATCTTTCGTTATCCGAAAAGAAAAATCCAGGCAAAGATTTGCAACCGACAAAACCGGATAACACGGCAGCTGCCTACCTCAGGAACCGTCAGCTGGAGAACGCTGTATATCAGTCGTCCGAAAAAGGTATCTGGATTCCGGTTGCGCAAGACGAATGATCAATGGCTGCGCTCGTGATTAATTTGGTTTTTACAGCGGTTTGATTTGCTGGTGTGACGATCGTGCTGATTGAAGATCGCACTGATAAAGCGTTGTATAAAAACTGGATAAAAGGTTACAGCCTAAATTAGGCCCAGTTTGTGACGACGTTGATTAAGCGCAGCGGCGGCGACTTGAACACATGTCATTGAATCGAATGGTTTACGCAAAAAACCGTTCGCACCGATATCAGTCGCTTTGCTTTCAAGATCCGGATTGGCGTGGCTCGTCATAATTACCACACTTATCGAATTGTCGATTGCGTGAATGTCCTTAAGCAAATCAAAACCGTTTGAGTCCTCCATTACCAGATCGGTTATGACGACATCGGCTGAGCGTTGCGTAAGTGATTCGAGCGCCGTGCTTGCTGAGTCGGCCAGATCTACGTCTGCACCCGCCTGACTGAGCATATTGCTAACAGCAGTCGCAATATAGCCGTCGTCATCAACGACAAGAATGGACCCGGAGATTTGTAGATCAGCGGGATTTGGAGAATTGTTTGATGAATCGTGTTGCATGCAGCTTTACAAGATTGCCCATAATCAACAACTTCTTGTTGTAGTCTCCGGGATGGAAAATAAACAGCGGCTCTGAGGACAAAACCGGTCTGCAGCTCTGTCACTAACATCTGTCAGGAATGGTAATCGGAATCGTCATGGTCTGCTCCGCAAGCGTCAAATGATTCACGCTTCGTTACACTGAACAGCGCCAACTTTGAGCGGGAAGTAACAAATATCAATGGCTTGGCGCCATATTGCAACTTGATACACACCTAAAAGGTGTAATAGTGCATAGATTGTGTCACGAGTGTTGCAGATGACAATCCGTCCGCCGCTAAGTTCCTTAAGCCGGCGACAAGACCGGCAGGAGACGTGCCGGCAGGGTTGGCCGACACCTGGAGGCGGCTGGCCGGAAACGGCAAGCCGCTTGGTTTCCTCGCTATTGCTTGGGTTCCTCGCGATTAAAAGTGGGTGCATAGACTGTTGCACCGCGTTTGTGGCGGCGATGGAATCCCTCAACGGAATGCCATTCTTTCCCTGAAATCTGACCAACTCAAGCGGCTGCCTGAGCCGTACCTCGTCTTTATTCGGCAAATCAATGTATTAATAAAGTAACTGCAACAGTCTATGCAGTCACTTTGAATCTGTTTTCTCTTGGGTATTCTCGCTAGACGCCTGAGCCGAAACACTTCCTGAAAGCCCCTCGAAATCAAACTGTGATCTGTCCGCCAGTTGTGACAGACGTACATTCCCGATCGCAGAAAATATGGACTCTACTCTGCCCGGATGCTGGGCTTCCCAAGTTTTGAGCATCTGCTTTATCGTCGCCCGTTGTAGATTGGGTTGCGAGCCACACAAGTCACACGGAATGATCGGGAACGCTTTGTAGCCGGCATAGGTTTCGATCAGGTCTTCCGGCACATAGGCCAATGGTCTGATCAATACGTGTTTTCCGTCGTCACTCAGAAGTTTTGGCGGCATGGCTTGCAAACGCCCGCCATTGAACAAATTCAAAAACAGTGTTTCGATGATGTCGTCACGATGATGACCTAGTGCAATACGGTTAAAGCCGTGTGTCTCTGCAAACCCGTAGAGCGTGCCACGGCGCAAACGTGAGCAAAGGCCACAAGTGGTTTCACCGTCAGGTATGACACGTTTAACAACCGAGTAGGTATCGCGTTCAATAACGTGATAGTCAACACCGCGGTCAGCGAGATATGTCGGCAACACATCAGCCGGAAAACCGGGTTGTTTCTGATCAAGATTAACAGCCGTCAATGAGAACCGGATCGGTGCGACGCGTTGTAAGTGCAGTAACATCTCCAGCATTGTGTAGGAATCCTTTCCACCAGAGAGGCACACCATAACGCGATCACCCTCTTCCAGCATATTGAAATCAACCACCGCTTGTCCGGTCAGGCGACGCAATTGTTTTTCAAGTTTATGCAGGTGCCGTGCATCTCTGACTTTATCTGACACAGCGCTGACATCATCACTTTTTGATGACGGTGCACCCACTGTATTGCCGGTTGCAGGTACCACACTGGCTGCATCCTCCACACTGTTAAGTTGCTGCACAAACTGCATCACTTGTGTTGCGGCAGTGGTGTCAGTCAATTGCGTTTTAGTCATTAGTGGTGTGAGAAGTCAATTTGGTTGTGCTCTGGTTCGGCGACAATTATGCAAAACGACATTATGCAGAACGACAGGGAAGCCTCTCTATCGATGCATCACCACGGTATCGGTGTGCCGTCCCAGGAGAGGAATTCGCCGGTTCGACCGGGCGTCAACGAGCGCATTACTGCCATTAAAAAGTTGGCTGTCTTATCAGCACTGAACAGTTTACCGCCAGGGACGTTACGCTGAAAAGGCTTGGAAAGTGCTGTTGCAGTTGTCCCCGGGTGCAGCGCAACCACACTGACCTGCGGATAGAGACGCTGCCATTCCACTGCCAGTGTGCGTATCGCCATATTCAGCGCCGCCTTCGACATCCGGTAACTGTACCAGCCACCGAGGCGGTTATCACTGATACTACCGACTTTTGCCGATACTGTGGCGTATACCGCATGCGACTCCTGTTTCAACAGCGGCCCCAATTCCCTCGCCAGCAGCAATGTGGGCGTCGCATTGATGGCAACAGAAGTTGCGAGCGCCTCGCTGGTGAAAGAGCGGACAGTTTTTTCAGGTGATAACTGGTCGTTGTGCAATACCCCGGCACAATTAATAAAGTAGCGAAGCCCGGGTTGCGGATCATCTGCGACCGATGTTTGTTGACTCAGCTTTGATCGAAGGTGGTCTGCGAATTTTACAATCGCCGACTCGTCCGTCAGCTCCAGCTGGTACCACTCAACCGGCGTAGCAGTAGCAGGTGATAGGTTTTTATCAGATTGAGTTAATGCAGATTGAGTCGGTGCAGGTTGTGTTGAACGGAATGTTGCGATGATTGATGTGACATCCGGCTCATGCCGGAGCGCTTCAACCATCGCGGCGCCAATACCACCGGATGCGCCGACTACGACCGCGAGCATACAGTCGAATGGTGTACCGGTGATTTGATAATCATCACTGAGCTACGCGAGTTACCCGAAGCACTAAACAGGTAGCTGCGGTTATTGGTTATTTATAGCGAATCAAACGTTATAGCGAATCAAACGCTTTGGTAAATCCACGCAGCGAAATTACCGCACTGACTTCACCTTGCTGGGCCGCTATAACAGTCACACGCGCATTTGCACCTTTTTTGAATCGATCAATCGCCTCCTGCGTCAGTGGTTCACGCACCAGGCAACCCTGCTCTGTACAAATCTGGAAAGGTGCACGTTGCTCCTGCTGGCTATCGATCTGCATCGCTAACCCCGAGGTCAACACAACACCGAGCGGCGTGATGATATCGGTGACCGCAATGACTTTCTGACCCTGTACATCCTGCGGCTCCGGCAATAAGCGCAACACCATTTCCAGAATCGGTGTGCCGTTACTGTTGTTGCCAATTTGTGCCATCACGCAGGGACTGCCAGATTGCTCACAAGCTACGTCCCAATCACCGTGTTTGGTTCGCACAAGGTCTGCAAGATTCGGCGATTGTCCGCCCGTGGCACCTGCATTGCTGCCGCCTCCTGACGGTGCCGGGCCCAGATCCAGCGTCGGCTTGGATTCAGACGCAGGTGCTTCAGTACCACCCAGCGTTATACCCTGAGCACGTGCCTCATTCAGGAAAACACTCGCGAACAACACCAACAACAGAAGAAATGCCAGCGTGGTGGCCAGTGTCCGGCGTACAGGCAGGGCCGGTAATTCAGATGCAGTGTTGACCACCGTCAACGATTCGATTCTTTCAGATTGATCTATCATGTTCACAAGCTTGAAACAGTAAAAATTGAGGATTTCAAATTGCCCAGCCGCAGGCTGCCCGGACGTTTCCGACCGGCGTATTTGTTAACTATAGCTGGTGTGGTGGATTTTTGACATTTTTCGCACGTTTTTTACCGCAACACGCTTTTCTTGTCCCACCAATAGGCAGCGCTGAGTGATAGGCGGCACTGAGTGATTGCAGATGTTACGTGGCAGGGATTTCGGGCGATGGCCCACTTAGGGTGGTAATACAACAGCCGAGTATTGTGCTTGCAGTGGGCCGCCGACGCCGACATCAAGACCCGTCCAGCTAACCGTGTTGCCACTGACGTTCAGGCTGGTACCCGCAGGAACATTAACAGGCGTGATGCTGCCAAGTCCAGCCGGTACCACATCCAGCACCGACGCACCGACCGCATTATCCGGTCCGAGGTTATCCACAAGTAATGTAAACACAACGACGTCGCCAATGTTGGGAGAATCATCCGTAACGGATTTGGTGATGACCAGATCAACCGCCTCATCATCATCCAGCAAAGTAACGAGCGCAGTATCAGTGATATCAACACCGTGGGTCGTATTACTCAGATTCTGCAAACTGACAGTGAGCGTTTCGTCAGCCTCGGGCACGATGTCGGTAACCGGATTAATGGTGATTGTTGCTGAGTCACCCGCCTGGCCATTGAAAGACAGCGTGCCAGTGGCCGCGGCGTAATCGTTGTCTGCCACAGTTGCAGTTCCATCAGTGGTCAGAAAATCTACAGTGAATGGAACGAAACCGCTTCCATCGGCGATGTCATGAGAGAGCACCGCAGTCACGGTGATCGAGCCGTTGTCCTCAGGCTCACTGACATCCGTAATCTGGATGGTTTCTTCAACATTGGCGACAATCAGAAAGTCTTCATGATCACCAAAGCCGTTGTCCCCACACCCATTGGCCGGGGTGGTATCGTTAAAGCTCAGCATCACCCGACCACGAAATGTCGTGTCCTCAGTGACTGTAGGTATCACTATGTCCTGGGTTACCGAACAACCGGCCGGCGTGGCCCCCGGGTTGTAATTGCATAAATCGCTTGAAAATACTTCCAGGACCCCGTCAGCATCTGTATCGAGCATTAAAACTATATTTTCAGGGTCATTTAGTCCTGCCTGATTTCCTCCGGGCTGCTCTGTATCACCGACATTGATCGTGATCGTCTGCGTGCTTCCGGAGAGATATTCGCCCCCGATAGCGATTGGCAGTGTGATACTTTCGTATTCACTATTGCTGTCCAGTGCACAAAGCCCGGGCGGTGTATAACGTTGCGCTGAGGAAATTTCCGGGAGACAGGCAATCAGGCAGACACCCGTGAGAAACGTGTGTCGGAAGTATTTATCCCTGCTTGTAAAAAAATCTGGACTACCGATATACATCTTGACCAGCGAGGCTTACCTAGTGTCCGATTCGGAACAAAATTCGTACCGATGGCCGCTTAACACACCCTGTAATTGCGAAATCAGACAACAATAAGCGCTATAGGTAACTGACCTGGCTAAATCAGAACATCACGTACGGGCGATGAAAAGCAAAAAAATACAACTCGTAGGTAGTTGCAGGTGAGCGTTCGACAATGGCCAGTCAGTGACGGCCGCCCTTTGATCTATGCCCATCGCGGCAGTTCGACTGTCATGCCGGAAAACACGCTCTCCGCTTATCAGTGGGCATTGAACAATGGTGCTTCAGTTCTTGAGACCGATGTCAGACTGAGCCGGGACGGCACGTTATTCATGTTCCATGACGAATCGCTGGAGCGAATCACTGACGGCCAAGGCACAGTAATAAGCACAGCAGACCGGCAATTACGGCAGCTCAATGCGGCTTGCCGGAACCACGAAACTCAATTCCACGCAGCGCCAGTGCCTGAAAATGTGCCGCTGATTACACTCGAAGAACTTTTCCAACGTCTGCCAGATGCCGCAATCAACATCGATATCAAAGATAATTTGATTGAGGCAGCCGACGAGGTCAATCGTTTAATTGAACGTTATGACCGCAGGTCGCTGACCACGGTCGGGAGTTTTCATGCATCAGTGATTCTGCATTTACGTGCTCTGAATCCGATGATCAGAACCGCCGCGCTCAAGGGTGAGGCCGCCCGCTTATATTTCGGACGCTGGCTCGGACTCGGCACAGAAACGAGCAACTATGCGGCCCTGCAAATACCAACGCGTTACAAGGGTCTGCCGCTGGCAACGCAATCGTTTGTCACCTATTGCCAAGGCCTGGGACTGGAAGTGGTGTTCTGGACCGTCAACGAACCGGAGATGTTCGAACGACTACAGGCACTCGGCGTGAACGGTGTGGTGACCGATTACAGTGATATTGCCCAGCAGGTGTTTACACAACGGCGTTGAATTGCGCCTTCAACTCGCCTGTTGCAGGTGATTACCACCGCCATCCGCAGATGCAAACTCTGGCTGTCTTGCATCCAGCGACACAGCGAAGAGTTCCACCAGTAGCCTTTCATCGTTAGTAACGACATGATCATGCATGACGACCTCTGCACAGTGTTGCAGGAACGTATCACGTACCATTTGCGGCTGGACGACCATAGCATCAAATGCCTGTTGCATACGTTTGGCAACACCGGCATCGTCGGGCGTAGCGAGGCTAATGTTATCGCTTGTGTAGGTTCGCATAACGCGCTGAAATTCAGCCAGGTTACGCGCATTCGTATTACCCGACGCTTGAATCAACAACAACAACAGCAGACCAATATCCCGGTGATCAACCGCAGGTGGTATTTTCAAAACATTTCCACCCTCACTGTTAACAGAGGATTGCTGTTTTTTTAACACCGGGTGCTCCGCTTGCATGCGTCGGCGCAGCAACGCTATGGCTGCATGGTTCATCAGCGTGGTTTCACCTTCTATCTCAACCAGCGATTCCAGATGGCGTAACAAAGTACGGCGGTGCTCGATCGACAACTTGTCACGTAATAGGCTTCCCAGCACCTCAATTACGCGCAAAGGTTGCGCGCGTAATTGGTTGCCGTAAGCCTTATCCATTTTCTCAACTTTATCGGCAAAAGGTTTTTTAAACACAAACGCCAGCGAATTAAGGAACGATTGTCTTGAAGATCCCGACCCACCGGTTAGAAAGAGCGTAAAAACACCTGTCAGCGCATCATTCGGATTCGACAGATAAAGCGTCACTAGATCATCAAGTGCCGAAACCGGGTTCGCTGGTTCTATCGCCGAATGCAGTAACGAGTTTTGCGACAACCTTGTGACATTGGCGTTGCTGGGGTTTCTGTCTGCTGCCTGCGCTCTCTCTTCAGCACGCTTTCGGGCAGCAACACGCGGAGAAAAGTTGGGATCGATCCGCGCTATACGCTTGGCGAGCGGCGGATGGGTAGCTAATTTGGCGCTAAACCACTTTCTTTTTGTCGGGACGTGAAAACACAGGTGTGCAAGCTCATGGCGATAAGGACTTGTTAAAGCCTGCGCATCGCGGTGGGCTTGAATCGTGTGCAGGCAATGGGTTACTGCCGCCGGGTCGCGTGTAAATTGTACCGCCATCGCGTCAGCCAGAAATTCACGGCGACGTGAGAAAGCCGAGCGAATCAAGGTGCCTGAAAATACACAAACACCGCCAATAATGCGGAAAATCGAGCCCCCGATGTTGTCACCAAGCATATCGCCGATTTCTGTTAATGCCATCAAGCCACCGAGCACCATCAGCATCCGCATATTGATCGCAAGATCCCCTTGCACCACATGACCAAGCTCATGGGCTACCAGGGCCCGCATTGCGTCCCTGTCAAGCTCATCAAGAGCTGCTTGTGTGACAACGATGGCGGCGTCATTGGTTTTACCGACAACAAACGCATTTATCGACTGCTCATGCGGCAACACCCATACAGTCGGTGCAGGCACACTGGCCGCTATCGCCATTTCGGCAGTAACTGCGTGCAATTGTTTTTTGGCATCCCTACGGGTGGACGACTCAATTTCATGCGCGCCAAAGCGCTTTGCCAGGCAACTGCTCCCGCCACGAATATCAAGCCAACGAAAGAAGCAGCCCGCAGCTATAGCAAACCAGAACATACCGGCGACAAACAGGCCGGTTTTTGTCAGCGTCAGCACATCCCGTTCAAGCGAGAAAATATTATTCAGGATACTGACGCCAAAGGCCACAGCAAAGAAAAGCACCGTTACCACGACAGTAAACAACGCCAGTATCGTGAGCGAGCTGGTGCGCGCTTTGTCCTGGTGTGAGAAGAAGTCCATCAGATCTTAAAAGACAGATACATTAATGCTGGATTGGCAACGGGTGGTGTGCGTTGTTGCGCGCTGAGCAGGCAAAAACTACATCACCACCAGCGTCCGTTTTTATCAAGCAGCTTTATCGAATGAAACGCGCACCGGCTCGCGGATCACTTCATCGTCAATTTCGAATAGATCACCGGCATCAAAACGAAACAGCCCGGCGATAATATTTGCCGGTATCTGCTCTCGATAGGTGTTGTAGCGCATCACCGAATCGCTATAAGCCTGGCGCGCGAACGAGACACGATTATCGGTATTGGTCAGCTCAGTGTGCAGATCCTGCATGTTGACATCAGCCTTCAGATCGGGATACGCCTCCATTACAACGTTGAAGCGCCCGAGCGCACCGGATAATTGCTTTTCAGCTCCAGCCAGCGCATTTACCAGTGACGCATTCTCCGGTGCCGCTGCAGCATCTTTTGATTTATCGCTGGCTGAATTACGGGCATCGGTCACAGCAGTTAGTGTTTCCTGCTCATGCGTCATGTAACCGCGCGCAACTTCCACCAGATTTGGTATCAATTCGTAGCGACGTTGCAATTGCACATCAATTTGTGAGAAACCGTTGCGAAAACGGTTACGCAAAGTAATCAGTTTGTTGTAAGCAAACACCCCGTAACCCACAACAACGCCCAGGACGATCAACAATATCGTGCTCGTACTCATTTTTATCCCCTCTCGTCACGTCGCAGCTTTTCGCATAACAAACGCTGAAAAAACTACAACAAAAGACACATCAGTAAATATCCGGTTGGCAGGTGCAGTCTTTACACAACTGCAACATACCCCGAACAGAAAACCTTCCTTAGGAGATTTAGCGCCTGAT
>CALFCF010000094.1 GCA_937951345.1 uncultured Granulosicoccaceae bacterium
ATGAAGGGTTCGCCACCAGAGTCTGGCTACCTAAGCAGGTCGCTCGATTGAGCGAAATTCGTAGAAATCTACGGGTTGAGCTCAATCGAGTGAGCTGCGACGGCAGACGGGCACTGGGGGTGAATAGAAAACAGTGTGCGAATACCCGCAGCGACGCTAACACTGCTTTTCTAACTGGAAATTGCTTAGGGAACCTCTGATTTATTAGGCGAGGCAGCCCTGGCAACGCAGGCAATAAATCAGAGGTTCCTTAGTTTTCATTGTCACTGTTTTCGCCTTCATAAATAGAGCAGGCTAGAGCAGCAGCCAGCTGGCTAATCCAAGAAAAGCAACCACTCCGATTACATCAGTCACCGTTGTCAGCAATACGCCGCCGGCAAGTGCCGGGTCAACACCTATACGATTCAGGGACAACGGGATAATTAACCCCGACAGAGCGGCGCACAACAGGTTGATCATTAAGGCCAGTGCCAGTAACAGACCGATGACAGCCTCATCGAACCAGAGGAAGGTAAACAGGCAAACAACCACAGCCCACAGGCTGCCATTGATAAGGGCTACCAGTAATTCCCGTCGCAACAATGTACGCGCATTAGCTGCATTTACCTGTCCCAGCGCCTGACCGCGAATAACCAGTGTCAATGTCTGGCTGCCGGCTATACCCCCCATACTGGGGACAATAGTCATCAACACCGCTAGCAATACGAGCTTATCGAGCGCCAGCTGGAATTGTGATATGACCCACGACGCGAGAAGTGCGGTGAGCAAATTAATCCCCAACCACAGAGCCCGTTTGCGCGCGCTGCGCAATGCCGGAGCGAATATATCGTCTTCCTGATTCAGGCCGGCCATACTGAGGACCGATTGCTCAGCTTCCTCGCGAATGACATCGACTACATCGTCGATTGTGATGCGCCCCAGGAGTTGATTTTTTTGGTCCACAACTGCCGCTGAAACTAGATCATGGTCCTCGAACAGACGGGCTACATCGCGTTGACTCATATTCACCGGCACTGCCTGCCGGTCGCGACGCATAACAGCTGACACTTGTGATGATCGTTTGCCCGTCAAAAGGCGGCGTATCGGAAGTTCGCCAACGTATCGCTCGAAATTATCTACAACAATCAGCCGATCCGTATGTGGCGGTAGCGTGTCCTGGCGTCTGAGGTAGCGAAGCACCACTTCGAGTGTGACATCTTCGCGAACCGTTATCGTATCGAGATCCATCAAGCCGCCGGCGCTGTCTTCAGCATAAGACAACACCTGATCAAGTCGGCGGCGATGCTGATCGGTCATGCTGGAGAGTACTTCTCGGGTCAGCGTCTCCGGGAGCGATTGTATAAAATCTGCCAGGTCATCAAGCTCGAGTGTCTGGGATACTGCCTGCAGTTCACTGGAGTCCATTTCGCGAACCAGCGTTGCGCGAACTTCATCGTGTGTTTCAACGAGCACGTCCCCCTCGATAGACGAATCAACCATATCCCACAAAACGCTGCGTTCACTTTGTGGTAAGGACTCGAGCAGGTCGGCAATTTCAGCGGGGTGCATGGCAGCCAGTAGCGCCTTTGCATTAGAAAAAGAACCGCTTTCGACGATGCTGGTCAGGCGTGCGAGTTGTTCATTCTGGGTTTCGTCGCGAAGCTGATCCTGCATGATCGTTGTGCCCTGTCTGGTAAAAGCTTGTTGGAACCTGTCTCAAAATTGTCCCGGAAAATTGATCCGTGACACGCAGTTATGAATAACACAACGACGTTGTGCTTTACCCCATAGGGGACACTGCTCTATTTGCTCAGCACACACCTTGTTGCAATGCACGATCGCCGGGTGCTCCCCGCATAATGTTGAGATAGCTTCTGGTTGATGCAGGTCTTCTCAGGCAACAGGTATGGTGCGCGATGTGTTTATTTTATCGAGCAGGGTTTGCTGCGCTTCACGGGTTGTGCATTTGAGCATAGCGAGGCTCTGGCGTTGCAAGCGTTTTCTGTCAGCACCCAGGATGGCCCTTTTTACCTCAAGGATAGAGTTTGGCGGCATACTGAATTCCGTCAACCCCAGGCCGAGGAGAAGGCGCACAAATCTTGGATCACCGGCCATTTCTCCGCACATGGCTACTGGAATTTCAGCACGTTTGCCGGCATCAATGGTTTGTTTGATCAGCTGCAGAACAGCAGGATGCAGCGGATCGTACAAATAATTAACCTGATCGTCGATGCGGTCAATTGCCAGCGTATATTGAATCAGGTCGTTCGTCCCGATTGACAGAAAATCGAGTTCCGCTGCGAACTGATCGGCTGCAATCGCGGCGGCCGGTACTTCGACCATACCGCCGACCTTTATATCGTTATTAAAGCTGACTCTGCGCTTCTTTAGATGTTGTTTAACATCTTCAAGTAATTCAGTGCACTGATGAACTTCGTGCAGGTTGGTTAACATGGGAAACATGATGTTGACATCAGCCCGTGCTGAAACACGTAATATAGCTGCAAGTTGCGGCACAATCATCGATGTATCATTCAACGCCAGACGTATACCGCGTAATCCCATTGCAGGGTTGTGGGCGAGAGGGCCGCGAGCTGAGGTTCCGGCTTCTTTGTCCGATCCGAGATCAGCTGTTCGAATGGTTAGTGGTGCACCTTTAAGAGCTCGAGCTACTTTCTGGTAGACACGGTAGTGTTCATTCTCATCAGGGTAGTGCGCACGATTCATATACAGAAATTCTGTACGATACAAGCCAACACCTTGTGCTTTTACACGTTTTATCTGCTTGAGATCTTCCTCTATTTCAATATTGGCAAGTAGAGTCACTTCCGTACCATCCGCGCAAACCGCAGGTGTGTTTAAGAGCTTGTTGAGTTCTCTACGTTTTTCTTTGAGCGCACGTTGTTGTTTCTGGACTGCGGCAACCATGGTCGTGTCTGGCGCCGCGATTACCATGCCTGTTTCGCCATTGACGATTAACTGATCACCTGTCTTCAGGTAGGTGCGCAGATTCTGTACCCCAGCAACTGCAGGTATCCCCAGGCTTCGGGCCAGTATTGCTGTGTGTGAAAGTTGGCCGCCAGTCTCTGTGACGAAACCAAGTACACCGTCATGTTGCATCATGATGGTGTCTGCAGGTGTAAGCTCATAAGCCACCACGATGCGTCCTTTCCAGTCGTGTGACGGGGGCGTTGAGGTGGCCTGATTGCGATCATCGATGAGTACATTCATGATCAGATCGATGACGTGATTGACGTCGTCCATGCGCGTGGCGATGTACGGGTCTTCCATCGAATTAAAAACCTTTTCAATCTCTTCGCGTTGTTGTTCAAGAGCTGACTCGGCCCCTGACTGCTCACGCTTCAAAGTGTCGATAGGGCCCTGAGAGAGCAAAGAGTCATCGAGCATCAATAGATGAGTCTCGATAAATGCTGATACATCGCCGGGGGCATCATCCGGGATTGAGTTACGAACTTTTTCCAGCTGTCGACGCGCATTAGCCAGAGCTTTGCGATAACGCCGCACTTCTGCTGGAATCTGCTTCTGACTTAATTTTCGATCACTGAATTCCGGGCGATTGCGACGCAGGACAAACGTCTCACCTATAGTGATGCCTCGGGATACACCGAATCCGGAAAACATCAGGCTCATCTGGCTGAAAACCGGTTATGGCGATGCAGATAGTATTTCAACAGCCCGCTAGTTGACCGTGGAAGAGCGCGTGTGCGGTTGCTTGTCATTCATCTTCCTCGAATCGATTGTTGATTAGATTCAGGACAGCCTCAATAGCAAGTTGCTCGTCGCTGCCATCAGATCTAACAACAACTTGTGTGCCGCATCCTGCGGCCAGCATCATCACGCCCATGATGCTTTTGCAGTCAACGAATTTCTCCTGCTTTCGCATTTCGATTGTAGATTCAAATTCAGAACACAGTTTTACCAGTTTTGCCGCTGCGCGGGCGTGAAGCCCGAGTTTATTGATTATTTCGACCTGTCGCTCTTGCATCGGAATTTTTCACGCAAGCTCTCGGTGATGGACCGTTACATTGTCCGATTGTTGGCCAAAGAATTCCGCAAGCCGTTGTGCAAGATAGACCGAGCGGTGACGTCCGCCAGTACAGCCAATGGAGACAGTCAGGTACGAGCGGTTTTCCGACTCGAACTCAGGTAGCCAGCTTTCGACAAAGTCGCGAACACTGTTGTACATGTGCTCTACCACTTTATGATTCTCGAGGAACTCGATTATTTGGTGATCAAGTCCTGTGAAGGTTCTTATACTCGGTTCCCAATGCGGATTCGGTAGACAGCGTACATCAAAAACGAAGTCGCTACTGCGCGGCGACCCGTATTTAAAACCGAACGATTGAAAGTGTAGCGCCATGCGTTCGTTATCCCGTCCAACAACGCGCTTATAGATTAACTCGCGTAGCTGGTGCAGGTTTAGCCGCGATGTATCTATAAAAAGATCTGCACGTTCTTTGAGCAGTAACAAAAATTCTGTTTCTTTATTTATTGCACTTAACAACGGTGTGCCCTGGTCACTTAACGGATGCTTGCGACGGGTTTCGCTGAAGCGTTTGAGGAGAATTTCTTGGTTAGTCTCCAGAAAAACGATATCGATGTTCAGGTTTGGTTGCTGATCGAGTTGATCGATGATCATTATCAGATCAGATAGCGACTCCGGCTCGCTACGCGCGTCTATGCCAACAGCAACATTGTCATGATGCATGGTCGCAGAATGATCAAGGCGTGACAGAAGCTCCGGCAACATTGAACCCGGCAGGTTGTCGACACAATAAAAACCTACATCTTCGAGAGTGTGCAGCGCAACGCTTTTACCTGAACCGGACAAACCGGTCACAATTACTACTCTCACCCTGGGTGCCTCATGACATACTGATTATTCGAAGCCAAATGTTGAAGTCGCTTTTACCGTGCCGGTTGAAACGACAGGCTTCAAGCGACCGGCGTATAGTAAAGATGTCCTGTGTGTTCAGTAAACTACCGGGGCCGCTGGCGAGGTTGACACCAGGCACTCCATTATTCGACTTGTTTTACGCTACAGAAAATATCCAATGCCCGGTTAAGTTCCTCCGGACCGCATTTGCGAAGTGCTTCGGTGATGTCTGCATTATCAAACCGACTGGCAACCTGGCTCAGTATTGCGAGATGATCGTCATTTGAATCCTGCGGTACCAGCAAGGCAAAAATGATATCGACATCGGCGTCGTCCGGTGCGTCAAAATCAACCCCGTTCTGCAGAGTCATTAATGCAGCTATGGGTGTCTGTAGCTCCTGCAGGTGTCCATGAGGTACTGCGACGCCTGAACCAAGTGCAGTGCTGCCGAGTCGCTCGCGTTCGATCAATGCATCCAGAATATCGACTTCGTTTAGTAATTCCTCTGAGTCGTCATCAGGCTGCTGTTCCCGGGCAGGTACATCCGGAGACTGATTTTGCGAACCGCTATTTACGGACTCGCTCAGCAAACGGGAGGCCTGCTGAAGCGCTTTTCGCTTACTGGTTGCGCCAACGTGGCAGGCCACGTTGCGGATGTCCAGAATGTCAACAAGATTTACCATAACGCGAAATGGTGAAGTTACCTCAAAAAATAACCGGGCGGCATAGCCTTGGCCGGGAGAAATGGGTTCTATTTGGAACGAGGCGCTTGCCTCTGATTTGTCCATTTCACCTGGCGGGTCAGGTGTGCCCTCGGCGATGGCGTGATCGCGGTACCGAGGGTCATGTCAGGGGTGAATGATACCTGATGGATGTGACACTAACACGCTGCAATTGCAGCGTGTTAGCACCACAAAGCTGTCAATGCAGGCGTTTCCTTTCATTGCTTGGCGGGATACTCATCGATTCGCGGTATTTGGCGACGGTTCTGCGCGCCACCTGAATGCCTTCTGAGACGAGACGGCTGGCGATCTTACTATCGCTCAGGGGTTTGGTTGCATCTTCTGCCTTGATGAATTTTCTGATCATCGCGCGGATAGCTGTAGCTGAGCACTCACCACCATTTACTGTGGACACGTGACTTGAGAAGAAATACTTGAATTCAAATATACCGCGTGGTGTGTGGATGAATTTCTGCGTTGTCACACGTGATATGGTTGATTCGTGAAGACTTAGCTGCTCTGCAATGTCACGAAGCACCAATGGTTTCATCGCTTCTTCGCCGTATTCTAGAAATCCGCGCTGGCGCTCTACGATTGCCGTCGCTACTTTGAGCAATGTTTCGTTGCGACTTTGCAGGCTTTTTATAAACCAGCGTGCTTCCTGCAAGTGGTTTCTAAGGAATGTGTTGTCATCACTTTTGTCCGCGCGTTTGACTTCTTTGGCGTACAGTGCGTTTATTCCCAGCTTCGGCGCAATGTCCGGATTTAGCTCAACTCGCCACACACCTTTTACTTTTTGCACGAACACATCAGGAATGATGTACTGATCATGGTCAGTTACCAGCTGGCGTCCTGGTCGCGGATTCAGGCCACGTATCAGTTCAATAATCTCGCGCAAGTTTTCATCGTTAACCTTCAGTAAGCGCCGGAGTTTTGGAAAATCATGCAGGGCAAGCAGATCAAGGTGCTCTGCAACAAGGCGCTTTGCACTTTCAGTAATATCGTCTGCTGGCAGTTGAGAGAGTTGAATAAGCATGCATTCACTGGCATCTCGCGCGCCACAACCCGGCGGATCGAGATGTTGTACCATTTTTAGTACAGCTTCGATTTCATCTTCTTCAATGCTGACATCGGGGTCTACTGCGCGGGCTTGCCGATTCAATCCCTCGCTTAACGTTTCAATGTCCTCGATCAGATAACCCCGATCGTCAATCGCGTCGATTATTGTTTCAGCGATTAACTGATCCTGTTCTGACAAGCGGCTCAGTCGGATTTGCTCAGACAGATGGTCCTGGATACTTGTGATTGCCGAGTTGTGGAACTCTGTAAAGTCGCGACTTTCAGAATCACCGGAAGATGAGACACTGGTTGGCGTCGATGTTTCGTAGATGTCTTCCCATGCGCTGTCGACCGGCAATTCGTCGGGCATGACTTCGCTGGCGTCTGCTGATATTTCAGTGCTTGCGAGTTCCGGCTCGGGCTCGAGTGCTTCAACCTCCGCAACGTCATTATCTTCTCGATTTTTCTCGTGCTCTTCCTGACGCTTCTGATCCTTGCTCTCGACGCTCTGGTCGCTTGAGATTTCGGTCTTGCGGCTGTCGAGCGCTTCCTCTTCCTGCATCTCCAGCATTGGATTGTTTTCAAGCGCTGACTGGATCTCGGTTTGCAACTCGAGCGTGGATAATTGCAGAAGTTTGATGGCCTGTTGCAGCTGGGGAGTCATCGCCAGCGTTTGACCCATTTTCAGATTGAGTGACTGTTTCATGCTGTTATCTTATTTTTGTTTGCGTTGGCACGATTCTTTGCAAATATCATGCCATGAAAATCACACATCGGGTAACTTTCTCGACGTTACTGACGAATGGCGCAGATTGCGCACCGTATCGATTTCTACCAGTGTGTATTAACTAGTTGAAAACAGTCGGAAAATAAAGGCGTCAATCAATAACAGCAGACGTTAGAAAGATCTGTGCCATTGATTTGTTTTAGCGCTGAAACGGGTGTCTGGATTTCGACTAAATTTTGAAATCTTCGCCCAGGTAGATTTTTTTGACTTGCTCGTCCTGCAGGATTTCTGACGGCAATCCGTCAGCGATAACCTTGCCATGACCAAGAATATAAGCGCGACTGCAGATTCCCAGCGTTTCCCGGACATTGTGATCCGTAATCAATACCCCGATACCGCGGTGCTTGAGGTGCTCAACAATGCGTTGTATCTCGACAACGGATATGGGGTCGACTCCGGCAAACGGTTCATCCAGCAGAATAAAGCTTGGATCAGCTGCCAGCGCACGTGCTATCTCCACGCGGCGCCTTTCACCACCTGACAGGCTGATACCGAGACTTTTGCGAATGTGGGTTATCTGCAATTCTTCAAGCAATGACTCGAGTTTCTGTTGTCTGTCTATTTTGGTAAGGCCGTTACGTGTTTCAAGTATAGCGAGGATGTTTTTTTCAACTGATAATTGCCGGAAAACTGAGGCTTCCTGAGGTAGATAACCTACACCGAGGCGTGCGCGGGCGTGCATTGGATGGTGTGTTATCTCTTGGCCGTCAAACAGTATCTGGCCGGCGTCAGGCATGACCAGACCGACAACCATGTAAAAGCACGTTGTTTTGCCCGCACCGTTAGGTCCGAGTAAGCCGACAACTTCTCCGCTGGCGACCGATAGCGACACGCCTTCCAGTATCGGGCGCTTGCTGTATGTTTTGTGCAGATCTGCTGCCTGAAGCGTGTGATTGTCCAAGGGTTCGCGATGCCTGCCTAGTTGCCGCGATCCGGGGGTTGTATCGTGATGCTGACGCGTCCTGAGTCACCACCTTCTGCGACAACACTTTGATTGATTGCATTGAATACAATTGAATCGCTAGCCAGTTGTTGTCGCGGTTGTTGCAATTTGGCATTACCCTGGAGCGTAAGTATGCCGTTGACTGCATCGTAGATGATTCGCTCACAGGAGCCGGTTACAAGCTCTCCCTGTTCGTTCTGTTGTTGGAAATTTATCGGTGATCCGCGCCCTTCGATCGTATTGAGCCGGTTGTCCTTGAGAAAGACGTCTATCACGTCGGCTCTGATAAGCATTGAACCCTGGCGGATTTCAACGTTTCCACTAAGCCGTTGTTTCCCTGTTTTCTCGTTATATTCAGAACGGTCTGCTGAGACATCGATTGGCTGCGCAAAGTCCGATTCCGCAGCCATCACTGTTTGGCCTGTCAGAAAAACAAATAGCGCAAAAAGTGCTGCGATAACCCCTGAGACGTAAATTGAAAACGGCGTTCGAGAGCTTGTGGATAACACGGCGTCGAAGATTTTTGTCATCGTACGGGTTCTCCCTGGTTTGCCAGCGCTTTAGTCATTGTGAGGGCGGCGCCTGCCCTGCAGAGCCTGGCGTTTCATAGCGTGCGGTCACGTTTGAAAGTAGTTTGAGTGTACCGTCAGAAATATCTGATTCCAGCCCTATAGAGCGAAGCTGCCAATTTTCGCCCGACACAGTTATTGGTTGTCCTGTACTGACCTGATTGTCGTCGGTCAGTACCGTGACATCACTGGTTTCGAGCCGAATTAGCTGCCGGTTCGAAACCCGTCGCATCGATACATTACCCTCGAGCAGGAATTTGTCCGGTTCGGGCGTAAAGACTCCGCGGGGCGATTGCATGTGCCACACAATGTTTTCACGGTATACAATCAGCTCCGGTGCTTCTATCACCGATCTGTCATCTTCGGGAAAGTGAGATAGCGTGTCACCACTGAAGCGGTAGGTTTGTTGGCCGGCGACATCAAATTTTCGCGTTTCGAATGATTCCAGATAATAGTCAGTCTGGCTTTGGGTCATATCGATCGTATCTTCATCGGGTGCCAGCGGCGGATCTTCAGCCCAGTCCAACGACAGAATCGCAATAATCATCAGCGGAATCAGGATCCAGTATCTGTAGATGTATTTCACTGGTCTGCGTCAGCCGAGCGTGATTTCACGAGTCTTGTGTTTTGCAGCAATCATCGGATGGCGGACACGAAAATTCATTCAATCACGATAACGTTGCAGTGCTGATTGCAGCATTTGTTTACTGAACAACAGTAGCTCGCAAGCCTCGCGAATTGCACCATTGCCGCCTGGGAGCATACTTTGCCAATCGGCGATCTCAACGATTCCCGGGTAGGCGTCTGCTACAGTTAAGCCGAGTCCACAGTGGCGCATGGCACGATAATCCACCATGTCATCGCCCATAAACGCCAGCTGTTCCGGATTCAGTGACAAACGCTCGCTGATAGTCGAGACGACTGCCAGTTTGTCACGTACGCCTTGATGTAATTCACTGACACCGAGCTCTTTGGCCCGATGCTCGACCACCGAAGATTGCCGTGCGGTCACCATGGCCAGTTGGAAGCCTGATTCCCGCCAAATTCGCAGTCCGAATCCGTCGCGAGCATGAAATCGCTTCAGTTCCTGACCGTCATCGCTATAGCTTAGTCCGCCGTCAGTCATAACACCGTCAACATCAAGCAACAGGCAGGTGACTTTTGCCGCTCGCGACAGGACGTCTGCCGGCGTTTGCGCAAAATCGTAAGGTTTTCGCATGCTAAAGGTTGACTCGATGTTTAAACGACATTGGCGGCAAGCAACAGATGCATATTGACTGCTCCTTGTACGATCATCTCATCATCGACGACCGGCAGAGCGCTGATTCGGTGTTGTTCCATGCAGGCAACAGCACTGACGGCCAACTCATCGGCCCGGATGGTTTGTCCCGTTGGTGTCATTACCGTTGTAATCGGTGTAATCCGAAGATCATGCTGCTGATCGATCGAGCGGCGTAAATCTCCATCAGTGAATATGCCCAGCAGTTTGCGGTTTTTATCAACAACCAAAACGAATCCCAAACCGCTGCGGCTGCTTTCAAGCAACGCATCGGCGACTGTGACTTGCGGATCAACCAGGGGTATTTGTTCACCTTTGGCCATGACATCGGTAACGCGCAGTAGTAGTTTTCGTCCGAGCGAGCCGCCCGGGTGTGATCGAGCAAAATCCTCCTCGGTAAAACCGCGCGCATTCAGCAATGCTATGGCCAACGCATCACCCATGGCCAGGGCTGCCGTCGTGCTGGCAGTCGGTGCCAGTCCCATCGGGCAGGCTTCGCGTTCCACGCTTATATCCAGATAGACAGAAGCGGCTTCAGCCAGAGGCGAAGCGCGTTGACCACAAAATGCGATTAGTGGCACTGACATGCGTTTTATTGTCGGCAGCAGTGCCAGTAGCTCTGGTGAGTTGCCGGAGTTGGAGATACCGATGAAGACATCTTCATCGCGCACCATGCCAAGGTCCCCGTGACTGGCCTCACCCGGGTGAACGAAGAACGCCGGTGATCCGGTGCTGGCTAACGTTGCGGCAATTTTGCCAGCTATGTGTCCTGACTTGCCCATGCCCGAGACAACAATGCGGCCTTTACAGGACAGTAGCAGCCGGCAGGCAGCTACGAAGTGCTGATCAATACGTCCGGCAAGGCGCAGAACTGCCTCGGCTTCGGTTTGCAGGACCGCCTTGGCCAGCTCAATCAGATGCTCGCCATCCCCGAATTCAGCAGATGCCTTCATCGCTTCCGTTCCGCACATAGAACGTCCTTGAAGTGGTCGCTGGAATCAGGACTGACGCGGTTGTTCTGATTGTTCAAGTCGGTCAAGCTCGTCAATTTCGTCGAGCTCGTCCAACTCATCGAGTTCATCCAGTTCGTCCAGTTCATCGAGCTCGTCCAATTCCCCTCTATTAGCGGCTTTACCCAAATCGTTGACCTGCGCGCGATGTGTGCGAACGAACACATCGCGTAGAAACAGGTAAGGGTCAAGTGCCGCTTTATTGAGAACATCACTGGCACCCAGCAGTGATGCCCGGGTGCTGACAAAACTTAGAACCGTCGCGCTCCAGCGCGTCGGGTCATGGCGTATGTTGGACGGTCCATCGGTTGTAAATCCCTGGGTTATACGTCCGGCAAGGGTTCTACCGTTGGCTGGCCCAAAAAAAGGCAACACCAGATAGGGGCCTTCCGAGAAACCCCAAACACCGAACGTCTGACCGAAGGTCTCGGCGTATTTCGGATAACCGGTCCGCGTGGCAACATCGAAAATTCCGAGTACTCCGATTGTCGTATTGATCAGTACTCGCCCCGCGTCACTGCCGGCCCTACGAGGGCGACCCTGCAGCAGGTTGTTGACGAAGCTGGTTACGTCCTGCACATTTTCAAATACATTTAAAATCCCCGTTTCCACCGGGTCAGGGAGTATTTTTCTGTAGGTTTCTGCGACCGGTCGGAGTACGTAACGATCAGCCGTGTTATTGAATTTGAAAATTTTGCGGTTGAAATTCTGGAACGGATCGTTCACCGGAGCATTAGGCGCTGGTGTTGACGCACAACCTCCGACCAGCACGGCGGACAAAAGTACGATCACAAGTACCTTTGGGGTACTACTGTGGCCCTTTGCGCGACAAGCGAGCCGTTTGATCCTCATTAGCGGATGACACAAACACCGGCAAGCGGATTGGCTTGTACTATTCTGTTTACTCATAGTTAATGATTCTAGTGCCAAGCGAGAGCTTGTTAAAGCAGCGTGGATGCATTACAGCTGATACATTACCGCATATACATGACAGAGAACACAGCGGTTAATTGCCGCGTGGTTCTGCCGCGGTAATTCGCGCAGTTCGTCGCCTGTGCATACAATTGACGGTTAATCTGTGCTTGATGCCGTTAAATCGGTCTTTTGGACCGTCTATTTGAGGCTGGGCAGGTGTTGTTGCTGAAAATCCTGATGATTGACTTTCACGACCGTCACTCTACCGTCGCTCAAGCTATCTGTAGCGTGTCAGCCGGTTATTTAAGCCGGACACCGGGGCAGGGAGAATTTCTGATACCCTGCAGTTTCGATAATTGTCCGGACTGTTAGAATCGCGACTCCAGCTGACCGCGGATTAGTTAACCAGCAAGAATTTATATTTAACAGGCAATCTGATAGTTTTGTCTGAATCCAATAAACGTGAATCCTCAATCTCACATCGCCACCCAGGTCATCCCCTCCGTTGCAATGCCTGTTGCAGAAGATGGAAGTGTTACTGACGCGTTGGTTGAAATACGCGAGTTACACTTCAAGCGTGGACGAAACAAGATTTTCAACGGTATTAGTATGGATATCCCGCGTGGTTTGGTAACCACGATCATGGGGCCGAGCGGTACCGGTAAAACGACCCTCCTGAAAATGATCGGTGCGCAACTGAAGCCGGAGAAGGGTACGGTTAACTTCGATGGACAAAACGTCCACCGGCTTGGTCGACGGCATCTATTTGATGTGCGAAAACGAATGGGGATGCTGTTTCAGAGCGGCGCACTGCTGACAGATCTCAGTGTATTTGACAATGTGGCTTTTCCGTTACGTGAACACACGGATATGCCTGAGTCGTTGATTCGTCACCTGGTGCTACTGCGCTTGCATGCGGTGGGCTTGCGAGGTGCCCGTGATTTGAAACCGGCGCAACTGTCCGGTGGAATGGCTCGTCGTGTGGCGCTCGCACGTGCGCTGATCCTTGATCCGGAAATCATCATGTATGACGAACCCTTCACCGGTCAGGATCCTATTTCAATGGGTGTACTCGTTGAATTGATCGCAACGATAAATGAAGCGCTCAACCTGACATCGCTGATTGTGTCGCACGATATTGGTGAAGCGATGTCAATTTCCGATTATGTAGTGATTATTTCTGATGGAGCTGTCGTTCAGGCAGGTACACCGGAGCAATTACAACAATCGTCCTCGGAATGGGTGCAGCAATTTCTAAACGGAAAAGCTGACGGTCCGGTGCCGTTTCAATACCCAGCACCTGACTACCACAATGATTTGTTCAGTGGTGATGATTCTCAGGAGAAGCGTTGAATGCTCGACTGGTTTCAACATTTTGGAAGGTTCTGGATTGATTTAAGCGCAAGCTTCGGGCGCGCTCATCTTTTTCTCGGCCGTCTGTTGCTGTCGCTTCCTTCGCTGCTGGTACGTTTCGGCCTTGTTGTTCGACAGCTTTATGCCAGTGGTGTATTGACACTATCCATCGTTCTCGTGTCAGGCCTTTTTGTTGGTATGGTGCTCGCCCTTCAGGGTTACAACACGCTGGTGGGTTTCGGAGCAGAAGAGTCACTCGGTGTTGTTGTTGCACTGACGCTTGTTCGAGAACTCGGGCCAGTGGTCACTGGCCTTTTGTTTGCCGGTCGTGCAGGTTCTGCAATGACGGCAGAAATCGGATTGATGAAGGCGACTGAACAACTTGCCGGGCTGGAAATGATGGCTGTTGATCCATTCAAGCGCATCTTTGCGCCACGTTTTCTGGCTGGATTCATCGCCTTGCCATGCCTTGCAGCAATGTTTAGTGCTGTCGGCGTCATCGGTGGTTATTTGGTCGGTGTGGAAGTTCTTGGTGTCGATGACGGTGCTTTCTGGTCACAGATGAAAGCGGCAGTGGAATTCGGCGACGATGTGGTTAATGGATTAATCAAAGCCGTTGTATTCGGCTTCGTGGTTTGCTGGATCGCAATATTTCAGGGTTCTGACTGTATCCCGACATCAGAAGGTGTCAGTCGTGCGACGACTCGAACAGTCGTGTATTCATCGCTCGCAATACTAGGGTTGGACTTTGTGTTAACCGCCATCATGTTCAACGTATAGAGGTCTATTGAGAATGTTTGCCAGATTTACAGAAATACTAGTGGGTGTTTTCATGCTGCTGTTTTTTGCAGCGATGTTCATATTGGCGATGCGTGTCAGTAACCTGTCAGGATTAACCAGCAATCAAGGTTACGAGATCACTGCAGCTTTCGAAAATATAGGTGGGCTTAAGGTGCGTTCCAAAGTCTCTGCCGGTGGCGTCGGGGTGGGGCGTGTGACTGGTATACGGTACGATTCAGAGGATTTTGAGGCGATCGTAACGATGAAAATCGATGAAAAATTCGATCAGTTCCCTCTTGATACAAGCGCAAGTATCTACACCGCCGGCTTACTGGGTGAGCAGTACATCGGGCTGGAGCCGGGTTCTGATATTGATTTTCTGGAAGATGGTCACGAAATCGAATTGACGCAGTCGGCAGTTGTACTTGAAAAACTCATTGGTCAGGTAGTGTTCAGCCGCTCCGGTCAACAATAGTGCGTCATACTGCAATGACAGTGAATTGTCGGTAGCACTATAGCGAGTGTTTGTAACTACTATGGTTACCGATCCAGGTGCTTGTCCGACTGGTTATTTTTGAGATAGTTTGTATCTTTTATCGATCTGATCGAATAAGTTAATGGAATTTAATGCACTAGCTGGCATCTTGTATAAAGGATAAAGCTGTAAAAATTCGATGCCGCTATATCGATAGGTAGTGTGTAGTCGTCAGGAAAGACAATGAAGTGTGAAAAAGATATGGTGAAAGCAATCAACAACAGTAAATCCCCTGCCGTTGGCCGAATCGACAGGCTCAGACGTAGTCTGACCGTGTTCATGGTCACAATGGCTTTATTTTTCAGCAGTGCACAGGCTGTTGCAGATCATCCTGCGCAAGAACTGGTCGAAAGTGCTGTCAACAAAGTTCTTGCAGAATTGAAAGGTAATCTGGAAGAGGTCAAAGAAAATCCTGAAGTACTCGACGGAACAATAGAAAAGCATATCGTACCAAACCTGGATTTTACGATGATGACACGGCTTTCTGTTGGAAAGAACTGGCGTAAAGCAACGCAGGAACAAAAAACTGAACTTGTCTCTGAATTCAAAACCTTCCTGATCAACACCTATTCGAGTGCTTTAAAACAATATGGCGGTGAAAGCATTGAGTTTTTACCCTACAAAGAGAACAAGCGCGACAACAGAGCTGTTGTTGATTCAATTTTCCTGTTTGGATCAAACAAAGTTCCGGTAACCTACAAGTTGCATAATCGCAACGGAGGTTGGTTGGTCTGGGATATCGTTGTTTCGGATTTAAGTCTGGTGCTGCAATACAAATCGACCTTCGGTAGTGAAATAGACCGAAACGGTATCGAAGGGCTTATTCGACTGTTGAAAGAACGTAACAGCGCCTGATCAATACATGTCACCCAACGACCAGATTACCGTAAAGAAATCAGCTGCAGCAGGTGGTGGCGCAGTGGTTGAACTGCAGGGCGAGCTGGACTTTGAGTCGGTTCCCGGCATGTTGTCTGATCTGCAGTCGGTTGTGCGCGATAACGCTGATGTAACGCTGAGTCTGGCTGGCGTTGTTTCAGCAAATAGTGCCGCGCTGGCACTTCTTATTGAGCTCAGACGGACAGCGCAACAGACAAGTCACGAGCTGAGTATTTCCAATTTACCGATTTCCATTCTGAAAATAGCCAGTGTCTGTGAGGCGCAAGAGCTTCTTGAGATCACATCCTGAGATCACCGGCTCCGCTTCGGCGGACCTCTACTCCGCTGTGGGTATCTGCTCCCCCCTGTCCACCTGCGCCCTTGCTGCTATTATTTAACCATCCGGGCGAAACCTCTGGAATCTCTGATTTACAACCTGCGTTACGTTAGCTGCGTTGCGATCAGGCTGATATTGCTCATGAATCGTGTATACGCAAAGGGTGCGCTAAGCGCTGGTTTGCCAAAGTTCGTCTTTGTGCGGCTGCCGCTTTTGAAAATTCAGAGCATCGATGAACCGACACAAAAGCTCATCCGGAGCGGCTCAACCGGGTTGGCGCGATGCCGTTCATACAGTAGCCTTCACAGTTTCGTCTCAATAGCCGGTCACCGGCCTTAACTCACCGCACCGCACAGTTTATGGATAAGTTGCTGATCACTGGAAACGGCCCTTTGCAGGGTGATGTCAGAATTTCCGGTGCCAAAAACGCAGTTCTGCCAATTCTGGCAGCGACACTACTCGCTAACAACGCATCTACCATCAGTAACGTTCCCCATCTGAACGATGTCACAACCACCATGGCTCTGCTCGGACGGTTGGGTTGTCAGTTGACCATGACAGACAATATGCAGGTGGAGGTGGATCCATCGTCGATCAACGATTACACCGCCGCTTATGAGTTGGTCAGAACCATGCGCGCTTCGATACTTGTGCTGGGGCCCCTTGTGGCCCGCTACGGACAGGCTCAGGTGTCTCTGCCGGGTGGCTGCGCGATTGGGGCGCGGCCTGTCAACTTACATATTGATGGTCTGCGGGCACTGGGCGCAGATATACGTATTGAAGACGGCTATATCCGGGCGCGTGCAGGTCGACTTAAGGGTGCGCGACTGGCACTGGATACAGTCACGGTAACCGGTACGGAAAACCTGTTGATGGCGGCCACGCTGGCACGTGGGGAAACTGTTATCGAGAACGCAGCGCGCGAACCTGAAGTTGTTGACCTGGCGCGATACCTGACTCGCATGGGCGCTCAAATAAGTGGTGCCGGTACAGGAACGATCCACGTGCAAGGTGTGGACGAACTGCAGGGTGCACCGCATCGAGTGGTACCTGACAGAATCGAGACCGGTACGTTTCTCGTTGCTGCTGCCGCAACCCGTGGCAAGGTGAGAGTGCTTGATACTGTGCCGGAAAATTTAACGGTTGTGCTGGACAAGTTACGTGAGTCAGGTGCGTCGCTTACCCAGGGCGAAGACTGGGTTGAACTTGATATGAATGGCGAACGACCGCGTGCTGTGAATATTACAACAGCCCCTTTCCCCGATTTCCCAACAGATATGCAAGCCCAATTCTGTGTACTCAACGCTGTCGCAGAGGGTAAGTCCCGCATTGTTGAGACTGTGTTCGAAAACAGATTTATGCACATCAGTGAATTAATGCGTATGGGTGCGGCTATGGATATTGACGGCAACACGGTTACAGTGAATGGTGTGAGTCGACTCAAAGGTGCACCTGTCATGGCCACCGATCTGCGTGCATCTGCCAGTCTGATAGTCGCGGCACTGGTCGCAGACGGTGAGACTACCGTCCGTCGTGTCTACCATATCGATAGGGGATATGAACGTATCGAAGAAAAATTTCGTCAATTAGGCGCGCAGATCGAGCGTGAACCGGACAATTAGAGTCCATTTAAATACACAGAGAGTGCGCAACCGCGCCGCTGACAATCTCCAATGAAACCAGAAACTGATGATCTCAGAATAACCGACACGAAAGAATTGGTGTCGCCAAACCAATGCATCGCTGAAGTTCCGGTAACGGAGCAAGCCGCGCTCACTGTTGAAACTGCGCGGCAGTCAATTCAAAAGATTCTGCACGGTACTGATGACCGTGTAATCGTGGTTGTGGGTCCCTGCTCAATCCACGATCCGGAAGCTGCGATGGAATATGCCAATCGTCTGATGGAAGTTAAACAGCAGCTTGAAGAAGATCTGTTGATCGTTATGCGGGTTTATTTCGAAAAGCCGCGAACAACCATTGGCTGGAAAGGATTGATTAACGACCCCAGTCTCGACAATAGTTTTCACATTAACGACGGGCTGCGCATTGCACGAAAGTTACTGGCTAATATCAACGAAATTGGTTTGCCTGCGGGTACGGAGTATCTTGATCTCATAAGCCCGCAGTACCTGGCAGATCTTGTCGGATGGGGCGCTGTCGGTGCACGAACGACGGAAAGTCAGGGGCACAGAGAGCTTGCATCGGGATTGTCATGCCCGGTGGGTTTTAAGAACGGCACCGCGGGTAGTATGCAAATTGCGGTGGATGCTATCGGTGCTGCACGGCATTCACATCATTTCCTGTCGGTTACCAAAGAAGGTTCGTCAGCGATTTTTCAAACCAGTGGTAATCAATACTGCCACCTCATATTACGTGGTGGAAAATCACACACTAACCACGATGCAGCCAGTGTTGATGACGCCTGCACATTGCTGCGCGCTTCAGGGCTCACGGAAACTGTCATGATTGACTGCAGTCATGCCAATTCGCGCAAGCAACATGCGCGTCAGGCCTACGTTTGTGGCGATCTGTGTAATCAGATAAGTGCTGGTGACAAGCGCATCAGTGGTGTAATGATCGAGAGTAATCTGGTCGAGGGCAATCAAAAACTACAACCTGGAGTCGCGTTAACACGAGGTCAAAGTATCACGGATGCCTGTATTTCATTCGAAAACACCCAGCCGTTACTGCAAAATCTTGCTACAGCCGTGAGAAAACGGCGACAGGTTGGCCTCAACTAATTTAAAGCGCGCACAGCACACACACAGGCTCTTCCGGTGGTGGCTTTTGTCAAAACTGTTTTAACTTTGTACCCGGATTGTCTGTGACTTTAGCTAGAAGCCATCTCAAAATTGAGATTGTGCGCTCAGGCAAGGCGTGTGTCGCTCGAGCAGTGCAGTTTACACGTAGTAAATGAGCAGCGCGGAACGGCACACAACGCAGGATCAGTGTGCAGGACTCGGCGTCCCCGATTAATTTTGAGATGGCTTCCAGTTGATAGCAGAAGTCTGGTTTGAACGCCTCACTTTTAAATACAGGCGTTTTAATACTTCGCAACATGCATTAAATTGTGTCCAATGATGCACCTTGTTATGTCATCAAT
>CALFCF010000095.1 GCA_937951345.1 uncultured Granulosicoccaceae bacterium
AGTCACCACTCTCGAAGGCGGCGCAGTCACTGGTGACTTGTCAATCAATGACAGCGATGGCGATGGTGACACACTGACCGCAAGTCTGGTCACCGCTCCGGCTAACGGCACAGTGACCGTCAACGGTGATGGCACCTTTACGTACACCCACAATGGATCTGAAACTCTTACCGACAGTTTTGTCTATCGACAGACGGACCCTGTCGGTGCGTTTAACGACGCGACCGTCACTGTCACAGTAACACCGGTTAATGATCCACCTACGGCCATAAACTCAGTGGTATCAATAAGTCAGGGAGCGTCATTTAGCAACCTCAACACCGGCACTTTGGCATCACTGGTAAATGATCCGGATCTATCAGATATAAGGGTTTTTTCATTACTTACAGCACCCACATTTGGTTCAATAGTAATTAATCCAGACGGCAGTTTTCTCTATACCCACGATAATAGTGAGTCATTACAGGACAGTTTTGAATACCAGGTAACAGATGCAGGTGGACTCACATCTTCGGGACTGATTGAAATTTCAATCGAAAACATTAATGACTCACCGGTTGCATCAAACGCAACGATTACCGTGAATGAAGGTGGAATCATAGATTCCATTACTGACACATCGGGAACCGTTTCTTCCAGTCTTTCCTCGATAGTCAATGATTCAGATCCAGACGAGACACTATCGTTTTCCCTGCTGACAGGTCCGTCAAATGGCACAGTAAACATCAATCCTGATGGAACATTCTTTTACGCGCACAACGGCGATGAATCCATAACTGATAGTTTCGAATACGAGGTTACAGACACACAAGGCGCATCGGATACAGGCACAATCACGTTGATTATCACACCGGAAAACGATTCACCAGTGGCCAGCAATGGTGTCGCTAGTGTCATGGAAAACGGCTCGACCAATCTGGTTGTAGACCCTGTGAACTCAACATCTGGCACACTCGCAGCACTCATCTCTGATGCTGACAGCGGTGATACATTTACCGTTACACTTGTCAATGAGCCTGTGTCGGGTACCGTAACTATAAACCCAGATGGCTCGTTCATTTACACACACGATGGCAGTGAAACACTCTCTGATAGTTTCGTCTATCAGATTGCTGATTCGGCGGGCGCTACAGATCAAGGTATCATCGACATCACTGTCACCCCGGTTAATGACCAACCAACGGTTACGAACACGATAAGTAATCAGACAGTTACTGAATCACAGAATTCCGCAATAGCCATTCCTCAGGATCTATTTACAGATCCTGACAGTCCAGATTTAACTATAGATATCACGCTGTTGGACGGCAGTCCGTTACCTGAGTGGTTAACATTCGATAGTGATACAGGTGTATTGTTGGCATCTCCAGCTGAAGCAAACATAGGTATCCATAGTCTGGAAGTGACTGCAATTGACGGCCAAGGCGGGACCGGAGTCAGCGTGATTTTCAGCATTGAAGTACTGGACATCAGTCATAACCCTGAATTACAAATACCTGCGGAAATATTCGTCAACGAAAATCAAACTGGTTCTATTTCAAATAATATTCAGGTTTCAGACCTTGATACTCCAGATACACATGAATTAGTTGTAGATGATTCCAGATTCGAAGTTGTTTCCAATGAATTGAGATTGCAACAAGGGATTACGCTGGATCACGAGACTGAGCCTCAAATACAACTTGAAATAACAGTAACGGATTCTGCAGGCTTATCGGTATCTACACCCATCACAATTAACGTAATTGATGTAAATGAATCACCATTTACAGATCAATTAGGTTTTCAGGGAGCAGGGCAAGCAGGTCAAACCGTCGTATTACCCGACACATTGTTTGGTGATCCAGACAACGATGTATTGACGTTTAGTGTCACTTTAGTGGATGGATCACCATTACCACCATGGTTTGTTTTTGATCCGGAAACTCTGGAACTCTCACTGCTGGACGGTGGCAATCCAACCCAGAACCTGCCATTGCTGGTTACAGCGACTGACAGTCAGGGTGAGCAAGCAACAAATCAAATCGGTATAACATATATCGCAACACAGCAAATACCAGAGCCTGATCAGAATATTTTGCTAGCTCCTCAACCTGCGATTGTAATCAGCCCAATGGCCGAAGAACCAATAACTGAGCAGGAACAAAACAATACACCTCCTGCGGCACAGGAGCCTTCGTTTACCACCACCGATGCTGTGGATTCCGTCCAGATAGTTGATGAATTACTCAATCAAATATTACAGCCTTTTATTCCACCAGATCTACAAACAGAAGTTTCAGCGGAAACACAACGAAATCTGATTCGCGACAATGAAATATCAGATGAACTGAATGAACCACCTCTTGCGCAAGGCCTTGGTCTAGAGCCATTGGAAAGTATCTTTTTTAATGGGGACTCTCTACTTGAGTATGATGAAAATTTTATTAGAACAATCGATTTGGCTTCTGAACAAATACGTGACTCACATATAACTATCGAAAGGATTGAACAGGTTTCGTATGGCGTAACCTCTAGCATATCAATTGGTTACGTTCTTTGGTTAGTGCGCAGTGGGGCTGTATTTGCAAGTATGTTGTCAGCTTTGCCCGCATGGCGAAGCATTGATCCATTGCCGGTATTATCAAGTTTTGATGGCCATGAAAATGAACAGGACGAAACTCTTCTTGATATGGTGGAGCGTAAAGTTAAGAAACGGGCACCTGTATCAGGAGCTGAAAAGTAGGGTAGTTTCTGCGTTTCTACGATTTACGGGTTGCCCAACCGACTCAGAAATAACTGCGTTGCAAGATCAAAATCTGCCACACGGTGTGCTGCCCGTGCCATTAACTGCGCACCTTCAACCATTGCCAGTAACGCGGTTGCCTCGACTGCCGGATTGTCGACTCCGCTAATACTGCCGTCGTCTACCGCCAGTTCAAAGTTCTGACGCAACCAGTCAATACTGTCGGAATGAAACTTATCCAGCGTTTCAAGTGTTTCCGGTGAGAGTGAGTCGCGACTTATCGCAAAAGCTACACACAGGCAGAGCTTGTTACCACCACTCAAGGCGCGTCGGTACATTTGCACATAGGCGGACAATCGATCAGCGGCAATATCTGACGTAGAGTCGATCATGGCTAATGCCGCCGCGAACGTGTCGGCATAGCGTTCAATCAATGCCAGTGCCAGATCCGCCTTTGCCGGAAAGTGATAATGAATACTGGCTTTACGAATACCCACGTCGTTGGCCAAATCAGCATAGCTGAATCCGTCATAACCCCGCCGTCTTGCCACATTCTCCGCACATTTCAATAGCTCTGTTCGTCTGTCCATTATTCTCAACCGGTAACTGCTTTCTGTAGCTTTCACAGGGATTCCACGCCCTGTGTTGGTGCCAAATTCACATACCATCTAGTAGGTGTTAAATCATGGAATTCTATCGGCAGAACGCACCGCAATAGACAAGGTAGTGATGTAGTAATTCAAAATCTACCGATAACAGGTGCCTAAGTTCTTATAAAAAGCCGAACTTGTCGACTTTTTGATGCAACTGTGAAACTTTCCGGAGCGATCTGAGTCCTAAATTTACGATTGACACCTACCTACTGATAGGTAATCATAATATTCTGCAAACCAATTAGGACAAGGCATATGAAAATTTTTGACGTTGAAGGCTTCCCCAACCCCGCTCGCGTTCGTATCGCATTAGCTGAAAAGAATGCTACTGATCAAGTCGAATTCATACCGGTAGATGTAATGCAAGGTGAGCATCGCAGTGACGCGTTTCGAGCAAAAAATCCGGATTCTACGGTTCCCTACGCCGAATTACCTTGTGGTACCTGTCTGTCACAATGCACAGCGATCACCGAGTACATAGATGGTGCATTCGAGGGCCCGTCACTGATCGGGAACACACCGACGCAGCGCGCCAAAACCCAGATGATGAACTTGCGTGCAGAGGCCGGTCTCGTGGATGCGGTTGGTGCCTACTTCCATCACGCCACCCCGGGCCTTGGTCCTGATCTTGAAACCTATCAGAATGCTGATTGGGGCATGAAGAAAAAGGAAGCGGCACAAAACACCATGCGACAATTCGATAGTGTGCTTGCTTCGTCCGAATATCTTGCCGGTGATGAATTCTCAATGGCCGATATCACGGCTTTCGCCGGTCTTGCGTTTGCTGATTTTGCCAAGGTTGACATACCGTCTGAACTGACGAATCTGCAAGCCTGGAGACAGAAGGTAGCTGCGCGCCCCAGCATTGCCTCCTGATTACTTGTTGATGCCTGTCTACACATCTGTTTTCTGCAGATTGATACTGTTTGTGGGAAGCCAGTTATATTTACGAGGAGTTAGTTATGAATTGTAATTCTGATTTCGACCAGCGCGTTCTGGTTCACAGTGATGAACTCGAATGGGTGTCATCACCCATGAAAGGAGTTGATCGCCGGATGCTGGACCGTATCGGGGACGAAGTTGCACGCGCAACAACCATAGTACGGTATGCAGCCGATAGTCATTTCTCACCACATACCCACGGTGGTGGTGAGGAGTTTATCGTTCTGGATGGGGTCTTCCAGGATGAGCACGGAGATTTTCCAGCCGGTTCGTACATTCGAAATCCGCCCACAACATCTCACACACCAGGTTCAGATGATGGTTGCACGATCTTTGTCAAATTATGGCAGTTTGACCCTGATGATCGTACGCCAGTGAAAATCGACACCAATAAAATGGGAACGGTACCAGCCGCAAATCGCGAGGGCGTGTCGGTTATGCCTCTGTTTGAAGATGATCGAGAGACTGTTCAGCTTGAAACCTGGGCACCTGGTACCGATATTCAGATCGACGCACCAGAGGGTGCTGAGTTCTTCTTGCTGGAAGGAGACTTCTCCACCGACAAAAACGAAGCCCTGCGTCAGTTCAGCTGGCTGCGGCTGCCCAAGGGCGATCACCTGACAGCCAAAGCTGGTGCAAACGGTGCCAAAGTCTGGATGAAGACCCGACACCTGCGTTTTGTTGAAGCACCCGCTGCGTGAGCTTGCATTAGTAATGTTCTGTCTGGAATTCATCATGGTTTCACCCATCGCCAGCCACAAAACTTGAGTTTCCTATGAAGACGGACGTGTTGATCGTGGGTGGAGGTCTGGCCGGTCTTGCACTGGCCAGACGCCTGCACGCAAGTAAATACGATTGGTGTCTGGTTGAGGCACGCGAGCGGTGGGGTGGTCGAATTTTGTCGCACACGCTTGAAGGCCAGGGATATGATTTGGGGCCATCATGGTTTTGGCCCGGACAACCGCGTCTTGCGGCATTGATCAAACAGTTGGACCTGCAACAGTTCGATCAGTTTTATCAGGGTGACCTGATGTACCAGGATGAAAATGGTCAGGCTCATCGAGGGCAAGGATTTGCTTCCATGCAAGGCTCGTGGCGTTTACAAGGCGGATTCGCGAGCCTTGTCAATGCGTTGCAATCAGCATTACCTGCTGAACGGTTGCATCTGTCGTCAGGCGTTAGCGAACTGGCGCATGCCAGTGATCAAACCGCTCCGATAAATGTACAGTTAAAGAACGGACAATACGTTCAAGCGCAGCGGGTCGTACTTGCCTTGCCTCCTCGCATCGCAAGCCAGCTTAATTTCTCACCTGCGTTACCGGAGAATATTCTGCATCGCCTGCGATCAATTCCAACCTGGATGGCGGGCCACGCCAAAGTGGTGGCCACCTACGCTAAACCATTCTGGAAAGAGCAGGGACTCTCCGGTGATGCAATGAGTCGATGCGGCCCGTTAGCAGAAATTCATGATGCATCACCGCAGCAGGAAGGGCCCTTCGCATTATTCGGATTTGTCGGCACGCCAGCAAGCTACCGGCACGGTAATACCGAAGCACTCAAGTCTGCAATCCGTGAGCAACTTGGTAGCCTGTTTGGTGAAATGGCGGCGAGTCCGGATGATCTGGTATTAAAAGACTGGGCGTTTGATAAGTTCACCGCGACAGAACTCGATCAGCAATCTCCGATGACACATCCTAGCTATGGTCGGCCTGCTGAGTTAGAGCAACTCTGGAATGACAGGCTTCATTTTGGTTCGACCGAGATGGGTGAGCGATTCGGTGGTTTTCTGGAAGGCGCATTGGAAACAGCAGATGGGCTGGCAAATGTTTTGTAAACATGCATTTTCAATCGTCTATTGGTAAGTCAGACGGGGCAGGTGAACACCTGTTAATCACTATCATCGAACATCAAAATGCTAGCCTGCTCTGGTGGTGAACAGAAAACAGTGTGCGAATACCCGCAGCGACGCTAAACCTGCTTTTCTAACTGGAAAGGGCTTAGTTTTCATTGTCACTGTTTTCGCCTTCGTGAATAGAGCAGGCTAGCTGCTCTGCATCCTGTTGAACGCTGGATGCGCTAAATGCCAAATCAGTCAAACTGGTTTGAGGGCAGGATGCCACGAATAGTGCTGCTCCCCCTATAAATACAGAATTGATTTGCATTGATGTGTATCTTCCCAATTCAAAAATTGTACATACCAGTCTATCAAGACAATTACGGTTTCAATGTGTCACTTTATTCAAATCTCGACACAACCAGGGCATTGAGCCGACTGCTTAATACACAGAGTAAAACTGAGAAAACGAACAAAAAAGAATACAACGCTTGACAACTACCAATGTTTATAACTGCCAGGCAGCTATTACTTATTCAGCCAGGATAAACGCAGCGTTCGTAACACGTGCTTCTGTAATGGTTGCGGTATTTCAAGTTCTTTCGCTGTTTTTTCCCACGTTGAAAACGTATCGACAGTTTTCTCAAGAACCAATTTTTCGCGATTTCGCGGCATGCGTGCGTATTTAGCGAGATGTCTGAGGTCTGCCAGCGTGAAACCACTGGTTTTTCCGTTAACACTCAGCTGATGAAACCTTGTGAAATCGCTGCCTTCTGCATGACAAAGATCATAGGCCGGTGTGATATCCCAGCGCCCCTGGCGATCCATCATAAAACCGAAATTCTTGACATGATCATCCTGATTACAGCCTACAAGATTAAAGACAACGCGGCGGAACTGCTCTTCAATGGCATCTTGTGACATATTTAGCTCGCGCATGGTCATAAAAAGCTGTTCGTAGGAATAGACACCGCTGTCGTAATAATCGAAATGTGCGATTGCAGCGAAGGTCTGAGCAAATTTCTTGCTACCCCCATCATCACGGTCAAAGCGTCTGGTCATAAAATGATGGCGACCATTCTCACTGAATAACCGGCTTTCCATCATATTGATACCACACGCCTTCGCCATCAGGTGATAACTGTATTCCAACAGACCGTAGCCAGTCGGGTCGGCCACACCCCAATCGCCGCTAAAAGCAACGCCGTCAAATTTGATCAACCAGTGCTCGAACTCTGCCAGCAAATCCAACTGCCCTGAACGCACCTCTTTTGTCTTGGGGTTATAGGCTATTACCGCTTTCGCTCGCGCACCGCCTGCAGATGTACCGACACTTAGAATATCCAGCAATGCACTTTCATCGTTGTCAGGTAAAAGGCGAGTGTTAAGTGTTTCCTTGTCAGCAAATGCCATGGATGCAAGATCAATAAGATCACGGATCTCAAGGCGTTTATCTCGGGCAGTTTCGTTTCCGGTAGACGGTTCGAATTCCAGTGCACCCATGCCACGAGTACCGGTATAACAGAGACGATCTACCGCATTAAACTCAGCAGGTTTTCTACCCGTTTGAGCAAGCCATACATCAATAAGCCTGTGACCGTACTTATCGGGCAGGCTATCTGCGAGCATACCAGGCAAGCCGTGAAACGACCGGGGATGTAGATCCTGAAACTGATAGATACGGGCTTTGCGAAGTGGCATTTGCAAAGGAGCCGGTTCAATACCGAATTCAACAAATGCAGGGTCGTATTCAAACCGCGCGTAGCGTTCCGTGTGATCCATCGAGATATACCCGATAGCAGTACCCCATAGCTTGACGGTTGCGGTCGTCATCAGGTTTCATCGCCCCAGACAATGCCGGATGACGGTGAGGGTTTCGAACGCTTTCGAGATTTGCCAGCGAGCGCTTCCGCCATAGGCGAATCAAATGTTTCTGGCAGCAGCGCATCAATCGCCGGCGCCATATCCAGTGCCTTGAGCAATTTAAGCCAGGTTTCCAGTTGACTATCCTGCCCGGCCTCAATTCGACGTAATGTCGCTACACCGATACCTGCCTCTTTCGCCAATGCAACCTGCGAGTAACCCTGCGCTTTGCGTATGCGAGCAAGGCGTTGGGCAAATTCCGAGAGAATGTCGGTTTCAGGTGTTAATTTAGTAATTTTAGACATATCAAATATGATAGTAAATAGCACTAAAAGTGCCATTTAATACCATATATTATATGAATAAAAGCGATATGCGTAAAATATTTCAAAAAATATCATAATCGATATTATTATTGAAATAATAGTACATTAACTATCACATATGATAGTTATTCTTAATTGGTTATGGTCAATATTCAATGCAAGGAGTTCTGGATGGGTGAGGTTCGACTACATCAGAGTTCGAGTCAAAAAAATCCAGAACATATAGGTTCTTGTATTTCTGGTGTTCTCGTATTTCTGTATTTAGATCCGATCCGGATGTAAATCCTCGCGAGTGGCACAGATGATCCACATCTTGAGAATTTGCGACGCTGCTTATCGCGTTACATCCAGTTATCGATTGAACCGGCCGACTACGAACCGGCCGACTACGAACAGGCCGACTACGAACAGGCCGCTCTACTTTACAGGCAACGCAGGCAATAAATCAGAGGTTCCTTAGTTTTCATTGTCACTGTTTTCGCCCTCGTGAATAGAGCTTGTCTAGGAGTCGGCCAGTACAAGTAACGCATTTATCAAATGTTCAACGTCGTCATCGGTGGTGAAAACACCTGGTGAGATCCTCAGTGCGCCTTCGCTCTCATCCGTTCCGAGCTGTTGGTGTGCCATAGGTGCGCAATGCAAACCAGCGCGTACGCAGATGTGGTGCTCATCGTCGAGGCGATCTGCGAGCATGGTTGCTGGCATATGCTTCATCACGATGCTCATCGTGGCAACTCGTGACAACCCTACTTGTCGTTGACCGAGGATGCGGATCGCCGGGTGTGCGACAAGTGCGTTGACGATGCGATCTATATGGGTGATCTCGTGCCTGCCAATGGCGAGTTGAGCGGTTGCGCAGGCAGTTTGATGATTTTTCGCCGGGGCAGCTGTATCGAGTTCAATCGCCGGGTTAAAGCCGGCTATATCAAACGCGTGGTTGTCTACCATGTTGGATGGATGTTTGTTTAGTTCTTTACCCAGTAGTGCAAACCATTGCTGTGCGGCATGCAAACCGGCGATTGCCGGCACAGCAAGAGTGCCGGCTTCCAGGCGATAGGGGTAGATTTGAGGATGAAGCGGGTCTTTTGAGTCCACACCTGTGCCGCCGACTCGGGCGGGATTTAATTGCAGGTCGGAATTGGCCACAACCAATCCACCGATGCCCATGGGTCCGAACAAACCCTTGTGGCCGGTAAACGCAAGCAGATCGACAGGTGTTTTATCCAAGTCGATGGGTACGACTCCAGCTGTTTGTGCTGTGTCCAGAAGCAACGGAATGCCTTTGTTTCTGCATACTGCCGAGATCTCCTGCAGCGGTTGTACAGCTCCGGTAACATTTGAACCATGATTGACCACAATCAGGCGTGTGTTGTGCCGACATGCTGAGGTCAGCGTATCCACGTTGATATACCCATCAGCATCGGCTTCTACATGTGTAAGTTCAAGTCCTGTTTTTGCCATGTGGGTCAGTGGTCGAAGGACAGAATTATGTTCCATCGATGTTGTAACGACGTGCCCCCCATCCCGTAGAATGCTTTGCAACGCCAGATTGAGTGAGTCGGTGATATTCTGAGTGAATACAATTCTGGCCGGATCTCCGTTGTAGTTGAAAAAACTGGCGAGCATGCGTCGGGTTTGAAGAACCATCTGTTCCGACTCGACGGAAAGTGTGTAGCCGGATCGACCGGGATTGACGGCTGTGCTGCGCGCAAAGCTGTCCATGAAGCGATAGACAACTTCCGGCTTGGGGAAACTGGTGGATGCGTTATCAAAAAAATAGTTGTCTTTCATGATTACAATGAAATCGTTGTACGCTTCTTTGTTGAATCACCGTTGAAGGGGTGGCCCACCTCAACTGCAATAGGACTGCAATGTTCTTGTGCTGATGCGACCAATGCTGAAGTTAACAAAACTGATGCAAGAGGTGTTCGCGCAAGAGGTGTTGGTGCCGATTACCGAAAACTTGTCTCAAAATTTACCGGCTCCAGTTGTGATTAACGGTTATCTCTTATTAAATATTTTTTTATTTAAAATACCTGCATGCCATTCTCTGTATACGTTTTGTCGATTTGCACAGCGACCGCTTTTACCTGCGCGTCGCTGCTTATTACGTTATCAGCATTGATTGGCGCGCAGTTAGCTCCGGATAAAAGCCTGGCTACACTGCCAATCGCATTGCAGTTTCTGGCTGTCATGACGGTCAGTCTGCCGGCATCCCAAAGTATGGCCGTAATCGGGCGTCGCAACGGCTTTATGCTGGCAGCTTGTATCGGTATGGTTGGTGCGATCATCGCCCTTGTTGCCATCATACACAAGAATTTCTGGGCCTTCTGTGCTGCTGCGTTTCTGTTTGGTACTTTTACTGCCTTCGCGAATTTTTATCGATTTGCTGCTATTGAAGCGGTCGATGAGAGTATGAAAAACAGGGCTATATCGTTTGTAATGGCAGGTGGAGTAATTGCCGCTTTTTTTGGTCCAAATCTCGCCAATCTCAGCAAAAATATGCTGAATGACTATCCTTTTGCCGGGCCGTTTCTTATCCTTTTTTTGGTCTATCTGCTCAACTTGATTTTAATTTCGCGCCTGCAATTGCCCAGGCCAGTCATATCGAAAAAGTCTTATACCGGCAGACCCCTCTGGACAATCGTGTCACAGCCGGTGTTCGTGGTTGCCATCATCTGTGAAATGTTGGGTTATGGCAGTATGAATCTGATTATGAGTTCCACGCCGCTTGCTATGCATGCGCACGATCACGGTTTGGGGAGCACGTCCCAGGTTATTCAATGGCATGTGGTTGCTATGTTTCTACCTTCTTTTTTTACTGGACGCTTGATCGATCGATTCGGGATTTTTCCTGTACTGGCAGTCGGCGCGTTGTTAGGGTTTGTCGCGGTGGCGATTAACTTGAGTGGATATGGGTTTATACAGTTCGTCGCTGGTTTGGTGGCGCTGGGTGTGTGCTGGAACTTTCTGTTTGTTGGTGGTACCACCTTGCTTACGCAAGCCTACGAACAGGAAGAGAAAAGTCGTGTGCAGGGTATAAATGATTTAATCGTGTTTACGTTTGTAACGTTCACCGCGCTTAGTGCCGGAACGATACATCATTGGTTTGGTTGGATTGTCGTTAACCTTACGGTTGTTCCACTTTATGCGATTGTACTGATAGCAATTATTCTTTTACACCGAACACAACGTCATCAGAAAGATCAACAGCAGGTTGCAGGCTGAACCTGCATAACGATTATGTCTACAGACTGCAATTGGCCAAACATAATTGTTCATGCAGATCTTGATGCTTTTTATGCCTCAGCAGAAATACTGGATAACCCGAAGCTTGCTGAATTGCCGTTGGTTGTTGGTCCGCGAAGCAATCGTGGTGTCGTTCTGACCGCTAATTATATTGCACGACGGTATGGTGTACATAGTGCGATGCCCATGGCTGAAGCTTTGCAGCGTTGCCCCGACCTGATTGCGGTGCCACCGCGGTTTGAACGTTATCAGGAATTATCCCGACTTATGATGGGAGTTTTTCATAATTATTCTCCGAATGTCGAAGCGATTTCGCTTGATGAAGCGTTTTTGGACTGCACAGGCGCCACTGCATTGTTAGGAGATCCCGGTACGATCGGCAAGTCAATCAGGAAAGAGGTTGCCGAACACACTGGCGGCCTGAGTGTTTCGGTTGGTATTTCTTCAACCAAGTTTGTCGCCAAGGTTGCCAGCGGGTATTGCAAACCCGATGGTCTGACCATTGTTTCACCTGAGGAAGCCGTCGAATGGCTTGATCCCATGCCAGTCTCAACATTGTGGGGTGCAGGGCCAAAAACCACTCGCAGATTTGAACAGATTGGTTTGTATACGATAGGTGACGTCAGGCGTGCTGATAGTGAATGGTTGTCGCGCATGCTCGGTAATCAAGCTATAAATTTCCAGCGTTTGTCCAACGCTCAGGATATTCGAGAGGTTAGTAGCGGTCGTTTGTCACGAAGTATGGGCTCGGATCGAACCCTCAATCGCGATGTTTCGTCAAAGCATGAGTTAGCTGAGCACCTGCGTCGTTCGGCAGAGCGCCTGGGTAGTCGCCTACGAAGAAAATCATTGTTGGCTGGCGGCGTGCGGGTTCGTTTGAAGACTAGCCGGTTCGAGCTTTTAACGCGCCAATTGGCTTTGCCGCAACCCACTGATGTGACCGATATCCTGTGGCAGACGGCAGTAGGCCTTCTTAATCGCTTTGAAGAGGGTAAAACTTATCGGTTGGTCGGGCTGGCTGTGTTCGATATGCAGCCTTCAGACGCACCCATTCAGAAAGACTTGTTCAATGATAACGGGGGGGATAACGGGAAACTTGATCGTGTAATTGATGCGGTAGAGGAAAAATACGGGACAGGATCGTTGATTCGCGCCAGTCGATTGGGTGATAAGTCTGCAGTGATTGATCAATCTGTAACTCTTGATTCTACCGACGAAACACTGTCAGATGAAAATTGAGTTCTATTTTTTGATTCGGTGCCGTATCAATCTTTGGCGTTTTCCTGACAGGGTTATCGTCCGGCTATCTGCCAACCAGCGACGCCGGCCGGCGAAGAAAAAGGGCTACCCGCTTGCGTAGACTTTCGATATCCAATGACCCGCGGGTTTTTGCTTGCATAGCTTTGTTTGTATGAGTAGTCCCCCTTAAGCTGATCGATCTCGAGAAGTTCGCCTTCAATTGCTATCTCGATAAGCCGTGACATCATGAGTGTGACGATACAGTGGTGCGGTACTCAGGTTTTTTTGATTTTCAACAGCAACGAATATCGAGAGAGTACCAGGGTGCTGATGGTGCTCCCGCCAGGGTAGATTGCTATTGAAACTATTAGGAGCCATCTCAAAATTGATCGGGGACGCCGAGTCCTGCACGCTGATCCTGCGTTGCGCGCCGTTCTGCACCGCTCATTTACTGCGAGTAAACAGCGCTGCTCGAGCGCCACACGTCTTGTCTGAGCGCACAACCTCAATTTTGAGATGGCTTCTAAAAACCCCGTAGACAGATTGATGATCGATCAGACGCTCCCAGCTCTAGCGTAGCGAAACCGCTGTTTGAGGTTACAATTTCGACGTGCATTGCTGGTATTGTTTGTCTGTTCAGTCCAGGGCAGGTGGAGTGGTTAGCGCGCAGGGCTATCGGTATTTTTACATAATAACTATCTGTGGAACATGAATGCCTAGCTGTTAATATCCAGTAGTCGGTCAAAAGCAGCATCATCTGAAACAACCTTAAGAAGCAATATAAATTCGGAAACCTTTGTAATATGTCAGATTCCGGTGCCTCCAGGCTGGAGCCGTTTGATTTTGTCCTGTTTGGTGCAACAGGTGACCTGTCTATGCGTAAGTTGCTCCCAGCGTTGTACTTCCGCCATTGCGAAGGGCAAATTCCTGATGAGGCTCGAATAATTTGTGCCGCCCGTAGTCAGTTGACCACACCAGAGTTTATTGTTCGAGTAACTGCGGAGGCCTTACCGAATATAAAAAAGAATGATCTGGTGGATGCGCATTGGCAGACATTTCTGCAACGAATTACCTATCTGTCGATCGATGCGACAGTGACATCGCAGTACCAGTCACTGGCAGATCTGTTACTCGGCTACGAAGATCGAATCAGGGTATTTTATCTGTCGACATCACCCGGCATATTTGCTGAGACCTGCAGGCAGATCAAAGCGGCGGGTCTGGTTACACCGAAAAGCCGCGTTGCACTCGAGAAACCGCTGGGTCGTGATCTGCAGAGTGCTGAACTTATCAATGATGAGTTGGCAAACGCATTTTCCGAATCTCAGGTTTATCGCATAGATCACTATCTGGGCAAGGAAACCGTTCAAAATTTACTCGCTTTGCGATTTGGCAATGTGTTGTTTGAGCCTCTGTGGCGACGCGAGCGCATAAAAGATGTGCAGATAACAATCAGCGAGAGCCTGGGGGTCGACGGAAGAGGTGATTTCTATGATAAGACGGGTGCACTGCGCGATATGGTTCAAAATCATTTATTGCAATTGCTGGTCATTCTGGCGATGGAGCCACCAGCCAGCAGCAACCCTGATGCCGTACGTGACGAAAAAATAAAGGTCCTGCGCGCGCTTAAACCTTTACAAGGTAAGGAGGTCCTAAAAAATACGGTACGGGGACAGTACACGGCAGGTGCTTTGGATGACAGCCCGGTTCCGGGTTACCGCGAAGCCGATGACATTCCGGACGACAGTACCACTGAAACGTTTGTTGCGATCCGGGCGGAAATTGAATCGTGGCGGTGGAAAGGAATTCCGTTTTACTTGCGTACCGGAAAGCGCATGGAGCAAAAAGTCACCGAAATTGTTGTTAACTTTCGCTCCGTACCTCATTCAATTTTCAAAACGGTCGGTGAGTCGAACACACCAAATCGTCTGATTATTCGTTTGCAACCTGATCAAAACATCCGCTTGCGCATTTCGGTGAAAGCCTGGGGTGATCACATGCATCTGGAGCCGGTGTTTCTTGATCTGGATTTCAACGAGACCTTCGGTAAACGTCAGCTCATCGCTTACGAGCGTTTGTTGATCGACATCGTGCGGGGCAATCCAACATGGTTTATGCGACGTGATGAAGTAGCTGCAGCCTGGCAATGGATTGATCCGATCAGACAAGCCTGGGACGAATCGGATCAACGTCCGGACCCCTATATGTCCGGATCCTGGGGGCCGTCGTCGGCTGATGTGCTAATTAGTCAGGATGATATGACCTGGGCTAACAACGACTGAGCGAAACCGGCAAACATCGCAGCTTATGATGGATAAAAATCCGACTGTTTTTAGCCGATAAATGCAGCATGAAACCGAGTCTAATTACCTATTAAATGACTTCCTGGATTCCGGATCTTACGGTTATTGAGTACCCGTCTGCCGAAGCGCTTGCTGTCAGGCTGGCAACAGATGTCGCGACAAAGCTCGGCAATGCGATTGAAGTGCGGGGTGCGGGCAGTTTGATGGTCTCTGGAGGGTCCACACCCATTCCTTTTTTCGCGGCTTTAGCTGATTGCTCAATCCCTTGGGAAAAAATCACTATCTGCCTTGTGGACGAGCGCTGGGTCAATCCCGGACACCAGGACAGTAACGAGAAGCTGGTACGTGACGAATTGTTGGCACGAGGTGCGGCGAATGCACGGTTTGTCTCCGCTTATGAAGAAGTAGAATCTGCTGATGCCTACGTTAATGCGTACAACGCCAGATTGCTCACGCTTCTAAAAGAGCACGGTGACGGGTTTGATGTTACGGTTCTGGGTATGGGCACAGATTTTCATACGGCATCACTGTTTCCTGTCGTAGAAGCCGGAGCGAGTGTGGTTGATTCTGAAATCAGTTGTGACTACTTGTATCCGGGTGCTGCGGACGATCGTCTGGCCGTGGTTACTTATCCGCAATCAGCCCCACATACGCGTATTGGTTTGTCTGTCACCGGTATTTTAAAGTCACGGTCAGTCATGTTGCATATCACTGGCGAAGCAAAAAAAGAAAAATTGCTTGAGGCAATGACCGTCAAAAACCCGCTGGTCGCGCCAGTTTATGCTGTGATGGAACATGCATCGCCAAGTGTTTACTGGAGCCAAAGTTAATCTGCCATGTTGTCACGTATAAAATCTGCCCGCGAATCATTGCGTAAATCTGAGCGCAAGGTAGCGGATGTCGTGCTGGCTGATCCTGATAACAGTATTCAGTCATCGATACAGACACTGGCCAGTATGGCGCAGGTCAGTGAGCCCACCGTTATCAGGTTCTGTCGAGCGCTCGACTGCACGGGTTATCAGGAATTCAAGCTCAAACTGGCGCGCGACCTGGCAAGTCGAGGAACATTCGTTTACCAGGATGTTTCTCTTGAAGACAACATGCTTTCGCTATCAAATAAAATTATTGATAGCGCCATGGCATCTCTCGGGCAGGTGCGCACACAGATCAGTCACGAGGCAATAGACAAGGCTGTTGATATGTACCTGGCATCAAGTCGTGTTGAATTCTACGGTTCAGGCGGTTCCGGCGTGGTGGCAGAAGATGCCCAATTGAAGTTTTTTCGTCTGGGCAAACCTGCTGTAGCTCTCAGTGATCCGCACATCCAGGATGCATCTGCTGCATTGCTAGATGAAAGCGCGCTAGTGATTGCGATATCGTCGTCCGGTCGCAGCAAAAACCTGGTCGAGACAACTCGAATAGCTAAATCAACCGGTGCGAAGGTTATTGCTGTAACAGCAACCGGTTCTCCGCTGTCTGAGCTTGCCGATCTCAGTCTTTACGTGGATGTGGTGGAAGACAGCGATATTTTTGCACCTATTAAATCTCGTCTGGCGCAAATTGTTTTACTGGATATTCTGTCGGTAGGCGTAGCGGTTAAGGGTGGAGAAGAGATGATCCGGCGCGTCAGCAAAGCCAGAAGGGCAATCGACGGCAAGTTTTTGTAGCCGTCGATTCCAAGGTCATACGGCAAGTTTTTGTAGCCGTCGATAAAAAGTTAAGAAGGATAAGGAAAGTTTTTCCGGCCTTTTAATTGACCTGTAGAGCTGGCCCGAACGCAGATACCCGCTCAGTCCCGAACAGCGCACGAACCCGTGCGAACAGCGCACCATCCGGCGTCCTGAGTATCAACTGGCCGCTTTGTCCGATATCCAGGGACACAACGTCCTCGAACGCATCGCTCTCTGAAACCTGAACCTCGTAACCTGTTGCTTCACTAGCCGGGTCAGTAACACTCAGCATCAGGTTGGATCCATCTCTGTTTGCTGCCATAGCGAACTCGCCAGCAGTGTTGTCGACCCCAACTACATTTAGTTTTTGTGACGTCGGGTAGCCTTTGACTCCATTACTATCAACGGGGCGTACGTTTATAAAGTACGCACCCGGGTCAAAGTCAGACAACTGGTAGACCTGGTTCTGCTGCCTGAGTGTCGACAATACTTCAACCGCAGACGCGTCGCTGCTGATACTGACGATGTACTGATCGCTGCCCGGAGAACGCCACCAGCTGATTTTATCACCGCTTGCTACGCGTGCCGGAATACCTTTGAATGTGGGTGGCGCTATAAGTTCTATAGGTGCACTTGGCGCTTCACCGGCCCGTGTGACTGACCCGAATCCGGTAGCCAGGTTGCTGACTGCGCCGGTTGTCAGCATATCTACGCTGCCTTCGGTTACACCTACCAGCAGGTTTTCCGGGTCCGCCTCGAAATCAAACTGTGTGCCTCTAACTGCAGCAGTGGCGTACGGCGTAACGATTCGGAAGTCTGTCGGTTGGTCGCCGACTCGTTGTACATTCGAGGTTACTTCGCCACGCGTTGTTCTTATTCCGAGTACACAGGTTGAGTCATTCTCCAAACATCTCAGTCTGACCAGCTGTACCTCACTTTCCGGCTGTACATTGACAATAGAACCGGTTCGGAACGTCAAACTGGCAAACCCGTCTGGACCTGTTAACACGCTATCTGTTAATCCGACTTTATCGCCACTTGCCAGGGGTTTTTCGTCACGATTCTTCCGCTTGACTGACACACTACCCTTTGAAAATGCAACCTGAGCAAATTCAAACTGACGTCGCAGCAAAACCGGTAGTTTGATTGACTGGCCGGCTGTTAATGCAGATGCGGCGTCAATATTGTTATATTCGGCGATTAACCGGAAGAATGCGGGAGAGCCATATTCGCGTAATGCGATGGTCTGCAGCGTGTCGCCATCTTCGACAGTAACAGTGTTGTTACCAATTTCTATAAAGAACTCATCGTCAGACTGCGCTTGCAGTGCTGTACATGAGACTAAAAGAAAAAGTGCTGCCAGAATTTTAGCGCAACGGCTGTTACGGAAAATTGAATTTCGAATTGAATTTCGTTTTGTCCGTGAACCCCGGTACCGCATTTGTGTCGAGATATTTTGTTGCATGAGTCCGGGTTGATCCTTTTTGATTGTTGGCTTCTATTGTGCTCAGCGTACTGTCTTGTAAAAAATAACGTCTCCTAAAACAAGGGTACAACGTGTTGCATATCTGATGCGTGTACCCTGACACCGATCACCCGCCTTCTTATAACACTGACAAGGCGATAAAATTTGCGTTGCAGTAAATCTTCAATCGCGCCGGTTCGAGACTTTGCGTCGAAAGTGTCCAGTTGAGCTGCAACCAGCGACCGAAAAAAATATGACGCCGACTTACACCAACTTATAAATGGGGCCGACAGGGCCGAAACCCGCGCACAAGACCGGTAAGGTCAGACACTGATTGCAATTCCTACCTCGGGTAGATGGGGCAGCTGCAAACAGCACCACTACCTGTACGTATTATGAGTCGTTATATCAGTATACGGCTGATACGTCAGATTAATTTGCTCTACTGGCCGGACAAACCGTTGTTGTGAAACGAAATTTAACAAAGCCGCATGATTATCGGTGTCAGTACGCTGCTTTTGTGCATCGTTGGTCTGAACGTCACCGCTTCAGGATGCAAGTATCAGGTTACTGCGTCTTCGAATCGTTTGAGCCTTGTTAACCGCAGCATATTTGTTGTTCCGGTTCTGCCAAACGGAATACCTGCAGTTATAGCGATAATATCGCCCAGCTCACCAAACCCGCCTTGCAACGATATTTCGATGGCGTTTTGTACCATCGTGTCGACATCAGACATAGACTCGGAGACCACTGCGTGTACGCCCCAGACTATTGCAAGTTTTCTCGCAGTAGCGATATTGGGTGTGCATCCTATAACCGGTGCTTCCGGTCGTTCGCGTGCGGCTCTGAATGAACTGAATCCTGATTCGGTGTAAGTAAACGTTGCCGCTACAGGCAGTACCGAAGCCACATGGTGCAGGGACGAACAAATAGCATCTGCTACGGTATTACCGGGAGCAGGTATTGAGGCGTCGATCATTTGTTTATATAGCGGGTCTTTTTCCACTTCATTGATCACGCGGTTCATCGCAGTGGCCGCCTCGATCGGGTAGTCACCGGCAGCGGTTTCCGCTGACAGCATCACAGCATCCGCACTGTCGTAAACAGCGGTGGCGACATCTGAACTCTCGGCCCGGGTAGGTACCGGAGAATGGATCATCGATTCCAGCATCTGTGTGGCCACTACAACCGGTTTGCCGGCTTCGCGGCAGGCTTTAATAATGCGCTTTTGAATAACAGGAACTTTTTCCTGTGGCATTTCCACACCCAGGTCACCACGCGCAACCATAATGGCATCGGATGCCTGGACAATACCGTCGAGGTGTTTAATTGCGGACGGTTTTTCAAGTTTTGCCATCAATGCCGCTTGACCGCCGACTAACGCGCGGCCTTCCTCCATATCTTCAGCCCGTTGAACAAATGACATGGCAACCCAATCGATGCCAAGAGACAAAGCGAAGGCTAAATCTTCACGGTCTTTGTCGGTCAGTGGCGAGATCGGCAGGTAGGCGTCCGGGACGTTAACCCCTTTGTTGTTGGAAATCTCTCCACCAACCATCACCTCAGTTTGCGCGGAACTGTGATCGCAGGAGAGTACTTTAAGGCGTATTTTGCCGTCATTCACCAACAGCGATGAGCCGGGTGTCAGCGCTGCAAAGATTTCTGGATGTGGCAGTTGCACACGATTGTTGTCACCGGGTGTATCTGACAAGTCGAAACCGAAAGGTTGTCCGCTAACAAGCTCGGTGCGGTCGCTGGCGAAGCGTCCAACGCGTAATTTCGGGCCCTGCAAATCAGCGAGAATGCCGATAGGGCGACCAATTTGCTGCTCCAGCTGTCGCAAGGCTTGATGCACGCGTGCATGATTGTCGTGGGAGCCATGACTAAAATTGAGTCTGAATACATCGATACCTGCGTCAAACAGTGCTGCCAGCATTTCCGGGGAATCGCTTGCGGGTCCAACCGTTGCGATAATCTTGGCGTTTCTTTGTCTTCTCATATCCTCAGGCGAACTCGTTTATGGCGCGGTTATCTGGAAGGTTGGCAGACTATCAGGTAATATTATTACACCTTTTTAGTGCATGTGTTGCTATTGACGTGATTTCCGTGTCACTGTCGAATAGCGTTTTTGAGTGTGTCGTTTTGCGCAGTTGTCGAGTCGCGTGAGGGGTTTAGATCACGTTGTTTTAAGACAGCGCTATAAGCGCCAATTCTGATTGATTGTGCAGCTGGTTCAATGCCGTCCGAGCCGGTAAATTTCCGCCACCGTAGGATTGTTCTCTGTGGCCAAAACCTGCCGGTAAGCATGAGGTGGTTAAATCCAATACGCCGATAAGACGTACTAAGTAGTCATCGACTGAAAAAATACTGCTCTGGTTGCCAGGTTGGTGTCAGCGTATTTTTAGCATAGATATTTTTGGCACAGACGTTACCTAACATTGAAGTGGACATGCGAAGTTGTTCAGTAACAAGCCTTTTGCCTCCGTCACTCGCTGTTTCCCCGGTGTGTTACGTGTCTGGTCAAAAGTACTCTAAGTAGAAACGAAACTGGAATCCTGTAACCCCTACATTATGCATTCACCCAATGCCTCTACAGCTGCAGATCGTAGCAATTCAGTTAGCGAGTCTGAAAATTCGCGTTTGGATCATCTGCGCGCGTCCTATGCCAACGACCTGAAGGATGTTTTGCCATCCAATGCCATCCTGACCACCGAGCAGCAACTGCGTCCTTATGAGTCTGATGGACTAACGGCGATCAAGCAGCGACCGCTGCTTGTAGTCTTGCCTGAAACAATCGAGCAGGTGCAGCAAATTATGCGATGGGCGCATGCACATGAAGTTCCCGTTGTTGCCCGCGGTGCCGGAACCGGATTATCGGGTGGTGCATCTCCTCATCCGGAAGGGGTTCTGATGGGTTTGGCCAAGTTCAATCGAATCCTTGAACTCGACCCGCTTGAAGGCTTTGCTGTAGTGCAGCCGGGTGTCCGTAATCTCGCTATATCCGAGGCAGCTTCGCCACACGGTCTTTACTACGCCCCGGATCCGTCATCGCAAATCGCCTGCACAATCGGTGGCAATGTGGCGGAAAATTCCGGCGGTGTGCATTGCCTAAAATACGGCCTTACCGTGCATAACATTCTGGAACTGACGGTTGTCACGGCAACTGGCGATTTATTGGTGGTCGGTGGTGACTGCCCGGAGCAATACGGCTTTGATTTACTGGGTATTCTGACGGGATCAGAGGGTATGTTGGCAATCACGGTTGAAATTAAAGTGAAGTTATTGACAATGCCGCCGGTCGCACGCTTGTTGATTGCCAGTTTTGAATCAGTAGAATCTGCTGGCGAAGCCGTTGGCGCCGTAATTGCCGATGGCATCATTCCGGCGGGTATGGAATTAATGGATAACCCGGCTATCCGTGCATCTGAGGCGTTTGCCCAATGTGGCTACCCGGTTGATGCTGCGGCATTGATACTTTGTGAGCTTGACGGACTGGAGGAAGAAGTCTCTGCGCAGATTGAACGCGTCGAGGCGGTGTTTGCTCGCTGTGGTGCTGCTTCGCAACGTGTGGCTGAAACCGAAGAAGAGCGTCTACTGCTATGGAAGGGTAGAAAATCAGCCTTCCCGGCTGTCGGTCGCCTATCACCTGACTATTATTGTATCGACGGGACTATACCCCGGCGTGCCTTGCCCGATGTGCTGTCGCGTATGAATGCACTGTCGGAAGAATACGGTTTACGCATAGCGAATGTCTTTCATGCCGGTGACGGCAACTTGCACCCCTTGATACTGTTCGATGCCAACACGGATGGTGAGCTTGAAAGAACGGAAGAGCTGGGCAGTAAAATTTTACAGCTGTGCGTTGAGGTGGGTGGCACCATCACCGGTGAACACGGGGTTGGTCTTGAGAAAATCAACGAGATGTGTGTTCAGTTTGATCAAGACACTTTGACACAGTTTCATACGCTGAAAGCGGCTTTCGATCCGAAGGGAATTCTGAATCCAGGCAAAGCTATTCCTACCTTGCAGCGATGTGCTGAATTCGGTGCGATGCACGTGCACCACAACAAACTCCCTTTTCCGGAGTTAGAGCGATTTTAATCAGATCTATTCCAATAATTGATTGATTACTGTTTTTAGTATTCACTTTTTACTGATCGCCTTGTATTTAACTAATTGACATCGTAGGCACCGGCAAAAGTGAATTAATGACGGCAATAAACAACAATAAAAAACTGCCGGCTAGTAATGGCTATTGCATTTGGCCAAAACATTCCTTGATTCGGATATATACCAATCAGTGTACTGGAGCATCAGATAGCAAATGACAGAATCTTCAGAACTCGTTCAACAGGTGACAGATGCGTTTGCGACTGGAACGGGTTTGAATATACATGCAGGTGGCAGCAAAACATTTATGCTCGGTGCTAACGCTGAAGCTACTATTTCGCACACTGGACAGGCGGCGCCTATTGCCACTGAATCGCTTGAGCTTGGTCGTTATAACGGGGTGATCGCTTATGAGCCCACTGAACTTGTCATAACTGCAAAGTGCGGTACACCGATACGCGAAATAGCTGAACTTCTTGATAACGAAGATCAGGAACTTGCGTTCGATCCACCCGTTTATTCAGGTAACGATACCTTGGGCGGTGTTGTTGCTACCGCAGCCAGTGGGCCTTCACGCGTCTACCGGGGTGGTGTACGGGATTATATATTGGGCACCAGCTTGATTAACGGACGCGGTGAACTGTTACGTTTCGGTGGGACAGTTATGAAGAACGTAGCAGGGTACGATGTCTCGCGTCTACAGGTAGGGGCTCGCGGTGCACTTGGCGTGCTACTCGATCTGTCGGTAAAGGTCTTACCAAAAAACGAAAGCCAGGCAACCACACGTTTCAGTTACACCCGTGAAACTGTCAGAGAAGCGTTACGCGTATTGGAGCGCAAACCGCTTCCACTCAATGGTGCTGCCATAGTGCCGCAAGGCAATGACGAAACAAGTCTGGTTGTACGCTTCAGTGGCAGTGATGCTGCGGTACAACGAGCGCTGCGCGATATTGGTGGTGACGTCATGATGGAATCGGATGCTGAGAGTTTCTGGACATCGCTACGGGATCTTGAGCACCCGTTATTCCACGGTATAAAACAATCGACTGCAGAAACGCATACATCGGATTCACTCTGGCGTTTCGCATTGCCGGCTGATGCGCCTATAAATGAATTTCTGAATGAATTACCGGATATTCCTGACAGGAACTGGTTGTTTGACTGGGGTGGCAGATTGCGATGGGTCAGGGCGGCAGCAGATCATTCCACTATGCAAACAATTGCTAGCCGTTTTAACGGCCGGGTCTCCGAGCTCGCACAACTATCAAAGACTCTTAGCGCTGGCAAAGCCGATGCTGCCGACAACCCGGGATGCGCTGATGACAATTTGAAGGCCCTCAACCTGATAAACCAGCGCATAAAAAATTCCTTTGATCCTGCCGGTATACTTAACCCCGGTCAGTGGTCGTTTGAGGTTGGGTCGCAGGACACGGCACAGTCTCATGTGATGTCTGAGTCAAACGTGGTCGCCGGGCCTGCTGTCACTTAACATCAGACAGCGGTAAATTCGTCGATTCAACTGTCAAACAGAATACTTTTAGAACCCTGCAGTTTCATGGAAACCAACATACTCGATAAGTACCGGGATAATCCGGACGTGCAGGTTGCCGAAGAAATACTGCGCAAATGCGTCCATTGCGGCTTCTGCCTCGCTACCTGTCCAACCTATAACCTGCTGGGCGACGAACTCGATAGCCCGCGTGGTCGAATTTATCAGATTAAGCAGGTGCTTGAAGGTGTAGAGCCGGATGCGGGCACTCAGCTTCACCTCGATCGATGCCTGACTTGTCGCAATTGTGAGACGACCTGTCCCTCTGGTGTCGAGTATGGACGTTTGCTGGATGTCGGAAGACAGGTGGTTGAACAGGCCGTGCCGCGTCCACTTGGACAGCGGATGATGCGTTTTCTGGTGAAATTTGTACTGCCTTATCCGAATCGGATCGGCCCTCTGGTGAAGCTAGGTCAGTTTATAAGACCAGTATTACCGCATCGCATCGCAGCATCCGTACCGATACCGCAAGCAGTACCCGCGATAGCGCCGATGAGCGGGTCTGAGTCGCAACGCGCAGATGCTGCGCAACCGCAACAAAGGCGAATGCTGATGCTTGACGGTTGTGTGCAACCCTCGATGTCACCTTCAACCAATGCGGCTGCTATCAGAGTGTTAGCCCGTCTGGGTATTGATGTTATTCATGGGCAATCCGTTTGCTGTGGGGCGATTGACCATCATTTAAATGATACTGATCAGGCGCTTGATAAAGTGCGTCATAATATTGATCAATGGTGGCCACATATTGAGCGTGGCGCAGAGGCGGTTATCGTTACAGCTAGTGGTTGCGGCAGTATGCTGAAAGACTACGATCATTTGTTGACACATGATGCTGACTATCGCGAAAAGGCTGAGCGCGTTGCTGCACACGCCAAAGACATTGGTGAGGTGCTACTTGATTTGGGTGCTGATAAAATACTTGCAAGCGCTCATGACGGTGCGCTTAACACCGAAGCTGTTGCTGATCTTGTCAACACACGGCGCCGCCTGATAGATCGTAATGCTGCGGTGTTGCCTGCTACATCATCAATGAAGGTAGCTTTTCATCCGCCTTGCAGTCTGCAACACGGACAAAAATTGACAGGGCAGATTGAGAAACTGCTGACGTCACTGGGTTTTAACCTGGTAACTTTTGAAGATGCTCGCGAATGCTGTGGTTCTGCGGGCACTTATTCGATTTTTCAACCGCGCTTGTCAGCTGCACTCAAAGCGCGCAAGATGGCCAATATTCATCGTGCCGCGCCAGATGTTGTTGCCACCGCTAATATCGGTTGTCAGTTACATTTGCAATCGGTCAGTGATATGCCTGTCATACACTGGATTGAATTACTTGATGCTGCATTGCCTGTGAGTATGAATAATGCGTAATTTTTATGATATCAATCTGAACGACAAAAGTATTAAGTCGCGTGAGCTTAACGGCGAAGAGATTGTAAAGTGCGGTCGTTATCTGATTGCCGATACAATGCTTAAGGCTAACAAAGCAACCGTTGATCCGCTCTCACCGGACAATCCATTAATTTTCTCTGCCGGACCGTTTGCAGGAACCAATTTTTCAAATGCCAATCGCGTCAGCGTTGGTTGTAAAAGTCCGTTGACCGGTGGCATCAAAGAAGCCAATGGTGGTGGGACATTTGGTTTTGCGATGGGGCAATTGCTGATTGCCGGTTTCACATTGCATGGTGCAGCGGATGATTGGGTAATCATCCGTATTACAAAAGAAGGTGAGATCAGTTTCGAAGATGCTACGCCCTACATGGGGATGGGTAATTTTGAAACCGCTGAAGCTTTGCACGCGACCTACGGTAAAAAAATAAGTTTGGGTCTCTGCGGGCCGGTAGGTGAATATGAAGGGCTTTTATCCGGGATATCGTTCAGTGATGTGGATTTGCGTCCGTCCCGATTGGCCGCTCGGGGTGGTGTAGGTGCTGTCATGGGTAGTAAGCGCGTCAAGGCTATCGTGCTGGACCTGAACAGGATGCCAGCGTTGCACGATCGCAAGAAAGTCATGAGCGCGGTAAAAGAGTACAAACGCAAACTGGATGCTGAACCCGCTATCCATAACTTTCAGAATATCGGTACTGCCATGATGGCTGACTACACAAACCACGTAGGTGGTCTGCCAGTCAGAAACTTCACCATGGGGCGAGCTGTTGACACGGACACGGAAGTATTCCGAATGGGAGGAGACGCGCTTCGCGAGCAAAACATTGAGCGGGGTGGAGAGCAGACACACGCCTGCATGCCGGGTTGTACTATTCAATGTAGTAACGTCTATGCTGACAAAGACGGCAATGAGGTCGTGTCGCCTGTTGAATACGAAACTATCGGGTTGCTGGGTACAAATTGCGGTCTTACCGATCCGGATGATTTGGCAGCCTTGAACTGGATTGCGAATGATCTGGGAGTAGACACGATAGAGCTGGGCGCCATGATCGCGGTGTTAATGGACGCCGGCAAAGGTGAGTTCGGTGATCGCGCCTTCATGGAGAGCGTGCTCAACGATATTCGCGAAGGAAACGAAGCCGGTAAGCTGTATGCGCAGGGCACCGCCGCAGTCGGAGAGCATTTTGGTGTGGCACGTGTACCGGTTATCAAGCGACAAGCCATTAGTGCCTACGATCCCCGGGTAATTGAAGTGACCGGAATCACGATGATGATGACCGCTCAGGGTGCAGATCACACGGCGGGTAACCTGCCTCAGTACGACAGCAAGGATAAGCCAGTAGAGGAGTTGGTCGATGCGAGTATGGGGATACAGGTTGTGAGTGCGGCGGCTGATTCACTCGGACTTTGCATCTTTGGTCGTTCGGTTACTAATGAGCATACGGACTTTCTTGCCCAGGCTATTAACGATGCCCATGGCGTCATGCTGGACGGCGACTTCTTTGTCGAACTGGGAAGAGAGGCATTACGGCTCGAGCGCGAGTTTAACCGTCAGGCAGGCTTTCTCTTAGATGACGATGAATTACCAACATTTTTCTATGATGAGCCGCTGGCACCAGCCAATCGTGCAGCACGGTTTCACGGCCAGGACCTGACAGCCGCTATAGACGACTGGTGGGAACGCAACTGAGAAAGTAGCCGGTATCGTTATGTGCCAGCTAGGTGTCGCGAACCTGTTCCAGTAAATTCGGTTTATCTTAAGTATTGAAAAAACGGGTTCTTCCAGCCAACCTATTTGAAACCGGAACCAGCCTGCTCTAGTCATGAAGGGTTCGCCACCAGAGTCTGGCTACCTAAGCAGGTCGCTCGATTGAGCGAAATTCGTAGAAATCTACGGGTTGAGCTCAATCGAGTGAGCTGCGACGGCAGACGGGCACTGGGGGTGAATAGAAAACAGTGTACGAACACCCGCAGCGACGCTAACACTGCTTTTCTAACTGGAAATTACGGGAACCTCTGATTTATTACCTGCGTTGTCATAGCGGCGTTGAAATTTGACTCAAAATGCTCATGTATTTGCATATACACTGCGCTTTTTCGCCAAATTTCGCCTTGCTCTGACTGCCTCGCTTAATAAATCAGAGGCTCC
>CALFCF010000096.1 GCA_937951345.1 uncultured Granulosicoccaceae bacterium
TGAAATATGTAATCTAGAGCGCCTTATTTTGAATATTGTCTTCCAGCCATTGTTTTTTCTTCAATACGCCGTCTTCAGAAAATGGGTTTAGCTTTTCTTTTGATGCACTTTCCCCGATCTCTATCTTCTCTAGTTTTTCCAGCACATCGAGTGCTTCTAATACCTCTTTCATCATATCGTCTTGCTTTATCCGTTTATCAACCATCTCCAATCCTCCTCATGCCAAGCCTAGAATGCAGCGCATATTGCGCGCCAGTCCTTGCTCCGTAGTCTAGAAACAAATCGTAGTATTGCCGAACTTGTCGATTGAGCTCGCTATCAGAGCCAAAATCTTCTATTTCTAGCTTAATTTTTGAGCTCGTGAGTTCTCGCATAGGAATCCCTCTTCCGTGGGAATGCCAGTGTTTTGCGTCGCCTAAAATTTCTGCAATGTCATCTGCGCGTTCTTTCTTCATCGCTGGAGTGACTTTTTGCTTTTTACTTTTTGTGGTTTTCCAGTGTTTAAATTTGTATTTAGGCAGCCACTCTTTTATAAGATCAGCGGCATGGCTTTTTGCCTGTTGTATTTGAAACATGAAAGCAGGTTCAAATCTTTTGGTTAGAAACAGTAACTCCGCTTGGGTAATGTTGTTCTTCTTGCTTTTCTCTACAAGCTCTTCGTACATGTGCAAATACCCCATTCCGGGAACAAATTTTCCATTTTCATCCGGCACTTGAGGGTCTATTGGGCCCAGAACAGAATAGTAATCCATGAAGATATTATCGCCAGACAACACGAGCACTGTTCCGGCAGAGTACGCATACCCAGGAACTATAAAATCCACCTCCTTGTAGTGCTTGCGGAATACATTGTGAATTCTTTCCACAACCTCAACAAACCCTCCGTTGGTTTCCAGCAGGACTGTAAGTTTTTGCTTCTTAGCTCGTCCTGATGACTGGCAAAGCTTCTCAACAGTTTGTCTTACGCGATCATCTAAACCTGAATACATCGGGCTTCGAATCATCAGTACATCAGAGCTCGTGTGCTTAGCTAAGGATTCATTGAATTGCTGCAGGTGAAAATCAATAAGATCGTTTGCGGAAAAGGTATCAGTCATTTTTCTTCCACCTTGCAGCTGCAGCCTTCTTCGCGATCTCTGACCTTTCTTCCTTGCTTAGACGTTCTGCCCTGACGCGCCCGCCTTTTAATCCGCCCAATCGCCCCAAGGCAACAGCTGCCTGATTTTTGCCGGCATCCGAGCTTTCCGATATATCCGTAGTTAAGTCCACAATAGACTTGGCACGCTGGTTGGCATCCGTTGGCACTTTTCGTTTCTTCATAACCACTCCCTACATTAGTAGTCGTCCAATAAATATGGGGACTGTTGCATGACCGCTCAAGCATACGCTATAATTGCGATGTGGTTCGCAGTCCACCACGACTCCTTTTGCTCGTCTTGCGCCTTGGATGGCTATACGCGGGGCCTACATGGTGTGGGTCAGAGCTACCGGCTTCAACCGGGAACAGGAGAGTCAATATGGCTAGATATAGCCCTTGTGGACGCGCGAAACCTGTTCGAGTTAGGACGCATATCCGGCGTTCCTGTAATGGCGGTCGCATCGCCATTATTGGATCGCATTGCCGGTCACGTCCGCGCTCGACAGGGCGTACTCATCGATCTAACTGTAAGAGGTAAGTGAGGTGATGTTGGGCTGTGAGCCACTCCTCTAATCATAGTGATGCAAAGCCAATTGTCAATACAATAGGCACGCCAGAGACTCAGTTGCAACCTTGCAGAATTTCTGTGGTCAATTTCAAACTGAGCCACTACCAAAATACCTCATATCCAGGCTTTTCCGCGCAATTTTATATGCGACGTAATCGAATTAAACAAGCACAAGCGCAACCCGAAATCCGTTTACCGTTAACTGATCGGACCCAATTCATAGCATTTTCTTGAAGTCGTATTAATTTGTGACACCGATCTGACGATTACTTATATAACGTCATTTTTCAGGGGATGCTGTATGTCGTTTGCCCACGATCGTTTGCATCAGATAGTTTTTGTCACACTTACTTGTTTATTGACAATCGTCGGGTTTCCAGCCTACGCCCTGGATGGGTCAGCGGCACTCGATGATGGCCTGGATCTATTTGAAGATCGACGCTACAAGGATGCGGAGAACACCTTGCTCGAACTGATGAAGCATTCATCGTTCAGGCGTCTCGACACCTCGCAAAAAGCTTTGCTGTATTCTCATATTGCTTACAGCAAAATTAACCGTGGATTAAATCGGGACAGTTTGTCTTATTTGGACAAAGCGCTCTCAGCAACTAAGCGTGAATTCGGTGAAAAATCTCTTCAGTATCTCGAGACCATGCGGACCAAGGCTATCGCAATCTAGTTGATTGGCAGCGTTGCAATCATCGGTTGAACCCGTGCACCGATGCGGACAATCCCTATGATTCACGACACTTTTATTTTTGAAGTTCTGACGAGTTCCTTTAAATAATCAATAAATAGCCTGGTTTTCCTTGGCACATATCTTTTTGATGGATACAGTAGCCAAGCTGCTGTATCAAATTCAACGGCACTGACGTCCCATTCCGGGAGTATTTCAATTAGATTTTTTTGCTGTAAATCTTTGTCGATCATCCAGTTTGCTAAAAGCGTCGGCCCAAGACCGTCAAGAGCGGCTCTACGCAAAGCTTGTGGGCTTGACACAACGATTCTTCCATGAACTGCAACTTCGGAAATAACTTTCTTGCGTCGGAATCGCCATAGAGAGCGATAACCAGGAAAAGGTAGAAGCAAACAAAGATGATCTGAAATATGTTCAGGTTTGGAAATTTTTGGTGCTTTGGCCATGTACTCAGGGCTGGCTACGACGTGGTACTGGGTATCCATTAATTTTGTAGTGACCAATGATCCTTCAGGCTTAGCCATCAGTCGAATGGCAACATCGATTCCTTCACTGGAAATATCAATCGTGCTGTCTGTGAGTTTCAGATCAAGATTGATATTCGGATTAGTCTCACAAAATTTTTGCAAACGTGGCATTAGCCAACGCTCCCCAAAAGCATTCGAAGCAGTAACTCTTAAAAGTCCCTTTGGTTGTGCCACTAAATCTGCCGCTTCTTGCTGTGCAATCAATAACTCATCGACCAGAACACGGGACCGGTCCAGGTAGATTTGTCCAGCTTCTGTAAGTTGAAGCCGCCGTGTCGTTCTATCAAAGAGTCGAAACCCAACTGTCGACTCAAGCACTCCAATATGCCTCGATACCATTGAAGGATCGACTCCGCGTTGTCTGGCTGCTGCCGCCAACGAGCCTGCTTTCGCTACCTCGTCGAACAGCCGGAGCAACGCTACTGTAACGGTTGGCTCTTCCATTCATGCAATTATTGCATGACAGATTGGCGAATTGAAAGGTTCAACTTTAGTCTTTGCATCGATATTGTATCTATCATCTCCACATAACTGGAATACCCATGTCTTATACACTGCCTACTTTGTCAAAACTTTCAATTTCTTACGCCATAACAACTGCATTGCTTTTTGGGACCAACGTTGCGTTGGCAGACAGGAAGGAATGGACGCTGGATAAAGGTCATGCACATATCGGATGGGATGTTTACCACATGGGGTTATCTCGAACCAGTGGTCGTTTCAATAGTTTCGACGGTACGTTTATGATTGACGAGGATGATTTTTCAAATTCGCTGGTCAGCTTCACCATAGATGCAACCAGTGTAGATTCCAATCACATTGGTCGAGACAACCATCTTCGCACTGAGGATTACCTGCACGTTACTAAAAATCCGAGTATCACTTTCCAAAGTACTAAATTGGAAATGTTAACGCCACAGACAGGGAAGCTTTACGGTGACCTCGAACTACGTGGTGTCTCAGCTCCCATCGAATTAGATTTCACGATGGTTCGGGACATGAATTACCCATCATTCTTACCCAATTACGATGAATTGCGAGTCATCGGTATTGAAGCAACAGGCGATATCCTGAGGTTAAACCACGGCATGGACTTTATCGCCTTTCTGGGAAGCCCGACAGGGCTATCCATTTCTTTGGACTTACGCTTTGATCTTGTCGACTGCACTGATGCTAAACCCACGAATATACCTTGCAATTGGGGTTATGTAGACGGTTTCAAAGGTCCTAGTGAATGATTGCCTTACGTTGATTTGGGGAACATCTTATGTTGAACGAGTTTATAGATTTATCAGGTCAAACCGCGATTGTAACGGGCGCTAGCCGAGGGATCGGACAGGCGGCGGCCAGACGACTAGCAAAAGCCGGTGCCAACGTAGTGTCGCTCGCACGGACTAATAGCGACATACTTCAATTATTTGAATCCATCGGAGAAAACGCTTTTTCTCTGAACTGTGATGTATCAAATTGGACAGATATGGAGGCGGCATTTGCGCGAGCTTATGAGCGGTTTGGATCAATTGATATTTTGATCAACAATGCAGGGATAATAGACCCTGTTGCTCGCATCGAAGATGCCGATGCGGAAAGTTGGGGGCGAGTCGTTGATGTTAATCTTAAAGGAGTATTCCATGGGATTCGGGCAGCGATTCCTTACATGAAAAACAACAATGGGAAGATTATAAACATGTCTTCAGGCGCCTCGACGAGTGCTTTGGAAGGTTGGTCGCACTATTGTTCGACAAAAGCTGCTGTTCTGTCACTGACTCGATGTGTTCACAAAGAATACAGTGCCGAGGGAGTGCGGTGCGTAGGACTATCACCTGGAACAGTTGCTACTGGGATGCAAGAAACGATTGCAGCGTCTGGGATTAATCCTGTCAGTCAGCTTGACTGGTCAGCCCACATCACAGCCGAGGTTGTTGCAGAAGCTATTGTTTGGCTTTGTACTGACGCTGCACGTGAGCACGATGGAACTGACTTCTCATTGAAAACAGATGCTGGCCGTTTGGCTATCGGCTTAACTGACGATTCTTAGGCACCGGTAGTTTGCGTAGGTCTATCAGTATTCCGGCAGCGTCCACTTTGGACGTGGGCGTACCCTTTCTAACATTGTTTTTCAGATCAGAGACCAAATTTAACTCCGACTACAATTCAGCTATTCGAATGCCGCGATTCCAGGCGTTCAACCACGTGCTGAAGACCGAGCCCTTGCGACGACAAAAGCACCATCAGATGAAATAACAAGTCAGCTGACTCATTGATAAGTTCGTAAGCATCATTGTCAGTGACGTTGGTATCCTTAGTTACCGCTGCGAGTGCAACTTCTACCCCTTCTTCGCCAACTTTTTGTGCCATTCTTTTTACACCTTTATCGAACAATTGCGCGGTGTAACTGGCGTCAGTCGATTCACTTTTTCGTTGCTCTATGACTGCATGCAAGTGCGAAAGAAACGTAAGATTGATTGGCGCTGTGAAACTATCTTTTTTCGTGACAATTCGCTCGGTATCAAAACAGCTTTCAGTGTTCAGATGACAGGTGGGACCGGCAGGGTCAGCATGGACAACCAGTGCATCGTGATCGCAATCAGATTCGATGCTGGCAAGCGTCAGGGTGTTGCCAGAGGTTTCACCCTTGGTCCAGAGTTGCTGGCGCGACCGGCTATAGAATGTAACCAGACCGGAGTCAACAGTCCGTTGTAACGCTTCGCGGTTCATGTACCCCAACATCAACACACGTTGCGTGGTGACATGCTGTACAACTGCAGGTACCAGCCCATCCATTTTCTGCCAGTCGATCTTGTCGATCAGTTCTGCTGTGCTCATTGTTCGGCCTTCGGGTAAGCTATTTACGATCCGGGTGTGTACGGACGAATTGTGATTCCGGCATCGATAAGCGATTTTTTGAGTTCTTCGATAGATACGATCGATTTGTGGAACACAGAGGCGGCCAGTGCACCGGACACATCACAGTGCTTGAACACATCGGTGAAATGGGCAATTTCACCCGCACCACCTGACGCGATCACGGGTACTGTAGCAATCCGACGAACTGCTGCAAGCTGTTTTGTATCATACCCTTTACGCACCCCGTCCTGATTCATGCAGTTGAGTACGATCTCACCGGCACCACGGTCTTGAACTTCTTTTATCCAATCCAGCGTCATACGCCCGCTGTCACTGGCTTTCGTCTCGTCACCGGTGTTGCGCCATGTGCTGTACTGCTCACCATCGTGATGGCTGTCGATGCCCACCACGACACATTGTGTCCCGAAACGTTTTACCAATCGGTCAATTAGAGAAGGATCACGCAGCGCCGGCGAGTTGATCGATATTTTATCCGCACCTTTTTCAAGCACCGATTCAGCATCCGCAATTGAACGTATTCCACCGGCAACACAGAACGGAATGTTGATTAAATCAGAAACGCGACGTACCCAGTCGCGAGACACCGAGCGACCATCTGGACTGGCACTGATGTCATAGAAAACAAGCTCATCCGCACCTTCGTTAGAGTAACGCTCCGCCAGCGCTTCGATTTCACCGACAATTTCATGATTACGAAACTGAACACCTTTAACAACTTTGCCCTCACGGACATCCAGGCAGGGAATTATGCGTTTGGCGAGCACGTTATTATGTCAGTCTGTAATTAAAAAGGTAGATAGTTTTCAGTCAGAGAGATAGGCCGTAAGCTCATCAATCAAAAGAGTTTTCTCGAGCAGCGCTTTACCTGTAATCATGCCATCGACAGCGCTGGCAGCGAGCGCGTCTGCATCGGCTTTATGCCGCACACCGCCGGATGCCTGAAATCGAACACCAGGAAAACGTTGCACACACTCCTGGTAGAGTCTGACGTTTGGCCCACTCATAGCACCGTCACGGCTGATATCAGTACACAACACATGACTGACCGCATCCCCATATAGCGCCAGCAAATCCCACAGTGAAACCCGGGTTTGTTCCTGCCAACCATGCACCGCAAGCATTGGAGGTTCACCGTTTTCTATACGGACATCAAGCGCCAATACGATCGCGGATGAGCCGTACCGCATCAGCCAGTCCTTGACTGTTTCAGTCGATTTTACTGCTAGGCTGCCGATCACCACCCGGTCAACCCCCAGTGACAGCCGTTGCATGAGATCCTGCTCGGTTCTGACACCTCCACCGGTTTGTACCGTAAGCCCTGTTGTCGACGCTATCGTTTCAATGACCGCAGTATTCTCTCCACTCCCCGAGCGGGCGCCGTCAAGGTCAACGATATGCAACAGCTTCGCACCACTTTTTTCGTATTGTTTTGCCAGGCTGAGCGGATCAAGATCATAGTGAGTCACTTTGTCGTAATCGCCATGCAGCAAACGAACAATGCGTCCTCCCAGTAGATCGATCGCAGGAATTACATGCATCAGAGAAGCCTCAGCTACAGTGGTTGAGAAAATTTTCCAGCACACATGCACCGGTTTCTGCCGAGCGTTCCGGATGGAACTGAACACCCGTAAAGTTATCTTTAGCGACAACTGCAGTGAACGGTTTGCCGTATTCACTTTCAGCGATAGTCCCACTAAAGCTGTCTGCACGGTAGCTGTGGACGAAGTAACACCAGCTATCAGCGGATAAACCGGTTAAAAGCGGATGCGCTCCCAAAAATTTCAGTTTGTTCCATCCCATATGCGGCACCGGTAACTCAGGGTCGGCAGCAAATTTTTTTAATCTTTCGTCAAACACACCGAGACAATCGACATTGTCTTCATCAGAACCACTGAATAACACCTGCATGCCAACACAAATACCAAGCACTGGTTGAGTGAGTGCAGGTATCACATCCACCAGACCATGATTACGCAAACGTTCCATGGCATTGCCTGCGGCACCAACACCCGGAAGAATTACGCGTTCAGCCGATTGAATGACACTAGCGTCAGCGGTTACGACGGGTTCGCTACCAAGACGACGCAGCGCCCCAAGCACTGAACTGATATTTGCACCACAGGCATCAACAACCACCAGACTCATCAATCCACCCCTATCGACGACAACATTACAGCATGCCCTTGGTGGATGGCAGATCAAGGCCATGTCGCGCAATGGCCTGACCCAGCGTGCGAGCGACGCCTTTGAATATCACCTCTATCTGATGGTGTGCATTGTCACCATCCAGGGTGATGTGCAAACTCGCTCCCAGTGTGTCAGAGAGCGATTTGAAAAAATGTGGCACCATCTCTGTCGACAAATCCCCTACTTTGTCACGACTGAATTCACCAATAAAATGAAAACTTGGCCGAGCAGACAAATCCATGCTGACTTGTACCTGACACTCATCCATCGGTAGCACGAAACCGTACCGTGCCACACCCCGTTTGTTACCTAATGCGTCCCGTAATGCCTGTCCGAGGGCCAGACCACAATCTTCAACCGTATGATGTTCATCGATGTGCAAGTCACCGTTGCATTCAAGCAACAGAGACATGCCGCTGTGCTTACCAATTTGTTCGAGCATGTGATCAAAGAAACCCAGCCCGGTATTGATGCTGATCTGCTGCGTTTCCGGATCGAGATTCAGTGAGATTTTTATATCGGTCTCATTGGATTTTCGATGAACCGTTGCAGTGCGTGGTTTGTTTAATAGTTGATTGGCAATGTCAGACCACAGGAGCTGCTCTAAACCTGACCTTGAGGCGGTATCCAATAGTGGATTGAAAGAGCCGAACGACAAATGCTCAGCCAGTTGCTTTGCTGTAGACTCGTCACCAACGACAACTGACTCAGCAGCCGTATATTGAGCGCCTGCAAGCACAGGAGCCAGGTGCCCTGCCATCGCCGTTACTTTTTCGGGTGAAATTGACGTAGTTATAGCTGATTTATCAAGTCTTATAACGTGGTCGAACACAACGCCCTGAGAATCCAGAATTTGCTGCAACTGCTCGTCACTATAGAAAACCGGTACCTGCCCCACACCCGATAAACTCACGAGCACAAAACCGCCACGTCTCAATGTCGATAGCGCGTGAAGCACACCATCAGCAAGCGTTCCATCTGACTTCAACAAACCGCCTTCCTGAAGCACGACTATCAGACCGTTACTCATGACACACCTGGCATCTTTGACTGCAAACGATCCAGAACAGCCAGTACCTGCCGGTTCTCGTCTTCTTTACCGATACTGATTCGGAGACAGTTATCAGCACCTTTAGCAGAGGAAAAGTCGCGCACCAGCACACCCGCATCATGCAAGGCGGAACAAACCGTCTTCGCATCATGAAAACGAACAAGCAGAAAATTGGCATCACTGTCGAAAACCGTTGTCACTAAAGGGTGATCTGTCAGCGCTTCTGCCAGCTGGGCACGATGCTCCACCAAAAACTGGCAACGCGACTGCAATTGCGACAATCCAGCAGGTGTGAAACCGTCAAGCGCGAGTTCAACCACCGGGGTGGCGAGCGCATAGGGTGAAGTGATGCTTTGCAGTACAGTGACAACCTCGTCGTGGGCGAGCACCGCTCCCATTCTAAGACCGGCTGCACCAAACGCTTTTGACATGGTTCTCAATATAACCAGATTCGGAACATCGCCGATATGTCTGCCGGTACTCGCACGATTAGAAAATTCTATATAAGCTTCATCGACCACGACAACAGCGCGCCCCGCCAACCGCTGACACACTGTCAGCACGTCACGCTCCGAGAGCGAATGGCCGGTTGGGTTATTCGGTGTACACAGAAATACCAGTTTTTGCTCTGGATGCTGCTCTACTGATAAGACAATTGCATCAATATCCAGTAGAAAGGTAGATTGCGTTTGTTTCAACGGTACGTCGGTGACCGACACCCCCTGTATTTCAGCAAAAGATGCGTACATACTGAATGCAGGACTGGAAACCACAATGGCGTCACGACCAGCTTCACAAAAGGTACGGATCAGTAGATCAATACCATCGTCACTCCCGCGCACCGGAAGTACCTGATCAGGCTGCACCTTGTAATAGGCTGCCATTGCCTCTACCAGATCCAATGGTTTAGGTTGCGGATACCGGTTGAGTTCCCGCATGGTTAAATTTTCCGCATCATGCTGCTCGGTATTACTGGCGAGCGTTGCTGTTTTCCCGCCGGTTGCAGCGCGCGCAGCAACCTTGCCCACGGCAACCGACAGACGCGCTGTACTATCGATGTGTTCCTCTATGGACCAGGGATTTTCATTAGCATGCAAACGCACCAACTGCCGCTCAGGCGTTGCTGGTAAATAGGCTTTACGTGCCAGCAATGCCGGCCTTACCAGCGACAGTACAGTAGAACAGTCAGCGTTGTTTTGTGTATCAGTGTCCACTAGCCTGCTCTATTCATGAAGGGTTCGCCACCAGAGTCTGGCTACCTAAGCAGATCGCTCGATTGAGCGAAATTCGTAGAAATCTACGGGTTGAGCTCAATCGAGTGAGCTGCGACGGCAGACGGGCACTGGTGGTGAAC
>CALFCF010000097.1 GCA_937951345.1 uncultured Granulosicoccaceae bacterium
ACCGGATGTGCCGCAATAACTTTATCATCGAGCTCAATACCCAGGCCCGGTGCATCCGGCTTCAGTAGATACCCGCGCTCCCACGATAACGGCTTTAGCAACAGTTGTTCGTGCAGCTCCGTCATTATTGTCTCAAGGATAAGGAAGGAAGGACTACTGAACGCAACATGAGCGGCAGCAGCATGTGCAACCGGCCCGCAGTAGATATGCGGTGCAACCTGCGCATTATAAAGCTCCGCCAGAGCAGCGATCTTTTTGGTCTCCCAGATTCCCCCGGAACGACCTATATCCGGTTGCAATATACGCACTCCGGCTTGTAGCGCTTGATGAAACTCTATACGGGTTGTTAAACGCTCACCAGTTGCAACCGGTATGCTGGTCGCAGCGGCGATAGCAGCCAGTGATGAAAGCTGGTCCGGCGGACACGGCTCTTCAAACCAGAACGGATTGAAGTCTTCGAGCTGTCGTGCCAGCCGGATAGCAGATCCGGTTGTCATCTGGCCATGGGTGCCAAACAGTAAGTCCGCGTCAACACCCAAAGCCTCGCGTAGCGCACGTGCGCAATCAACTGAACGTTGTTGTTCAAAAAGCGAGAGTTCGCGACCACCCTGCATGCCATAGGGCCCGGCAGGGTCTTGCTTCACCGCGGTAAAACCCGCCTTTAAGTAATCCGACGCACGCGCTGCTGCGGCATTCGCATCGTGGTAGACATCGCCATCAACCGGTTGACCCGGCACCGTGTCCATACCCGGTGGATAGAGGTAACTATACGTTCGCAAGCGGGAATGAAATGCACCACCGAGCAGGTTGTAAACCGGTTGATCCGATGCTTTGCCAAGAATGTCCCACAATGCGATTTCAAGTCCGCTAAACACCCCCATAAGCGATACGTCCGGACGCTGCGTGAACCCGGCCGAGTAACAACGTCTGAAGAGTAATTCGATGTTGTGCGGATCTTGCCCTTCAAAAAAACGCGAGAAGATATCACGCACCATCGCTTCAGCTACCTGCGGGGCGAAAGGAATGCCGTAGCACTCACCGATCCCGCGAACTCCATCATCTGTGGTGATGCGCACTAGTAGCCAGTAAGCACCCCCAATGCCGTTCGGTGGAGCAACAGTAAACGTTTCAAGTTCGCGAATTTGCATGGGCTGTAAGAACAACTCGTCTGTGAAAAAGTTGCAGCGTGACTCTGTTACAAGCCCTGGTTGTTATAACCTGTGGCTGTTATAAACCGAGATGCGTTAACCCCAAAGTGCAGCGACACCGGGTTGTATCAATGAGCCGACGAATTCAAGCGGTGTTTCACGGTCTTCAGCCAACAGTAGAGGACCATCCAAATCGACATAACGAGCACGAGCTGCGACCAGTGTGGCCGGTGCCATCGCAAGCGAGCTACCGATCATGCAACCAACCATGATGTCGTAGCCCTGATCCCGTGCCGACTGCTCAAGCGCCAATGCCTCGGTTAAACCACCGGTTTTATCCAGTTTGATATTAACCAGATCATATTTGCCTTTGAGTCCGGGTAGCGACGAACGGTCATGACAGGACTCATCAGCACACACCGGTAATATACGATCGATCTCAAGCAGCACATCGTCATCATCGGCAGGGAATGGCTGTTCAACCATCGCGACGCCCAATTCGAGTAACACAGGTGCAAGCGCATCGTATTCGGAACGACTCCACCCTTCGTTCGCATCCACAATAACCACGCTCTCAGGGGCGCCCTGACGTACGGCTCGCAGCCGCTCAATGTCTTCTGCACCACCGCCGAGCTTTATCTTAAGCAACGGTCTGGATGCATTTTCCGTTGCCTTGCGCAGCATCTTCTGCGGCTCATCCAGTGACAGCGTATAAGCACTAGTTAAAACTTGCGGTTGGGAAAGACCGGCCAGTTGCCACGCCGGTGTTGACTCTTGCTTGGCTTGTAGATCCCACATTGCGCAATCGACTGCATTGCGGGCAGCGCCAGCCGGCAGGTGTTTTTGCAACGCGTCGCGGTCTAGTCCGCTTGTCAGTTCGTCAGTTATCGAGCGAATTTGCGCTTCGACGCTATCGAGTGTTTCACCGTAGCGAGCGTAGGGCACGCACTCGCCATGGCCTTCATGTTCACCATCGGAGAGGTGAACAGTTAACACCTGAGCTTCAGTTCGTGACCCTCTGGAGATAGTGAACTTCTCTGCCAGCTGGAAGGTATCGCGTGTGATTGTCAGTGACGACATGCTGATTACATCGCCGCCAATGCATCGGCCAGCCGATCAGCGCCCTGGCGAAATGGATCGACTGTGGGCAGTCCCATTTCCTGCTCGGTGCTCTGCAGCAGAGTATTAGCATCAGCGTCGTTAAGTGCTGCCGTGTTAATCGAGATGCCGATAACCTGCGCAGCTGGATTGACGATTCGCGCCATTGTCAGCGCCGTGTCGCGCAAATCCTGCAGACTGGGCTGTTGATAATCCGGCAGTCCACGCATGTGTTCACGCGTCGGTTCATGGCACAGCACCAGTGCATCAGGTGCGCCACCATGAATAAGGGCAAGTGTTACACCGGAGTAGGAGGCGTGGTACAACGAACCCTGCCCTTCGATCAAATCCCAATGATCGTCGTCATTAGGAGGTGTCAGGTATTCAACAGAACCGGCCATGAAGTCCGCAATGACGGCATCCAAAGGCACACCGCCGCCGGTAATTAATATGCCGGTTTGACCGGTTGCCCGAAAACTTGCCTTCATGCCTTTTGCATGCATGGCTTTTTCCATCGCAAGTGCCGTGTACATTTTGCCAACAGAGCAGTCGGTACCCACAGCGAGACAACGTTTGCCCGTCCGCTTTACGCCGGTTGCTATCGGGTATTCAACTGTCGGCACCCGCACGTCTATTAATTGTCTTCCGTGTTTTTCTGCCATGGCAACCAGTGAAGGTTGATCACGCAGCAAATTATGCAGACCGGAGGCGATATCCATTCCAGCGGCAAGTGCTTCTTCGAACGTCTTAATCCAGACTTCCGATATAAATCCACCACGATTGGCAACACCTACCACCAGCGTTTTAGCACCAGCAGCGACCGCTTCATCGATAGACAGATCCGGCAACCCCAGGTCTGCTTTGCAGTCAGGCAGCCTCAGCTGACCAACCGAAAAGTCAGGTCTCCAGTCCTTGATACCCTGCGCCACTTTCGCAGAGAGCGGGTCAGCTGCATCACCGAGAAACAGCAGGTAGGGAGTATTCAACATCGCGGGATTCTCCTGATCGAGATAAGGTCGGTGCAAACCGGGGCGCCAGTATATTACCGCACGGCAATCGCCGCGAGAGCCTCATACCGGCAACAGCGGCAAAGGTCGCGCAGTGGCATAAATTGCGGGCTTGGTCAGCGTCCCTTGCCTGCGGGCCCACCGATGATCTGGTCGCAAGGGTCTGTCGCCGATATTAATACACCGTCATCAATACTGTGCTGCAGAATATTTACAATAGCTTCAGAAGTGCCAGTGGCTCGTCAAGCGACTGGTTTTGGCCGGCCAACGGACAGTTCGTCAATGACCCATGGGGCGTGGATAGCCCGGTGCAAGCCAAACGGGAGAGGTACACCATTAGTCTATGCATTATCTATCCTATCAAAACCATAGACAGAGGGATTCTGGGACGCAACACACATTTCGCAAGCTTTGACCACTTCGCTGACCTGCCCGTCCGTGCAACCGATGGTAGGCATTCCCGGACCAAAGTGGACGCCATTGCAGTTCTTGCAGTGCGGGCCGATTACATCAATGTGGTGTGTTGTCTGATCCGGATAATCGAACAATCCGGCCCGGTGAAACACAATGACAAAACCACCCGAGCGGATGCTGTCTATACTCAGTTTGAATAGACGTCACACATCTGCCCGAATCACGAACTGACAGCCTGTGAAGTTTGACTTGTCTGTTGGGGCGATCGTTTGCGTGCTGCAACTGCAAACAACAGAAAAAACAATGAGGCTTACCGGCCTGTTTACCGGAGAGTCTGCAAAGATGAACGAAAATATGGCTTTTGCGTTGGTGTCGCCGAAATGGGCACCACTGACGGGCATACAAGACAGACGCTCGAAAAGCTGTCATTACCCGTCGACTAGTTAGCGTCGACGAGGAATTTGCGATTCAGATGAAGACAATAAATCAGTACACGCCGCCGCACGCAACGTTGCAGGGTTACTCAACCGTTCCTGCAACCAGCGATGCCAAGGAATACCTGAAACTTCTGCTTAACCACAAGCTTGGCCTGTTCTGCATGCTGTTGCTCGGCATCCTGCTGGCTACGCTGTACCTGATTAGCGCAACACCAGTTTACGAAGCACGTGCTTTGCTGGAGGTTCAGGAAAAAGGCGGGACTGCTGACGAGGGCAGTACGGCCACTGATTTCAATGCGCCGGAAGTAACCGAAGAAACCAACATCATCAAGTCCCGCACGGTACTTATGCAGGTGGTTGACCAGTTCAATCTGCGCACGCAGATAGACGCCAGAACGCTTCCGGTACTCGGTGACATCACTGAGCGCCTGCCGGGAATCGGCACGTGGCTGGCTAACCAGTCGTTTGCGCAGGGCTATGCCTGGAGCGGTGAAACAATGGAGCTGGGTAGGTTCGTGGTTCCGGTTGAATGGGAAGACGAAACTCTGCTGTTTAAGTCCCTGGGTGATGGCAACTACAGCGTATCCAAAGCGGGACAGATATTGATCGACAGTGCGCGGGTTGGCGAAGCATTGAGAGTGGAACTAACGCCACTTGATCCAATGGATTTGACGGTAACCAGTATGAGCGCGCCGGAAGGTGTCGAATTTGAAGTTGTCAGACGCTCGATTCAGGAAACAATCAGCGCATTGAACGCAGATCTGGCAACCGAGGCATCCGATTCCAAAACCCGTATGATTTCGGTCATTCATAAGAATGAAAACCCCGCAGACACTGCCAATTTGTTGAATGCAGTTATCTATAAATACCGCGACGTAAAACTCGGTGCTGATTCCAATCAGTCCTTTGAGAAACTCAAGTTTGTCGAGGAGAGTCTGCCGGGCGCAAAGCGTGAGATGGAGGCAGCTGAAGCGGCCCTTGCAAACTATCGTCGTCAACGCCAGGCAGTTAATCCGGAGCTAGCCAACGATCTGGTGCTGCGCGAGATCAGTCGCCTTGAAAGCAAGCTCAATGATCTGCTGTTTGACAAGGATGAACTGCAAAAACGATATACCGATATTCACCCGAGTCTGCGTAAACTGAACAAGGAAATCGAAGCGCTTGAGCGCCGTATCAACCAACAACGGGGACGATTGGTTAATGCGCCGACTGTTGATCGAGATATCGGTCAGCTGGAACTGCGGGCAGATACTGCAAGACGGATCTACTCGGATCTGGATGAGCGGGTGCAGACACTGCGCAACCAACTCGGTGGCAACAAAGGCAGTGTCCGCATCTGGGACGAAGCGCTGGTTCCCAAAAAACCCATTTCCCCGAACCCGTTATTGGCATTGGTTGTTGCGACGCTGGCGACATTGTTCGGCTACGTTGTTTACCTGACATTACGCTCAGCCCTTTCGACTGTGATATCCGACCAGGAATCGCTCGAGCGCTCGACCGGCTTACCCGTGTTTATGAATATACCGCGCAGTAATGCCCAGAAGCGGTTGGCAAGTGCACCTGCGATCGTCGATCCGCGACGCATGTTGCCAGGTTCCGGCAGCAATGTTGAACAAACAGCCAATCTGTTGGCAGTCAAACGACCCGATGACTATTCGATTGAGAATTTACGCGGTTTGCGCTCCATGTTGGAAGACATGATGGATGGCGCGAGCAACAACGTGCTGATGATCAGCAGTCCGTTGCCTGCGATGGGAAAATCATTCGTCAGTATGAATCTGGCAGTGCTGCTGGCACAGTCCGGCAAGCGTGTGCTGTTGATTGACGCCGATTATCAGCGCGGCCAGATTCACCGGTCGCTGGGCCTGTCTCAAGGCCCCGGTCTGCCTGAGGTGGTAAAGGGAAAATCCGAGCTAAAAGAGTCGGTCAGAGCCACGTCAGTACAGAATCTGTATGCGATTCCAAGAGGGTTTGTCGGCGAGGACGCCCTGCGCGAAGTACCCACTGAAAAAGAATTTGGCGCATTCCTGCAAGTGGTAGCACCGCGTTTCGACATTGCAATCATCGATACGCCACCTATTCTTAGTGTAGCGACTGCCGCCACAATAGGCCGAAATGCGGGCGCAACACTGATGGTTGTAAAGGAGGGAGAGGTTACAGAGGGTCAAATGAATGAATCGCTGAAGCGCCTGAGTTTCTCGGGTGTGACCGTCAATGGCTGCATCATGAACAATTCGACACAGACGACGGATAGCCATTATGCGTACTATCGAGAAACGTTGCACTAAACGGCGTATTTTCCACCAATTAACGTGCAGTGGTACCTGAAAGTTTACAAGCATTTCACAACTTATCGATCTTCAGGATGTAATATATCCACTCGATGGATAAGCAGTCTTCGACAGATGTCTGACGCTGAAAAGTTTGTGAACTGCGTCAGGTTGTATGAGAGTGATTTTGCTAAATAGTGATTTAACAGTAAACATGAGCGGCTAGGCTGAATTTAACCAGCGTAATCGAAGCTGATCATGAAGCAGATCGCTAAAAGCGGCGGGCGTAGCCGCAGCAGACAAAACGACATTGACCCGAAGATAAACAAAAAATAACAATAAAAATAACAAAAACCGGCATTCATGGAACTCCTAGACACAACCCGTTCGGAAACTACTCCAACCGACTCAGCAAATGCCCCGGTCATCGAAACCGGAGCGCATAACCGAGTGCGCGTTTGGCGATCGTTCATCAACAGTGACCCGACACCGATTACACCCATCGTCGGGCTTGATGCTGCATTCAAGCGCGTGCTCGATTTTGTCGTTGGCGGCTCAGCCATACTGATTTTGCTGCCATTCCTGGCGCTTTTGTCGATTCTGATCAAGCTCGATAGCACGGGACCTGCTCTGTTTTGTCAGCAACGCCGTGGCCGTAATCGCGAAATCATCAAAGTGTATAAATTCAGAACGATGTACCAGGACCAGAGTGCAGCCGCTTTCAAACAAGCCGAAAAAGACGATCCGCGTGTCACGCGAATCGGTGCATTCCTTAGAAAGACCAGCCTGGATGAACTGCCACAACTGTTCAACGTTGTGCAAGGCTCTATGTCACTGGTAGGCCCTCGCCCGCACCCGATTCCACTGGATGAAAAATTCAAGCAGGTTATCCCGGCATTGAATTCGCGTTATGCGGTCAAGCCAGGCATCACCGGATGGGCACAAATCAACGGATTCCGTGGTGAAACAACCCGAGTTGACGATATGGTTGCTCGTATCGAACACGACCGGCACTACATAAAACACTGGAACCTGTGGCTGGACATTAAGATTATTGCAATGACCGCGGTCAAAGGCTGGACACACAACAACGCCTACTGACAGAAAAACCGGAACGTGCACCGACAGTTTCAGCTGTTAGTTGCACGGTTTTAAAAAACCCGCTACACAAAAGCTCGACTTCCACCTACTACACTGCCTCACTTTATTACGCCTGATTGTGGTGCCTACTTAGGCGCCAGGTGCGTTGTTTTACCAGCGGTCACTCAAATATACTGCATTATATTTCATCACCCAGATCCACAGACAGTGGCCGCTTGCCTGACCCGCGAAAATCCTTCGCACCTCCTCTGCCAACTTCGGCTCGTGTAAAACCATAAATCAGATGATTCAAAGGTAAAACATTGGCGTATCGTACTGGTTGAGACGCGTTTCACAGGCTAAACTTTAAACTGTCAGTTTTAAGCCGAAGATCATCAGACAGATGTCTTAAAACCCCCGGTGTTCGCGCGCTATCCACCATCGCCAGTGTCACGCATCAGACATGTCGCAATCAGACGTTGAACAATCTGTTTCTGCCAATAGTAACCGTTGCACAGTTCACCTTTTTTCCTTCAAGTTTGCCGTTGATTCAGGCGCAAACTGTATAGAGGAATGCCCATGAACGATTACTCCAGCAACCGCCTGCGCGACCATAGACTCCTGGGATTCCGGGTCAACCCCGGAACCATCGACGACTATATTTCACTGGTCGCAGATACGGTTGCGGGTGGGCGCAAAGAAACTGTGCTTTATCACAATCTGCATTCTCTCTACTCATACTTCAGATCCGGCGAACTTCGCCAGTGTTATGAAAAAGCCACGATACTCGCCGACGGCATGCCGATAGTCTGGCTATTGAAACTCATGCGGTTTTCCGCAGAGCGTGATCAGCGCGTCACCTATGTGGATTTTATCTGGCCGCTGCTGGAAGCTGCCCGGGACAATGACTGGACGGTCTATCACGTAGGCCAGCACGCGTCAGTGCAACAAAAAGCTCTGGAAGAAATTAAAAACCGTTTGCCGGGAATCACCATTAACGGTCATGATGGTTACTTTGACCAGTCGGCGGGCAGTGCAGAATCGCTACAGGTTGTTGAGCAAATCAACAGCAGCAAAACCGATGTCCTGCTTGTTGGGTTCGGTGCGCCCAAGCAGGAAATCTGGATAAACGCGCATCGGGAGAAACTCGATGCTGCAGTCGTCTTTAGCTGTGGTGCCTGCATGGAATATGTCGCAGGCCATGTCAAAACACCACCCAGATGGATGGGTAAACTTGGCCTGGAATGGAGCTATCGCCTGTTTGAAAACCCGCGACGCTTTGCATTTCGTTACCTTGTGGAACCCGTACTATTGGGGGCTTATCTGCTTCGCAACCTGTTGTCAGAACGATCCATTTCACCACTGCGAGGACAAACTACCGAAGAAGCCAAACAACGGGCCGGTGGTTAATGTCATCCGGCGGATTATCCAATAGCGCGCGACTATCGCGCTTTCGATCTCTGGCCGGCGTGCGCGGAATTTCCCTTGCAAGCAGTTTGTTTAATGCCCGATACACAGCGGCAGTCGGTGCCCAGGCACTGGTCAGTGGTTTTCATTTCGCACTTAATCTAGTTCTTGTAAGACAGATTACGCCTTATGACTACGGCGTATTCGCGTTTGCTTTTGTGCTGGCAATGTTTGCTCAGGCGATCAACAACGCACTGATATCCACCCCGCTGACGGTCTATACACCTGTAATCAAAGACGCTGCCGAGCGGAGTCGGCAAGAACGCATGCTCAGTGTGGTCAACTTGATGTTCTGCGCCGTGTTGTTGATGGTCGGTCTTGCCTACATTCCCTTTAGCGGGCTGGATGCGACGACAGTTGCCTGTATCGCCGTGTTTGTCGCCATGTACGCTGCCAGGCAATACAGCCGCAGTTTTGGATACGCGCGCTTGCGCCCATTGGTGACAGCAGCCGGCGATACGACTTACATGATAAGCGGCTCGGTGATTCTTGCCGCGCTCGTCACGATGGATTCCACACCACACGTTTCGTTAATTCTGATCGCTCTGGCACTCGCGAATTTCATAGCAATCTGCGTTGAGAACTGTTTACTGCACGGTCGGGAAACGCTGTCGTTGTTCAAGGGTCATTGGCGCGGTTATGGCGAGATCTGGGAACAATCGCGCTGGGCACTGGCGGGAGCGATCACAACCTTGCTGATGGGCCAGGCACACAGCCTGATTGTTGTTAAAAGTCACGGGCCGGCAGCCTTTGCACCACTGGCAGCCGGAGCAGTCTTGTTTGGGCCGGTCAGAGTTGCGCTCATGACCTGGCAGAATATGGTTAAGCCGGAAATGGCCGTCGCATTGTCGGAGAATCGCTACGACATGGTTCGCAGTCAGATGAAGCGCGCCACCATTTCGATGGTCATTGCGATGATTGTTGTGGTCGGTGGTCTCTTGCTGTTCTGGTCCTGGATCGACGGGTTTTTGTATCAGAAGCGTTATGCTGACCAACCGATGGCCTGGATAGTTGCGCTCTGGGCACTGATAACGATCTGTTCGGCGTCCTACACACCGGTGAGTGCAGCACTGCAGGCGTTAAAGAACTTTCGAGCCCTGGCCATGGGGAGTATTTATGCATCGATCATCGCGGCCTGTGCCGTTCTGGTGTTTTTGCATTTCTATTCACCGGCAACAACTCTGCTCGGTATTTTTGTTGCCGAATTGTTTATGGCGATCTTTCTGCTGCGCGTCATAATGAAAACGCTGAGAGCTGCGTCGTGAAAGTAGCACTCTGCATTTGCACATTCCGCCGCCCTGAAGGTATCGCCAATGCGCTTGAGCATGTGGCTCAGTTGGATTTCGATGGCGAACTGACGGTGGTTGTCGCTGACAATGACGCGGCGTGCGAAGGCCTCGCAGTATGTCGCGAGATGGAATCAGACTATCGCTGGCCACTGAAAATGACAGCGGTTAGTGAATCAGGCATATCCTATTCCCGCAACGCAGCAGCTACGCTGGCACTAGCCGTTGATCCGGACTTCGTGGCGTTTCTGGACGACGATGAGTGGCCGGCGCGTTGCTGGCTTACTGAGCTATTACGAATACAATCCGAACATGATGCCGACGCAGTTGGCGGGCCGACACAATCAGTCTTTCCGGAAGGTACACCGGAGGCTGTCCGCGACAATCAGTATTTTGGTGCTGATCTTGGTGTAATCGATGGCAGTGCCTGCCAGCTGGAAGCGGCAGGGAATTTTCTGGTACGGTCCGAGACACTGCGGGCGATGGGACCACAGTTCTTTCATCCGGATTTTGCGCAGTCAGGTGGCGAGGATCTGGCATTTTTTTTGGACATGCAAGCCCGCGGAGCGCGTATGCACTGGGCTACTCGGGCGGTCATGTACGAATCCGTACCGGTTGATCGCTTAAGCATCGATTGGATGAAAAAGCGCGTTATCGTGATTGCTAATTCGCGCGTTCGTGTGTTGCGTATGCTGCAACCCGGTTTGTTTGCAGCATTAATCAGGGGCACGAAAACTCTGGCTCTGCTGGTACAGGCAACACTTATGAGCCTCGCCGGTGTATTCAGTAAAAGCGTGGCTGATAAAGCACGCATTTTGCGCTGGAAGTTCTGGGGAAAATTCACAGCGCATCTGCAAATGAACATTTCCCGTGCTGAAGGACGCTAACATGCAGACTGATCCAACAGCGTCGCCGTTTTTTTCCATTGTCGTGCCAACCTACAATCGCGCTGACAGTATCATCACAACAGTCGAGGGCTGTTTGTTGCAGCGTTGCGGGGATTTTGAGTTACTTGTCATTGACGATGGCTCAACTGACAACACTAAAGACGTGTTAGCTGAAATTGATGATCCTCGCCTGCACTATTTGCAACAGGAAAATGCAGGGCCGGCCGCAGCCCGCAATCGCGGCGTTGAACAATCCCGCGGTCAGTACATCGCTTATCTGGATGCGGACGATTCGTGGTTTCCGGAATACCTTGAACAGGCCTGTGAATTTCTTCAAAACAACAACAACAACAATTTTCTCTACAGTCAGATCATTGTTGATCGTGGTGTCGGGCGCTACTGGATAAAACCGGACCGGGGTATAGAAGCAGATGAATCGATATTTGACTATCTTTACGTCGCCGGCGGTTTCATTCAAACCAGCACCATGATCGTTGAGGCAACCCTTGCGAGAAAGGTACGGTGGGATGAAGCTGTGACCTTTGGTGACAATGATCAATACACAATTGATCTGGTGCACGCTGGCGCAAAGCCCGTAATGATGAATCTTCAAAGCACACTGTATGAAGATGTCATTAATCCTAAAGCCTTGTCACAACTGCCCATACATGGTGGGGCATCTGAAAAACATACCAACTTTTTCAGATGGATGGCCCGACAGCGTCAACATATGTCAGATGCCGCATGGCTGGGTTACCGTGCCAAGTTCGAAACCGGTTCTATAAAACTCGGAGAACGCCTGACCTTGCTTAAGCAAGCACGTGCTGCCGGTGTAGTGGGCTATAAGGGCGCTTTGCGCTTGCTGGTACAACACACATTTCCGCGATTTTACCGTCGACTGACTGACCGTTTTGTTGCGCTGCGCGGCCAGTCACTAGAGGCAATACGTTCCTGATGAGAGTTGCAGATTACTCCCAGAGAACAGCTGCCACGCGTGCATCATTGTTTGCCGTAATGCTGCTTGTGCTGACCATCCTGCAAGGTACCAGCACGCTGCTGACACTGATATATCACTTCAACCAATCGCTGGAACCTGTCAGCGTACTGTTGTGGTTTGTCAGTTATATGGTCGCCCTCGGAGGTCTGATGTTCACCCACGGCATTAACTGGATGTTCTGGCTGTTTCGATACCGGCTATTGCTGGTCTTACTGACATTCGGGGTCATCGCATCCATAGGCTGGTCGATTGATGCCAATGTATCCACTGCACGTGTGGTACACCTTGTTGGCAGCAGCCTGATCGCCATCTATCTCGGTTTTATGGTGCCACTGACAACAATTTTAACGGTTATGTCATGGGTGCTTGGCGGTATTCTGCTCGCCAGTATCGGTGTAGTCGCTGCGCTACCTGCACTGGGCATTGAACAGTATGAAGGTGCACAAGTCTGGCGCGGCATCATGACCTCAAAAAACACGCTGGGATTCTGGGCTGCCATCGGATGTCTTCTTTATGTAAGCCAGTGGAGCCGCGCGTATACCGCAACCGGTCGATTGTCCTGCATCGTTTTGTTGATTGTCAGTCTCGGCTGTCTTTATTTCAGCAAATCCGCTACATCGTTGCTCGCTTTAGTCGTCGGCGGTACCGCTGCTTTGTACTTCTATGTCACCTACCGGTTTAAATTAGGATTTGTTCGTATGGTGGCGATGGCCATACTTTTTATCGGCCTGATTGTTGTCGCCGTACTAAATATCGATACAGCCGAGCTGGTGGGCCGCTCCGGCGATCTGACAGGACGCGGCGAGGTATGGCAGCAAACCTGGAACCTGATTTTGCAGAAACCGCTTACGGGTTTCGGTTACGGCAGCATCTGGAATCCCAATGATGCCACGCTGTGGATTCAACAAAAGCTGACAGATTTCACCTGGATCGTTTATCACGCGCACAACGGATTCCTTCAAGTGGCGTCCGAACTTGGTTTACCGTTAGCCACTCTTGCTGTGCTGATGGTGGTGCAGCAGTTGATCGAAATTTTTTACTGTCAATATCAGCGACAGCAAGCCGGTGTTTTGTTTGTACTCGGTTTTGTAATCGCTTATCTGGTGAGTAATTATTCCGAAGCTCGTTTTCTGGTTAATCGTGAGTTGTACTGGATATTGTTCCTGGCGCTGCCTATCAGTATGTTGAGACAGGTGACCGTGGTATTGCCAGATCCGGTGACTCCGGATTCACCGGACTCATCACCGGATAATACGGACAGCGGCCCCTTTGCCCCCTCGACAGCGCCCAGCCATGATCACACGCCGCATCAAACTGCTGCCAGCACACCCTTAGCGGTTGCCGGCGCTGCGAACCCTGGGTCTGCTGCCAAACGCAACAACCCGATGGGAGCACAAATCGCGGACAACCAGCAACAACCATCCAGTGATCAGCAACAGCCTACGGCGCTACCCGCACCCGGTGAAGCAGCACAAAAACAGACCGGTAGGCGCCGAAAAGATAACCAGACAAATAACATAATGACCGACGATCCGCTGGCCGGCCTGATGTTAACGGCTGACAGTGACACAAGCCTGGGTGATGCTTACGATGAAGCGTTCGATGTTGACGCATCTGACGATCCCTATGATCGATTCTCCAGTGATACGTTTAACGTGCCTGCAGAAAAAGATGACAAAGGCATCGATATAGACCTGTCACAGCTTGCAAGAAAAAGGAGTCAACGATGAGTAAAACAGTACTTGTCAGTGGTGGTGCCGGATATATCGGCTCACACATGACACAGATGCTGCGCAACAACGGCTATGATGTCGTCGTATTCGATAATCTCGAACGCGGCAATCGCGATGCTACCCTCGGTGCGGAACTTGTCGTCGGCGATTTAACCGACAGGGATTCGCTCACCGGTTTGTTTGGTAACTACGCGTTTGATGCAGTTTTACATTTCGCTGCCCTAGCCTATGTCGGTGAATCGGTGAATTCGCCCGACATCTATTACCGCAACAATGTCGTAGGTACACTGAATCTGATGGATGCCATGCGCGCACATAATGTTGACAAGTTGGTTTTCTCATCCACTTGTGCAACCTACGGCGTACCGGCATCACTGCCAATTACCGAGAAGTTGCCACAAAATCCGATCAACCCTTACGGTTGGTCCAAGCTTATGGTGGAACAGATGCTCAAGGATTATGCGGTAGGCTTTGGTTTCAACAGTGTTGCCTTGCGTTACTTCAACGCAGCCGGTTGCGCCACAGATGGCGTATTGGGTGAGCGCCATGATCCGGAAACACATCTGATACCACTGGTGCTATTTGAAGCGCTGCGAATGCGTGATGGCGGCAACGAGAATGATACCGGCTTGATGGTATTCGGTGATGATTTTGATACACCTGACGGCACCTGTATCCGCGATTACATACATGTTAATGATTTATGCAGTGCGCATGTCAAGGCGCTTGGCTTGTTGCAACAGCAGGAACAAACAGGTGCCAGACAATTCAACCTCGGGGTTAATCGTGGCGTCTCTGTGTTAGAGGTGATCCGTGCATGCGAAAGTGTTACCGGTATAACCATACCTTACAAGATCGCCCCCAGACGAGCGGGCGATCCTCCTGAACTTGTCAGCGATGCCAGTCTAGCGATGCAGAGCCTGGACTGGAAACCCGAGTTTGTCGATATAAGGGACAGTATTGAACATGCCTGGAAATGGTTCAGTCAGCATCGACCGGATAAAGCCGCTTGATGCCAATTCCGGTCATCAATACCGTTGGTTAACTACGCGTTGCATTTGTGACAAAACGCTTACTCGCAATTTTTAGCAACTTATCACTACAGAATTCACCTTTGTTAAATCCCGACAACACACGTTTGCTGAAAAAACAAGCTTTTGCGCTTATGTTATGTATGCCGTTTCAACAGCTCATTGCTTCGGATTCACCAAAAACCCTGCATGACGCTTGTTGGACTGAAACGTTTGTCGAAGAGTTTGACGAATTGCGCCTATGGAATCCGGAGACAAGAACAGGGGACTGGAAAACCAGTTACATATGGGGCAATGACATCCGCATCAATAATGAATTGCAGTACTACATTGATCCGGCAAAGCATGGTTACAACCCGTTTTCGCTGCAAGATGGCATCCTGACTATTTCAGCCCGCCCGACTCCGCCTGACTTGCGCAGCAAAGTCAATAACATGCCTTACATTTCCGGCGTGTTGACAACCGAAGAAGGGTTTTCACAGAAATACGGTCGATTCGAAGTACGCGCACAGGTACCACGAGGCAAAGGTCTGTGGTCGGCATTCTGGCTGCTGCCCTCGTTTGAGCAATGGCCTGAAGGTGTTGCCGTTTTGCCGGAAATCGATGTCATGGAGTCACTCGGTAACGAACATCGCACATTCCACACAACGCTGCACACCAATCAGAGCGGCGAATTGACATCACATCCGTATGATCATACGGTTTCACACAGATTATCCGATGATTTTCACCGCTATGCAGCGGTTTGGACAGAGAATGTGGTCAGCTGGTATTTCAATGACAACAAAGTCGCTGAGCATCCAACACCGAATGACTTCACCCGCGCTAAACATTTTCTGCTCAACCTTGCCGTCGGAGGCAATTGGCCCGGTGCCCCGGACAACAACACGCGATTCCCGGCAAACTACCGCATTGATTATGTCAAAGCCTGGCAGCCTTCCAAGTCCTCAGACCCGCGCTGTAACTAAGGAACCGCTGATTAACTACCTGTGTTGCCATAACTGCACCACCTTAACTGCGTTGGATTACAGTTGTTACAGTTCAATATGCACAAAGATGGTACACCCGCACACTTTCGCACGCTCAGAATCGGGAACAGAGCATGCTGACAGATAATGATATTCAGTATCTTGTTGTCCATTGCTCAGACACACCCGACGCAAAAGACTTAGGTGCCATCGATATTCATGCCATGCACCTGTCATTCGGGTGGCACGGCTGCGGCTATCATCGTGTCATCTGTCGCGATGGCACCGTCGAACAAGGTCGTCCTGACTACTGGCAAGGAGCACACGTGTATGGTTATAACGATCGGAGCCTGGGTGTATGTTTGATCGGCCGGCGACACTTTGCAGACGTTCAGTTCAATGCACTCGAGACAGTGTTACGTCAGTGGCTGAAAAAATACCCGTCCGCAAAAATTGTCGGTCACCGGGATTTCCCGGAAACAAAAAAAACCTGCCCGAACTTTGATGTCGCTAGCTGGTGTAACGAGCGCAACATCGTGTCGATACACAGCTAAGCCTGCAACCGCATGACACCGGGTCATCTCATCACAGGTTATGCGGAGGGTTATTACGGACGACTTCTGTCATGGGCTGAACGTGCAGCGCTGGTAACTTCGACTGCCAGTGCTGGCTGGAACACTTACCTTTACGCACCGAAAGACGATGCATTGCATCGCAGTCGCTGGCGTATACCCTATCCCGACGTATGGCGAACGTCATTCAGGCAATTCACCGAAACCGCTCGTCGCGCCGGAGTCGATGTGATCGCCGGTATTGCTCCGGGGCTGGACTTCGATTTCGCTGATTTCGACAATGGTGATGATTTCAATGCGCTGATAGCCAAAGCGTCACAGCTGATGAGCGACGGTGCATCAGGTGTTGTATTGATGTTTGATGACATCGATGCGGGTTTTTCTGAACGCGCTGGCCGTTTTGAATTCGAAGGGATCGCTCATGCCCGGCTTGCCAATCGCTTATCAGAAATACTTACGCCAAACCAACCACACAACACGTCGATAGCGAACAACAAACCGCTCTGCTATTGTGTGCCACGCATCTATGCCAATGAGTTAATTGACGGCAACGATCCTGCGCTGCTCGGCGACGGCGACAACATGCGTAATCGTCGATACCTGATTGACTTTTTATCTGTTCTCGACAGGTCAATAGCATGGTTTTATTGTGGCGACGCGATTGTATCCAGACAACCCCAGGTGCAGGATGCTAAATTTTTGTTGTCAGAAAGTGAAAACGGGCAAATTGAAACTCATACCCATCGATGTATTATCTGGGACAATTTTTTCGCCAATGACTATTGCCCGCGTCGTTTGTTTCTTGGCCCCTGGTCCGGCCGCCACAACTGCGGCGACATATTCGTCAACCCAACCGGTCTACCAGCGACAGATGCACTGATAATGACATTGGTTGCAAAAGATCGCGATCTGACCCGGAACACCACCAATACACATAACATAGAAATAACAAACGCACGGCACAATGCCTGGCTACAATGTCTTGAAAATGTTGGTGTACCGGAATCCTTCCAACGCATTAGCCACTACTTTCGCTCACCGGTGTTCAGTTCAACCAGTGAATCATTGCAAACCGACAAAGCTACTGCACCGGAACAACAACAATCCGATCATTCAGCAGAGCTCGACGCTATTGACGAGCTACTGTGGCGCTGGAAATCACCACTCGCACGAGAGTGGTATCCGTATTTGCTGGGACTTAAACAGGACTTAATGACGGCAGCCGGAGGTGTGAGCGACTTGCGCATACGCAAGCAGCAGACAGCACCGCTTGCAGACAGGCTAACCCGCTGACAGGCTAACCCCCAGAACTCACCTGACTAACAAACCATATAAGGTTTTGTACAGGCTGTTGCCTGCGATCTCATTAACAACGCTATCCGCAGATATCAATGAGGCGTGAGGCGTCAACACACTTTCCGTCGGGTTGATCGATGAAGTAGCGGCGAACAGGCAAAGGGCCAGGCCAATGATGGATAAACAAATCGCGGGTATAGCTTTTATCGGGTGGCGCAGAAAACGGGGCATGTCGAGTCGTGCCCAAAAGGCGGCGTAAATCAGTGTCGCCAGAAATACGCCGATAACCGCAGGGATGATATAACTCGTCCACAGCTTGGCCAAAACATCCACCGGATTACCGAGTTCAGTCAATACACTAACATCCGGTCGTAACCCGGATTCCTGCAGTGTATAGGGCGTCACGAGTTCAAGTAAAACGATCGCGAGAAATACCAATAACATCCATGCTAGAGAAAGAAACCGTGCTATCGGAAGTATCGGGCGAAACATGGCTAACAGAGGAACAACAAAAACCGGTAAAGCCAGCACAATACCGAGCATAGCCAGATCAAAGCGGAATCCGGTAACAAAACTGGATAACATGGTTGCTGTTTCATCATAACGCACCAGCTGCCACAGCATATAACCGGCCCTGGCAAGTGTCAGCAGAAACAGCGTTAATACTGCAATCAGGAGAAAGTGGCGGTATAGGTGTGACGCTGGCAAGCGCGCCAGTACTTTCCGATCGAGATGCTTTGCGGTTGAACCAGTCGACTGGATTCTAACTGATTTATCAGGATTCACGGATTCATCGGGCTGATTCATGGAATTCCACTGCAGGAGCTAATTCCTGCCAAATTGCCAAACCAACAGATATTTTACACTTAATATCCACAGACACTGCAACAGTGGCTTCTATCACGTCTTACTGCGCACTGTTCTGCGTTATCACTGCCGCCCACTCAATAGCTGCAGACACTGCACATCTGATCAACACAACGCTAAACTCTGTCAATCAGCTGACACCCTATAGCCAGAATTACCTGGACAGCATCATTATCAGGATACGGAGCGCAGATTCGGCGTGACAGCAGCAAGCTTCCAGATATCGCGGTTGTATTCGTACATGGTGCGATCAGTGGAAAACCTGCCGCTGTAGGCGCTATTCAGGACACTTTTTCGGTGCCACTGCTGCACTTGCGCGAAGGTTTCCGCTGCCAGCTCCTGAGCTTCTATAAATGACGGCAGATCAGCAACTGTCATCCATTGATCACCGCGCGCGCGGACAGCTTGCAGCACCATGTCAAAGGCGCCGGGCTCGCGTCGGTTGAACAACCCCTGATCAAAAGCTGCAAAAATTGCTGCAAGGCGCGGATCCGCCGCAATTATAGTGTCAGGTTCGTAGTCCTGTTTTTTTGCTTCCACTTCTTCTTCGGTTAGACCGAACAAAAAGAAGTTTTCTTCGCCTACCGCGTCCCGTATCTCAACGTTAGCACCATCGAGCGTGCCGATGGTTAACGCACCGTTCATCATGAACTTCATGTTGCCGGTGCCGGATGCTTCCTTTCCCGCCGTGGAAATCTGCTCGGAAAGGTCAGCCGCAGGACAGATTATTTCCATCGACGATACGTTATAGTCCGGGATAAAAACCACTTTTAACCAATCACGCGCAACCGGGTCCGCATTAATCACGCTGGCGATATTATTGATCAGCTTAATGATGGCTTTGGCCATTTCGTAACCGGGCGCGGCCTTACCGGCTATCACGATACACCGCGGAACCATACCAGCGGTATCACCATTTTTAATACGCAGATACAGGTGCACAGCATGCAGCGCATTCATTAATTGCCGCTTGTACTCGTGCATGCGTTTTACCTGCACATCAAACATCGCATCAATCGGCATATCGATATCACAGCGAGCCGATACCAGCGCAGCAAGCCGCTCTTTGTTTTCGCGCTTGATAGTAGCCCAGCGTTCAACAAAACCTGCGTCTTCAGCGTAAGGGCGCAACTGTTCGAGTTGCTCCAGATCCCTAACCCAATCGTTACCGATAGTCTCATCCAGCAGCTCGCGTAATCCCGGATTACACTGAGCCAGCCAACGGCGTTGTGTGACGCCATTGGTTTTATTATTAAAACGATCCGGCCACAGCTCGCAGAAGCGCCGAAACATACCCTGTACCAGTAAGTCCGAGTGTAGCTGTGCCACACCGTTGACCGAAAAACTACCGACGATTGCCAAATGAGCCATGCGGACCACACCGTCTGTTTTACCACCTGAGACAATGGCGAGGCTTTCTTTCAATTCTTCATCCGCTGGCCAATGAATATCCATGTGCTGGCGAAAACGTCGATCAATCTCACAGATAATCTCAAACGGTCTGGGCAACAGGTGTGCGACCAGCCCGGTCGACCAGCATTCTAGCGCTTCCGGCAATAACGTGTGATTCGTGTATGCCATCGTAGTGCTTGTAATTTGCCACGCATCGTCCCAGGTTAACCCGTGTTCATCAATCAACAACCGCATGAGTTCAGCGACCGCCAGACTGGGGTGCGTGTCATTCAGCTGGAAACAGTGTTTCGCAGCGAAGTCTGTAAAACCATCATGGTGTTCAAGCCACAGGCGGATGGTATCCTGCAGACTGGCCGAAACGAGAAAGTACTGCTGACGCAGACGCAGTTGTTTACCGTTTTCGCTGGCATCGTTCGGATACAGCACCATGGTGATATTTTCAGCACCATTTTTTGCCGAGACAGCTTCGGTATAACTGCCCTGGTTGAATTCATGCAGATTGAATTCATCGGTTGATGCGGCAGACCACAATCGCAGGGTATTCACCACACCGTTACGGTAACCCGGTATCGGCACATCATAAGGTACAGCCAACACATCATCTGTGTCAGTCCATTCCGCTCGCTCCTGAGCAGCGCCACTCGCCCGCGTACGCCCACCGAATCGGACAATGCGAGCCAGTTCAGGCCGTTCTAGCTCCCAGATGTGTCCGTCACGCAACCAGTTATCCGGCATTTCAACCTGATAACCGTTTTCAATCTGTTGTTTAAACATACCGTAGCGATAGCGGATACCGTAACCGGTAACCGGAAGGCCCAAGGTTGCACAACTATCCAGAAAACACGCTGCCAGACGACCGAGGCCGCCGTTGCCGAGACCGGCGTCATTTTCCAGTTCGGCGATCTCCTCGAGTTTCAGTCCAAGTTCCTGCAATGCTTCACGGACATTGTCAGCGAGCTCAAGGTTGAGCAATGCGTTCGACAGGGTTCGTCCCATTAAAAATTCAAGGGACAAGTAACAGGTGCGCTTCATGTCTCCAGCGAGCACCTGATTACGGGTCTCACGCCAACAGTTCATTAACCGGTTGCGCACAGTCATCGCCAATGCCGAATAAAGATAATTGGCTGTGGTATCACTGAACTCGCGGCCAAGCGATTGATGGAAATGCTGCCGGATCTCCGTTTTTAACGACTGGGTGTCGGACAGCAAAGCCGGTAGTTCACTTTGCCAGGCTGTATCAAGTGGATCTTGCAATAGTTCTGCAGCGGATTTCATGGATAGATTTTCTGTTAGATGCTTATGCAATGCTGCGTTACGCCGAATGTTTTTTTGCGCCACAATCTCTGCCTCAGACTCATGATTAATCTCTGACGGGCTCTGTTCTCAACGAATCAAACGCCTACAACAGTACCCACAGTATCAAGTGTAGAGCGGGCAGCGTCGATATGGGACGATGTTGGGCTAGTCGTTCACTTTCAATGCCACAATTTACAGTTTTTCGCCGCAAAACACCGAATACACACAGGGGCGCGAGAATCAGGCCTTTTTTTGCATAAAGACCCAATCGATCCGGTATTAAAACGCTTGCAGGGGGGCAATACCCCCTGCCCGCCCCAGGCTTTTGTTGACCACCTATAATTACGTGAATGCCTGATCCCATTCAGCCAGGAAAAACCGGTTGGCTTCGCTTTGCCTGAACTGAATCGGATCGCAGCCTACTGAAGAGCCGCAGTCACTTCCAACGTGATGCAGCACCTGACACCAGGTACTAAAAAATGCAACATAGACAATAGAAGTTATGCATATCGTGATGCTGGCCGCTGAAAACGACGCTCTGCCCGGTGGAAAAGTCGGTGGGATTGGTGACGTGCTGAGAGACATACCTCCGGCACTGGCGCAGTGTGGTCACTCCGTTACTGTCATCCTGCCATCGTACGGTCTGTTTCATGAGCAAAACGGTACAAAAAAACTCACACTTTTATCTGTTAAACACGAAGACATCGAAGCATCGGTAGCGGTCTATCATTTGCCGGCGAAAAACCCGAGCGGTGTAAATATCGTGGTGTTGGATCATCCACTGTTCAGTCTGTGCGGGAAAGGACGTATCTACTGTAACGATCCAAGCGATGCACCGTTTGCAAGTGATGCACGAAAATTTTCACTGTTCTGTCGTTCTGCCGCTGCACTGCTGGTGAGTCGAGTCATCGCAGATGCAGACGTGATCCATCTACACGATTGGCACACAGCATTATTTGCTCTGCTTTGCAAATACGACCCGTTGCATAAAAAGCTCGGCAGTATACGGCTCGTCTACAGCGTGCATAATCTCGCGATCCAGGGGATACGTCCGCTAAAGGGTCCTGACTCGTCGTTACAAAGCTGGTATCCGGATCTGACAATAGACAGTGAGACTGTCTCCGACCCACGTTGGCCACACTGCGTGAATCCGGTAGCAACCGCCATCCGCCTCAGTGATGCCATCCATACCGTATCGCCGAGTTACGCTGCCGATATTGTTTGTAAGAGCCGCGTGGAAACGGATGGCTTTTATGGAGGCGAGGGGTTGGAGCAGGAGTTGTTACAGGCCCGGCAACAAGGCAGGTTGTTCGGTATTTTAAATGGTTGCGACTATACAAAAGCAACGACAAACGAAAAAACAAGAGACAAGACTAACGCTAACCAGTGGCAACAGCCCTGGCCACAGCTACTGCAAACCATACGTGGCGCCCTGCATCATTGGCTGACCGGCTCGCGGGCATTAATGAGCGCCGACTATATCGCGGACAGCCGTTTATCCAGTTGGGAGACACTCGCGCAACCGAAGCACATTCTCACCAGCATCGGCCGACTAACCGAACAAAAGGCGCGTTTGTACCGTGCTACCGATCCACATGGTGTGACGGTAATTGAACGTATGCTGGACGTACTCGGAGAACGCGGTGTATTTATCATGCTTGGTACGGGTGATCCAGAATACGAGCGATTCTTTACTGAAATGTCAGCCAACCACGCTAATTTTCTGTTTCTGAATAATTACGCGGATAATCTGTCGCAAGTGCTCTACAGCAGTGGATCGCTGTTTGTCATGCCTAGCTCCTTCGAGCCTTGCGGTATCAGTCAAATGCTGGCGATGCGCGAAGGTCAACCATGCCTCGTGCACGCCGTCGGCGGGCTTAAAGATACGGTTGAACACCTGCACAACGGATTCAGCTTCACCGGTAGCACTGTCGCTGAGCAGGCCGACAACCTGGTAGCAACACTGACAAAGGTGCTTGAACTTCGGGAAAACGAACCACAACAATGGCAGACGATCTGCGACACAGCGGGGAAGTCGCGATTTCTGTGGCAAGACTCTGTTACCGCCTATGTTGAGCAATTGTACGGCCGTTGAGAATTGTACGGCCGATCCGCTTAACGCTTAGCGTGGGGTGGGAGGCGCTTTGCTGTGATCGCGGCTTGAACCTGTCAACTAATTTCTTCAAGATAACCGTATGCTGAATCTAAAACGATTGATCCCCATCATTGCCGTGGTGCTGATTGCGCTCGGCGTCAACCTTGAGCAGTTTGGCATTGATCTGGAGTCACTCACGGGCAATAACCAGAGCAGTCAACAACGCGATCAGAATCAATCACAACGTAGTAGCAGTGGCAATTCGAATCAGAACCACAGTCAGGGTAGTAAATGGTCCTCCACAAACCCTGAGATCAACTTACCGCACATCTTCGAGGGTGAAATCAACCGCAGTGGTAAACCGGTAGGTTTTCATTCGCGACCGGGTGGGCAGGATCCGGCCAATGCGCGCATAAAATCGATTCGCTCCAAACCGAACAGCGCAGGCGTCTACACAGCAAACATCGAAATCCGTGACGGTAATCAGTGGAAAAACAAATTTTCAAGCTTCTTCCCCGACTCGTTGAGCCGAGATGAAGTGATCGACGTCATCCTCCACGCCTACAGCAACAGCAAGGCACCCAACAAGCAACCATGGAGCGGCCCGTCAGGCATGGGTTTTCAGGTGCAGGGTTATACAACGTCGCGTGGCGGGATAAATACCGCGTTTCCTGTTTACACGAACAACTAGCCGAAAGTGCTCGCGAAAGCGAGCCTGACATAACCCGTTCGTATCCCGATATAAAAAAGTAAATGCTACCTTTTGCGCATCAGACGTTTTTTATCTTGGATAGTCAAACCACCGCAGTGAGTACACTATGAAAGATGCAGTGATTGTTTCAACTGCCAGAACACCCATTGGGCGGGCCTTTCGCGGGTCGCTCAACAATATTAAGTCACCCACAATGATGGGACATGCCATAGAACACGCTGTTGCGCGTGCAGGCGTTGAATCCGAGCGCGTCGAAGACTGTATTGTCGGTACTGTTCTGGCGGCAGGCACTGCAGGGATGAACGTGGCACGCAATGCCGCATGGGCCGGGGGTCTTCCTGACAGCGTACCGGCACAAACTATCGATCGACAATGTTCGAGCGGGTTGATGGCGATTGCAATGGCAGCGCAACAAATCCTGGTTGATGGTATGGACGTGGTCGTCGCAGGAGGTCAGGACAATATTTCTGCAGTTCAGGGTCCCTACTTCGAATGGATTCAAAAAGAGATTGATCCGGCGGTGACCGCCAAGTCTGAGCATGCCTATATGCCGATGCTGCAGACGGCCGAATTTGTATCTAAAAAGTACGGCATTTCGCGTGAAGCACAGGATGAATACGCACTCAGCTCACAACAGCGCACTGCTGCAGCACAATCAGACGGGCGCCTTGATGACGAAATCGTCCCGCTTAAAGCGACCATGAATACCAAAAACCGCGAAACCGGTGAAGTGAGTCAGCAGGATATCGAGCTCTCCCGCGATGAAGGCAACCGCCCGGAAACTACGCTGGATTCACTGGCCTCGCTGAACCCGGTTATTGATGGCGGCGTGGTGACCGCCGGCAACGCCAGTCAACTCTCCGATGGCGCATCGGCTTGCGTATTGATGAGTAGCGAGGCGGCCGCCGCCGACAATATCGAACCTCTGGGTATCTACCGAGGGCTGGCGGTTGCCGGCAATGCACCGGAGGAAATGGGTATCGGGCCGATCTACGCGATACCGAAACTGCTGAAGCGTCATGGTCTCAAGGTCAGCGATATCGGACTGTGGGAGTTGAATGAAGCGTTCGCCTGCCAGGCACTGTACTGCCGCGATGAACTCGGTATCGACCCGGACATCTACAACGTCAATGGCGGTTCGATCTCGATCGGCCACCCCTACGGTATGACAGGGTCCCGACTCACCGGGCACGCTTTAATCGAAGGCCGGCGCCGCGGTGCACGTTATGTGGTGGTTACCATGTGTATTGGTGGTGGCATGGGCGCCGCCGGTCTCTTTGAAGTTGCCTGAGGCAGGAGTTCGTCAGCGCAACCACACTCTCACGCTAAAAACTGACCCGGTTAACATTTCTGTCCTGTTCTCGCCAATCGCGGCGCGCTGGCAGAGAGCATGACGTGCCAATGACAGTACAGCGACTGGAAGCGACCATCTCTGCCGGTATACAAGACAACTTTCGAGCGCAAGCAGGCTCCTGTCGCGCAACAGATCGCCGGCTTAAAGCCGATGGCATCAGCACGAAGATGTGATGCACCAAGCGGACTGACCACGTCACCTCTCTGGCGCACAACGCTGGGTTTCACATAACCCTATTCTTCTGGCCGATGCCATGCCGTAGCGGTTAAAATACCCGCATGATCGACTATGCTTCATTTTTTCAGCAAGAACTCGATAATATCCGCCAGCAACAACGCTATCGGGTATTTCAGAAAATCGAGCGAATTGCCGGCCAGTTTCCGCTGGCGCACTGGTATCCAAACGCCGACGATTCGTCGCTCGGCTCGACGTCGGCCGATGATCTCGACAGGCGGGAAATTACCTTGTGGTGCTCAAATGACTACCTCGGCATGGGTCAGCATCCGGACGTCATTGACGCGATGCAACAGGCCGCCGGGCTCTATGGTAGCGGTGCCGGAGGGACACGCAATATTGGTGGGACTCACAAACCGGTGGTTGAGCTCGAAGCCGAACTGGCCGATCTACACAACAAGGAAGCGGCACTTGTTTTCACCTCCGGTTATGTCTCCAACGATGCGGCCATCTCGTCGATCGCAAAACTTTTGCCGGACTGTGTCATATTAAGTGATGAATTGAACCATGCATCAATGATCGAAGGTATACGGCGTTCAAAAGCCGAGAAAATCATTTTCCGACATAACGACATCGCACACCTTGAAGAATTATTGCAACAACAACCACTGCACCGACCTAAATTAATTGTATTTGAATCTGTCTACTCGATGGATGCAGACATAGCGCCGATAGCATCCATTACAAAACTTGCGAAGACCTATCAGGCTTTCACCTACATTGACGAAGTCCATGCCGTTGGTATGTATGGTCCCCGCGGTGGTGGTGTCAGTGAGCGCGAGGGAGTGGCTGACAGTATTGATCTTATCGAAGGCACGATGGCTAAAGCCTACGGCGTGATGGGTGGATACGTTGCAGGGAAAAGGGAAACGATTGATGCCATACGTTCAACCGCTTCCGGGTTCATTTTTACGACCACCCTACCGCCGTCACTGGCAGCAGCAGCACGGTGTTCGATCAAACATCTGAAAGCATCACGTAAAGAGCGGGAACTGCAGAAAGTTCAGGTCGATAGCGTAAAAATACAGCTTTCTAAAGCAGGGATTCCGATGATGCCATCGGAAACTCATATCATCCCGGTCGCAGTTTGCGATGCAGCACTGTGCAAGAAAGCCAGCGATTTGCTGCTTGAGAAACACAACATTTATATACAGCCGATCAACTACCCGACAGTTCCGGCCGGGACGGAGCGTCTTCGTATCACGCCGACGCCGTTACATTCAGACAGTGATATAGACAGACTGCTTAAAGCACTGGTTAGCGTCTGGCGCGAACTCAACTTGCCGTTCACTGATTCGGTTGTCAATCCGGAAGTGGATCGTTACCGGGTCGCACATTCATAAATCAAAGCTTGCCATTCAATAAAGCACAAATAGTAGATGGCTTAAATTTAGAACTACCGGTCAAGGCTTTTCCAGGTCGCCCAAAGCAACCTCATTCCCACCGGAAAAGTCGCGCACCTACTAACATGCAAACGACAGCAAACAAAGCCAGAAAGATAAGGTTGTTCCACACCTGAAGCAGGCTCGCACCATCAATCATAATCCGTCTGCTGGCCTCCACCAGATGGGTTAGCGGCAGTACGCGAGACACCACCTGCAACATCGGATGTGCCCCTTCCAGCGAAAACCAAACTCCCGACATCATCATCATCGGCCAGGTACACAGATTCAACAAACCACCTGCCAACTCTTCACTGGCGGTCTGTGCAGCGACCAGCAAGCCAAGATTTATCAGTGCGAATGCGCCAATCAAGAGCACCACAATCAAGTCAAAGTAACTGCCATGCATAGTGAAGTTCAACAGTAGATGCGTACCGAAAAAAACGCAGAGCGTCACAGCCATCACCAGCCACAATCTTGAGCAAACCTGCGCACTTAAAAACTCAATCGCCGCAAGTGGCGTGGCTTTTAGCCTCTTTAATACACCGCTCTTTCGATACCTTACGATCACATAACCCACGCCGAACAGACAAGTGAACATCATGTTTAAACCCAGAACGCCGGGCACTACCCAGTCAACGTATCTGACTTCGCGCCCTGTCACCTGTTCAGCCTGGTACGTGTGATTGGTGCTCGCTAACAACACTTTCTCGGCGATATACCCGCTGGGAGAGGTTGTATTTATCCAATAACGTTGGCGCTCGGTATCAAGCAACAAGTCCAATTGGTGCCTCTCTACAGACGTAATGGCGCGTTGCAGGTTTTCCTGTTCAACGAAATGCAAGTGCCGCACATTAAAAAACGGATCAGACTGTTCCATGGCCGGATAGACACCGATCTTGTAGACAGCACGATCATTGTTACCGAACATCACCGCAAGTCCGCCAATCAACATGACAGGAAAAACGATATTCCATACCCACGATGACCGATCGCGGATAAATTCGCGATTGCGCGCTGTCCAGACCGCTAGAAAATGACGGACATTAAAAAACCGTCCCTCGTTCTTATGCCCACTTTCTTGTATTGTCATGTTTAAGCCTGTGCAGCCGTTCTATCGCTTGTTGACGTGCTTTCAGTTAGTGCAAGAAATAAATCTTCGAGAGTGCGCGAGCGAACCTGAAGGCCCGCCAAGGAGATATTGTTTTCTTGTAACCAGGCAATTGAGCGGTCTACGTCAGTGGTTGAGATAGTGAATCCACTATCAAGCGCGGTTATGTCTTGCCAGTCAAATTTTGGGGTTGACTGCGGCGGCGGTTGCCGTGGTGTTGAAACAGTTTGCACTTCAGTGAACAATTGCGGGTAATCCGAGGGTTTGGCCGCCACCTCTAAAACAGTTGAATCAAAGTGACTGGCAAGCAAACCCGACGGCGAGCCTTCGGCTATGATTTTACCCGCGCCCATAAAAACCAGGTTATCGCAAAGCTGCATGGCCTCTTCCATATAGTGTGTCGTCAGAATAACCGTTTTGCCCTGCGCTTTTATGTTATGCACCAATTCCCAGAATTGCCGTCGCGCTTGTGGATCAAGTCCAGTCGTAGGTTCATCCAGAAACACCACGTCCGGATTGTTTACCAATGCAATCGCCAGCAGAAGGCGCTGACGCTGCCCGCCCGACAATTTACGCGTATCACGATCAACAAAGGCTGACAGCGAGCATTTATCGATCAGCTCATCCTCAGTCAGGCTCTCGAGATAGAAACTGCGGAACATTCGCAACGCCTCGCGCACTGTCATGTAATCCTGCAGTGCAGTGCTTTGAAACATGATGCCGCAGCGCTGTCGGAATGTGTCGTCCAGTGGACCGTTGCGGTAGCTGATATCGCCTGATGTTGGTTCGACAATGCCTTCGAGCATTTCGACAGTGGTTGTCTTGCCAGCGCCATTCGGTCCAAGTAAACCGAAACAGGTACCCGCTGCTATGCTGAGACTGATATCGTCAACAGCAACTATCGGTGTGTCGCGACGACTACCGGATGGCAAGCGCAAAGTCCGCCCACTGGATGGAAAATGTTTCACCAGATGTTCGGCCTTGAGAATGATGGTCATGACGTGCTCTACAGTTGTCTTACACTAGCGCTATGAATTCAAATGGACACTACGGGCGTGGCGCTTATTTTTTGCCAGATTTTTTAGCGGGCTTCCCGATAGTCCAACGTCCCCTCTCAAAACAGCTGAATCTACCCGCCGATCTATCGGGTACAGGATCGAACAGTACTCGGCGGGACAGATAACATTCTGATGGATTCAAAAGACACCGATGGAAATGCGGTCAAGCGCGGTATCCTGTTGATGGTAACAGGCTTGTTGATCGTCCCGTCGATTGATGCCATTGCCAAACATCTCTCTGATTCCGTCTCCGCATTGCAGGTGACCTGGTCACGGTTCCTGTTCCAGTCAATCCTGATGGGGTTGATGGTATTG
>CALFCF010000098.1 GCA_937951345.1 uncultured Granulosicoccaceae bacterium
TAACAATGCCTGCCATTGCCGGGTTCGGACTTTGTCGAGTTGCCGGTATTCAACGGCTGATAAGCGTTGACCGTGATGCATCAACTCTACCAGAGCAGGGTCCATCTGTTCGTGCCATTCAGGTAACAGGTGACCAAATGCGGAAGCCAGGTACACAGACCATAGCTCGGTCCAGGCACTGGCTACAGTATTATCCCAGGGTAGTGATACATTGATCAGCGTCGCTCCGCAGGCTTCAAGTTCCGACGTCACACGTTGCAGATTGCGTTTGACGTCATCGTCTACCTGATAAAAACCCAGGTCTTCGCTGACGGCAATCGTAACACCGGTTAAATCCGACGGAGCGTCCGATAGACTGATAGTGTTGAGATGGAGTTGTGACTGAATGTCTTTGTCATAGACGCCCTCGGTTACTTGCATAAACAGCGCTGCATCAAGAACCGATCGTGCAAGCGGACCAAAGTGAGAGATGTTGTCAAAGGTCGTGTCCAGTATGTCCATCGGAATACGTCCGAGGCTGGGTTTATGACCGACGATGCCACAAAGAGCTGCGGGTATCCGCACAGAGCCGCCCATGTCGGTACCTTCTGCCAATGATGCGCATCCGGTTGTTACTGCAACCGCTGAACCGCCTGAAGATCCCCCCGGTGTACATTCGCGGTGCCATGGATTCAGTGTTTCGCCCCACAGCCGACTGCGGGTAAAGCTTGACCAGGCAAATTCAGGTGTTGTTGTTTTGCCGATGATAATCGCCCCGGCCTGTTTAAGGCGCGTAACAATCTCGGCGTCATGCTGCGGTATCCAGTGTTCATGTGTGAAAGATCCCAGCGTTGTTCTGTGTCCACGGGTAGGGGTGAAATCCTTAATGGCAACCGGCAACCCGAGCAATAGCGGATGTTTATCTGTGCTTGAGGACAGGTACTCGCGTTCCGCTTTTATTGCCTGTTCGCGCGCAGCTTTTTCAAACACGAAACAGAAGGGGTTCAGTGCGGGTTGTACCTGAGCGATTCGCGCAAGTGTCGCGTCAATCAGTTCGACGGGTGATAGCTTGCGCTGACGCATCAGCGCAAGTTGTTGATGTGCGTGCAGCGCCAGGCAGCCGCTCATCGTTCGCAACCGTGATACCGGTAGTGCATCGATTGCACAGGCACCGGTGAACAGATTCTTTCGGTTTGCGCCTGAATCAAGACTAATAAAGAAACGCGTGTGAAATTACGCTTGAGATTGCTGTCTTTAGTGGCAAAAGAGCGAATGTCGCGTTGGCATTTCTTCAAGAATGCAGTTAACCACGCTGCCACTGTCTGGTGTTCGTTTATTGTTCTTTTCGGGCAGATTCAATCGGCAACCGCTTGGCCACATACTGGTAAAAGTCCCAGATCGTTCCTTCGTAGTCTGCTGGAGCCAGATGCCCACGGCCTGAATACCGTGTTGTGCTAAGGCCTTTGTGCACATCAACAAGACGTTCCTTATCTTCTGCATTGAACGATCCGGCAAAGTCATAGCGCTGTTGCGCTTCGCCACTTTCAAACGTATCTTTGTGCGCAGCGACGCCCCAGCGTGTCTGCAGGCTGTCAGGTCCGGTAGGCGTAATACTCATGAAAACGGTAGAATTTGGAGAAAACGCAGCGACGAAACCCGGATAGATCCATACCATCATGGATAGGTTGCGCTCTTCTTCAGTGGTGTCTGGGTGAAACGGGGCTCTTCCCTCGAAATTGTCACTGTAGTGCGCTTTGTATCCCGTAAAACCCGGACCACCCTCGACCTTCTCACAGAGTTTTGTTGGACACATGGGGTGTAGAGTATTCAGATGAACGGGCGTCAGGTGATAACCTTCGAGAAAGTTTTCTGCCAGAAGTTTCCAGTTGACCGGCCAATGCTCGGGCCCGGCTTGAACCGTTAACATTTCTTCGTTGTGGTAATTCTTGACGTAAGGGTTGATGCCTTGCACAGAGTCGGCAAAATCTTCCGCTTTGCCATCCAGGTTAACAAACACATAGCCCATCCATTCAGCCGTTCGAAAAGACGGAAGTGCACAGGCTTTGGTATCCAGACCGGTGGATTCGTCCATCAGGGGCGCAGCCATCAACTTGCCATCTAAGGCATAAGTCCACTTGTGATACGGACAGGTAAATTTGGCCGAGTTGCCTGAACCCTTCATAATGATACTGCCGCGATGTCGGCAGACATTCGATAGCACGCGTACCTGGTTGTCCTTATCCCGGGTAATAACCAGAGGTTCGCCCAGCATCTCCAGCGTGAAGTAGTCACCGGGCTGCGGCACTTCATCGGCGCGGCCGACGCATAACCAACCATTCAAAAACAGGTGTTCAATCTCGAAATCCAGTACGTTCGGATCGTTATAGAATCCTGCCGGCATGGCGCGCGGTGTTTGTTCCTCGCCTCTGGCAATTGCACCCAGTGCGGCCTGCCAGCTGGGGGTTGGAGCATAGATCATAGTTTCGCTACTTTTGAAATGCGTACAAGACAACCGCGCGTTGGTTAGTAAGCTCTGTTTGTCCAGTGCGTACGGCAGCAGACACGTCTTCACCGAGGCCGTCAACTTCATTGATCTTGCGGAAATCAAAACCCTCTTGTATCAACCAGGAGCGCACCTGATTGGCTCGCCGCAAAGCAAGTCGCTGATTGTATTGGGCGTTACCACTGCTGTCGGTAAAGCCGTAAATGGATACACTGTTCGCACGCGATTGTTCCTGCGTCAGAAAAGATTGCAGCACTTTAAGCGCGTCATCGCTGATGCTGGCGCTATCGCGATCAAAGTAGATGGTGTACTCGATAGCCTCATCTTTACTGGCTTCACTGGCAGCCAGATCTGCCGGCGTCAGAAATTCACTTTGCTCAAGCTGAGCGACTTTCTGGCTGACCTGATCCAGTTTGCTGGCAAGTTGAGTGCTATCGCCTGACTCACCGGCAAACTGGTCAACCCGTTGGACCAGGGCATCAATCTGTGCTTGCAACTGCGCTGCATTTTCGTCGTGGGATGATTTATTGAGTGCGAGCAACTGTTCGTTGATCTCGTTTATGCTTATGCGCTGCTCGTCGATAGCAACACGCAACTGTTCTGCGTTGGACGTGTTTTCCTGGATAACCCCCTGTTTCAGTGAATCCAGTCGTTGCTGGATATCATTTTCAGCCGCTGCTGCGCCCAGTGTTGGTCGTGGATTCGAACTGATTGTTTGCACCGACTCGTCGAGTTCTGCCAGCCTGGCGCTCGACTCACCGACAGTGGCTTCTATTGCTGCGATTTTCTCGGAAATTTCCTGCTGTCCGTTGCCAGTGTCAGCGGATTGGGTTTCAAGCGCCAGAATTTTATTTTGCGCGGCATCGAGTTGTTCCGATAACTGAGCAATCTCCTGCTGCGAAACCGTTATTGAATTTTCAGTTAACTCGGCGCGGACTTGCTGGATGCGCGTGTCTATCTGACTTTCAACACGCTGCAGAATGGCTGTCTGGTCAATATCTGTCTGGCCGATACTGGCAACAGCGTTTTCAACACTCGCAATACGCTCGTCCAGAGAGTTTGTCAGTGCGAGTGCGGATTGCGCATCACCGCCGACTGCTGACAGTGTGCTGAACTGGTTTTGTAAGCCAGCGATAGATTGCCGCAGCGATCGTTCGTTGCTGGTATGTATAGTCTGCTGTTCTTCGCGAAGTGCATCGGTTGCAGCACTCAGTTCGGTTTGGCGTACCTTGCCAATCTCGTCTTTCAGAGCGTCGATTTGCGTTTGCTGCTCGCGACGCAATGCATCGGACAGTTGCACCATCGCGTCGCTGCGTTCTTCCGCAATTCTAAGACTGAGCGCGTTTAATTCTTCGGTGGCCGCAGCGTTTGCCGCTGGCTGAGCGGAATTTTCATTAATCTGAGTCTCAAGCGCTGCCAGTCGTTGGGTTACGTCGTCAATGTTGTTTGAACCTGTGCCAAGTGTTCCCATCGCACTGCGGATGGAATTCATTGATGAATCCATATCTGCAAATCGGGATGCATGTTCGAGATTAACAGCTTGTTGTTCAGTCAGAATTTTCTGCTGTTCATCCATGATGCTCAACAGCTCGTTAAGACGTTTCTCTGTTGTCGCGAGTCGCGCGCTGGTGGCATCAAGGGAATTTCGGTTTTGCTGCAATTGATCCTGCGTCAGGTTAATTTCTGAGCGCGAGGTTTCCAGCGCGTTTGACAATTCTGTCACCTGCGCGCTGGAGGATCCACCAAGCAATGAGGAGAAACCCAGAGCCTGCCCTTTAACCTGAGTGCCCAGCGAATCGAGGCTGCCGGTCGGGTTGTTGTACTTCCAATAGCCCCCGCCGAGCAGGGTTGCCAGCAGAGTGATTGCGAGAAAACTTTTCATGGATCTTAGGGCTCGATCGTTTCTGACGATGTCATCGCGGTGATTTTATCAAACCGTTGCCCGCGCGTGTGTTGATTAGGTTACCTGATGCTACAGATGGTGTGTACACTCCGGCAGGCATGAATGCGACGGCGCTTTGGGCCCCACTGTGACTCACGATATCGCTCAGTAACTAGCTCGTTTGATCAAGCAGCGCATAATAATACATAATTTGGCCAGTTTTTGTTGGCGGGTGGTTTTTCCTCCGGTTTCCGGCGGCCCGACGACGACAGCGTGTTCCAGACACCGGGGGTGAATTTGCAGAGCAAGGCTAGAGTAGTTGTTATTGGTGGCGGTGTTGTCGGCTGCAGCGTGCTCTATCATTTGAGCCGGCAAGGCTGGCAGGATGTGATGCTGATTGAGCGTTCCGAACTAACTTCGGGCTCTACCTGGCACGCCGCAGGCGGGTTTCATACGCTCAATGGCGATACCAATATGGCCGCCTTGCAGGGCTACACGATACGGCTTTATCGTGAGTTGGAGGAAATATCCGGCCAGTCTTGCGGCCTGCATCATGTCGGCGGACTAACGCTGGCAGAAACGCCGGCGCGTCTGGATTTTCTCAAGGCAGAGCGCGCCAAACATCGTTATATGGGGTTGGAGACACGCATTGTGTCACCAGCAGAAATCCCCGATATCTCGCCGATAACCAACACCGACGGAATCCTCGGTGCGCTGTACGATCCGCTGGACGGGCATCTGGATCCGTCAGGCACCACACACGCCTACGCCGCGGCTGCACGCAGCCAGGGTGCAGAAATTGTATTGCGCAACCCGGTGCTGGGATTGCGGCAGGAAAAAAACGGCCACTGGATTGTTGAGACAGAGCAGGGCAACGTAAAAGCGCAACATGTCGTCAATGCCGCCGGGCTGTGGGCGCGTGAAGTAGGCAGGCTCGCCGGTATCGAACTGCCGCTGCATCCGATGGAACATCAGTACCTGGTAACTGACGATTTGCCCGAAGTTTTCGAGCGCTCGGACGAGTTGCCGCATGTCATGGATCCGGCCGGCGAAAGCTATTTGCGTCAGGAAGGGCGAGGGCTGGTGATCGGATTCTATGAGCAGGCCTGCGATCCCTGGGCGGTGAATGGTACCCCTGCAGATTTTGGTCACGAGTTACTGCCGGATCAGCTGGATCGCATCTCCGATGCGCTGGAACTGGCTTACCGGCGCTATCCGGTACTGCAACGTGCCGGTATAAAAAAGGTGATTAACGGACCGTTTACTTTCGCACCCGATGGCAATCCGCTGGTTGGGCCTGTGCCGGGTCTTAAAGGTATGTGGACAGCCTGTGCGGTGATGGCGGGTTTCAGTCAAGGTGGAGGAGTCGGGCGCACGCTGGCTGAATGGATGATTGAAGGTGAGCCGGCGGTCGATGTGTTCGCGATGGATGTTGCCCGATTCGGTGACTATGCGACGCGGGACTGGACGCGTGCCAAAGTGGTTGAGAATTACCAGCGACGCTTTTCCGTGAGTTTTCCGAACGAGGAATTACCGGTCGGCAGGCCACTACAAACGACCCCGGCATACGATCTTTGGGATGATCAAAATGCCGTGTTCGGATCTGCTTACGGGATGGAACACGTTAACTACTTTGCTGCAAACGGTGAGCCTCGCTATGAAACGCCGACGTTCCGACGCTCCAATGCATTTGCGGTGATAGGACAGGAATGTCGTGCGGTTCGTACCGCCGTGGGTATCAATGAAATTCATAACTTCGGCAAGTACCGGGTGCACGGAACGGGCGCGCGGCAATGGCTGGACTGGATCATGGCAGGGCGCATACCAAAACCGGGGCGAATAGCACTCAACCCGATGTTGAGCCAGAGCGGCAGAATCATCGGTGATTTCACCGTGACCTGTCTCGAGGAACATAACTTTCTGCTGACAGCGTCTTTCGCGGCACAAGCCTATCACCTGCGCTGGTTTGAACAATATCTGCCGGAAGACGGGTCGGTGTCGATCAGTAATGAATCCGTTGAACGGCTGGGCTTCCAGATTGCCGGTCCGAAAGCGCGTACCGTATTGCAATCACTGACCAGCGAATCCTTAAGCGATAAGGATTTCGGTTTCTTCGATGCTCGGTCAATACGCCTTGATCTGGCCGAACAGCCAATCGATGTTCTGGCTCAGCGGGTCAGTTATACCGGCGATCTGGGTTACGAACTTTACGTTCGTCGCTCGGAACAGAAACAACTATACGCTGTATTAGTGCAAGCCGGGCAGCCACACGGCATGCGTCCGTTTGGCATGCGCGCCATGATGAGCCTGCGCCTGGAGAAGTCCTACGGTTCCTGGATGCGTGAGTTCAAACCGGATTACACACCAATGGAAACCGGTTTGTCGCAATTTGTTTTATATGACAAGCCGGCAGATTTCATCGGTAAATCAGCTGCATTGTCTGAACGTGATGCTGGCAGTGAACGCACACTTTGCACTTGTCGTGTGGAGGCTACAGACGCGGATGTCTGGGGGGATGAGCCGGTTTACGCTATGCGCGACGGAGAAGAGGCGGTGGTGGGCTTTGTGACTTCGGGCGGATATGCGCATTACAGTGAAACCTCGGTTGCGTTTGTGCTTGTTCCCAGGGTTTATGCGGTTGAAGGTCAAACGCTGCAGATAGAAATTCTGGGTGAACGGATAAACGCTACCGTGTATACGCAGCCTTTACTTTGATGAAGGCAATAAGCCCGTCTTGAAGCGTGTGATCGTTTCATGAGTTTGTAACAGGCTTGAAGCCCGTTTACAGACGAGGTGCGCTTCAGTGCGTGCCCTCTGGCGGCTGCCTTGAATGCATTGAAGTTAGCCGACGTGTTTGATGGAAAAATGTTTTTCGGATTAATGTTTGCCGGTGCGTGTTTCGCGAAAATAAACCACCAGACCGCTACCAATAATTACAGCAGCACCCAGCCATGTTGTTGTCGATGGTACGTCGTTAAAAAATATCCACCCGAGTAACGTCGCGCCGATAAATTCGATATAGCCAAAGGGTGCCAGTACCGAAGCAGGCGCTAGTTCTGTTGCCTTGACTACCAGCAGGTGACAGCCGGCAGCGATAACTCCCAGCATAAATAACCAGCCCCATTGCGTCAGGCTGGGTTCTACCATCGGAAGGCTGCCGGGAAACAGCATTCGGGTGAATAAAATAACTATGCTTAACACAATGAATGCACCGGCTCCTGCTGCAAACTGCGCGCTTTCAGCATTATCCTGTCCGGCAACTGCGCGTGTCAGCGCCAGGTAGATCGCAAAGAAGAATGCAGTCGCCAGTGGCATTAAGGCAGCCGTTGAATAGCCTTCACCGCCTGGTTGGATAATAATCAATGCACCTGCAAATCCGGCACACACTGCTATGCGTCGATGCCAGCCCACTTGCTCGCCAAGAAATACGGCGGACAATATGGTCAATATCAGTGGCTGTACAAAAAAAATTGCGATTGCATCAGCCAGTGGCAAAAACTTCAGACTTGCGAAGAATATCAGTGTCGCCAGAGCCAGCAGAATGCCACGAATCAAGTGAATGACCGGTCGGCGTGGCCATAAGGAACGTACATTGTGAAGGACCAATACCATCAACCCCATCAGGATTGACTGGAACAGGAACCGTGACCAGGTCACCTGCAATGCGGAGACGGAATCAGAGAGATGTTTGGCAATGGCATCAATCGACGGGACGATCAACAAGCCTGTTACCATCAACAGGAT
>CALFCF010000099.1 GCA_937951345.1 uncultured Granulosicoccaceae bacterium
GTTTCAGTGGTCGTACCCGCTTCAGACAATTGCTCGTCTGCATTGCCACCGAAAAACTTCAATCCGAGCCAACCCAGCAACAACACGCCGAGTAGGGGTAGGAGCCACCGCATAAACCCACCACCGCTGCTTGCGGCTTCACGGCCGGCATCGCCGATCGAATCGGTTGCACCGCTTGCGGCATCGCCAACAGCTCCTGCTGCATTGCCTGCCATATTGGCTGCACCACTTGCAGCGCTACCCACTGCATCACCGGCACCCGAAACAACATTACCAGCAGCGCCCACCGCGCCACTGGCTGCATCCTTTACACCGCCGGCAACATTACCAGCGGTATCAGCCACGGCACCGGCAGCGCCTGAAGCCGCATCACCCACGGCACCCGCAGCACCACCGACTGCATCACGTGCACCGCCGACGACATTGCCGGCCGTATCGGCCACGGCACCGGCAGCGCCAGAGGCAGCATCGCCCACAGAACCTGCGGCATTGCCCGCTGCATCAACCGCTCCACCAGCAGCATCCTTTACGCCGCCAACCACATTGCCTGCTGTGTCGGCTACAGCACCGGCAGCACCACTGACTGCATCACGTGCGCCACCGACCACATTGCCAGCTGTATCGGCCACAGAACCTGCAGCGCCTGCCGCTGCTGCACCGGCAGCTGCCACTGCGCCGGTTGCCGCAGCTGCCATGCCTGAAGCACCGCCACCGATCGAGCCGCTAATACTGCTTAAAAATCCTGAGGTATTTAACTGATCTGACAATCCGACCGGCATACCTCGCGCGATGTTGTCCTTCTGACCCATCAGCATACTGGCGAGGCCACCGGCATTAAGCCCGTTACCCAGCACTTTACGCTTCAACACACCGATAACAACGGGTGCCAGCATACCCATCAGTGAACCGGTACCTCCTTTACTTAGACCTGATACCGCGGATATTGCACCTGACAGGCTGCCGAGGCCCCCACTGCCGAACAGTGAACCCAGCATACTGTTTCCATTTTCAACCATCTGTGTGCTTTGACCACCGCCGAGCATGCTACTAAGGTTGTCCAGCAGGCCATCGTCCTGGTCCTGTACTGCCTGAAACAATTTATCGGCTCCGCTCGTCGATGATGTGGAGTTACGCAGGCCTTCCAACAGTGCAGGCACCGCACTGTCGACAGCGCCGGCTGCACGAGATGACTCGTCACCGAGCATGTTGCCCATCTGGCTCATCAGCGAGCCGCTAACCTGATCTTTGACTAGATCAACAATATTGAATGACATGTAAATTCTCCTATTCGGTCGTTTTACTGACTTGCAAAAAATTCGAGTATCACCACACGTCGTTTGGACCGTCGGGTTACAACGCCGGGGACTGTCTCGTATGGTGGTTGTTACAGCCTGCAGAAACGCCTGTGCGCTCATTCGCGTGCCGTCAGAACGACGAGTAACGGAGCAATAATACTATGAAAACGTTCACAAAATGCTTGCAGAGGTTTAAGTAATGTAAAACCGGCAGATAGCCGCCGAGGCGCAATTGAACGCGCTGATCAGGTAAAAACGGGAACCCTGTAACAATTCGTAACACGGCAACTTGTCTCCCGCAGTGCGATGCGTTGAACTGTAGTCATCGGGCAGAACCTGCTCTGTTTATTTCTACCTCCAACCGCTCTTGGTTGGAACAATCGGCTCTGACCCGACCTCGTCATCGGATTTCAGAGCCTTTTTTTTGCTCGTGATTTCCCGCAATTTATCGCTATCGGGTACGCTTTCGTCCCACCGGCTGTCGGATTTTTCTTCAGTTTTCGTTAATTGCCGGTGCATCTCCAACAACCACGGTGCATCTCCAACAACCATTAACACAACCGGCACGATGGCTTTATCGGTAAAACAAAGCAAATACCGGTTATGCAAGCGTGATTGTGCAGTCATTGATCGTACAATAACCCCTCGAATTTATTACTCGACGATAGCGAGGGAAACACGGATGACTATGAAAAGCAATTTCACTGACGATGAGTGGTTTTTGTTGAGTTCGGCACCGGCCATGATTGGTGCGGCGATGAGCAGTGCAGCAGCAAGCGGTGTTATTGGTACAGTGAAGGAAATGACAGCCAGCATGCGCTCCTCAGTCGCCGGGTTAAAAGACTACCCGGATAGCGAGTTGATACAGGCGCTCCTGCAAAAGGCCGAGAACTGGGATGAAGCCAAAGATAAAATGCAGGACTACCGCGAACGCTCCAAATCCAAGCTGGCCGATGGCAACGTCAAGTCGCGCGAGGAATTGCATCAACTGGCGATGGCTGACTGCAAAAAAGCTGTTGCGTTGGTGAATGAGAAATGCTCACCAGAAGACGCTGCCGCCTATAAAGAATGGACGCTTAAGATTGCCAACAATGTTGCGGCTGCCGCAAGCGAAGGCGGGTTTCTGGGTTTTGGTGGTGAGAAAATCAGTGCCGAAGAGGCGGCAATGCTGGAACAAATCGAAGCGATCCTGGGTATCAAGGGTGCGGCTTTGATCGCTTGACTATAGAAGTCAGCAAACGCTGCATCTGAACCCGTCATCACAATTTGTGGATAATCCTGTTGTCCCCCACGCAAGCGGGGGGCAACGGCGGATTTCGTTGCTTTCTAAAATATCCAGCTAATGCATTGCCTCGCCGGGTAATCCGGCCCAACTGACCCAAGAACAACAAAAACAGGTATGCTCTGCACTGCCGTCATCCTCGCGTAGCCGGGGTTCAATCGTCCTTGTTTATCCTGGCTAGCCCATTGGGAAGTTATCAACGAGCCGGCAATCATTTTGCCCACGCACAGGGAACCACTTAACTCGTGTCATCACAACCTAAAGTTGGCTTTGTTAGCCTTGGCTGCCCCAAAGCGCTGGTCGATTCCGAGCGCATCCTCACTCAACTGCGCACTGACGGCTACGACATCGTGCCGACCTATGAAGACGCCGGGCTGGTTGTTGTTAATACCTGCGGTTTTATCGATAGCGCGGTAGAAGAATCACTTGAGTCCATTGGTGAAGCGATGGATGCCAATGGCAAAGTGGTGGTGACCGGTTGTCTGGGTGTAAAGGCGGATGAGATAAAAGAGCAATACCCGCAGGTGCTGGCAGTCACCGGCCCGCAAGCATACGAAGAAGTGGTCACAGCGGTACATCAGCATTTACCTAAACCGGCCCACAATCCGTTTATTGATCTGGTGCCACCGCAAGGCATCAAACTGACACCCAAGCATTACGCGTATTTAAAAATCTCTGAAGGTTGTAATCACAAGTGTACGTTTTGCATCATCCCGTCGATGCGTGGCAAGTTGGTCAGTCGTGAAGCCGGGGATGTTATGGCAGAGGCCGAACGGCTGGCAGATGCAGGGGTAAAAGAATTACTGGTTGTATCACAAGACACCAGTGCCTACGGTGTCGACATAAAATACCGCACCAGTTTCTGGAATGGCCGCCCGGTAAAAACAAAACTGTATGAACTGTGCGAAGCGCTGGGTTCACTTGGCATCTGGGTGCGGTTGCATTACGTTTACCCGTACCCCCATGTTGATGACATTATCCCGCTAATGGCTGACGGGAAAATACTGCCGTACCTCGACATACCGTTTCAACACGCAAGCCGCGGTATTCTGAAAGCCATGAAACGCCCGGCAGCCGCTGAGAATAACCTGCAGCGTATTAAAGCATGGCGTGAGATCTGCCCGGAATTGACCATTCGCAGCACGTTTATTGTCGGGTTTCCGGGGGAGACCGAATCTGACTTTAACGAACTGCTGGATTTTATCGAGGAAGCGCAAATAGACAGAGCAGGGTGTTTTCAGTATTCACCGGTTGAAGGTGCAACTGCCAATGCATTGGCCAACCCGGTGCCGGATGACATAAAAGAAGATCGTTGGCACCGGTTTATGGAGCAACAACAAAAAATTAGCAGAGACCGGTTGCAGGCAAAAGTCGGTAAACTGTTGCCAATTATTGTTGATGACATTGACAACGATCAGCTGGTTGGCAGAACTATGGGCGATGCGCCAGAAATTGATGGTCTCGCGCTGATACCCTTAAAAAACCTGGAATCAGAACAGCGCCTTTCTATCGCACCCGGCGATATCATAAACGCCCGTGTCACCGCGGCCTCCGACTACGACCTGACCTGTGAACTAACACAGCAGTTGACGCGTAAGTCTGTCGGTACGCGCCACTCATTCTAAATACATGCAAACAGGCTCAGTCGCGCAGCTACGACTTGTGCTGTTTATGACTTGTGTTGTTTATTTAAGTAACTGTTAAGTAACTGGGTACAAACGCGGTGCATAAAATCGTGCCAAGCCCGTTAGAAACTAATGACTTAAACACGATTTATTGTTGTGCTAAAGCAAAATCATCCAGAACACCTGCAAGCATTGAAAAGATCGAAATGCCGGTAGCCCGGCATTCGTCAGGGTGCGCGGTCTATGGCTGCCGATGCTGAGTGTTACGTGTAGGAAGAATGAATTTTTTCGATTGCAACCACGTACAAAGTCTGGATATTAAAGGCCAGATAATAAAACCCTACGTGACTACATCACTTGTTATTCTGTAAATCTGCTTTGCAAATTCGTAATTTGATATCGTTTTAACTGCATCCTCAATTTCGACAGAAAAAATAAGCCTGGTAGTAAAAGTTTGCACACGCAAGTGCTAAATTAAATAGCATTTTTACTTTTATTAAGTAGGGTTATTTTTAATACACTGGCTTAATACCCGCAAAATTAGTAGAAAATTAACAGCAAAACTCTTATTATGTGGAGTCTTAATTACTATTAAAACAAAGTCTTTTAAATAACCCGTCATCTATACAAAGTCTTTTAAATAACCCGTCATCTATATTAACCATCTGTGAGGTACATATGTCAGCGTCCTATATGACATGGAGTCTTGATAAATTAAAAAAGGAATCCGTTAAAATAGAGAAAGCCATCAAGCAAAAAGAATTGCAAGACAAAAAGCGTGTCTTAGCAGAACTTCGGTCGGTTGCTAAAAAACATGGTTTTACGTTGTCGGACTTTATGGCTACCGAGCCAAAGTCTGCAGTCAAACAGACCGACAGCAAATCAAACGGGAAAGCTTCAACACCTGGCGCAAGTCAGTTAGCTAAAAAATCTCCAGGAATAAAGAAGCGAGCAAAAGCAAAAATAAAGTATAGAAATCCAACTAACAAAAATGACACATGGACAGGGCGTGGAAGGCAGCCCCGCTGGGTAGCTCAGCACATCGAGAGTGGTGGTTCGTTACAGCAGATTGAAGTTTAAGATAACTGTTCAACGCTCATTCTCGCAGCACCAAATTACTGTTCGTGGAAGTCTGACCAACTGATAGGTTGCTCTGCGGATGAATTTATGTAGTATAATAATAAATTACTACTTAAATACTGGGACAGTCAGACGGTACGCTGTCGGTGACTTGGCAGTTAACTTCTCAAGCTTGTTCTGTTTCAACTCTATTCTTTAGGTGTTAGGACTCCCCAGCAATCCCGTGATTCGGTTGGAATCGACGCTGGTCCCATATAATAGTGTGATAAATCTCACACAATTTTGAGTTGAAATGTGTGCTCAATTGTCGATGTATTGGGCCAAGTGGCCTAGTATGTTGGTCACATTTGTTTACAATTATGGTCTCAGACGACTGATTTCTCATTTTTTTAAGATCGAATCCTGTCTCCGTCTCTCGCGAGACACGCAGCAAAGGAACTCGACAAAGTGCAAGTCTCCGTCGTTCAGGTGGAAATCAATTCCATTAATCGATGGCCGGAGATTTATCAATCACTGGTACGCGGTGAAAAGAGGAAGGTGTGTCATTTGGAACATGGCGCCTTGGGTTTGTCTGATTCTAAAGTTTACACGGAGCTTTTTGGAGCTATCGTTTTTTCAGGAGAGGTGAAGGATGAACCACAGCAGCTCGGCCGCACAGGCAGGCGTTGAAATTGCGACAACTCTCGGGGAGCCGGGCACGCTTGCCTCGGCTGCCGCTATCTTCGAGGAACTCCCGCCCGAGGCAACCTTCTACTTTGCGCAAAATCTTGCGGTTGCCCGGAAGATGAATAACCGTAAAGCAACCCAGGTGTTGAAGGATATCGCAGCGATCAGTTGGAAAAAAAAGCGATACTTCAATCCGCATTACTATTTCAAATTTCAAATGTATGAGTTTGCTGCAGAGCGGCCACATTCCATGTTGCTGTATGTAGATAACACTGAAACTAAAGAATGCAATCGTCAACTTAATCATGCGCTTGCACGCGAAAATTCTCTGGGTAACAAGCTCCAAATGGAATCAATTGTGTCGAGGATGGCTCTGCGGGTGACTGAAACACAGCATGTGTTTATGAATCAACCGATGCCGTTCGAAATGTATTCCTGTGAAGTCAAAGGCGGCGTTGAATTTTTGCGTAATCGCGCCCGTTATCCGTTGTTTTGCAAGCCTAATAAGTCGTCGCAAAGTATCGGCATTTTTTTGGCTGACCAGTACAACCGTGAAAACGATACAGTTCGAATTAGAGGGACTGGAGATGTACTGGTTGAAGAGCTTGTCGATGAAATTTTTTCGCGGTTTGGTGAAAATGGCTTCATAGCACAAAGTCGACTTATACAGCACCCGGCATTAAGTGAAATCTCTGGGGAAGGTATTGGTTGTGTGCGAGTTGTAACCGTGAAATCTGACGGCGAAATTATCCCTGTGTACGGAGTATGGAAAGTTCCTTCGGTAAATGCCATCGCGGATAATTTCTGGCGTTGCGGTAGCGTGGTGGCGGCGATTGATAATCAATCTGGCAAGATTATCAGAGCTCAGATTGATAGTGGCATCATGGGTGCCGAAGTACAGGAACATCCGGTATCTGGCGCGCCATTAACCGGATTTGAAATACCTCAATGGAATGATGTGAAATCCCTGGCTACCTCGGCTGCATCGTTGTTCCAAGGTGCAAACATTGTGGGTTGGGACATAGCAATAACAAAGGACGGGCCGTGTATTGTTGAAGGTAATACAAACCCTGATCATAGTCTTTATCAATTGGCGTTTGGTCGCGGACTTTATGACGATGATGCTGTTCGTGTCATTTCCGATATGTCGTACGCCGCTAAGAAAGAAAAAAAGAATATTTTAAAACAAAGGAAGCAAGAAGCACGTTCAGAAAAAAGTGCTGTAGTTAAACGGATTAGTACTCAGGGAATGCGTACCCAAAAACAGTAGCCGCGCGTAATTCGTGTTGCAAGGAGCTTGTGTCCATGAACAACCCACAATCCGGAACAATAACCCATCTACCCCTTTCTCGACAGGTTGTTATTGTTGATGACCATGCGCTGTTTCGTCATGGAATCGCGTTACTAATAAACTCGTTGAACGTTGCCTGGAATTTGAAAGAATGCGCCAGCTTGGCCGAGCTGGAGCAGCTGACAATTTCCTTTAAGCCCGACCTTATCTTGCTCGATTTACACCTGCAGGAGCATTCTCCCGCTCAGTTACTCGAACGGATAGAAAGCGGTGTATTTAGCGCTCCCGTTATTGTTGTCTCTGCAGACGACAAACCTGCACGGGTTCGAGAGGCGATTGACGCGGGCGCTATGAGCTTTATTTCCAAAGCCTCTTCCTATCAGGAATTGATAAACACAATGGGTGCGGTACTGGGGTACAAGGTACATCTGCCACCGTCGATTAAAACCAGCAACAGTATTAGTCAGGACGAGAAGCTGAGGATCAACGATGTTCTGGATGATCTAACTGACAGGCAGCGAGAGATACTCTGGTATCTTGTACAGGGTCAACCCAACAAAAAGATCGCTTCGAATCTGGGTGTTTCGGAATTTACTGTAAAGGGACATATAACGCGGATATTGTCTGCACTCAATGTTAAAAATCGTACTGAGGCGGTTTATACATTGGCTGCTGCTGAAGTAAATGTCGCCAGAGTTTCCGGTTGAGTGATAGTGGCCGCTGTTACCAAAGACAAGTATTTAACTCCGACTTACTTTGTCGACGGAAGGCAAAATCCCGAGATAGGGCCTGCATTTACCCGGTACTCTCAATCGTTGCGTGCTTCCCGGACACTGGTGCATCTGTGGATAGCGGCTGTTTTGTCTATAAGTTATGTGCTTTTTTTAAACGATACGCCGAATCACGCTGTAGCTGTATGGATTCTTTTTATACTTGCTGGAGGTGCGTTACGAGAAAAGATTTGTTTGCGCGTAAGGGATAACCTTAATGGAAACACTGTTGACTTTGAAGCTAACGAACTCAGTCTTCATCTTGGTTCTTATATAGTTTCTGCACTTGTCGGAGCCGGCTTCTGGATTGTGGCCTGGTCGGGAGATACCAGCCTGATTATAGCGGTGCTTCTGGCAAGTGTTTTATACGCAACGGGTTCTACAGTAATTCTCTCATCTCATTTGCAATCCTGCGCCATATCGCTTGCGATAAATCTGGCTCAGGGAATACTTTTTTTTATTACATTCAGGCCCACGGGGTCAATAGTGTTTGCTGTAACCCTTGGTTGTCTGTGGTTTGTTTTGTTTGAATTCGCAAAACAGAATCGCAAACTCATATCGGAATCTATTCGTATGCAGGTAGAGAACCGCGATATGGTAGATATGCTACATAATAGTAGAGAAACTATCCGGCATGCGTTTCACCAGGCGCTGGCATTTGAACAAGATCGCTATCGATTTTTGTCAGCAGCCAGTCACGATCTGCGACAGCCGTTGCATGCTATGGGTTTGTATGTGGGAATGCTGAACGAAACTGCCAAGGACGATTACCAAAAAGAACTCATTGATTGTATTTCTCAATCCGACGAACGACTAAAAAGCCAGATTGAATCGATTCTACAACTGTCGAAGTTAGAAGCTGCAGCGATTACGGCGGAGAAACAGTCATTTGATATTAATTTGTTGCTCGAAGAAATAGTAGTCAGTTTTACACCTCAAGTCGAGTTAAAAGGACTGAGATTACTGTTGAATTCAACTTCTCGAATCGTTGAAACTGATCCATTACTTTTGGACAGACTGATCCGGAATATAGTGGAAAACTCTATTCGCTATACCGAAGCCGGGTTAATCGAAATATCGTTGACTGAAAAAAACAATGTCCCACTCGTCGTAGTCGCAGACAGTGGCGTGGGAATTTCAAAAGAACGTCTGCCGGATATTTTTGACGAATATGTTCGCTTACCGAATGATATACCAGAAAATAAAATAGAGCGAGATAGAGGTGTTGGTCTTGGGCTGGCTATTGTAAAACGTATATCCAGCCTTTTGGGGATCACGATACAGGTACAGTCTAAGGAAGGCGCAGGTACTACTTTTGAAATACCTGTGCCAAATCTTACTCAGACAGACCCGCCACAAGCTAACGATGGCGTTGAAATCGCGCAGAAAAGTGAAGCATCGTTTCCAGATGCTGACTCAGTCGAAGTACCGGATTTTGATGGTATGAGTGTGCTTATTGTAGATGATGATTATCATAACGTAGACGCTTTGACACATTATGTCATGCATCGTAACGGCCGAGCTATGTCTGCATTTGACTGGTCAGAGGTTGATGCAAGCGTGTTGGATAATGAGATAGGGTTTTTGATCGTTGATGATCAATTAGGCAAGGAATACAGTGGCCTTGATATCGCTAAAAAGTTTTCGAAATCTATCGATAAAAAGCGAATCTTAATGATGTCTGGTGCTGCGACAGTCAAGCGTATACAGGAAGTAAATCACGCCGGGTTCACGATGTTGCATAAGCCGGTTGCCAGAAATGTTCTGGATAATGAGATTGTCAGTCGTATTAAATAGTGTGAACACAGCGGTAGTTACGAAGTTGAGAGATGGTCCTCTGGAATTGGAGGCTGATCCGACAATTTTTGCGAAACAGACACACACGGATGTAGGCATGTAATTTTGATTACAGGTATTGGAGACGGAGTAAAAATGTTTAGTTGTAAAAAGAAATACGTCTTATTGATCGTCGCGATCATGGTCTTGTTTACACAAGCGTGCGCTTTTATTGGTGCCCGTGATTCCAGTCCATTGGATCAGTTACTGAAAGGTTTAGCGGCTAATGATCCCGGTGCGCTCCACGATCTGGGAGTTCTCTATGACACCGGAGTATCTGTAGCAGAAGTACCTGAAGCCGCTTTTACGTTGTATAAAACATCGGCTGAAAAAGGTTATGAGATGTCTTACAGTAAATTGGGGTCGATGTATTTCAGCGGTAGAGGTACGGACCGGAACTATGAAGAATCGCTTGTCTGGCTGGAAAAAGCAGCAATGATTGGTCACCTGGATTCACAGGTAAAAACCGCGCATTTATACCAGTACGGGTTGGCGACACCTGTTGATTTGGATCGAGCATTACAGTGGTACGAGCAGGCAGCAAATCAGGGGGATGCTGTAGCTCAGTTCAATGTTGGCTATATTCTGGCGGGCAGAGATAATGAGACTAGCACCCTGAGTCAGGACGCGGTCGATTGGTACCTTCTTTCAGCAAATCAGGGTAATCGCGATGCACAGCTTGCGTTGGGTGATATCTATCGATTGGGGAATAGAGGGCGTGTGGACAATGAGCGGGCTATTTACTGGTATCGTCGTGCTGCGCAATCCAACAGCCCGGCGGCTCAGTCACACCTTGGAGACCTCTTGTCTGATGGTACGGGTGTACAGCTAAATGCTGTTGAAGCATTTGATTGGTACCAGAAAGCCGCAGATCAGAATTATGTACATGCTCAGGCACGACTGGGTGAACTGCATTTAAATGGCGTCGGTACACCGCAGAACTATCAAAAAGCGCACAGCTGGCTCAGTATTGCTGCTGAAAATGGTGAGCCGGCTGCGCAGTGTAATCTTGGAAACATGTATTTTCGTGGTCTTGGTGTTGCTCAGGACTTCGAGACTGCGCGTGAGTGGTTTGAGCGTTCATCTAACCGCACCCCGCGAGGTGTTGTTGCGGTTCTTGGATTAATGCGCTCTGACTGTCAGCGGCTTTACAATTGAATGCTGGTGGTGCAATTAAAAAATGTGTGGAAACACACATTTTGCCCCATTTACATTGTTTTGCGTGTTTTTTGGATTTAGTAAGGTTTTTCAGTACCTATGGACTATTGCCACTGACAGGCCTCAGCGCTATTCTGTTGCCAATCAAAGTACGTATTCGAAGCTTTGATTTTTTTTAGCGATGATGTGTATCGGCAGGTTGAGAGCATCGACCGGCGGAATCCCGGAAGTTGTTGGAGTACAACACACCAAGATGTAACAGATTCGCAGACTAATTTACCAATGGAGATTTATCTAATGATCAAGCAAGACGAAGTAAAGAAGTTTCTGGAAGACGAAGAAGGTCTGACAGTTGTAGAATACGCGGTTGCCGGTGGTTTGATCGCAGCGGCTCTTGTTACGGCTTTTACAACACTAGGCGAAACTGTAGAAGGAATTATTTCGGGTATTAACGAAGAGTTGGGTGGATAATCCGAAGCAATCCTCTGGGGCGACGTTTATACGGAGATAGCCTCCATAGCGAATTTTGCGTCGATGGAGCGCGATAGTTCGGACAATGCGTCGCTCTAAAATGGCCCGGTTTACCGGGCCATTTTTTTAAGTGTATTTCCTTCCTTTATTGAGCATTGAGCTTCCCAGCATGAATTTATCGATCCAGGTAGTCGCCTTGTTGATGGTGACGTCTGTGGCTGTGGTTACCGACTTACGTAGTAATAAGATACCTAACGCCGTTGCAATAGTAGGTATTCTTGGCGGTTTGGCGATTCATACGCTCGCAACACAAAGCTTAGCAGGAACTTTTATGGCACTTGCGGGCGGTATTCTTGCCGGTCTTATATTGCTGCCATTTTATGCGAAGGGTGGTATGGCTGCGGGTGATATCAAGCTAATGGCCGCGGTTGGATCGATAGTAGGGTGGTACGACGCAATACCCGCTGTACTGTTGACGTTGATTTTTGGGTCTTTTTTAGCAGTGGTCTATATTATTTTGCGTGGTGGCGGTGTAGAATTTTGTAAAAGGTATGGCGATGCCTTAGTGAATTTTGTGCGTTTTCGTACGTTGGCTTTGGCACCTGCACCTGAAGGTTCAATTGCAAAGGCACGTTTTCCCTATGCACTGGCCATCGCTTGCGGTGGCCTTGCGGCTTTGTTTTTACCGGATTTGCTTTCTTTTTAGATCGTTAAATGCGTTAAGTTTTGAAACTCTCTATCGCTTAGAGTTTGTATAAAAAAGGGAATTTGATTTACACGATTATTGTCGCGTATCTCAACTTGGCGTCGCTTGAGATCATGGATTATGCAAACCAATTCGTTCCCAGAATCAGAAGACTACGGTGCCAACCAGTTAGGTGCTGAATCAGTTGCCGCCAATCCGTTTGCACAGCTTGCCCCAATACCCGTTACTATCGAAGAAACCGGGCTTGGCCAGTCGTTGCTGGAAGACCTGGTTGGTAAAACACTCCTTGAAACTGCAGTAGCGGATCTGGATTTTCTCTCTGTTGCTACAGCGCTGTCTGCGCCTGTTCTGGAGCAAATTCTCAATGCTTATCGCGCCGATGGCCGAATTGAAGTGCGGGCGGCTGCAGGTCAGTCAAGTGGTTTACGCTATGCACTGACAGACAGCGGACGTAATTACGCGCGTCAGGCCTACGAACGCAGCGGTTACGTCGGTCCGGCTCCTATTTCGCTTTCTCAATATCAACAGCTGATTCAACACCAATCTGTGCGAAACAAACGGGTTACTCGCTCGCTTATGCACGAGAAGATGTCGGATATTGTGATCAGCCCGATGACTCTTGATCAGTTGGGTGCAGCGATGCACAGCGGCAAAGCTACTTTCATACACGGGCACGCAGGGACCGGGAAAAGTTATATCTGTTCACGGCTGAATAGATTAATTGACAGCACTGTATTGGTCCCTTTCGCTGTTGCAGAATCGGAAACTGTTGTATCAGTATTTGATCCGTCGGTGCATGTTAAAACTGATGGGGCTGATCAACCCGCGCTTATGCTTCGGGACCGACATGATCCACGACTTTGTGTTTGTGATCGTCCCTTTGTTACCAGTGGTGGTGAACTTGACGCTGATTTACTGGAAGTGCGATACGACACCAATACCCGTCAGTACAGCGCTCCGCTGCAAATGAAAGCAATCAACGGAATCTATCTGATAGATGATCTCGGTCGACAGAAAATAAACCCATCAGAGCTGTTTAATCGCTGGATCGTCCCGATGGAAGCCGGCATCGACTATTTGAATTTTGGTTCAGGTGTCCGAATGGAGATTCCGTTTGATCTATTGCTGATATTTTCGACCAACCTTGACCCAGCTGATCTGGTTGACGCAGCGTTTTTAAGACGAATTGGTCATAAGATTGAAATGACGGAATTACAGCCGCAGGAATATAAAATGATATGGCGTGACCTGTGTAACGCTAAAAGTATTCCTTATGAGGAATCGGTCGTGGACTTCGCAATTGAAAATCTTCACTATCCTAATGGTATGCCACTGCTGGCCTGTCATCCACGCGATTTGATTGGCGCAGCGCTCGATTTTATAGAATACGGTGAAGACGACAGACGTCTGACGCCTTATGCACTTGAATTGGGGTGGGAAAGTAATTTTCTCGGTACAGCTAGCGCTCATTAAAGTCGAAGAATTAAATACCCCTTGACACAGGGGCGCGAAGTTAAGGTACAGTTTTGTAAGAGGTGAAAGGAAGATGTTGAATTTTAGGGCGATGTTACTTTTTCTGGTAGCGATAAGCTGTGGTGCTGGTGCATCCGTTTTCGCTAACCGTTGGTTGCAGGAGCAGGCGGGTGAGGTCGCTACCAGTAATGCGGTCGCAACCGTACCTGTCATAGTTGCGGCTGCTGAAATCCCCTTCGGTCAGCCAATCGAAGATATCCATATAAAGATCTCGCAATGGCCAGAGGAGAATGCACCTGAGTCATCTTTCAGCTCAACTGAAGATGTGCTTGGACGTGTAGTCAATCAACGGATTCATAAAGGTGAGCCATTGTTGCAGGAACGCGTGGTAGAGCGTGTTTCAGGTAGTACACTTTCATCAATTATTGCGCCCAACAAGCGGGCAATTACCTTACGTGTAAATGATGTTGTCGGTGTTGCTGGTTTTCTGTTGCCTGGTAATCATGTCGATGTGCTGGGTACACGAATGGTAAACAAACGCGCGGTATCCCGCACCGTTCTGCAAAATCTCAAAGTGCTTGCTGTAGATCAAAAGGCAAATCCGGAAAAGGATGAACCAGTGGTCGTGCGGGCTGTTACGCTTGAAGCCGATCTCGATGAATCTCTTGAGTTGGTTAAAGCAACTCAGGAAGGGACTATTCAGTTGGTACTGCGCAATCCCGACGATAATGCAACGCGCGTTGAACCCGTGATTGCAGCGACCACGCCGAACAGACCTGTCAGGCGGACACCGCCTGCACCGACGGTGAAAATTATCCGTGGCACAACGGTAAATAACGCGACTATTCGTAACTGATATGAAACTGATAGATAGCTGACAGAACAACTGTTAAACACACGAAGTCGGTATGCTTTCTTGCTGACTTCAGACTGTCTGCATAAATCGACAGTGAAATATGAGTAACCCTGTTTTGCAAAGGCAGGCCATTCGAAAGTTAGGATCGTAATATAATGGATAATTTAATGAAGAGACTGGCGTCCGTAGCTATAGCCATAGCTCTTTTATCCGGAGCAACATTTGTTTCTGCTCAAAGTTCCGGGGAAACATTACCGGATCTGCGTCGAAGCGACGACACGTTGTCGCTGGCATTGTATAAGTCCGGTATCTTGAGCCTGGAAAGAACGCCTTCGCAGATTTCTGTTGGTAACCCGGGGATAGCTGATATTTTGGTACTCCGTGGTACACAGGTTCACGTTATTGCCAAAGCCCTCGGTTCAACCAATGTCGTATTCTGGGATCGTAACGACAATATTTTTGCGACGGTAGACATTGAAGTTACACACGATCTGGACTCCCTCAAGAAAAAGCTTTTCGCTTTAATGCCAGATGAGAAAATCGGGGTTTTTTCTGCACAGGAAAAACTGGTACTCAATGGTTCCATATCAAGTGCTGCGAACTTGCAAGCGGCACTTGCTATCGCTGATAGTTTTCTGCCCGAGTGCATTGAATCCACATCGTCAGCCACTGGCAACAACACAAGGTCTGGTAGCGGTGAGGTGACCAATCAGGAAGGCTGTGAAAAAGCCGAGATTGTCAACATGATGACTGTTGGTGGATCTCAACAGGTGATGCTCGAAGTCAAGGTTGCTGAAATATCCAGACAGTTTTTGCGCACACTGGACACTGATCTAACCATTGGAGGAAACGATAGCAATAGAATTTTCGGCGCTGTCGGTGGTGGTGCCACTTTTCCAAACGTATTGGTAGACGGGCTAGAGGTTGCGACAATACCCGCTGGCATACCGAATGGTTTGAGTAACACGATTGCTCCAGCAGTAGACATTTTAACGCCTACAACTCCGTCTATAGGCGACACGGGGATATTCTTTTCTCGATTGGTTGGAGACAGCTTTCTGCAATTGGCTATCGAGATCTCCCGGCAGAAAGGGTTGTCAAAGATTCTGGCAGAACCCAATCTGACAACCCTAACCGGACGTCGTGCGAAATTTATAGCCGGCGGTGAATTTCCAATTACCACCATCAGCGATGACGGCGTAGATGTTGAATTCAAAGAATTTGGTGTGCTTGTCGATTTCATCCCGACCATCCTGGATGATCAGCGAATTAGCCTGGAACTTGATATCGGTGTCAGTAACCTCAGAGCAGACAACACGATTGTCGGTACGGATTCGCTTGCGCTGGCCGGTGGTTTTCCTATCATTGATAAGCGGCAGGCCAGTAGTACCGTCGAGCTTCGCAACGGGCAAACCATCGGTATAGCAGGTCTCCTGCAGGATGATCTCGTCGAAAATTTCAGCCGGCTACCTGGTATCGGTGATCTACCGATAATTGGCCATCTTTTCAGAAGTCAGGGTTTTCTATCTGAGCAAACCGAGTTGGTTATATTTGTAACACCTCATTTAGCTCAACCGATTTCCCCCGATCTGGTGAAATTGCCGACTGATAGTTTTATTCCGCCAAACGATTTTGAATTTTATGTGCTTGGCAAAATGGCATCTTTGAAAAAACCCAAACCTGTCTCCCGCCGCAAAGTTATCGATGGCGGGTTTGATAATGTTAGTTTTGGGCACAAGCTGCAGTAAACATTCAAGGAGATGTTCGAAATGAATTTGGTCGAAAGTAAATATGTTGTACAAGCTGCTTGCGTTTTTGTGCTGCTAGGAGGATGCAGTGCTGATCCGAAGTATGTTGAAGAAGACTTCGGGAATTCAGTGCGTCAGATGGTCGCTGCTCAAATCTATGACCCCGTTACAGCTTCCAATCCCGCAGAGGAGCCGCCTGAGCTGCTTGACGGAGCGGGTGCGAGTGAATCAGTCACCGGTTATCGGGAATCTGCCAGACGACGATCTACAAGAAATCAATCTGCTGGTTCTCAGGGAATTATAGGGATTGGTCAATAATTCATATGATAAAAAAGCGATATTAAGGTAGAGCGAAAACGAACTTTACTGAAGTCTGGTTTTGGAAAAGGTTCGAAAACAAAAGGTTCGAAAACTACTGTTTCTGTAAGCAGTGTTTTTTAGAACGATAGCAATTTTTGGCCGCAGGACGACAGACTGGTTGTAGAGCCGCTGTCAATCGCAGTTTGCCAGTTAGTAGTTTTAGGGAGATTTAAAATGGTCTTATCAAGTCGTAACCGGCGAGGTAGAAACCCGAGCAAACAAAAAGGTGCCGTATTAGCGCTTATCGCGGTGGGTACTTTAGGTGTCTTAGCGGTAGCCGGATTGGCTATAGACATGGGGCACAGTTACCTCAACAGAAGCCGACTTCAAAATGCATTGGATGCTGCAGCTCTAAGCGGTGCATGGACGTTACTGAATTCTGACAGTACCGTATTTTCGACTAATGATGCGACGACGACATTCAATGAACATTTAGTTGGAGAAATGTCGCGCGACGAAATGACGTTGGTCGTTGAATTCTCTAACACACTTGTGCCATTTGTTCCCGGTGGTGCTGATCCCGATTTTATCCGTGTAAGGGTCACTGATTACGATCGACCCAACTTTTTGTCGCGTGTGCTGCCCGGTGTTGGCGATACAAAAACAGTGGGAACCACCGCTGTAGCGGGTCCGCAGCAGTTGTCAGGTGGTAGTCTCGTTTGTGACATTGCGCCGCTACTTATCTGCGGTGACGCCAGCGATACCGATCCAACTGACGATACGCTTTTTGGTATTGGGTATGACGATGGCAGTGGGTCTGCAGGAAAGTATTGTTTGAAATCCAGTGCCAGCTCCGGTGGTAACGGTAATGGCAATAATAACGGCAACGGCAATAATAACGGTAACCAGCCGGGTGTTGAGTGGCCGGACGATTGTGTTAACGAAACGCTGCACGAAGACAATGTTGACAACAGTGTCGGCCCCGGTAACTTTCAGTTGATCCAGTTGGATTGCGGGCCGGGTGGAGACTGTGTGCGTGAGAATCTGGCAGGTGGCTTTCAATCATGCTTGACCGATGCCGACTCAGTCACAACTAAACCTGGAAATACCGTCGGTCCAACAGCGCAAGGGTTCAACACGCGCTTTGGACAGTACCAGGGCTCTGTAAGCAGAGATGAATATCCGCCGGACCTTGTGACCACGGAGGACATAACCTACGGTGAATATCTGGATCGCTATGAGAACGAGGCCTGGGATGAGCAGGATGGTGCTCCTCAGCGCCGCGTGATGGCCGTTCCGATAGGGAATTGTGGAGCTGACAGCGTCGGAAACGGTCAGACAGACGTTCCAATTCTTGCCCTCGGTTGCTTTTTTATGACGGATTCAACCGAAAACACTGGGCAGGACAATTGGATAAAAGGAGTTTTGGTGCGGGAATGTACAGCTTCCGGCGTGCCTGCAGAGAATCCGGAGGCGGGTGCTATACCCGGCGGGCCTGTCCGTCTCATACTGTACAAAGATCCCGATTCACTTGCATCGTGATCGTACTATGAATAAACATAAATCACTAACAACCCCATTTATCGATGCAGGTAAGCGTCGAAGAATGCGGGGGCTCGCGTCGGTCGAGTTCGCCATCGGCATAATGGTGATGATATTCATGATGCTGATTGTGGCTGAAGTTGGCCGCCTTTTATATCAGTACAATATACTTAGCCAATCAGTTCGCAATGGCGCGCGTTACGCATCGTCTGAAGTTTTAACAGGAGCTGGCGCCCTGGATGTGCCGGGGGTTACGGCTGAAACACAGCAGCTGGTTGTGTTCGGTCAGATAGGTGGCGGTGACACCCAGTTACCCGGATTTGCAACAGGTAATGTTACGGTCAATGCAGCCTTCCCATCCGGTCTTGCCAAACCTTATGTAACCGTTGCGGCTGCATACGATTACGCTCCGCTGTTTGCTTCAATTCCGAATTTCTGGGCCGCAGGTGATTTCGATTTTGGCTTTACGCTGAATTCGGCAATTACTATGCGGGCGGTACGTTCCTCATGATTTACAGCTTGGTAGAAGTAAAACGGCAACGTGGACTGGCAAGCGTGGAACTTGCAATCATTGCAGCAGCGTTTTTCTTGATTGTGATGGGAGCCCTTGAGGTGTCAAGGCTACTGTTTACCTGGAATACACTTGATGCTGTTGTGCAGCGGGCAGCACGGTTAGCTGCCGTATGCCCACGCAATCATTCAGCGATTGCACCAGTCGCTATGTTTGGCCAGGTAGGGGCAACCACAGGTGTTATACCTGATCTTACTGCAGAGAATATCCAGATTACCTACCTGGATCAGGATTTTGGAGTGGCAGGCAACTATGTCACTACGCAATATGTTCAAGCCCAGATAGTTAACTATGACATTGGTTTGAATATCCCATTTATTCAAGATACAACAATCAACAGTCCTAACTTTACAGCGGTGTTGCCAGCTGAAAGTCTCGGGTTTATACCCGGTACTGGCGCACGTTCATGCCTTGGCTCTACTGCCTAGTACTGCGGAACACACGCTGCTGTGTTGTGAAATGAATTCGCAGACTATTAAATTCGAACATGGCCAAAAGTCTTCATCTTCTTGTAGCTAGTCATTCGAGCACACGTCTCAATTCGATTGAAGACGTTTTTCTGGATGTTCAGGATGTTTCCCTTACCAGAAAGCTGATCATTGACCGTGCTTTCGAGTCTATATCAGAAGTAAGCGAAGCTCCTGATGTTGTCCTGTTGGATCTCGGTGACCACTGGCAATCAGATTTAGCACAGATCTCAACTGTCTTTACTGGTGAACCACCCCCACTCGTTGTTCTCGGCCGCCCTGACGAGCCGGAGATGATGCGTCGATCCATGCAGGCCGGTGCTCGTGATTTTTTTGTAAGTCCCATCGATGAGACCGAACTTATAGCTTCAATTCGGCGAATTGGTACCGAAACGCAGCTGAGTCGCAGAAAGAATTTCGGCACGCTTACCGCAGTCATAAACGGCAAAGGTGGTTCTGGTGGTACTGTTGTTACGTCAAGTATGGCCGTTTTACTAAGTGGTAGCCGTTCCGAACCTAAAAGTGTGGTGGCTGTCGATGCTGATATGCAATTCGGTGTGTTGCCGGTGTATTTCGACCTGCCGACAAAGGATAACCTGGGAAATGCGTTACAGGTTGTCGATACACTCGATGCTATTGCGATGGAAGGCTACCTTGAGCCACACGAAACCGGCGTGTCGCTACTGTCCAATCAAGCGGCTGATATTCGAGAAACCAATGCAACAGATGCCAATAATGTCCATCAGCTCTTTACTCTTCTTCAATCGAGTCATGACCATGTAGTGGTAGACGTGCCCAGACAGCTGGATGCTTTCAGTTCAGCAATTCTGGAGCTGGCTGACAGGATTGTTGTTGTAACGCAGCAGAGCGTACCCCATGTTCGAGACACGCGTTATTTGCTCGGATTACTGCGGTTATTGGGTGTCCCAAGTAACCGTATTTGCGCGGTAGTTAATCGCTACGAGCGAAGAAACGATATAAGCGTTAGGGATATGTCAAATTCGCTCGAAGATATCGACCTACATACTGTTGCTAATGACACAAAACGTGTTTCGTATGCAGTCAATAATGGTGTACTGGTTCCCACAAAGTACCCGAGAGCCGGTTTTACTCGAGATATGGTGAAGTTCGTTCAAAAATATATCGAGAATACGGGCTAGACTGCTGTTTGATAAGAGTAGTGAGCTGGAAATCAAACGTATTTAAAAGGAATCAAGCGTCATGTTGTTTCGTAACCAGAAAACAAGACCGGAAGATTCACCTGAAGTACCTGTAACTAAGGTACAAGAGCAATCGCCGGTTGAAAAAACAATAGACCCACCCGCTGCCACTTCAGCGCCCAAACGTAATTTGGAAGCTGAAAAGCAGGAGCGGGATTGGCTGCACCGCATTCATGAAAAGCTAATGACATCTGTTGATATGTCGCAGATTGTCAACCTGCCCAAACGTTCTGCCCGCAATCAGATCCGGGAAATTGCGCAACGTTTGATCGATGAAGAGTCTGTTCCTCTGCCAGCGAGTGCCAGGGTTAGAATTGTTAAAGGTATAGAAGACGAGATTCTCGGTCTTGGTCCTTTGGAACCTTTACTAAGTGACAGCAGTGTTGCCGATATATTGGTAAACCGCAGTGATTCTGTTTATGTAGAACGACACGGTTTGCTTGAGCAATCTGATGTTGTCTTTCGTGACGATGCCCATTTACTACATATTATCGATCGTATCGTTTCGAATGTTGGACGTAGAATCGATGAATCGTCCCCAATGGTCGACGCTCGACTAGCAGACGGTTCACGTGTGAATGCCATCATCCCACCGCTTGCCATTGATGGCCCTTCTATGTCTATACGTCGCTTTACTGTCGAGCGATTGAATATCGAGCAATTGCTTGACAATGACTCGGTTTCTTCAGCGATGGCGGAGTCGTTAAACAGTATTGTCAGATCGCGTTTGAACGTGCTGATCTCTGGCGGTACTGGCAGCGGTAAAACCACGATGCTGAATATTCTATCAAATTTTATTTCTACTAAGGAACGCGTGGTAACAATTGAAGATTCTGCCGAATTGCAACTCCAGCAACCGCATGTCGTACGTCTCGAGACCAGGCCTGCAAACGTCGAGGGTTCCGGTGAAGTTACCCAACGCGACCTTGTAAAAAACTCGCTGCGCATGCGACCGGATCGCATAATTATCGGTGAGGTTCGCGGTGGTGAAGCACTGGACATGCTGCAAGCGATGAATACCGGACATGACGGATCGCTCGCGACAGTACACGCCAACAATCCGCGTGATGCACTTTCCCGACTGGAGAACATGGTAACTATGTCGGGGCTGACGCTGCCGGCGCGAACTATTCGAAGTCAGATTGCATCGGCAATTGATCTGGTTATCCAGCTTGAGCGCATGGAGGACGGTAAGCGACGTGTTACCAGCGTCCAGGAGATACAGGGAATGGAAGGTGAAATTATCACCATGAGTGAGATATTTGCGTTCAAGCGGTCAGGCGTTGATTCGGAGAATCGTGTTACGGGACGTTTTCTGGCGACGGGCGTCGTACCGAAATTTGTTGACCATGCCAGAGCACGTGGCTATGACATGGACATATCACTGTTTCATCCGGATTGATTGAGGACTGACAGGAGAGAGATGTGTTAGCAGGACTCGGTACCGACGGGAAGATATTTGTAGTCATGGTCTTTGTGGCCGTGGTGTTATTGATGACGTCAGTCATCGTACCGACAATCGGATCAGAAGCCACAGCGAACCGTATGATGCGGCGTCGCATAAATCGCGTGATCGATTCTGTTGATTCAGGATCATCCAATCTTCTCAGAGATCGTTACCTTGGTGAACTGTCGCCACTCGAGCGATCGCTTGAATCGATTCCCGGTATTTCCACACTTCGCATGAATGTGATGCAGGCAGGTTTAAAAAAACCCGCTTATATGTATTTACTTTTTGCGTTAACGCTGGGTGCCTGTGCCTTTATTGTTGTTATGTTGCTACTGCAGAGTATTTTCTTTGCAATTCCTGCTGCCTTGTTCGCTACAACTATACCGTTTATGTATGTTTCACGACAAAGAGCAGTACGACTGGCCAAATTTGAAGAACAGTTACCCGAGGCGTTGGAAATGATGGCGCGGGCACTTCAGGCCGGACATCCATTTGTTGACACACTGAAAATGATTGGTGAAGAGATGAATGAGCCGATCGGAGAAGAGTTTCAAACGGTGTTCAACGATATTAACTATGGAATGACATCCAAAACTGCATTTCTTGGACTGTTGACACGGGTGCCCAGTATCAGTTTAAACACGTTGATAACGGCAGTACTTATACAGCAGGAAAGTGGCGGCAAATTAGCAGAAATTCTTCTTAAAATATCGGCAGTTATTCGAAGTCGCTTTCGACTTAACCGTCGCGTGCGTACATTGTCTGCAGAAGGGCGAATGTCCGCCTGGGTGTTAACGTTGTTGCCGTTTGTGCTTGCGGTTGTCATCGCACTGTCAACACCTGCTTATCTTCCCATGATGACGAAAGATCCTCTCGGGGTTTTTATTACAGGTGCTGCTTTTGGTTTGATAGTACTAGGCAACTTCTGGATTAGAAAAATAATCCGGTTTAAGTACTGAGAGTCGTATTATGGAAATATTTGATCAACTAGCACAAGTCCTTACGGCACTTAAACCGATTCTGGGTAATTCTCAACTACTGTTTTTGATCGCTATTGGGGTTACTTTCAGCCTATTTGTATTAGCATTACTGTATATAGTTGGTCGGGCTGTCGATCCCGCACGTCGCAGACTGATGGAAGACGGTAATGTTTCTGAGGGTAACGACAAAAATAAGCTAGCGAAAAAGATAGATCGATCAGTAAAGCCGATCAAAGGTGTTATTGTACCCACCAAAGAAAAAGAGCTATCGCAAACTGCGAAAAAACTGGTCTATGCTGGCTTTCGTGGCAATGAGACTGTAACCGCATTCTACGCTGTAAAATTTATTCTCGTTATTGGTCTTGCGGTCTTGTTTGCGTTGATCGCGTTTTTCTATTTTAGAGCTGATACGTCAAACACCCTCTATGCGATGCTTGCAGGTGGAACACTCGGCCTCATATTGCCAAGCTATTACCTGGACAAACGTATTGAAAAACGACAGACGCAAATCATAAACGCGTTTCCTGACGTATTGGATTTATTAGTTGCTTGTACTGAAGCCGGCCTTGGCCTAAACGCTGCTATACAACGTGTCGCACGTGAAACCGAAATGATGTACCCGGTCCTCAGTGCTGAACTCGAGCAGGTGAACATCGATATTCGCTCTGGTGTTGAACGTACTGAAGCATTAAAAGGACTGGCTACAAGAACGGGTGTTGATGATATTTCAGGATTTGTGTCAATGATTAGCCAAAGCGTGCGCTTTGGCACCAGTATGGCGCAAACGATGCGGATCTATGCAGAAGATTTCCGTGATAAACGCATGCAGAGAGCAGAAGAAAAGGCAGCTAAAGTGTCCACAAAATTAATTTTCCCGCTGGTTCTTTGTATATTTCCTTCCTTTTTTGCGGTTGCAATTGGACCGGCCGTCATTGCTATTGTCCGTGCATTTAAGGGAGTTTAAGCTGGATTGAGGCTATTGGTATGTTCAAATATTCAATTAAAACAACCTGTATCTGGTTTGTTGTCATATCGACGACTTTGGGTGGGTGCGCCACTATCAAACAAGATAGTCAAGCCACACCGTTTGAAAAAGATCAACGCCCGGCGGCAGAATATATAAAAGACGGCGATCGGGCGATGCGTAGCCTTGATTATGATGAGGCTCTGGTGCAATACGTTCTTGCACTGGAAACCGGGAATCGTGATGCTCAAACATTTTTCAAGATAGGGACCGCGCATCGTCTTAACGGAAACCTGGCTTTATCAGAAGCTGCATACGACAATGCCATTGACATTGACGATAGCCACTTACAAAGCAAAGAAGGGCTAGCGCTGGTTTATATCCGCCAGGATAAACTGGATACAGCCGAAAGATTACTTCGTACTATCACTGAAACAGAAGGTTATCAGTCGGCAGAAGCGCATAATGCACTAGCAATACTCTATGATTTAAAAGGTAATTTTACGGACGCTATGCGTAGTTATGAGGAAGCGTTGGCACTGGTACCCAATTCAGCTGAGTATCATAATAACCTGGGGTATTCGTACTATCTTCAAGGTGAAATTGCAAAAGCGCGCGATATGTTTGAAGCCAGCCTGAGTCTGGATCGACGCTTTTCACAGGCGTGGGCCAATCTGGCGTTAGTACATGCGCGAAATGGAGATCAGGCCCAGGCCTTACGAGCGTTTGAAGAAATCGGTGAGCGCCATCAGGCTCTCAACAATCTTGGTTATCTAAATATCCTGCTCGATAACACGACTGGTGCGCGAAAGAATCTAAGTGAATCCATCGCGAGTTCGCCCAGCTATTACAACACGGCTTATAAAAATCTGGATTCACTGGAATTATCTGATAAAACTACCAATGTCTATCATAGCGACGCTGACTTTGTCTCCAATGATGACGGTGATGAGGTTGCTGTTGTTGCAACCTTGTCCAGTTCCAATGAGCAACGTGCGCTTGCCAGTGATACTGCTGTTGCGCGACAAATACAGCTTGCCAAGGTTCCAGAAAGGCAAGAAATTCCTAACTACAAGCTTGACTACGAGGACAACAATAGTGTGGTGCAGCAAGTTCAGGAGAAGTTAACAATCCTTGGGTACGATCCGGGGCCGGCAGACGGAATTTTCGGTAGTCAAACGGTGACTGCTTTAAGAAGTTACCAACGAAACAATGGCTATGTGGACAATGGTAAGTTAACGCGAAAAATTGTTATGGAATTTGATATTTCAAATATCGATTTGCACAACGATGGTCCTGTTAGCATTCTGAAAAATTAGTCTTTCTAAATTTGAGAAACAAAATAACGATGATCGGTTAAAGCCTGTTTCGTTACTGCTAACTGTTTGATATCCCCTGCTATATATCTCACACATTAGTAATTTTTGTTAATCTGTTAAAAATTACCAATAATAGCAGTTAACTACATTCCACGGTAGCCGCTGAATTCTCCTACAGTCGTAATGTCTATTTATCACGATTCACGTGATTTGATAGTGATGTAGGGGATGTAAAGTGATTGAAGTTCTGAAAAGAAATGCCAAAAAATTTGGCTTTTTGTATATAGCAGTAAATGGAACAGTCTTTCTCGTATCTTTCGGATACACGTTGGTTACGCAACTTGCTATATGATGCTAGTTGCTTTTAATCTCTATCTTGAAGGCTCTTCGATTTATCGCTAGCCATCAGTTACAAATTAGTCTAAAGAAAGAAAATGGATTAAAGAAAACATGATTCAGCGCGTTAAGACGTTGAATCATGCTTCGTACCTGTAAAGCTCTGACTATAAGGGCATCTAACTCTTTAAAACGGGTATTGTTTACGGCTGCTGCCATACCCTGACGTAGTCAACGAGCGTTGCAACTTCACCTGTTTCCATCAGTAGGTGCGTATAGTCGTCAGGTGCGCCCGGCCAGCTTTCAGCCTCTGGTAACGGCCGGCCAAGAGCGAGATTCAGTACAATGTACATCTCCTCTGTAGAGATGGAAAGGTTGTCGTTAAAGTTAGGTACCTGGAACACCTCAATACCATCAATAAACCAGATCATCCTGTCTCTTTCCCACAGAAAGCCATACGTATGGAAAGACTCAGAGAAGTTGATTTCATGGTCAGACCCTGGAGCGCACCATTCCGGCGTGTCGTTGGGAACATCCGGATTCAAGTTGCTGTTGGTGTAGTGAAGGTCAGTTCGCTCACGACGTTTTCCGTGCCAATAGGTATGGAATTGTGCATCGCGCGTATTGTAGGTTTTATTCGCTGCTGTTACATGAGTGTCGGTTATTGCACCCGTGTTATCCAACGCATAGCTTTGCCCCAGATATTCGATAATATCGGCTTCCGAGTTCTGTGTTTTTCTGAAATTCGTGTGGTTTAACCAGAACGCACTCCAGGTGCCATTACCCGGAGATACACGAATTCGTGCTTCAAAGTAGCCGCGAACGAAATCATGTTTCTCGCGTGTGGTTAGCACTCCGGAAACATACGGTTGCCCGGCCGTTGATGCTGTGCTTAAACCAGCGGCTTCACTGGGAATGGCACGAATAACCAAGTACCCATTATCGCCTTGTTGAATGACGTCAAACGGTGTGTGACCCCAACCACTGTGTTCACCCAGGCTATCGATATAGTATTGGCTTTCGTTATTGATGATGGTTTCCGGACCCCAGGCGTAGGCTGAATTCCAGTCACCAGCATTTAGCTGGTCAAATTCATCATAAAAACCCTTTTCGTACCCGTTTTTGCCCAGGTAGGAATAGATATTGTCACCTTGGCTATCTTCCCATGGCAGATCCTGCCCCAAACACGTGTTTGACAAAAAGCTCAACGGTGCTTTCAGGTCAGTGCCCGTTAAATTAACCGGGTTGAACACACCCGGGGTGCCACCGCCGTCACCTGGATCAGTGCCACCGCCATCACCCGGATCGGTTGTTCCACCGCCACCGGTGTTCTCGCAATGTGCGACAGAGTTGCTCGACGCTTGCAGCATGGTGGAATAGGTTTTTCGTCCGCGTGAGTATGCTTGAATATAGTAGTTTGATGCGACGCATCGTGTGTTTGAACCATCCGCTACATCGAGCCACTCACCGTCTTTGGCGCCGGTTTCAATACGCGTCGCATTGTTAGCCGTTGCGGGTTCGGAGGGCGAATAGTGGACGTCGTACCCGAACACGCTGAAATCCAGAGACCCCACCCAGGTCACTAAGTTGGTATTGCCACTTGGTTCTATGGTCAGCACTGCATCTTCAGACCAAATCACTTCCGTTGGTCCCGATCCGGGTTTCATCGCAAAAGCGTACGGGGTGGAAAGAACGATAAAAAAGCCAGTGCAAAGGCAGAGTAGCGTATGGAACAAGCTTCGTCTAATTATAAAACTGGTGTGTACAAATTCTTTAAACCGTGGTTCCCTTAACATATTAAATTCTCCGTGAATTTTTACAGCTACGACGAATATATTAGCTACGACGAATATATCCATAAAATACGACCCGACAACATAACTGGTATGTGCCAACGATCAGCACGATTCGGATAGCGCATTCTCCCGTAACTATAACAAAACCCTACAGAACAAATCTTTGTTTTAGTTGCAACGCAGAAACTCCATGTCCTTCGGACGTGGTCACAGGACTGAAGCTTGGCCGGTCGTCGAATCAATGGTTGTTCCTATATCAGCGATCTCTATAGCCTCACCGTTAGGAATGCCAATGAGTCGTGTCAAAAATCCATCACCCACGGTGCGACATTGCCAATATCAAGTGGTGTGGACGCCGAAATATCGCTAACCGGTGCTGCATGGGTCGGTAAAAGCAGGAATAAGAAAACTGCATTCGAGCCTGTTCAGAGCACATGCAGTGCGAGGTCGTAGAGTTGAATGTGCAGGTAGACCACGTTCACCTGAGAGTTTCGACACCACCTGAGAGTGCAGTATCGAATTATGTCGAGACTGTGAAGGGGAGGTCCGCCATACGCGTGCATCAGTGATTCAAAGAGCAGAAACAAAAGCCGTGCTGGGGTATCGCTTTTGATCCAAAAGATAGTGTATGGATACGATTGGCTTGTATATGGAAGAAATTCAGGCTTATGTTCAGTATCAGGGTCGAAAAGACCCATAATCGAGCAACGCTAACTCGGGCGGTAAATTTAGGAATTGGCAAGTGAGCAACAATAAAGCGGATGAATCAGCGATTTTGCCGCTGAATTATACTTCTCGTTCTGATAAAAATAACTCCGGTTTCGGAGTTTTTCTTTTTCAAAAGCTTGCGTGATTTAACCGAAACGCGCCTCCTACCGAAAAGACTATTCCGTCGCTCGTTAGAATTCTGTTGCATTGCTCAATCGCTTTCCAGGCAAGTGTCAAACTGGGTCGCTTGGGTTTGATTTTAGCGATCACGCTAACACTTAATTGCGTAGAAAGGCCAAGGGGTATTGATTCACAAACTTGAAAGCCAGAGTCTCGGTGTGTTCATATAAAACTATCAATAGCTTGCCACCAGCTAAATTTGTATCCTGATATTATGCTGAGTGTAACTATTCTGCGTACCGATAGACATCTTTCGCTTTCGTGTACCGCAATATCTACAAATCGAACCCGAATATGGAATACGTGGGTCATCTGAAACAGGTAAGTAAACTCACGATCGTGCTGGTCAGAGTGTGTTACAGAAAATTAAGCACTGCAGGAATAATCAGACTTATACTGGTAGGCCATATTTCCATAGTTTGTCAGTGGAGATTATCAGTAACCCGGTAGTGATGGAACTGACTGATGACAGACATTTTACTAGTTTTTGCTGTGGGCTTTTGCCTATTTGTATTCGTGGGGAAAACAGTCAATCCAATGACTGTTTTCCGAGCATCAAAAGATGATATATCGGAAAGTTATCAACTACCGCGGCGACAATTAGCGTTTGGCTTAGGCTCAGCTATATGGGTGGCCGGCGGATATGTGATTTTAACTGGCGGCTCATTACTTGAGCGCGAAGTTTCAGGCTTTAGCCCAAATATAGAAGGAATAAAACGCTGGCTGGCGTTTTCATTCATACTGGCTTTTGTCGTCATTCTCGTGTTAGCCGTTAACTCTGTTTCTAGGTCTCGACAAGAAAATAGTCAGCTGTCTCTTCACTTGAAAGAACGTCTGGGTTTATCAGAAAATACCGATAACGATAAAACAGAAACGAGTGTTACGCCACATGATCATTCGTCTAACGAAATATCATCAAGCCTGTGGCCTCTGGAAACCCGGCACCAGCCTCTGTCCGAAGCACATTTGTATGAAACCTCAAACCAACCGGATGATTTAGATCAGTCGGAAGTCAGTCAGGTAGATAAAACTAAAATCGATGTTGAGTTGTAGTGCGAAGAATTTGATCCTGCCGAATACAGAATCAGGCTTTGTTGCGCACCTGTTCTTCGATAATTATTAATGTTGATTGTGTTAATAATTATCGAAGAATATGATCAACAATATTTGGTTCGCAGAAGTGAATCCCAAAACCCGGGCAGTTCGTTAACACCTCCAACGCTAAGCCACCAATCTGGTGACCGATAAAAAATACTTTCTGTATCAGTTAGACCAAAACACAACTGTCTGTGCTCGAAGCGTTCAAGAGATTACTGGCCCAGGAGCAAGCTACAAGAGAAAATCACTGCGTGACGACACAATCGGGAACATCGCGGCTGATACAACTTAAGACATTCGACGCATTCGACTTCAGTTTTTAGCCGGCGCTCGACACGCTACGAATAACGACGCTGGCTGAGTTAACCTTTATTGATTCTAGAATGTGCGTTCGTCTTTCCCGAGATAAAAAAGGAGCCATTGTTTTTACCTCAAATCGTGGCATTCAAAGAATGCGTTCAATCTGCGACATTTATTGCCCGCTGCATTTCTTTGTAGCCTTGTATTACTTTCATTGTTAAGTATCTTTTGAGTCTATGGCAAGTACTGTTGGCAGTTCTAATGGGCGCTTACCTTACCGCTATCCTTCAGGGAACAGTAATGTCGGCTGTTGAGCAATCGGGGTGACATATAACATTAATGCCATCGTAACCAATAAATGTGTCGCCTCCGAAGCTAGTCGGGTATCGCCCGGCAGTTATTAACTTGCTTTGTCGATCAGGTGTACTTGCTCTCGCGCAGACACAGTGGTAAATGAGATTCTGTGGACTTAATGTGAAGTGACTGCATTGACTGTTGCAAGTGCTTTGTAAAACATGGATTTGTCTTGAAAAGGCGAGTTTCCAGTCAGGCAGCCCATTTGTGTGGATCAAAACTCAGGCGAAGCCACGCGTTCTGCCAATCAGGCTCATCGACTTAACAAACAAGGTGCAACAGTCTATGCACCCAGTTTAGACTTGTGGGGGTTACCCAAAGCCACTTAATGTAGTAATATTATAGCTAATGTAATTTCTTCTTAGTGACATTCAATAATTCAACTCTGCGCCCCGGTTGAGTCGCAATTAATATATCGAGCTCGATTCAACACATATGACACGCCGACTTAGCCCGCTTTTATTGGTCGCACGACATCGTAAACGTAGTTCTTATCATTTTTGCGATCACCGTTGCCAACCAATCCAGGAAAGCAGAAGTTTTAGAGAGAAATGCTATTGATTTTTACAATACTATGCCGGCTCAGTGGCAGTAGTGACAGCTTTTGTCGTTCGATTTAACGTCATGGGCGGCAGTGTTGTCTGAGGTCAATAACCGTACTGATTGGGTATCTCAGCCAGATTCCCAATTACAGTAGTATAATTTTTCAGAAATCTGGTTTAACCATTGGAGATTAGACATTAATCCGTTCGTTATCGTAATTGCGTTGTCAATTGTCATTGCCGGTGTTGCTACAGCAATAACGCGAAAAAAAGGAATTGATTTTTTGTACTACTTTGTCATCGCTGCTCTAGTGGGATGTTTATATATTATGCTTCCGTGGATTCGTGGGGCTGATTATTTCCGCTCAATATCATCCCTTACCGGAATTAGGAATTTAGCTATTTTGATGGGTGGTGGCACGTTTATAGGGCTTTTGTTTCGATCCGCATGAAGAGTGTCGATTAAGTTGAATCAGTGTAGCCATTCAACATAATTGTACTGTTTATTAAAATTTAACTCGCATCATCACGGGGTGTAAATCTTATTAAGAGCGTTCAGGCGAAAATACAAAATACCTTTATCGTCTGAACAACATGGAGCCTGACGGTGTTTAACAAAGGCAAGAACAAAAATCTACTAACGTACTGCCTTGTGTTTTCAGCCTTGTTGATCGCTTTCATGCAGATCTACACACATAAAAACTCTGCATTGTCGCCATGGAAGGGTGGTGGGTTCGGTATGTATACCGCACCACACTACAAATACCATCATGTGTGGATTAACATACAATCAGACGAGCCGGTTACATTTCGCATTTGGCCTGATCTTGTATTTTCGAATGCTTATCAGACTGAGTATCTCTCGAATATTCTTCAAAGTCCGTTTCACGATAATTTTCGACGCCATCTTGACCGGTTCAGGCATTATCCTGAAGATTCTGAGGCGAAGAAACTTCTGGCCTTACTGCGTGAAATGCAATGGGATGGTAATGGTGAAAACAACTTCGAGTTAGAAGTGTTCTTTACTAAATTTGATATTTCACGCCGGCAAATCCTAAAAGAGCGAATTTACAGTAGTTCCGATTCGCATCTTGAGGCAGCCAAAGAATGAATAAGCTGTCTAATCCTGTGGTCATTTTTTTTCAAAGAGAATACCAACACACGTTATTTTTACTGGTCAGCGCACTTGTATTTGTCTATGTGCTTGAGGACAGTCACCACTTCCCGTCAAAGGTTGGTTACGTTTTGCCCTGGGTCTTGCTACTAGCTGTTGCTTCTGTAAATCGTTGGGTAAAAACAATCTCATTGTTAGTTGTGTTAACGCTGCTGGGTTGGTCTGTTTTTACTTATTATTATCAGGTTCCCAATCATGGTTTTATGATTCTCTATATCGTGGTAGCGCTCTTTGTCGCTCAAATGATATTTCCTCAAGAGCCGGAGTTTTTTAAAAACTGCTGCTTAGGGTTGCTCGCTGTATTAATGGGGGTGGCGCTGATTCAAAAGCTGGCGTCCAGCTATTTTTTGAACGGCAATTTAATGGCTGAGTACGTTTTGTCAGGGTTCATTTATAAAAATGTAATTGGTTTGTTTGATCCGGACTGGCGGCTTATTACCAGTAACAATCTTTCAGCTCGAAGTGCTCTCGCCAGTGATGCTTCTGGTACATCTGTTATGCTGCAAGGCATAAATCGATTCACATTGTTGCTTATATTCCTCTTTACTTATGTTTCGTTATTTTTTCAGTTTTTACTGGAATTAGCGTTATTGTTTCACAAGCGTGTTGGTGGTTGGTTGCATGTTGGGGTGCTGGGTTTTGTTGCAATGATCTATGCGTCATTGAATGAGAATATATTTTTATCTGCAAACTGCATATTGGGATACGCATTGACCAACGATTCTCAAAAAGTCTTCCGCCTTCTTTATGTCATTGCGATTTTTTATCTCCTGACTGCGAGTTTGTTCGACGTGCGGTTACCTTTGTTTGTTTAATTGATTAAATATCATTCGATATTACCAGTGCCAATGCAGTTCCCTTTCAGTTGATATGTCCTATTCTGTTCAAAATTTCGGCACAATGCTGTTGGATCACGTGCGTCGCGATGCGTATCTTGAAGTTATTCGTCGTCTCGCACCGGGTTGCCGTGTACTGGACTTGGGTGCTGGCACCGGTTTTTTTTCCATTGCTGCACTAAATGCTGGAGCTGATCATGTGGTTGCAGTGGATGTTAACTCGGCGGTTAATCAGCTGACTCGAGTGCTTAAAACCACACCATATGAAGCCAGGTGTGAGGTTCTGAACGCCGATATTCGAGAGATCGAGTTAGAGCCGTTCGATCTGATTATCGCTGACCTGCGCGGTCCTACACCCTTCTACGGTGACGGCCTTGAGGTAATGTCGTATGCCCGTCAAAACCTATTGACAGAGAAGGGAAAACTAATTCCGGAAGAAGATCAGCTAATGGCATGCGTTGTTTCACTGCCTAATTGGTACCGGGATGTAAGTGAACCCTGGTCGCTGCCCGGTGCTGATTGGTCGAGTTATCGGGACTCTGTTTTATCCACACCAACCAGTCTTTCAACTGTTGATAAAAGTACGATGTTCTCTAAACCTGTGTGTTGGCACCGGATTGATTACTCCGATGCTGGCCACATAGAAAAACGTAAGTTCGGCTCTCAGAATACGATAACAATTTCGCAATCCGGGCTCGTTCACGGTGTGTTATGTTGGTTTGAAACCGTGTTGACAGAGGATATCGGTTATCGTACCGAACCGTCCAATCACAAGCCCACATACGGTCGATTACTGCTCCCGTTTCTAACGCCTGTAGCCGTGTCAGCAGGCCAGGAATGTGATTTGACCGTACAGTGCTATCGATTGAAGAAAAACTGGACCTGGGATTGGGGTATTCATGGTGATGCCCTAATGGCTAGAAATAGCTCTGTGGGTGTGGGATTTTTGTAAGAGTTTTGCAGACCCTGTACAGCTTTTCCTGTGACTATGTTCGGGCATAGCAAAGCGCTGTAAAAATAGCTGTGTTTTGTCTGGTTATTGCGAGAATCAATTCACGTTATTGCGGTGTTTAATGCTTGGTGGACATTAGCGCAATGTATATAATAGTCAGCTTATTCAATTGCTTAGCAAAACGGGGTGTGTTGGGCTAAACATTGAGTGTGTTGTCACATTGATTGTGGAGTGTTCATTATGGAAAATACAATATATACACAGCCCGACAATGTGATATTAAGGGATGTAGGCGACGAAACGTTGCTGCTTAATATAGACACTGAGCAATATTTTGGACTGAATTCCGTCGGCACGGAAATGTACCGACGACTTGTATCTGGTGAAACATTAGCGTCCACACTGGAAGCTCTCGCCAGTATCTATTCTGTCTCTATGGAAGTACTCGAAGAAGACTGTGCCGAATTGGTAGGAAATTTACTGAATAATCAGTTAATCGCAGTCCGCGAAGCGTGACAATTTCTTATCCGCGAATTTCTCGAGCATTAAAACTGACGGGTAAGTCGCCGGCAGTTGCGGTAATGGGCGTCGTTTGTATTCCACTATTGCACTTTGCCGTAAAAGCAAAGTTACTGAAATCAAGACCAACTGCTTTGTGGCTTGCCAGCAAAGCAGGTGCTGAGTATCGCCGGCCGGCCGGTACCGAACCGCAAGACATTGAGCGCGCATTTGATTATGCCGGTGCACTGCATTTAGGCGTTCGTTTATGGCGCTTAAACGCGAATTCGTGCATAGCGCGTTCCATCATTCTATGGGTAATTTGCGTTCGACAATCTATTCCAGCAAAAGTTATTGTCGGTGCACCAACCGGAACTACAAAAGATTTTCACGCCTGGGTTGAAGTGCACGACACGCCTGTTAACGACAGCATGGATGTGCGCAGTCGTTACGGGGCGTTCGATTCCGCTTATTTAGAATTCCCTTTATCTGTCGCTGGTGCTGACTGTTGAACAACCAACTCGTCAGGGTCTACGGATCTGTTGCCAGTATACCGCGTGAAATTTGTCTGCCGCTTGAAGTAATTTCCGAGTGTGTCCTACCTGACGTTATCGCATCAATTGGTGCGCTGGATAACCCGGAAACTGCATTCGAGCTGGATGCTGCAGTGGATCTACATATTTCCGGAAATTGTGTATCCGTGTACCCCAAAATGGAGCTTGGGCCCAGAGGCTATGAGCATTACATAATCGATCATGCCGTACCCCACGCGCTTACTCACATAGGGAAATATGTTTTGCATGCTGCAGCATTGTCCAAAGGTGGTAAAGGTGTCCTGTTGTTGGGTGCGTCCGGAGCAGGGAAGTCATCGCTGTGTGCGCATCTTATTAAAAACGGCTGGCAGGCTCTGGGCGACGATGCCGTTGGGCTGGCGGTTGAGGGTAATACCTGCGTTATGCACCCCGCCTATCCGGGCCTTCGACTGCATCCGGGCGATACGACGACGGAACTCCTGGCTGCAAGCACGGAAAGCGATGGAAACACTGAGGCTGTGGATGGAAATCTATTCGCCGGCGTTGCCGGGCTTGTTGCTGAATATGGCTACAAGACTCGCGTAAATATTACCGAAACGTCGTTTCAATCAAGCTCGCACGCAGCCCAGGTTGTGATTTTGCTCGGCCAGGATGAGAATTTTCGGGCAACTCGGATTGGTAGTGTCGAACTATGCGCTGCACTAACCGGTTCGATGTTTTTTCCTGCGGCTGAAAACATAAAAGCCATTGAGCGACTGCAACTGGTCAGCTCCTTTGCAACCAAGTTGTCAGGCCACAAAATTGATTACCCAAGAACCCTTCAAGGCCTCGATGAGATGAGCCAGTGGCTTGAAACCAACATCAGCAGCTCAGGGGTCTAAGTGTTGCGAGAGCGGCAATAGGCTATGGCTGCATTTTCACTATTGTACAAATATGATGGCGCACCCGCGGACGATCACGAACGCGCCTGTATGCTGCGTGCGTTTAAATATCACCACGGCGAGGTTGAAGTACTATCCCCGATACCCGGTCTGACCTTATTTTTGCATTCGTGTGCGTGGGAACCCAAGCCTCATTTACTGGAGCGTGGTGATTTAAACGGTGTGGCCGTTGGCAGGGGCAAATTGCGGCAGGTAAGCAGTAAAAATGGCGCGCCTGAAGTCGAGGATATTTTACTGGAAGGCACAGCGACCGGGGTCATCTGGTCGCGTGAGTCGCTCGCCTTGCTCACTGACCGGTGTTCGCAAAGAGCTGTTTGGTACCTTGATGGGGGCAGATTTTTACTCGCCGGTAGTGAACCGCGATTAATACTTGGGCATCCCGCGGTAAGTGCTGAACCCGATGAACAAACTCTTGCCGAGCGCGTTTTAAACAAACCTTCAACACCGTGCCGCTCTATTTACAAAAATATTCATAGCTTGCCGCCCGGTGGTCGCCTTGTTTCAAAGGCAGGGGTAAATAAACGCGATGCCTGGCATGAGTTTCAATATAAGGTCGATAAAAGAAAATCGTTTACAGATTGGTGTGAAGAAATTGAACACTGTACGAGCGACATTATGCAAGAGCATATTCGTCTGCTGGACGGTGATAATTTCTCACTGTCACTCAGTGGCGGGCTCGACTCCTCTGTTCTAGCCGGTTTCATCAAGTTTTACGCTGCGGATAAAAATTGTCTGGCGAGTACGTTTGGTTATCCGGGGATGCCTTGCGATGAATCTCATTTTCAGGATGCAGTACTAGAGGGTGGCTCATTCCAACGACAGGTATTCGATCATCGTTTGCTGGACGTAGACGCCGACATTCTCGAACCGCTGAAACGCTCCCGTGTACCCCCGTACCGACCGGAGCCATTGGCAAGAGATACCTATGATTGGAGCGCAAAAAACGGTTTCCACTATCGGTTTATGGGAATGGGTGGTGACGAGTTCTTCGCTCCACACGGTGAGACATTACTTGACCTACTGTTTTCCGGTCAGTGGGGGCGAATAGGTACATCCATTAAACAGCAGGGTGTAGCGCCAGCGTTAAAACGATGTATTGAGCACGTTCCTTTACCGCTTGTTCAGTTACGGCGTCGCTCGAATTTGCCAGGCTGGATAGGGCCTCGACTCAGGCATGATTTTAAAGCACATCGCCTGTTTGATTTTCAACGCAGGCTACCCGGGTATAAAGCAAAAGCAGACGAACGGGCATACCAGTTGTTTAATACAGGTTCGTTGGCCATTAATCTGGAATCTTTTGAATTTCTCTCGGCTGATCTGCAACAAGAGTTTATAAATCCATTTTATGATTATCGGTTGGCAGAAAAGCTCTTGTGTGTACCGGAATACCGCCTTGTTTCTGCCAGTGATATCCGGCATCTACAGCGCACCAGCTACGCCGGTTTTCTGCCCGATTTAGTCAGATCGAGACGGGGCAAAGTGCACTTTGATTACCCGTTGGTTGCCCACCTCAAGGAACCCTGGTTCGAGTCATTTTTTCAGTCTACCCGGCTGCAGAGAGAAGGCTGGATCGATGGCGATAGCATTCGGTCTATCTTTACCAGTGTGACAAGGCATCCAGGATGGCCCGAATCAGTCGACACGCTTCCGCCGCATGCGACTATACTCTGGAATCTGATTGGTTTAGAGCTGTGGCTTAATTCACTTTAATTCACTTTAATTCACTTTAATTCACTTTAATTCCCTGTTAGCTAGCATTCTTGTTTGCATTATATGAATATATGTCATATATTTGGCGGAGGTGCATGTGCTCGGCTAGGGTATTAAGATAAGACGCCGTTTGCTTACTTTGAAAAGGAGAGTTTGATAATGCAACAACCAGTTACTACTAAGATTTCAGGCCGCGAATACAGCAAGCCTTTGCTAGCCGCCCACGGCAGTTTTGCCGAACTTACTCAGGGAATGGCCGGGTCGCAAAATGATGGACAAGGCGGTGGCGCAGGTATGGCGTGTGATGTTCTGGTTCCTAATGATTCTGGTCCTGTAAACGACGGTTGCGGATAAACCATCCCGGCTGACATCCGTTTGAAAGACGTAGGTTTGTACGTCGTTGGGTAGATAACTTTCCCACTTCGTCTGCATTCACTGCGATAAAGCGTAATTCGTTAAAGCGGGCCTCAAATAACCAGTTTAGTGGCTGACTAACCGAATATAAGAATAGCTGGTTGGTCGAATTACCGAATGATGTAAGCAAAATAACCGAAGGGCCTGATGAGTTCAGGCCTTTCGTCGTTGAGCCCCCTGCCGGCGCAGGAATAAATTCACGTATCAATACCTCGCAGAACCTCAGGTACGCACCGCGTTTGCGGCCTTTACAGTTGAATTGTTCTGTCTGCCAGACCCAGACTGGCTGGCCGGTGTGTTATGAGGAGAACAGTTGCTCGTTGCAACAAGTCGGTACATGCTTCGACGTACCGTTTTTCGGATTCCGGGTCAAACATGGAGGTTGCTTCATCGAGGATTAAAATGCTCGGATTTTTAAGCACTGCCCTAGCCAACGCAATTTTTTGTCGCTGGCCTCCGGAGAGCATCACTCCTTGATCACCAATCAACGTATCCAGCCCGTCATTCAGTTCAGCTATCAGGTTTTCAGCTCCAATGCTGTTCAGTATTGATTCCAGGCGCGCATCATCAATTGGCTCTCTCTCGGCTAGAGTTCCGTATTGCGAGTCTTCCAGTATCAGGTTGTTTCTGACAGTGTTATTGAATAGAAGTGCATCCTGTGCGACATAGCCAATAGACCGCCTCAGGGTTGAAAGCGCGATGTTCTCGATAGGCTGGTTGTCGACTCTGATTTGACCACTTGTCACCGGCATTAATCCCAGGCAAAGCTTGGCTATTGTGCTTTTTCCTGATCCGTTTCTGCCAACAATGGCAATGGTCTCACCTGAATTAATAGTGAGATTAAATTCGCTTAAAACCGGGTGCGCAGCGTCGTAGGCAAAATCGACATTGTGGAATTCAATACGGGAGAGGCGGCTGCTTGCCCGGGAGCTATCGACTTCCGATACCGCATTTTTATAGTTGGTCTGATTATCAGCGGGTTGCGCAAAGTAATGAGCTTCGTTCTTTTCGTCAAAAAATTCTTCCAGTCTTTCCGCTGCTGATAATGCATTTTGCATACGGCCAAACAATGAAGCCATTGTGCTCATTGGGCTAACCATAAGCAGGCCGTATAACAGCAGGCTGGTGAGTTCCGCAATACTCATAAGGTTTCGGGATAATGTACTGGAAAGCACCCACAAAGTACCTATAACAACAATACTGCCTAAGAGCTTTATCGCCGGCTGAATACGTAACTGTCGTGCATTAAACTGTTGCCGTACTCGAATGTATTCGTCGGTTAATTGATTCAGATTGTTTTGGTTTTTTTGTTCGAGAACGAAGGTTTTGATCGTGGGTAGTAATGCAATCGATTCAGTCAGATAGCCTGAGATTCTGGCATATTTTTCTATCATTTTTTTTGATAGTCCACGAACACTTCTTCCTAGAAATTTTGTTAAAAAGACGAATGTTGTACAAAGTAAAACTGCAGCTACCCCAATGCGTGGACTAATAGTGAAAATTAGTACGAGTGCACCAATGAATGTAACGGTCTGCGGTAGGATGGCCGTTAACGCATTGGTGGTGAATTGCGTGATTATTTGACAATCATTCTGGAAGAGCGCCAGAATTTCTCCTTTCTTACGCGATTCGCTATAGCTTAATGGCAAATTAAGCAGGGATTTGTATGTACGCGTTAATAGCCCGGTCCACATGAGGTCGGATGTTTTTATCAGCCAAAGCTGGGATACATACGTGACCACAGCTTGAACAACCAGTATCGCCATCCAGAATGGAAACAACTGGTTTATAGTTATTGCTGCGTTCTCAGCATCCAGCAGATTGGCGGCCAGTTGCCCGGCTAACCAGGGGTTGATTAAAAATACGACGCTGGCCACGCATGACAGTAGTGTTGCGACAACGAGCTGAGGTATATAAGCCTGTGCTGAGTTGAGGATTAGATTCAATTTATATATTCGATATTTGCGGCGTCGATCAACACCAAATTGTGAAAACTCAACAAGTGAGAGTATATAATAGCCGTCATTCAGAACATAACAGTCAACAGCTTTTCAGAAGCGTGATTCAGGTTTATTTGTCGGCGCTTAAAATGAGGCCTGTGTTCGTAAAGATTATTACCGCTACTGATTGCTACTGAGCACTTCGCACTGTCGGATTCATCACGGTCGGATTCGTTTAACTGATACGGGATTGTCGTTGCAATATGGATTTGGAAGCTATAAGCAAACTCGGTGACAGCCTTCGCAAGGAATACCAGGCATTGCACTCGAATGAAGAGCATTTCACCGCACTTGCTGTAGATCATCTGCAAAAGTTGGATTTCGATTTTGCCTGGGCGCCAGAGTTGTTAGCGTCTGTCAGTCTGGCAAATCCAAGTGTACCCAGCCATCGTTTCAGCGACTGGCCTATCCAGTTGTATCGAAGTCAGGAATTTTACATTGAACTGCTCGTTTGGACCAATGCTACTGCTGCGATACACCAGCACTCATTCAGTGGGGCATTCAAGGTCGTTCAGGGTTCAAGTTTTCATGCTTTGTATGACTTTAATGCCTCTGAAGAGGTAAATGCAGATTTAGTGTTAGGCGATGTGACTTGCCGCGAATTCGAAAAGCTAAGCGTCGGTGACGTTCGCCCGATAAAGGCTGGGTCAGCGATGACACACAGTCTTTATCATCTGGATCACCCCAGTGCCACACTAGTTGTTCGAACCAACGGTCACCCGAAATTCGCACCCCAGTTTACGCTTTATAAAAATCACATCGCTGTCAATCAGTTAGACCTTGCGCGAAAAGGTCGTGTTAATTATTGCGGTTGGGTACTCGACACACTGATGAGTGTTGATGAGCAGAAGACGTATGATGTGCTCGGCAATCTATTTCAGGAAATATCCGTATCTGAGGCTGTGGTTGTGATTCTTGCCCATCGAAAAAAGCTCTTTAGGGAAGATATAGTCAAGGAGCCCGACTTTCTGGTAGACAACGGAATAGCGCAACCCGTTGCAGAGGCAGTTGTAAATGCACTGGAAGAGCTGAACGGCATCGACGAGCTGACAGAAATGCGCAACCTAACAAGCGATCCTGAGCTTCGGTATTTTTTAGCGCTGCTAATCAATGTACCCGATCAGCATTCTATACTTGCACAATTGCAAACCGCCTATCCGGATGATGATCCACTGGATACGTTTGCCGGTTTGCTTGTTCGCGTTTGCGATGAACGCACTGAGTTTGCGAAACGCATGCTGTCAAATGCAGCTAGTATGATGGGTGGAACTAGACAGCTGGATTTTTCTAATTCGTTGTTTTCGTGTCTACCCGAAGGGATTGAAAAACGTGACCGTAAGTCTTTTTTCCGGCACGCGCTGGGAGTAAACGCGAATGTTAAGGATAACGTAAGCCAGGCCGGTAATGAAAACTGCAAAGATAGTAATGCTGCGCATCGATGGCGGGAAAGTATTGACCAATTCGCCAGCCTACACCAGCTAAAAAGGATCGTTAATTAAATTCTTATGGTAAAGCCAATATGGTTTTATTAAGAAATAAAAATTTGCTTTGGGTAATCAGTTTTTTTACGAGAATGGTGTAAGGGCATTCTTGATGTCTGTCGTTTTTGGTTTTAAGCAGGGCAGGTTGTTTAAGTTTTCGTTCTCCTGGTTATTGGTCGACATTAGATATCTAGAAAAGATAGGTAGAAAAGGAAGATAGAAAAGGCTGGGGTGTGACTGTACTGTAGGTGACTGTACTCTAGTTTACCTTCAGGAACCGGATCTGAAACTGCGCCATCTTCTACGTATAAAAGGCGTATTCAGATACTGAATACGCCTCTCGTTGGGCTAACCTGATTTAATTCCCTCTAGTATCTGGTTGTCGGGTGTTTGACCCTGTGTCTGGTCGTGAACCACCATCGCCTTTAGTTAGATCTTCGAAGTTTCCAAGATTACTAAGTTGGGGTTTTTCGTATTTGCGAGGTTTTGACAACTGTTTTTCGTTTTCGTCTTTCATTTATTTTGAATACTCTCAGGGTGTTTAGATTCAAACGTTTTTAATTAAGGTAAAACGTTACTCATCTGCTTACGTTCGCAGACGGTTTCACAAACAGCGAAAAGATATTAGATTACCGCCTCGCGCACCGTCAAGCGCTTGTCACCGGTGTTTAGGCGGAACAAGTGTAAACTTTACAAAAAGAGTAGCTGTGTTGTTCGTCACCGACACTTGCTGATAAAGAAAAGGGAAACTGTAAATTTGCGTAAACATTCATCCGGATTTGTTGCTTCTTTTGGAAATTTGGAAGTGGACATCTGTGTGCAGGCTGTGCAGGAATTTCTCTACCGTGACGCCGAGCAGCCAGTGCAGTTGGCCGAGCACATCAACATTGACCGGTTAGCGGAACTCTCATCAGAGACGCTTGTTGATGTTGCCGGAAAGTTTGGCACTGCACCTATCACTTATGCTTTTTTACAGAAGCTTGTCACTCAAGGTGTGGTGACGCAGCAAGGTGAATTGAGAACTGCGCTGCAGAAATTGGCTCAAAGCACCATGGCGAATACGGTAATCGCCGAGCGCGCGCGTGAGCAACTCCGTGTAATCGGTGAAAAGTTAGCTGAAACCGGCATAGAGGTGTGCCTGCTCAAAGGTGCGTGCAGACTATTTGATGACCTTTGGCCGAATGCCTCGTATCGTCCGCTTGGCGATCTGGATATCCTGGTGCCTGCACAACGTGCTGACGAAGCGCAACAAGTGCTCTTGAATGCCGGATACAGTTTTTTGGGGGACAACAACCCCTTCTATAACTTGCACCATCATTTGCAGCCACTTGCTCTGCAAATTGGGCAAACTCCGTTTAGCCTGATTGTGGAAGTCCACCGTGCGCTGGGTCAACCAAGAATTGCCCGTTTGCTGCCGGCAGGAGATGTGTTGTCGCGCGCCATCGCATTGGACAAAATCCAAAATGGATTAACGTCACCTGCATTAGATGACCAGCTCAGGATTGCGTCACTGCATGCCAGCCATGAACTGGTTAATTCGCACCGAAATGTCATTCGGTTGCGTGATTACGTTGAGCTTGAGCTCCTTGCCCGCAAGGTGGGCCAAGGCAATGCAACTAAAGGCTATTCGATGCTCGGATCTAAGCCGGATAGCTTGTTAGGCGTATTATCGGAGCTACAATTGTTACTGGGCCTTACCCCGTGTTACCCGGTATCGACTATACAGAACAGACGACCCCGTAATTGGATAGCGAGGAAATGGCATCAATTTATTGCCAGACAGGTTTTTGAGCGGGAGCTATCGTTGGCACCCACTGAGCGCTATGCGCTGCCGGGTTCTTTGTTAAAAAAGTCGCTGAAATTCCGGTTTGCCCTAAGCTTGGAGCTTCGCAAAATTGGTATAAAGGTTCTACCCGGTGCTACCGGAAGTGCAGTCGATCAATAGTAGTATTATAGCATTCGCTGCGCGGAACGCGATCGTAACCAGAGCAGGCGATCGTGCGCTTCAATTACTTATAAATTTTTAGATAAAATCTACCTGAATATTTATACAAATCCATCCTCATATTACTCAAATGTACGTTTCTTACCGGTACGATTCACGGTAAAGTGACGGGAGTGTCAGGCTTTTAACCCGTTGTGCGCTAATCGCTGTGCAACACAAGCTGTGCAACACAACATCCCTTTATCCAAGGTTTAAATTCTAATGATTGGGCTAGCAAAAAAAATTAGCGGTGGGTTGGGTTTATCGAGTTTATTGCTAGCCACAATGAGCTATTTGCCAACTGCATTGCTTGCGAACCAGGACCTCAGTGATTTCTCGCTGGTCTTTTCAGATGAGTTCAACGGTAATTCGCTGGATGCCACTAAATGGAACACCGGTTATTTGTGGGGCCCCTATCTGCCCATTAATAACGAAGAACAGCTTTATGTTGACGAGCTGGGTATTAACGCTGATGCGATGCAGGGCAATGGGGGTAACACACCGAGCCCGTTTGAATTTACAGGAAGCTCGCTGAAAATCATCGCGACACCTGTACAGGACCAAAGCCAGCTGCCGCCACGGCCACCTGAAAATGACCCCATCTGGCTGAACTACCCGGAGTACCGCTATAACGGTGATGATCCGAATGATCCGGACGACAGTTTCTACGACCCTGATAATGTTAATTACCTGTCTGGCCTGATCACATCGTACGATGCGTTCCGGTTCAGCCACGGGTATGCCGAAGCACGCGTTAAATTACCGGACGGCCAAGGCCTGTGGCCGGCTTTCTGGTTACTGACCAGTTTTTACGTTGAAGATGTGCCCGAGATAGACATTATGGAATTTCTCGGTCATGACTCAGACACGGTTTATCACACCTATCACTACTTCGAACCACAAAATAACTATAACCTGATTTCGACGCCTTCCTTCACAACTACCGGGAGCGATTTCACGGGGCCTTGGTATACCTTCGCAGTATCCTGGGACCCGAAGGAAATTGTCTGGTATGTCAATGGCGAAGAAACACGCCGGGTGACTTATCAGGAGTACGAAATCCCGAACCAGGCGATGTACGTACTGGCCAATCTGGCCGTTGGTGGTAACTGGCCGGGCTCCCCGGATACGACCACGCCATTTCCGGCTGAATTTGAGCTGGACTACATCAGGGTCTACCAGAAGAACACGCCAGCAACCATTACGCAGGCGCAGCTGGACAGCCAGTATCACTTGATGTTTGAAGACAACTTCAATGGCAACGCGCTTGATACCTCAAAATGGAATACTCACCACTTATGGGGTCCATACTGGCAAATTAACAACGAGCAGCAATTCTACCCGGATATAGGCGATACCCATGCGGGTTACGTGAATAATCCGCTGCAGGTCGACAACGGTACGCTAAAAATAATTGCTGAACCTGTCGCGTCTTCTGACCTGCCCGCTCAGCCGGGCATTGCCAGCAGTGCTTTCCTCGAACACCCCGAATGGCGCAACAGCCAGGCCTACAACAACCCGGAATACACCAATCCGACTAATGATCCGACCCTGGCTGTCGCGCCGTTTCTGCCGGAGTACACCAGCGGTATTATCACCAGCTACGACAGTTTTAAATTTACCCACGGTTACGCAGAGATACGCGCGAAACTCCCCGCAGGTGATGGTCTATGGCCAGCGTTCTGGCTGTTGAATGGCTATTACGTCGACCAACAACCCGAAATTGATGTAATTGAGCTGCGCGGTGAAAACCCGAATGAGCTGGTGCATTCCTATCACCTGTCGCCCAAACACGGTGGCCCCCCTTCCTACAGCTGGACGACAACATCAAATACCACAAACGGATTTGCGGATACGTTCCATACCTATGGCGTCGCCTGGGAACCCGGAAAAATCGACTGGTACGTCGACGGTGTTAAACAACACACACACACCGGCCCGAGCGTATCGAGCCAGAATATGTATGCGATTCTAAACTTGGCCGTCGGGGGCAACTTCCCGTTTAGCTCGCCTGTTGAAAGTGAATTTCCTTATCAGTTCGAAATTGATTATGTGCGGGTTTGGCAGCCTAAGGTCACGTTTCTTCCTGAACTAGAAGTCCCTAACGATACACTGTCGGAAATGTTGACCGAAGTAGTAACGGGTTTTGAATCTTATGCGAGTGCGAATGGTACGTATCAGGTAAGCGGAGCAGGTGCAGCGAATGCGGGTTTTGGGTGGTTTCATTATGAGAATGGAGCTCTGTATGCGCAATCGTTGGCAAACGCATTG
>CALFCF010000100.1 GCA_937951345.1 uncultured Granulosicoccaceae bacterium
CCTTGATCAAACGTTTTCTGCCTGAGGCCACGCATGTACGGCACAAAAGCATGAAAGCCGCTGTTGTTGGGCAGGGAGAATTGAAGACAGGGGGATGGGATCCGTTATTCTGTGTCAATCACCAGCTCGCGATGCTGAGAGCGAACATCAGTCGCTTGTTCCGACGCAGCTGGAACACCACCAAACGGATCACCCGACTGGCTGATCATCTGACGATCTACATGGATCATTACAACCGCAATCTCAGACCTCGATCAGGACGGACCTTTGGTGTTGCCCCAGTTTTGATTAACCACTAGCTATGAACAGCCGATCAATGCCACCCGTTTTTTTAACTTTGCAACAGTCTATGCACCCAGTTTAGAGTTGAAGCCCGGGTATGAGCCCATAGAGCCCAGCAAACAAAACAGCAGCAAGCAAAAGGCGGTACACCATGAATATAAAAAAACCGATGCGTTTGACTAATGCCATCAATAATGCAATTGCAGCCAGAGCGGCAAAGAAGGTGAGTACTGCGGCGATAATGGCATCGGTGGGGATACCTCCGTCAAGCTGAATCAGTTCTATAGCTGTGAATGAACCGGCTGCTGCGATTGCAGGTATGCCGAGTAGAAAAGAGAACCGCGCGGCTTCTGCGCGTTCAAAACCCAGAAACCGTGCGGCTGTCATTGTAATTCCCGAGCGGCTTGTGCCTGGAATCAAAGCCAGTGCTTGTGCGAAGCCGATTACCAGTGCCGGCGATAGTGTCATGTGCTCCATCACCTTTGTTCGCTTGCCGACTATGTCCGCAACCCAAAGCAGAATACCGAATATCACCGCGTTCCAGGCAACGATTTCTACACCACGTATACTGTCGAGAAATCCGCTGAATTTAAGCAGCGCGCCAAACACCAGCGCCGGTATGGTTGCAAGCGCGATGTAGAGTGCCATGCGGGCATTGTCGGTCATTTTACCGCGCACCAATTCACCCGTTCCTTTGAGCAGGTTCAGTACATCTTTCCAGAAGTAGACAATAACCGCGAACAGAGAGCCGACGTGGACCATCACGTCTGTGGTGATGCCCTGGTCGGGCCAACCGGTAAGTTCCGGTATCAATATCAGATGTCCGGATGACGACACGGGCAGGAATTCAGTCAGCCCTTGCACGACTGCCAAAACAAATATTTGTATAAAGCTCATTGATTCCATAGCGATAACCGGATGAAACGCAAAGACAGTGCCATGCAATGGCGTGCAAAACGCCTAACCGACGGCAAATCGGTTAAGTTGCATAATTACACCGAATGCATTCGCAGATGAGTAAAGAGTTTTATTGTTCGTTAATTCAGATTACCCGGCAATGCAGGTCGTCGAGACCGGCAATGCATCCAGTGAGTCGATCGCCAGCGGCGACTGGTCCTACACCGGAAGGTGTGCCAGTCATGATTAGATCGCCATTGTGAAGGCGAAATAATCCTGACAGGTAACTGATGATTTCGGGGATTTTCCAGATTAGCTGATTTAAATCGCCTTGCTGACGGATGTCATCATTTATTTTCAGCGAAATTTCACCTTGAGATAAAATACCCGTTTGCGTCACTGCATGTATAGCACCGCAGGGTGCTGAATGATCGAAACCCTTAGCTACCTCCCAGGGGCGTCTGCGCTCTTTACACTGCGCTTGTAAATCACGCCGGGTCATATCGATACCCACGGCGTAACCCCAGATAAAATCATTTGCCTGTTCTAGTGAGATATTCTTGGCGCCGTCGATTGGCAAATTACCCAGACCAACAACCAGTTCAATTTCATGATGGACATCCTGGCTTTTATCCGGGTACGGGAAATCACCATTGTTTATCACCAGGTTGTCTGGATTTTTCTGGAAAAAAAATGGTTCTTCGCGGTCGGGATCACCGCCCATTTCAATCGCATGCGCTGCGTAGTTCCGCCCGACGCAGTAAACCCGTTTTACCGGGTAGCGGTGTTTCGATCCCGCGACTGGCAGGAAAGCCTGGTAGGGTACAGGTACAACGTACTTCATAGTCTGGGCCTGTTTTTCAAGGATGTTTTACAAGTTGCTGATGGAAACATGCACGCACTCCAAAGCATAGCTGAAGTGGCGTCAACAGAAAGGCGATCATCGGGCTTTGTTGTCTTTTTTTAGCAGCCGACTCGTGGCTGCCGGTTGTCCAGCCTACCCGTAGCATTTGCCGCGCGTACCGGGTATGTAGCGCATGAATACCGGCCTGGTGCACAAAACCTTATATTTCAGATGACAAACAAGTTAGTACATAACAATTAGTCACACTACTTCACCAATTAGCGTGCCGAATTCGGCATACTTAGAGGTTAGCTCACAGTCCCTGCGCGCAGTTTCCGCGAAAAGCGCTGGGTGGGTAGCGCCAAAATCGTTAGAGGCTGCGACCTGCAATCCCATGCCACTGAAGCACTGAACGAAGCAGCTATTGTCGCCCGGTAGATTGTCGGGCTGAATTATAAAAGGTAACCAGATTGCATTTCTTAGCATTACATCTGATCAACGGCAGGTACAAGGCGCCGAACAAGCCGGGCGGTACACGCTTGCCGTTTTGTCTTGTAAGAGTTCTGTGCGCGGTGGTGTTACTGTCTATTGCTGCTTGTTCTGACAGTGGTGTGCAGCTTTCCGGTGCTGATACTCAACCGGTATCAGGTGTTGCGCCAAACGAAAACTCTTCAACGCCCGGTACAAATGTAACAACCCCGCCCGCCACCAATGTGTCTGCCACTACTGGTAGTCTCACTATCGATGCAGCCGCGCGAGACGCATCACGTTTCTTAATGCAGGCAACCTTTGGCCCCCGTGAGTCGGATATTCAGGAGTATCTGCGTATCGGGACAGACGCCTGGTTTGAGCAACAGTTTAACGCGCCTGTCTCGCGCACATACGCCTACACCCGCGCTAACAGCAACGGTAGTAATCGCGAAGCGCGACATGAGATCTGGTGGAATAACGTGCTCGACGGCAGTGACCAATTACGCCAGCGTATTGCCTTCGCATTAAGCCAGATATTCGTGGTTTCCGATGTCGACCGCGTGTTAGCGAACCGTCAATTCGGCATGGCAGATTACTATGACATGTTGGCGGAGAATGCGTTCGGCAATTACCGCGAACTGCTAGAGCAAGTTACATTACATCCGGCAATGGGTGTTTATCTAACCCATATCCGCAGTGAGAAAGCGAATCCTGCACTGAATATACGTCCGGATGAAAATTATGCCAGGGAGGTGCTGCAATTGTTCAGCACGGGTCTGAATCTACTGCAACTGAACGGCGAGCTTGTCCTGCAGGGCAACACACCCGTGCCGGTATATACACAAACAGATGTAGAAGAATTTGCCCGTGTGTTCACCGGTTGGAACTATGCGACAGCTACACGGTTCGATAGCGTCAGTATCGCTGTTTCGGATTTTGAAACGCCTATGGTGCCGGTGGATGAGTTCCATGATTTCGGTGAAAAGCGCCTGCTCAACGGCATGGTTCTACCTGCTGGGCAAAGCCCCCGGCAGGATCTGGAAATGGCGTTGGATAATATATTCAACCATCCGAACGTCGGCCCATTCTTTTCGCGCTTAATGATTCAGCGACTCGTAACCAGTAACCCTTCACCTGACTATATCTCGCGGGTGGCCAGTGTTTTCAACGATAATGGTGCAGGGCAGCGTGGTGACTTGCAAGCACTGGTCAGAGCAATACTGACTGATAGCGAAGCGCGTACCCTTTCGATCGCTGATACTGAAAATTTCGGTAAAGTCCGTGAGCCGGTAATACGACTGGCACATGTGTGGCGAGCGCTCAATGCAGTGCCAGGGCCGCAATCCGGTGGTGTACACCGTCATGCAGACCTGTCGCTTGAACGGCTGGATGAATTAACCGGTCAGGCGGTTATGCGTTCGCCGTCTGTATTTAACTTTTATCAGCCCGATACCCCCATCTCACCTTCGGATACTTTGGTTGCTCCGGAAATACAAATCACGACAGAGGTTAATTCAGCCCGCGTGCATACGAATTTTCATCACCAGTTGTACCGGTTCACCACCGATACCGATCTCGGCACAGATAATCCACGTGTCACACTGGTAAATCTGGATAGACCCGCATCTTTGGCTGCTGATACCAGTGATTTAATTGACTGGCTGGATCTGGTGTTTTTTGCTGGTGCTATGCCGGACTCTTTGCGGGCAAATATAACGTCGGTGATCCGGCCCTTATCTTCGAACACCAGTGGCCGTTTTGCGCGGGCTCAGGATGCATTGTTTCTGGCGTTTTCGTCCCCTTCGTTCAGTGTGCAACGCTGAAACCACTGAATACAAAGTAGTACGCTTAGAGAAAGAACTATGGCGACATCAACCTCAAACCGCATAGACACAAAGCGGCGAAAACTTTTGAAAGCATTCGCGGCTATGCCGGCGATGGCTGGTGTCTCGATGATGGGGGCACCGGTGCCGACCGTGAATGCTCAGGCATTATCTAACTGCGGACCACGATCATTGGTTTGTATATTTCTGGCCGGTGGCGCGGATTCATTCAATATGTTTATCCCGGGTGGTTCCCGGTACGATGACTATCGCACGGTCCGCTCCAACCTGGCGGTCAATGAACAGAGCCTTCTTGAGGCTACAGATACTCGCCTTGGACCGATTGCGTTTAACAGCATGATCGATTCAGTTGCCAACCTTTATCGCGATAACCGGTTAGCTGTCATAGCCAATTGCGGTCCGTTGATTCGCCCGACAACACAGCAGGATTATTTGGCTGAACGATCACTGCCGCAGAGTTTGTTTGCACATGATGCGCAGCAAAGGCTTTGGCAGAACGGTGGAGGATCGGTCGCCAGCAGTGCGGGTATAGGATGGGGTGGGCGCATAGCCGATTATGCGGCTCGATGTAATATGGGATCTGAAGTCTCGCCGGCGTTTTCGATTTCCGGGACGAACCTGTGGCAGTCGTCAATTAATACAGATTACATTACGCTTCGCGCACTTGTGCCTGTACGCAATATGGATGGTTACAACAATATATCTGACTGGATTCCAACTGACCGGCTCAGCAGGATCAGTCGTGCTCTGGTCGCAGGCAACAACGATGCGATATCGCGTTCATCCTTTCGCATGGAGCAGGAAGTTGGGGGAGCCTATGAAAGAGCGCTCACAGCTACAACAAACTTGCGTAGTGCACTGGCGAACAATCCAGTTAGTGATTTTCGTTTTAACACGAACAATAAGCTCGCCGGACAACTACATTATGTAGCGCAATTAATTGCAGCACGCGAAGAGCTTGGTATGCAACAGCAGGTGTTCTTCGTACAGATGGGCGGTTGGGATACTCACTCAGAGCAGCTGGGGCGCTTGCCTGCGTTACTCAGCGAATTTAACGATGCAATTGGTGGATTCCAGCAGGCAATAGATCGTATGCGAAAAAGCGAAAGCGTGACTTCGTTTACCGGATCAGACTTCGGACGCACGCTGACATCGAACGGTGACGGCACCGACCACGGCTGGGGAGGGCATGCGTTTGTGTTTGGTGGTGCAGTAGAGGGTGGTCGGGTTGTTGGTACGTTGCCTGATTACAGTCCAACCAATAATGCGGATGATACTGGCGATCAAAGTGGTCAATTTGCCGGGCGGATTATTCCAACGATCTCGGTATCGCAGTACGGTGCAACAATTGCCCGGTGGATGGGTATTCCGGAATCTGATATTCCGGGTGTATTTCCTGATCTGGCAAATTTCTCAGTTAGCGATCTGGGTTTTATGCGTACCTAAAACCCGCTGCTCCGGTAAGAGTAAGCAACCAACCGTAAGCATATTGTTCACTGCTGCAGTCACCGTGTTTTATCTGATATTTTGATCCAGGTTGTCGCGCGGTGTTTATCTCGGCTGGACTTTCCCGGGCTGTCTGAGTCGCCTGCGGCACCTATCATGGGGTAGCCTGCTTTCTTCTTTCCGGATTTTTCTTCCTTTCCCAGTCTCTGCTCATCTGTAGTGTTCTCTGGATAGCGATCTATCGCCGAGTCTGCGATCTGGTACTTCTGTGCAAATCTGTTACCGCATTTTGTGAATAATCTGAACCCTGTCACATCCACTGCATACGGTAGTTCACTGCAGTTGCAAGCAGGCGCTACCCACTACATAGAGATACTTCGACCATACAACAACAACTACAGGTCGCTATGAAATTGATTGTCGTTGATGATGATCCGGCTGCATTGCTAATCATCTCGGAAATGACCCGAAGCCTTGGCTTTGAAACGCTTTGTGCCGACTCAGGGGAAATGTGCTTGCGCATGTTACAAGAGGAACCTGTGTCGTTGGTTCTCTGTGATTGGGAGATGCCTGGTATGGACGGGCCGATGTTGTTTAAAAAACTTCGGCAGGAAATCCAGGGTAGATATCTGTATCTGATGTTAGTCACGGGCAGGGATGATAAAGAAGATCTCATCGAAGGGCTAAATGCCGGTGCTGATGACTTTATTAACAAACCGGTAAACCCTGAAGAGCTACGCGTCAGATTACGCAGCGCAGTACGTGTACTGGAGTTGCAGGAAACGCTCGATCAGCGCAATACCAGGCTGAAAGAGGCGAATGAACGAATTGAACAGACGCTAGAGAGTGTAACTGCGGATTTGAAACTAGCAGCAGATATGCAGTTTGATCTATTGCCAAAAGAACAATACCTAAACGGTGTTGCTGCGAATTGGCTATTTAAACCTGCAAGTTTTCTTGCAGGCGATATATTCGATTATTTTCTGGTAGGTAAAAAACAACTGGTTTTTTACATAGTTGATGTAGAGGGTCACGGCATACCTTCAGCGTTAACGTCGTTTGCTGTCAATAATCAGTTGAATCCTTCAGCTCAGGGCATGTGTGTTCGCAATCTGCGTAACGCCTCCAGTGTTGAACAGGCTGTGTTACGAATAATTGAGGATCTGAACAGACAATTTACAACATCTGATACCTGCGGGCGTTACTTTACGATGGTGTTTGGTGTCGTCGATCTGGAAAACGGTAAAGTCTCATTTACGCAGGCTGGCCATCCGCCACCACTATTGTGTTCTGCACGTGAGAACTCTGTATCTGAAGTTGGCGGTGGTGGTATGCCGATTGGTATGTTCGAAAGCGCAAAGTTTGAAGTAACGACAGTAGACATTAATGTCGGTGACCGTCTTTTTATCTACTCCGACGGCGCTGTTGAATGCACGTCTGATGAAGGAGAGCTTTACGGTAACGAGCGCCTTAATCGTGCGTTGGAGCGCTGCTTTAGTGTTCCGATTGAGAAAATCGACAACGTGCTTGATCGGGAATTTATTGCATGGAACGGATCAGGGCGGTTTGATGATGATGTTTCAATGGTATGTCTGGAATTTTCAGAAATACCAGCGTTCGCCAAGAATGAACTTTTAAGAAATGAAAAATTGCACTCAGCTCCAACAGCTGACGCAATGAATGATTCTGATATGACGATCAATTTGACGAGCTCAAATGGTCAGTCAGGAAAGCTAAACGGCCCCCATTAATACGGGAAGATATTATGAATTTCGAAATTGAAGATCACGCGGAAAATACTGTCATCGAAATACAGGCTGAGCGCCTGGATGCAGCAATTGCACCGGAACTAAAAACATTAGTGACAGAATTGGTCGATCAAGGCAAAAGACGAATTTTGCTGGATTTCGATAAGGTTGTGTTTATGGACAGTAGCGGCTTAGGTGCAGTTGTGTCCGGATTAAAAGCTGTTGGTGAAGATGGCGAATTTATTGTCTGCAATCTGCGTGGCGTAGTTAAAGAGCTGTTCAAGCTAACGCATATGGATAGAGTGTTTGAAATAACGGATTCGCGTGATGATGGTCTGCAACAACTGGCAGCCTGATTTTCGCATTTCAATTTCAAAAGCCTCATGCCGTCGAGATGATTGTAAATGAACGAGCCGCAAATTGAATTCACGATCAAAAGTGACCTGTCGCTGGTTGCTTTTGTTGGGCGCGCCCTGTCTGCATTGCTAGCAGGTACTGCGCTGGAGCCACACCGTATCGCGACCTTTGAGCTGGCAGTGGTTGAAGTTGTCACCAATGTCATAGAGCATGCTTACCAGAATCAGGCAGGACACAAAGTCGAGATATGCGTTTGTCTTGGTAGCGACAGTGCTGAAGTACAGGTTCGTGATTTTGGCAAAAAACTCGACCCCGATGTGGTTGAGCGTTACACATCGGATCATGTTGAAGTTCAAAACCCGGGCGATAGTATCTCGGATTTGCCTGTTTCCGGATGGGGCGCATCGTTAGTGGCCAAACTTTGCGATGAAGTTCGCTACGACCAGATAGATGGCGCTAATGTGTTGACGTTAGTGTGTTTTATTGATTGTGCGTCTGATCAGGCATTGCCAAACGCTGGTTAACAATACAGAAACACGTGGATAGATACTTCGAAAAATTCGAGCACCGGTTACCGGAGCCTCCGCTGAAACACGATAAGCGTATTGAGGCTCTTGCTCAGGTTCTTATGATGATGGCCGTCGTGATCGGTGCCTGGTACATTGAATGGCGTTGGACCGAATCACTTAATTTTGAAGCATTGTGGTTCGCACTGCCGTTGGTGCTAGCGGAGACCGGGGCTTTCATTGGTCTGGTTTTGTTCAGCTTTAATCTCTGGCGTACCGAAGATGTTCAGCAAAATTCAGCACCTGGCTGTATCACAGAAGTTATAGGGTCAATAGAAGATAAGCCTCGCCGACTATCGATTGATGTATTTTTTCCGACCTATGACGAAGAGCCGGAACTCGTTCGTCTGAGTATTGAAGACGCGTTGAGCATTCGCTATCCACATCCGATTAATATGAAAATTCATGTATTGGATGATGGTAAACGGCCGGAGATGCAAGCACTGGCGGAAGAGCTTGGATGTAATTATATAACCCGCAGCAGCAATATTGGATTCAAAGCCGGGAATATGCGCAATGCAATGGAGCAAACCTCTGGCGATTTTATCCTCATCTGTGATGCTGATACGCGCCCATTCCCTACCATTCTCGAACACACGATGGGCTATTTCAGGGATCCGGATGTGGCGTGGGTGCAAACACCGCAATGGTTCTTTGATCTTCCTGAAGGCATCCCATTAACGGAATGGTGTCGACGAAAAATTGGCAAACCAGGTGTTATCGGCGGTCGTCTGATTGAAAAGATCGTCGGTACGGTCAAGGTTGGACACGATCCCTTTGTAAATGATCCTAAGTTGTTTTATGACGTTATTTTACGGCGTCGCAACTGGGCAAATGCATCCTTTTGCTGTGGCGCAGGATCAGTGCATCGGCGTGAAGCCGTGATGCAGGTCGCACTGCGCCAATATGCTAATGCGGTTAAACAATCAATCGATAAAGAAGTTCACAAGTTACGTAAAGAGGCCGGTGGCAAAAATAGCGACTTGTCAATCGATCATGAACGATTAAAACGTTCATCGCTTCAGGCAGAGGAATTGACGCCTTACAAATTTCATGTGTCAGAGGATATTTATACATCCATTGATCTTCATTCCGACACGGAGCGCGAATGGAAGTCTGTTTTGCATCCACAAGTGGAATCCAAAATGTTGTCACCTCAGGATTTACTGACATGGACAACGCAGCGCTTTAAATACGCTGGCGGCACACTGGATATTGCGTGGAATGACAATTTTCTGTTTCGCAAGGGTTTGTCCTGGAAGCAGCGGGCTATGTATAGCGCTACAGTATGGTCGTATTTCGGTGGTCTCTGGAATGTTGTGTTTCTCGTGGCACCGATTATTTATCTGTTTTCTGCTGTAGCACCTGTTGATGCATACTCGGTAGATTTCTACAAACATATCATTCCGTTTTTAATCCTGAACGAGCTCGCGTCCATGTTTTCGACCTGGGGTATTTCCAGCAGGAAAGCGAAATTCAGCTATCTGTCGTTCTTCCCATTGAACTTACGTGCAATATGGACAGTGCTTCGGGGTGAAAAGATTTCGTTTACAGTGACGCCAAAACTCCGCCAGGAAGGAAATTTTCTGTATTTGGTTTACCCGCAACTGGCTGTAGTTGTCTTGACTGCACTCGGGATAACCTATGGCTGGATTATGCACGCAAGTGGCATGGGCACACACACGATGGAAGCCCTGGTCCTCAATACTTTCTGGGGGTTAAACAATATTGCTGCTATGGCGGGAATTATCAGGGCGGCACTCTGGAAACCGGAAGATAGTCAGGTTAACTACGGACAAGTTCCGGATGGTAATGCCGCTAACCATAAGGTCAGTGAAGACGATGTGATGGATGGCGGAAGTATGTTGCCTAAAGCCGCTTAAAGGCTATTCATCTACAGCAATTTAAATTGGGTATCACAGTCATACTGCGCCGCACAGGCGTTGCACAGATTGAGATCTTTCTGGTTTTCTTTCGAATATAGCAAACCGATATCGCTACAGATTAACTGATTTGCGTACAATGAGTGAATTCAAACAGAATCTGATCAAAGCACGTAGCCACCTCGTTTTTCTTACAGGCTTGTTGTTGTCATTTGCGCTTGTCATTTGGTTAGAACTTTGGGAACCCGAAGAAACACTGGTTCATAAGGCATTGCACAAAACAAAAGAACCCTTCATCAGTGTCGGTTCAGAAGGAGACAAAATCGTTATTCGCCCGGTGATTGAAGCTACGGACAATCGTCCTTTGCCTCAGGCTCCTCGAGATCTAACCGCGCTTGAAAGAAAATGGGCACGAACTGCCTGGCAGTATTTTAATAACAATTACCAGCCGTCTACAGGATTTGTCAATTCGACGGATTACTATCCATCTACCACTTTGTGGGATCTGTCTTCCTACCTACTCGGTATGGTGAGTGCGCACAGGCTCGGTATTGTCGATGACGACATGTTCTACACACGCACATCGAAACTGTTGGAATCTCTGGCAAACATCGAGTTGTTCGACGGGCGTCTGCCGAACAAGGTTTATCACACCGAAACACTGGCAATGGTTGACTATAACAATCAACCAACAGAGCAGGGTATCGGATGGTCAGCACTCGACATCGCACGTTTTCTGGTTCCTTTGCATACTTTGTCGCGCCATTACCCGGAATTTACACATGCGACTCAGCGCGTCACAGCGCGCTGGGATCTGGACAGTATGTTCAGCAATGGTCAAATGATGGGAGCGCGTCTGGCCAACAGTGAAGCGCCAGCATCAGATGCTGAGAATACAGATAGTCAACCTGTCGCAAATGCGATTGTTGAACTGGTACAGGAAGGGCGTTTGGGTTACGAAGAATACGCTGCCAAAGCGTCGTTACTTGAAGGTTGGGATGCATCACGGGCCGGACAATACGATGACAATATGAAGCTTGTTTCAATCTACGGTATAGACGTTGCGACAGATGCACGCGACCCGAAGGAATATGATGCGCACAACTATGTAGTCACCGAACCTTATGTGCTTGATGGTATCGAGTTTGGGTGGGACGCTGTATCCGCTGAGCTTGCATGGCGAATTCATGAAGTACAACGTTTGCGCTATGAGTCTACTGGTAAATTGACAGCCGTCAGTGAAGACAATATTGATCGCGAGCCTCATTTTGTCTACAACACGATTTTCACTGGTGGCAAGGCCTGGAACACCATCACGGAGGACGGCAATGATGCTTCTGAATTTGCCACTCTGAGTACAAAAGCAGCTTTTGGTTTGCATATGTTATATGAAACCGATTACACCCGTAAGCTCATCAGTCGTTTGCACACGCTTAATAATCCGGAGCGTGGCTGGTACTCCGGTATTTACGAGGCCAGTGGTGAAACCAACAGCATCATAACTGCGAACACTAACGGCATAATTCTCGAAGCATTGGCGTTCAAGAAATTCGGACCACTGTTGAAATACCAGGCCGATCAATCAGTACAGGTTGCTGAGGTCGACTGAACAAGTTGATCGGTTCGCGTAGTCTTTAAGCGTTTCTCAGCATGCACGGGTCAATTCTTTAACCTGCAAAACTCTAAAACTTTCAATATCTTGCATCTAATCTTTCGTTTATTGCATGTTCCTGATCTGCTGCCTATACCTATTAGGGTATTCAGCAGTTTTCATGGAATCGATGTATGTCCTGCTCCAATAGATGTAAGCGTCACAACGACGTTACCGGTACCCGATTAAACACACACCCGACTGGTTTTAAGTTCTCGCGAACTGTGTATACCGCAGGTTTGGGGCATTCTTGGTTTGCTGACTGTTGGTCTCCGACACGCACAGTAATACTAAAACTGACTGCTTTGTCAGTCGCCGTGGCAATTAGCACTGTGTCGGTGGCTCATGAGGTGCAGAAGGAAAACCGCCAGGAGGATGACTACCGGGGCATATCTGATTCCGGTTCTTTTAAAGTAACTGAACAACACCCTGAATCAGCGCGAGCGAGTGTTGCACAAGGGGGGCGCTGGTCAGCTGTTGACGAATGGCCGGTGCTGGCAGTGCATGCTAATTTGCTGCCCAATGGAAAGGTATTGGCCTGGGATGCAACGCCTGATGATTTTGATGAAGATCCACACACCGCTTCAACCACTACCACACGTGTAACCGTCTGGGATCCAGTCATGGGTACTCATACCCATGCTAATAACGACACTGATACTGATCTGTTCTGTGCAGGTTCTGCACATCTTTGGGACGGTAGAGTGTTGTTTGCCGGAGGTGACGGTGAGCCCAGTGGACGAAACGGTCCGCTCACCAACACCAATGTTTATGATCCGACTACAAACAGTTGGTCGCGGTTACCGAACATGCACGCTGCGCGCTGGTATTCGAGTGTTATACCGCTGGAGAATGGTGAAATGCTGACGCTGGGTGGAAGTTATGCACCGACGCCACTGGCTGAGGTGTTTCAGCTCGACCAACAGTGGCGTGCGCTGAATTTGTTGCCACCGTATTCCCTAAGCGGGGATTACCAATGGTTTCAATCCGCGACCGACGGCGATGTGCTGTACTTCGGACCGCACGATTTATTGAGTACCATCGATACATCAAATAACGGACACTGGGAAGTTGAATCTGTTCGTGATGGCAATGGCTACCGGGGATACGGTTCCTATGCGATGTACCAACCGGATCGAATACTGGTGGCGGGTGGTGGTGATTCGTGGCGATCGAGTGTCGTAGTCAACGCTGAAAGCAAGCGCGCAACCGAAACGAGTGATATGCATTTCGGTCGGCGGCAACACAATCTGACAATTCTTGCAGATGGCAGCGTGCTGGCAACGGGCGGAAATTTTAGCGGATCCGAACTGGTTGATAAGTATACCGGTGTCCTGGAACCGGAAATCTGGAATCCGGAATCCGGTCGCTGGCAGTTAATGAACCCGATGGCAATCGATCGACAGTATCACTCCATTGCTCTTTTATTGCCGGACGGTCGTGTTCTGTCAGCTGGTGGTGGATATTGCGGGGTCTGTTCGTTCCTTGGTTATCACGAACAGAATGCCGAAGTGTTCTCTCCACCTTATCTTTTTGATAGTAATGGAGAGTTGGCTACGAGGCCGCGGATAGTTTCGTCACCGCAAAAAGTGAATTACGACGAACGTTTTGAAGTTCGTGTCGATAGTGATGCTGCCATTGAGAAAGCACACCTGATCAAGTTGGGCTCCGTTACGCATTCACAGAATCAGGATCAACGACTTGTGCCGTTGGCGATACAGCAAAACGGAAACCGATTGTCACTGTTGTCCCCGGCTGGTAGAACCGTCGCCCCACCGGGTCACTATATGCTGTTTATTATCAGAGGTGGCGTTCCTTCGATTTCAACGATGGTTCAGGTCGGGCAGCCACGACTCGCGTCTAATCAGGCGGTTAAGCACGCTATAGAGCGTAACCAACGGCAATGGTTTGAAGTACTGGCGAGTGGGGAGAGCGCCTACCTGAGTGTCGTACTTTCCGAGTTGCAGTCGAATGTCGATTTACTGGTTGCGGCGGACCAAATCCCGGAACGCACATCGTCAGATGATGTGATGCAATGCGCGCCGCGCAGTGCCGGTACTGACGACGAGCTCTGTAATGTTTCATTGTCGAATGCAGGCCGCTGGTATGTCGGTGTCGAGGGTGGTGGTAACTCGTCGTATACGCTGGCCGTACGTTTGTCCGATCAGCCCGTTGCCTCAGCCGGTGAATTGTCAGGTAACGCACTGCCGCGACAAATTCCTTCGCAGCGCCAGCAACTGTTGCCCAGTCAGTTGGACAATCCAAGCATCCCTCCGCGCGTCTGGAGTCGCGTGTACTCGTCCACTGATGCTGAACTATTCTGGGAATCGTCCAGAGACAACGGTTTTGTCAGCGGGTACGAGGTCTTCCGCAACGGTGTACTATTCAGGCGACTTGATGCAAGGAGTCTGTATTTGTCAGACCTGCAACCGGGTGTCAGTTATAACTATGAGATCCGCGCAGTCGACAACGAAGATAAACGTTCGGGTTTCACAGCACCTCATGCCGTGAACACCGCAAGCCTGCAGCCAGCTCCTGATACGGTGCTCGCGCCAGCTGCAGCACTACCTTCTGGTGATCAAGTGCCACAAGTACCGGTTGTAACGATACCGGATTCAACTGTTGCATCTGTTGTGATTGAACAACCGACCGACGTGACACCACCGGGTGTCCCTGATGGTTTACGCAGTCTGGTTTACTCTGCCACAGCAGCTGAGGTGTTCTGGAATGCATCAACCGGTGACCGCTTGGTGGTCGGATATGAAGTTTACAGAGATGGTCAGCCTCTGGGTCGTATCGATGGGCGCAGCCTGTATCAAACTGACCTGCAAGCCGGACAACGCTATGTTTATCGTATCCGTGCAATTGACGATCAGGGTAACGTTTCAGCATTTTCCGAATCGCTCACTGTGGCAGTGTCTGCGATTTCCAATGATGATGTTAGCCCACAATCGGTTAGTCAGCCGCAAAATGCTACTTCACCCGACCCTGTATTATCTGACCCTATAGCCGCCAACGATACCAATGGTCAGAACACCGGCGCAGTTGCACCATCTGCACAGCAACCTGAAGAGCCGCAAGATGAAATATTGCTACGACTGATAAATGCGCGTACTAATCAAATCGTCGCTGGTTACGAAGATATAGATGATGGCGATGAAATAAGTCTGCAACAAGCGGGTGAAAACCAGCTGAATATAGAAGCCTTTGTGACTACGCAAGTCGGTAACATTTCTCGTGTTCAGTTCGACTTCAATGGACGCGCGCGTTTTCGGAACGAGAGCTTTTTCCCGTATGCCCTGTTTGGTGATCACAGTGGTGATTTTATAGGAGTACCCCTTGGCATAGGCTCGCAGTCGCTTGACGTTACAGTGTATGTTGGCAATCGCGCTGCGCTGCGTCGTTCCGTCGAATTCAATATCGTTCAATAGAATTCTAAAGTGATTCCCGGTACAGGGTGGCTGGTATATGATGCTCTTTGGGTTTTAAACGTCAGATCTCGCTTTATACAACTCTTTGGTACAGCCGGTGTCAGTCAGGCTACTATTCTGGCGGGTAGTTATCTGTATGAGCGTATTTGTCGCACCATGGATAATTCTGATCAAGTGCGCATCAATCAGTTGGGTTGTTATCTGATTCGTGAGCGCAGTACACTCCGGGCTTAAAGCTGATTTTTATGGGTGATCACCAAACGTCTATTGACAGTATTCATACGATTGATCGTGACAGGCTACAGGCTTACTTCGATAAGCGCGCGGAGATGTCTGCGCCTGTCGGTCGTATAACCAGTATCGAAAAATTCAGTGGTGGCCAATCCAATCCGACCTTCCTGCTAACCATGGAAGGCTCTACCCGGCAATTGGTGTTGCGTAAACAACCGCCGGGCATTCTGCTTAAATCCGCACATGCCGTTGATCGGGAATACCGCGTGATGTCAGCGCTGCGAAAAACGGCAGTTCCGGTACCTCAAATGATCTGCCTGTGCGAGGATAAATCTATTCTGGGTACGCTTTTTTTCGTTATGAACTACGTGCCGGGCGCTACGTTCTGGCAGGCCGCTTTGCCGGATATTGAAAAACAGCGGCGTGCTGAAATCTATCAGGGCATGATCGACACACTGGCTGCACTGGCACTTATTCAACCGGCACACATTGGTTTAAGTGAGTTCGGTAAGCCCGGTAATTATTACGAACGACAGCTCAAGCGCTGGAGTGGTCAGTACCGTCAGTCTGAAATGAAAACCATTAAATCCATGGAATGGATAATGGAATGGCTTGCTGAACATATGCCTGCTGACGACGGGTTGGTTGCGCTGGTGCACGGCGATTTCCGTCTCGACAACCTGAAATTTATTGACGACGATTCGGGTTATCAGGTATCCGGTGTACTGGACTGGGAATTGTCAACGCTCGGTCACCCGTTGGCAGATCTTGCCAATCTGTGCATGCAAATGCGTGTGCCTGAGGGTATGGCTAATATGTCCGGTCTGGCGGGTAAAGATGTCAAAGCGTTGGGCATTCCTGATGAACAGTCTATCGTTGAGCAGTTTGCAGATCGGACGGGTGTTCGTATTGAACACTGGCCATTCTATGTGGCGTTTGGACTCTTTCGTATCGCTGCGATTTTGCAAGGCGTGGCAAAACGAGCAGTGGACGGTAATGCCTCGAACCCGCAGGCTGCGAAGCTTGCTGAGTTTGTTGAGCCACTTGCAGATATTGCAATTGATGTGGCGAACAACGGTTAGCCATGGCTAACCATGCAAACTGGTGCGACAATCTGTTTGACGATTTAAAACACTCTTGAATGATGGCAACGACCTCTACACTGGCTGATAACTATTTTGAATTGTCTGGACAGGTGGCACTGGTTACCGGTGCGTCCTCGGGACTCGGGCGTCATTTTGCAACAATCCTGGCACATGCCGGCTGCACGGTTGTTGCGACTGCGCGCCGCGAAGAACGATTACAAGCGCTACGCGATAAGATCAACCAGGATACCGACATTGCCGGTAGTCTGCACCCTTACACATTGGATGTCACTGAACCTGACAATATAAATGCGGTTCTGCAATCGGTTGCAACCGACCTGGGGCCGGTCGCCGTGCTTGTTAATAACGCGGGAATCGGAAAAACATCTTTTTTTCTTGATGCAGATGACAAGACCACAAATGAGGTCATTGAAACCAACCAGCAAGCCGTCTGGCAGGTAGCTCAACGTTGTGCGCAACAAATGGTGGAGCATCATGTCACGGGTAGCATTATCAATATCGCATCGGTCCTTGGTTTGCGCGTGCTTACCGGGGCTGCCAGTTATGCGGTCAGTAAAGCAGCTGTGATTCAGATGACCAAGGTGATGGCGTTGGAATTAGCGCGCTACAATATTCGCGCGAATGCGATAGCTCCCGGTTATTTTTCAACTGAAATGAACAGCGAATTTCTAGATAGTGATGCCGGGCAGAAAATTCTCAAACGTGCACCTATGCGTCGTCATGGGGAACTCTCTGAACTTGATGGAATATTGCTGTTGTTGGCGTCCACACGCAGCCGGTACATGACAGGCACTGTTATACCGGTAGACGGTGGGCATACAATCTCCAGCCTTTGAAAGCGTGTTTTGCGATTATTAGAAGCCATCTCAAAATTGATCGGGGACGCCGAGTCCTGCACGCTGACCCTGCGTTGTACTATTCTTATAACACTTCTTGAGTTCTACGCCACGCTATAATGGGTGATGCGAAACTGTCCGTGCCATTACTTAATCATACCTGTGTGAAAGCATTGGCAAAGCATGCTAGCCAGCAGAACGCGTGTTGTTCTTGTCCGATCTCTGCGCATGTCTTGCAATGTCTACTAACTGATCCGAGATTTCTACCTTCACGATGACCGGTCGTCGCGTTTCTCTTACAGATAAATACGATGTGCATCGCCCGGATGTTTTCCTGACGGGAACGCAGGCACTGGTGCGGCTTGCGTTAATGCAGCGTGCACTGGATAAAAATACCGGTTTGAACACGGCCGGGTATGTCAGTGGCTATCGTGGTTCACCGGTCGGTGCAGTTGACCAACAGTTCCAACGAGCAGCAAGTTTTTTGCAAAACGCCGACATCGTTTTTGAGGCGGGGCTTAATGAAGATCTGGCTGCTACCGCAGTCTGGGGTTCACAGCAAGCGGGGATGCGTGGCGACGGGCGTTTCGACGGTGTGTTTGCGATGTGGTACGGCAAAGGCCCTGGTGTTGATCGCTCCGGCGATGTATTTCGCCATGCCAATATGGCGGGTTCCGCCAGGCACGGTGGTGTGCTCGTGTTAATGGGTGATGATCATACCTGTGAAAGTTCGACCACGGCGCACCAAAGTGAGTTCGCGCTGATGGATGCGTTAATCCCGGTTTTTAATCCGGCCAATGTATCCGAAATGATCTCGCTTGGTTTGCATGGATTTGCGTTATCACGTTATGCCGGGGTCTGGTGCGGGCTGAAATGCGTCAAGGATAATGTTGAATCAACCGCGTCGATTCATTCTCCGTTGATATTTGATAACCGGCTACCTGAATTTACTGAGCCACCCGGTGGACTGAATATTCGCCCAGGCGATAACCGCCATGAACAGGAAATTCGAATGCATCGCTTCAAGCTTGAGGCGGCAAAAGCCTATGTCCTGGAAAACGCGCTAAATCAAGTAACGATTCCTGGAACAGATTCCCCAAACAAAAAACCCCGCATCGGGATTGTCAGTACCGGCAAGTCTTACATGGATACCCTGCAGGCTCTGCGTGAGCTGGGACTTGATGAGGCATCCTGTAATCAGCTGGGTATTGCTTTGTACAAAATAGCTATGCCCTGGCCATTGGAACCACAAGGAATCCGGCAATTTGCCGATGGCCTCGAGCTGTTAATCGTTGTCGAAGAGAAACGTTCGCTAATCGAATTTCAGATTAAGGATCTTGTGTTTAACGCCATCACGCGCCCACAGATTATTGGTAAGCTTGATGAACACGGGGCTGTGTTATTGCAACCGGAAGGCGCGCTAAATCCGATGCAAATTGCTGAAGTTATCGGTACCCGGGTGGTGAACATGACGCGTAACAATGCGGTGCAGGATTGTCTCGATAACATCAACCACGTATTGAACAGGGAACGTGATGTGATGGCCGTCCAACGTGTGCCGTATTTCTGTGCCGGCTGTCCGCACAACAGTTCTACGGTGGTACCGGAAGGTTCCCGTGCCTACGCCGGTATCGGTTGTCACTGGATGGTGCAGATCATGGATCGCAACACAGAAGGAAGTACACAGATGGGAGGTGAAGGTGCTAACTGGATAGGCGAAGCACATTTTTCCTCTACCGATCATGTGTTTCAAAATATCGGTGATGGTACTTATAACCACTCCGGTCTTATGGCTATACGTGCAGCAATTGCCGCCAAGACGAATATTACCTTTAAATTATTGTACAACGATGCGGTTGCCATGACGGGTGGGCAATCGCACGAAGGCGGTATGAGCCCCTACGATATTGCGGCGGAACTGGTCAGTGCCGGTGTGCAAAAGCTGGTGTTTGTCAGCGATCAACCGGATAACGTCGAGAACGACCGTCTACCAGCTGGCGTTTCTGTTTTCAACCGCAGCGAGCTGATGCAGGTGCAAAAAGACCTGGCGACAGTAGCGGGTACGACCGCCTTGATTTACGAACAAACCTGCGCTGCTGAAAAACGCCGACGTCGCAAGCGTGGCACGATGATAGATCCGCCGCGTCGTGCTTATATCCATCCGGATGTGTGCGAAGGTTGTGGTGATTGTGGCGTGCAATCGAATTGCGTTGCCATTCTGCCGCTTGAGACGCCGCTAGGACGCAAACGTCAAATCGATCAATCGGCGTGTAATAAGGACTTTTCCTGTATCAACGGATTCTGCCCGAGTTTTGTAGTGCTTGAAGGTGCTGAACTGCGATCACGCGATCACGGTTCAGGCATTGATGTACCGAAAACACCAGAACCTGCTGCTGTTGTTTCACTTGAAAACCCCTATTCGATTGCATTGACCGGCGTAGGGGGCACGGGTGTGGTCACCATCGGCGCGTTGCTGGGTATGGCTGCGCACATAGAAGGCAGAGGGTGTGGTGTTATTGATATGGCAGGTCTCGCGCAAAAAGGCGGTGCTGTGGTATCGCATATAAAAATTGCGGCTACGCCTGATGACATAACGGCAATCCGTCTGGCTGATGCCGGTGCGGATTTGTTGCTCGGTTGCGATGAGCTGGTCAGTAGCGAAGACAGTATCCTTCGACTGTTGCGAAAAGACGGTGATTTTCCGAGCCACGCAGTGATCAACACGACGCTGCGACTGACAGGTGAATTTACGCGCGATCCGGACTATAAATTACCGGTTAATTTAATGCGTCGTCGCATCGAACAATCTTTGGCGGAACAACACGGTCACTTTGTTGATGCGAGCGGTATCGCCACAGCTATTCTTAATGACAGTATCGGTAGCAATCTGTTTATGCTGGGTGTGGCCTACCAGCTCGGGCTTATCCCTTTAACCTCCGACTCTATCAGAGAAGCGATAACCCTAAACGCAGTGGCTGTTGATTTCAATCTCGCGGCGTTCGATTGGGGGCGTGCATGGGTGGACGATCCGGGCCCTGTAGAATCGATCGTCGCCGCATCTACTCAAACCGATATGTCTGAGCAGAGCAGCAATAAAACTGTCGATGCATTGACTGCTGACAGGGCTGAGCGCCTGCGAAAGTATCAAAACAATCGATACGCCAGACGTTACCGGGATTTTATCGAGACTATCCAGCGCCAGGATGTTATAGAGGGACAGCCGTTGACACGTGCACTTGCCAATGGACTCTTTAAACTGATGGCCTATAAGGATGAGTATGAAGTCGCTCGACTCTACAGCTCCAGTAGCTTTATGCAATCAATAAATGAACAGTTTACCGGTGACTTTGAACCCCGTTTGCAACTGGCGCCGCCACTGTTGTCACGCCCCGACAGCGCCACTGGTCGAATTGCCAAACGCGAATTTGGTCCCTGGGTGTTCAGGCTGTTTGCGTTACTCGCAAAAATGCGTTTTCTTCGCGGCACCTGGTTTGATCCGTTTGGTTATACATCAGAGCGCCGTATGGAGCGACGTTTAATTCAAGACTATCGACAAATGATAGAGACGCATCTGATCGACCAGATTCCATCGGTTCGAAACGAGCTCTACGACACATTAACCGAGTTGGCTGAACTACCGTTGAGTATGCGGGGGTTCGGACACGTTAAACAAAACAATGTCGATAAAGCGCTTATTCGTCGAGACGAGCTTATGGCGCAACTAACGCTGTTAACACAAGGGAAATCGCAGACAATCGAGCATGACCATGTCGCACGCGCATCATGATAACTGTTCCGCTGTGATGTCTGAGCAGCATACGAGCGATGGTTCTCCGGTGGCGATAGACCCGGTTTGCGGCATGTCCGTACGCCTGAATGCAGACAAGCCGTGGTTTGACTACCGTGACGAGCGATACCACTTTTGTGCGTCTCGTTGTCGTGAACGCTTTGCTGACGATCCATGGTTCTATCTTACGGATCGACACAAGCTCGCTGAGCAAGGTAAGGCAGAGGAAACCTTTACCTGCCCGATGTGCCCGGAGATTGTGACTATAGGTCCCGCTACATGCAGTATATGCGGTATGGCGTTGGAACCTGAATCAGGTATTACCGACGAGCCGAATCATGAACTGCATGACTTTACCCGTCGCATGTGGTGGAGTCTGGCGTTGGCACTACCGCTAATCGTCATTGCGATGGGGCCCATGCTGGGTATTTCGTTCGCGCAGTTTATTGGCGAGCAAACGTTGCGTTGGTTGGAGTTGGCACTGGCGACGCCAATTGTGGTTTGGTTGGCGGCACCTGTATTCAAACGTGGCTGGCAATCCGTGCTGACTCGCCACTTGAATATGTGGACGTTGATCATGCTGGGTGTCGGTGCCGCTTATCTGTTTAGTGTCACCGTTGTTCTGTTTCCGCAGATTTTCCCTGAAACGCTTGTCGCAGCCTTGGCGAATAATAAGGAAAACCGACTACTACCTGTATTTTTTGAGGCGGCTGCCGTGATCATTGCGTTAGTGTTTGTTGGACAAGTGCTCGAACTTAGAGCGCGTGAACGGACCGGTGATGCAATTCGCGCACTGCTCGAACTTGCACCTGACACTGTGCGGCGCGTGTTGCCCGATGGTGAAGAATACGGTGCACCGCTTGCCAACATACTCCCGGGTGACCGTTTGCGTGTTCGACCCGGTGACCGCATACCAGTCGACGGAATAATAGAAGAGGGTGTTACGAGTGCCGATGAAAGTCTGTTGACCGGTGAGGCAATGCCGATTGCTAAAGCACGCGGCGATCAGGTCGCGGCCGGTACCATCAATATAGATGGCACGATGGTATTGAACGCGGAGGCGGTCGGGAATGACACGGCACTCGGTCGTATTGTCGGACTGGTCGCCAGCGCGCAGCGTTCGCGTTCTCCACTGCAAGCACTCGCCGACAAGGTAGCAGGCTTTTTTGTGCCCGTTGTGCTTCTGGTTGCGGTGCTGGCCTTTGCATTCTGGTGGTGGCTCGGTCCGGTACCTTCATTGGCGTTTGCAATAACCGCGGCTGTTTCCGTGTTGATTATTGCCTGTCCGTGTGCACTCGGGCTGGCAACACCAATGTCCGTCATGATTGCATCAGGGCGCGGTGCGCAAGCAGGTATTCTTATTCGCGACGCTGCGTCTCTCGATAAACTGGCACAAATCAAAACAATCGTTCTGGATAAAACCGGTACCGTGACTGAAGGGCGACCGGTGGTGACTGACATTGTGCAGACCTCTAGTGCAACTGAAAATATCATTCTGTCCTATGCAGCTGCGCTTGAGACCGGATCCACGCATCCGTTGGCGACGGCTATCATCACGGCCGCCAATGAAAATACCGCTATCGATCTGCAAACAAACCATGCATTGACTGAATTTGAGTCAATACCGGGTCTAGGCGTGCAAGCCCGCTCTGATGCTGCGGGTAACATGTTGCGATTAGGCAATCGGCGCTTTATGGAGCAGGCGGGTGTGGTGATTGCCGGGAATGAAAAGGTTATAGAGCATCTGGATAAACTGGAGTCCGAAGCAAAAACAGTTGTTCTACTCGCCATCGACAATGAAATTGCAGGCTTGATAGCTTGTCAGGATGCGATAAAACCGACGGCGAAGCAGGCGCTTGCAGAAATCAGGGCACAGGGTATTCAGGTTGTGTTGGCGACCGGCGATAACGCTGGCTCTGCAGAGCAGGTAGCACAATCACTCGGAATTAGCGACGTGCACAGTTCACTGTTGCCGGAGCATAAGTTATCCCTGTTAAGTGAACTACAAAGTAGCGGACAGCTCGTGGCGATGGTTGGGGACGGCATCAACGATGCGCCGGCGCTTGCCATAGCCGATGTAGGTATTGCAATGGGAGGTGGGTCTGATGTGGCACTTGAGAGCGCCGACATTGCATTGATGCACTCTGACCTTGATAAACTGGTAGAGGCATTGCGACTGGCCAAAGCAACGCGCACTAACATCAAACAGAATCTGTTCTTCGCATTTGCTTATAACGCTATTGGTATCCCTGTGGCTGCAGGTTTGCTCTACCCGCTGTTCGGTCTACTGCTGTCACCGATGCTGGCAGCAGCTGCCATGGCCTGCTCATCGGTGCTTGTAATTAGCAACGCCTTGCGTTTGCAAAGAGTTTCCTTGGCGCGTTGAGCTACGTATTTCCGACGTTTTCACTCCGAAAACTACCAATTCCGTGCTACTGAACCGGAAATAGGCGCTCCGTCAGTGATAACATAAGTCATCGGGCTCAGCTTGATCTTTAACGAATTCCGAAGCGTCCGAAAACTGGTCGGATTGGCGCTTTAACTAGATTCTGGAGAAAACAATGAAAAAACATTTACTGTTGGCAGCTGTGTCAGCTCTTTGCGCCACCAGTGCGCTGGCGGACGTCAAGGTTGGCATGATCACAACATTGTCGGGTGGCGGTGCCGGTCTTGGTATCGACGTTCGTGATGGATTTATGCTGGCGATTAAACAATCAGGGCGAGATGATGTTGAAGTAGTCATCGAAGATGATCAGCGTAAACCGGATATCGCCGTGCAGCTGGCAGACAAGATGATTCAGTCAGAACGTGTCGATGTGCTAACTGGCATTATCTGGTCGAACCTGGCGATGGCTGTTGTGCCTGCGGCAGTAAACCAGAAAGTATTCTATCTGTCCCCCAATGCGGGCCCGTCTGCTTTAGCAGGCAAAGGTTGTCACCCGAATTACTTTAATGTCGCGTGGCAGAACGATAATCTGCATGAGGCGGCTGGCTCCTATGCTAATTCAACCGGTTATAAAAACAGTTTTATTCTGGCTCCCAATTACCCTGCAGGTCAGGACGCACTGACCGGTTACAAAAGAATGTATGAAGGCGGGCTCTCAGGTGAGTTGTTTACCAAACTTGGCCAAAAAGACTATGCGGCGGAAATTGCACAAATCCGTGCCAGTGGTGCTGACAGTGTGTTCTTCTTCCTGCCGGGTGGTATGGGTATTTCGTTTCTGAAGCAGTATGCGGACAGTGGTGTTGACCTGCCGGTCATTGGGCCGGCATTCAGTTTTGATCAAGGCATCTTGCAGGCAGTGGGTGATGCTGCGATGGGAGTGGTAAATACCAGCCAGTGGAATAAGGATATTGATAATCCAACAAACGCTGCGTTCGTTGAAAGCTTTCAGGCGGAATACGACCGACTACCTTCACTCTATGCGAGCCAGGGTTTCGATACAGCAAATCTGTTGCTGTCGGCACTGGATCAGGCGAAACCTTCTGAAACAGATGCATTTCGTGATGCACTACGTGCTGCGAAATTCGACAGCACGCGTGGTGATTTTTCATTCGGACCTAACCAGCACCCGGTACAAACAATCTATGCGCGTGAAGTAATTAAGGAAGGTGATGTATTCACCAACAAAATTATTGGTGTTGCGCTTGAAAATCATTCAGATGTGTATGCAGCTGAGTGCAAAATGTAGTAGCTGATTTTGCAATCGTTTTTGCAATCAACCATGTAATCGTTTTTGCAAAATAGTTTGACAGTCTGAATTATTCAATAAAAATAATGCACGCACTTACCCGACACTGACAAACCCTGTCGGGTAGGTGTGTGCTTGTTTCAGGTTACTCTAGTACGTAACCCGGATTATTTGCTGATACCGGAAAGAATTTCTTTTTCTCAAGAAAATATTTGGCATTACTTTATTTGTTTGACCCTTTCGAATATTGATCTGGCACTGGCACTGGCAGTCATCTAAATCCGGCAATTGTAGAAATTCCGTTGGAATTACTTAGTGAATATTCACGGAATTTCTATCACTTGCAACGTAATGCCATGATTATCTCTCAAGTCCTGTGCTGCTCGCGCGATCGCGGTAGCCTGCAAGGCTGTCATACGTCCACTCTGAACGATTAACTCAATTCTGTAACCGTCTATATCGGAACGGTGAATGGTTGTACTTTCTGCGGATTCGTTTGCAGTTACGAATCCCTCGGTTTCCAAGGGTTCGATAAAATTCTCACGAAGATTGTCTGCTTCCTGCAGCAGTAGACGAAACAGTATGTCCGGATTATTCGTATAGGTTGCCGAAGTCAGATCGCGGCTGACCTGAACGATTGCAGTATTGTCCAGAGTGAAGTCAATTGACGGAAACCACTGTACGGTTGGTGTCGCAGTTGCATAGCGGTCATGCAAAGCTATGGCATCCTCTATCGCTGAACCCCGTGCTATTGGACTGCGAAAATCGAAGTAGCTGTTACATTCCTCCGGGCGTAGATCGAGACTGAGTGATCCGGGGATTGAAAAGCCTGATGGTTGACTGGTCGGTCGGTTCAACGACTGCGCGCTGGAGTCGCGATTCTCTGAACTTGTGCACTCCGATTCATTCGTTTCACTATTTTCACCCGTGTTAATACTGGCAGGGTTTTGATTTTCGATAGGTGACGGAGCAACTTCTGGTTCCGGTAGAACAGCGATGCAACTAAAGTTTGATTCGTCGATTTCTTTATCAGGAATCACGTGGTATACAGTTTTTCCATCCTCAGTCACTTTCGAACTTGTCAAACTCCCGAGTTGATCGTACTTAAAGGCGTATTCACGTGTTAAGCCGGTTTGTGAGTCGAGTATTGAAAGCTGTGTAAGTAGATTTGAAGACGGATGGGAAGAAGAATACTGATTTGATAGTAGACTTTGATTGGCGTTGATACCGGTATTGACCGTCTGGTAGGTAAGAGCAGTTCTTGATGATGCAGTTGTGATGTCAACCTGGTGTGAAATCAACTCTTTAACCCGAGGTTCCTTTACCGTTGCAGTATGTCTCTCTCCTGTTATTGGTGTGCTAATGGTAGGGTCAACTGACGCCTCGTCGAGTTGCTTTGCGTCAGATAATGTCAATGTGGATTCATCAGGTAGCCTAATCCTTTCAATTTTTAACTCACCCGATTGGGTTGTTGATTGTAGTGATCTGAGTAGACTTAGCTGCTGCCCCGATAACGGGTGTTTGATAGACCGAAGAGAGCCACTGCGATAGTGAAGTGACAGATAATCGCCAGCACGGTCGGTAATGGTAATCGGGTAGGGACCCTTGTACCTGTATGTCAAACCATCGGGGGTATGCCATATAAAAGACGTCGCTGAAACGCCACGTTCAATGTACCCTTTTTCGTTGCTTAGCCAACGATTTGCAGGGTTGCTATTTGAATTGCTACCAGAATCAATTTCAGGCTTCGCTTTGTGAAAATACGCAATTTGACCGTCTGGGGTAAGGAGTTTAATTAGCTCATTCGATGCGATCAGAATGCGGGTGTCAAAATTCGTCTGCCAACCGGGACCCCATCCCGTGTCTCTGGATGAATTAGCGCTGTTGTATATACGCTTAAATAGAAGCGTATTAGTAAAAGACCAATCTGTTTTGCTGAGATAAAGTGATATTGCGATCTCTTGATCGCTTTTACGAAAATATTGGTGCGAATCTACTGTGTAAGCGCTACCTGAGCAGGGAGCCATACTTAAACTAAAAATCAGAAAAATGGCAAATGTACGGCTGACCGTAGTTTGTGAATAACTGTATATATATTCAGTTTTTAAGCGCGCGCTATGGATTCTTGCAGTCTGACGAATGTAGAGAGCAAGTATCCAGTCTGTTTCTGGCTTCCTTGAAAAGAAAAGGACATTGCTCTGTATACATGCTTGAAAAGACAGGTATATGCTTTCGATAGCGAGTCTGTAAAATAAAACAAAAGTCGGGTGATCGTATGACATGGCTCTATCCTTGAGCAAAAATTAAAAAATACAGGTTGATCTCTAGCCTGCTCTATTCACGAAGGCGAAAACAGTGACAATGAAAACTAAGCAATTTCCAGTTAGAAAAGCAGTTTTCGCGTCGCTGCGGGTATACGCACACTGTTTTCTATTCACCACCAGTGCCCGTCTGCCGTCGCAGCTCACT
>CALFCF010000101.1 GCA_937951345.1 uncultured Granulosicoccaceae bacterium
ACCCATTGTTCGCTAGCCTGCTCTATTCATGAAGGGTTCGTCACCAGAGTCTGGCTACCTAAGCAGGTCGCTCGATTGAGCGAAATTCGTAGAAATCTACGGGTTGAGCTCAATCGAGTGAGCTGCGACGGCAGACGGGCACTGGGGGTGAATAGAAAACAGTGTGCGAACATCCACAGCGGTGCCAAAACTGCTTTTCTAACTGGAAATTGCTTAGTTTTCATTGTCACTGTTTTCGCCTTCGTGAATAGAGCAGGCTAGGCGGCGGAGCATTTTTGTCTGGACGCTCGGTTTTAACTGACTGTTGTCAACCGGGTCGGCCAACCGGGTCGCCAACCGGGTCGCGATGCACTGAAACATGCTAGAGTCATTTTAACGGGTTATATACTGACGGACATTTCGGAGCGACATCATTATTTTTCAAGGCTTGGGTAGTTCAGTCAAGAATTACACATCGGCAGCAGCCGGACTTTCCCTGCTCCTGTTCCTGCTGTTCTTTTATTGGTTCAAGCCGGGTATTGGTTTGTTGGCTGGATACCTGTTGCTGTGCTTGATAGCCGTGTTATCTATCCCCATTTTATATCGATTGGCCGGGTTTTCGCGTCAGGATGAATCACGGTGGCTTGAAGAGCGTGAGGAACGTGACTACCGTGAACTGCTAACTAAGCTCGAGACGACACGTAACCAACTTGCGAAATTGGAAATTAATGAAGGCGTGCAGCAGACCGAACGTCTCACTGATCTTATTGATGATTATCACACGGTCGTAGAGACGCGGTTTTTAGGTAAAAAACACATGCCGCTTGAATATCTTGGTGCTGCTCGACAGGTTCAGAAGCAAGCTGTACAGAATCTATCGGATGTGGTCACTGTAGCGCACAGTATGCAGGCGATAGACAGTAATCGCTCGCGCACTACCAGTTTTGAAAGTCAATTGACTGGGCGCTCTGATAAGCACGACACACTTTATAGCGAGCAGGCCGGGCGAGTCCGCAAACTGCTTGATGAGAACAACCAGTTGTTTGATGCGTTAACCGAGACCGCTGTCGAAGTGGCTAATATCGACTCGTTCAGTCGCTATGAGCGAATAGATACGTTATCCCGTCTAGTCAGTTTGTCGCAAATTGCAAGTAACAGTGGGAAGTAGACGAGAATTAAAATCTGATGCGATAGGAGCACAGTTGGTTGATGTGCTTGGGTATGCAATTGCTGCTATGGATATTTATTCGTTATTAAAGAGGTATAACTATTGATTAGTTTGTTTAACACGCATAGTTGGTATTTACTGTTACTCATGGCCGCTTTTGTAATGCTATCTGCATGCGGTAAGAAGGTGGATGACCCTGCATCAGCAGCAGAGCATATCCAGGAACTGGTTTTCGATAAAATCCGTCCTGACTTTGATGAAAATACCCAGCTCGCCAACATAAACTTGCAAAGATCGGAGCTCGTATCGTTGCTGCCTGATTTATCTGAGTATCCGATTGTGTACGGTGAAAGAGACACTGCGCAAACTGAAGTTGTGGAAATATTTACATCGTCGGAAAAAGCAGGACGTGGTCGAGATGGTTTCTATATCGAGCTTGCAGATGCGTTCAATCAGCAGCGGGTAACGTTATCAAACGGAAAACGAGCATCGATTGCGATTCGTAAGATAGCCTCTGGGCTTGGTGCCCAGTTCATGTTAGCTAACCGTTATGTGCCTGATGCTTTTTCTCCGAGTAATGCGTTGTGGGGAAAAATGCTACAGGCTAATGGTGTCAATGTCGATATTGTGGCTGAACGTACTGCGCCCAATACTGCTGGAGTTGTCGTCAAGCGTGATCGTCTTGATGACATCACGACAAACAATCAGCTCGATCTGGAAAAGCTGGTAACCAACGTCAGTAACGGGACGTTTGCGATGGGATACACCAATCCATTTCAATCAAGCACCGGACTGAATTTTCTATTGACCGTGCTTCATACTTTTGCGAAAGGTAATGAGCAGGAAATGCTCTCTCCGGCGATTGCCAGTGCGTTCGAGACATTTCAAACAGGCGTGCCCTTTGTCGCACAAACTACGCTGCAAATGCGGGATGCTGCGCAGGGTAGCGGTGTGCTGGATGGCCTGGTGATGGAGCACCAGACCTGGGTTAACGTCAGAGGTATGAATGACTATACGTTTGTTCCATTTGGCATCCGTCACGATAGTCCGTTGTACGCTACGCCGGAAGCGGATGCTAACGAGCGGGAAGTATTGTCGCTATTCGCAGAATTTATCAGTAAGCAACAGAAATCGGTTAGCAATTTTGGATTTGGACGAACGCTCGATTACGAAAGCGCTTACGAAATTGAAGATGTCAGTCTGATTGCGGATGCTCAGCAATTGTGGAAACAGAAAAAATCCGGTGGTCGCCCGATTGCCGCTGTTTTTGTTGCTGATGTGTCGGGTTCAATGGGCGAAGAACGCATGTTGAATCTGAAGAAAGCGCTAACAGAATCTGCTGACTTAATTAATGAATCCAATGCTATCGGATTGGTTTCCTATCACGAGAGGGTAAATGTCGATTTGTCAGTCAGGCCGTTTACCGTGCAACAGAAAGCCTTGTTTATCGGCGCTGTGCAGCGATTAACCGCTGGTGGTAAGACCGCGACTAACGATGCAGTAGTTGTCGCTGCAAATATGTTGCTGGATTTCAAGAAAGCAAACACTGATCACAAATTGATTTTGTTCGTGTTGTCAGATGGAAAAACAAACAGAGGTCTCGAATTCGATGCGGTGCAACGCACACTGGAATTTGCCGGCATTCCCATACATACCATAGCCTACGAGATCAGCTCGGAACATTTGCAGGCACTATCGACGCTATCAGAAGGTGCATATATTGAATCCAGCACCAGTTCTGCTTCATACCGCATTGGTAATTTATTGAACTCCGAGATGTGATGTGTACGTTGAAAAACAATCAGGCGGAGTTTCTGCCAGGTTGCAGTGATGCAGTTGACTCACAGAATAAATCATGAAGATATTGACGACATTCTCACTTTTTGCGTTTCTACACCTGGTTGGGTGGGGGTTGGCGCATGCCTGGCTCAAAAAAAATCCTCATGAGACCTTATTGGTGTTCGATACCTCTTTTTCCATGAAGTCGCATTTTGATGACATGTGGCAGTGGGCCGGTGACTACGCAGCAAATAACCGTTACACGCGAATTGTCGTGGGCACAGACAAGCAGGAAATAGGCGAATACAATACAAGGCTTTCCCAGGGCGTGGTCTTGAAGTCAGCTTTTGGTAAATTCAGTAGTGAATCACTGGATAAGTATAAAGCTGTACGCAATGATAAAAAGATCCTGCTTTCCAATGGTGAGGTTACGCCGGAAAATTGGGAACTAATAGTATTTAGATAAAGGGTACTCGAGAACCCCGTTATGCGATACGAGCTCGTCAACCGGTTGGTATTGATATTGGTGCTGGTAGCCATATCAGCCATGTTTTTCGTTGTTATAAAACCATTTCTGGTGGCGATCTTTCTGGCAGCACTTTTTTCCACGCTGTTTCATTCGCTCTATGTTCGAATACTTTCCGCGCTGGGTGGTCGCAAGTCGTTGTCCTCGTTGGCTACCTTGTTGATCGTGACTTGTTTTGTGTTTATTCCCGTTTTTTTTCTTCTGTCGGCTGTAGTCACACAAGCACTGGATCTGGCTTTTAGTATGCGCCCATGGGTGCAACGGCAGTTATCGAACCCGGATGCGGTTTCCAACCTTGCGCAATCTATCCCGTTTTATGAGCAATTACTGCCTTATCAGGACGTCGCCAAGGAAAGGCTTGGGGAAACATTCGGCGCGATAAGTGGTGCGTTTATCGACTTTGCACAGGCTGCGACTGTCAGTACCTTCAACGCATTGCTAATGGGTTTTATTATTATTTACACCATGTTCTTTTTTTTGAAAGATGGTGAGCGAGTCTTATATTATATTTTGTACTATCTGCCGTTACGGGACGAAGACGAAAAACAGCTTCTGAGGCGCTTCAAATCTGTCACGCGTGCAACACTTAAAGGTACGGCGGTGATAGGTGTTTTACAGGGAGCTCTGGCAGGTGTTGCACTTTGGTTTGGTGGCATGCCAAGCGCGTTGTTTCTGTCTGTCGCAATGATGTTTATGTCGGTGGTGCCGGGTATTGGTACGGCGCTTATCTGGTTGCCTGCAACTGTCTATATAGCTTTCAACAATAGTCTTTTTATGGGATTGGGCATCGGTGTATTTTGCGCTTTGGTTGTTGGCAGTATCGATAATATATTAAGACCGAAGCTCGTCGGCAACGACACTCGCCTGCACGAACTTTTGATATTTTTCAGTACGCTGGGTGGGTTGCTGCTGTTTGGTTTTTGGGGGTTTGTCATTGGGCCGATAATCGCAGCGTTGTTTGTCACTGTATGGCAGTTATATGGAGAGGAGTTCAAGCAATGGTTGCCGACAACTGCATTTATCCCATCAGATGGAATTCATGATTTGCCGGGGCTGGAAGATAAAAGTTTCGCAAGCAATGAATCCGGGCAAACGATAATTAAGGGACAAGCTGCAGGCGGACAATCAGGCGAATCTGATGTTGATGCGAAAAGGGAAGTGAAGGTGGCAACACGTAACGATTCTGATGACCCCACAGTATAAAAAATATAAAAATAGATCTTCTATCGACTTATGAATTTAAATAAATCAGTGGTTGATGAAATGTGTTTTATATTATTACAACTAATTTGATAGAAAGTACTCTGTGTTTCAAACTAGTTTGATTCAAGAAGATAAGCTAATTCTTCAACAATTTCTGCGTGTGGGATTTTGTGAAATTCTGCGGGAGCCATCAGTAGTTTGCTTTGCCTGTTGCCACCTCCGAGAATCACCTGATCGCATTCCATTACGCGCGCATCTATCCATAACGGTAATGATTTCGGTAGTGCCACTGCAGTCACTCCGCCCAGTTCCATTCCTGTGATCCGGCGTGTGTCTTCCGGCGTCGCAAATGACAGTCGTCTGGCGCCCAGGCGTTTACGGACAACCTTATTCACATCCAGTCTGCAATGAGCAAGAACAACGCAGGCTGCGAATTTTTTCTCACCCTTGGTAGAGCCCACCAGCAGTGTGTTGGCCGAATTCTTTAGATCAAAGTTGTAATTTGCACAAAAATCAGCCGTATCTGCAAGTGATGGATCACATGCAACCACGGTATAATTGATGTCGAAGTTGGTCAGCGACTGTGCAACATCAGTGTGCAATATGTCTTTTAGTCCAGAGTGGTGTTGCTCTGATTGCTGATCCTTCATGGGCGAGAGTCTCCAATGCTATTGAGAGTAATCTGTTTTTTTATCGTACCAGCGAAATAATATTGATGTCAGTGTGCTGACAAATCTCTGGAACCATTTTCACTATCATCAGTGCCGCGGCATTTACCCGGTATGTAACCGTCATTATTTTGCTTAGTTCGCTAGTTATTTTATGTCTGATGCACCAAAAATAGAATCTTTAACGATTATCCGTCCTGATGATTTTCACGTGCATTTTCGCGACGGAGGTGTATTGCGTGCGGTCGTACCATCGACTGCCAGAGATTTCGCGCGAGCCATAGTTATGCCGAATTTGATTCCGCCGGTGGTTACCGGGGAACAGGCATCTGCTTACAAAGCACGTATTCTCGATTGTGTTCCGGAGGGATCGTTTCAGCCTCTAATGACGCTATACCTGACTGAAACTACACAACCCGAGAACGTTCGGCAGGCAATAGATAACAAATTAATCCATGCAATTAAATTGTATCCGGCAGGTGCCACCACAAATTCAGATTCCGGTGTTCACTGTGTCGAGCGTGTCATACCGGTGCTGGAAGTGTTGGCCGAAACCGGTACACCGTTATGCGTGCATGGCGAGGTGACTGATCCGGATATCGATATTTTTGATCGTGAAGCGGCTTTCATTGACAAGGTGCTGTTGCCGTTAAGAGAAAGATTGCCGGAATTACGCATTGTTATGGAGCATATAACAACGCGTGATGGGGTGGATTTTGTAAAGTCTCAGGACGACAATGTTGCTGCAACAATTACACCGCATCATTTGATGCTAAACCGCAATCATCTATTGGCTGGTGGTATTCGCCCTCATTATTATTGCCTACCGATTGTAAAGCGGGAGTCTCACCGACAAGCGCTTAGAGTGGCTGCTACGAGCGGTGATTCACGATTTTTCCTTGGTACTGACAGCGCACCACATACGCGCGATACCAAAGAGAGTGCCTGCGGATGCGCTGGTGTTTTTAATGCACCTAACACGATGGGGTGTCTTGCGCAGGTTTTCGAGGAAGAACAGGCACTTGATAAGCTTGAAATGTTTTCATCATTGGCGGGCAGCAAATTCTATCGCCTGCCAGCTAATGACTCGCGAATCACGCTTCGACGCTTCGCTGAACCGGTTAAGTTCCCGGCAATGCTCGCGACTGCGACAACATCATCACCTGCTGGATTGGACGGTTTTGATCAGGTGACCGGGCCTGATTCATCGATAGTGGTTTTTGATCCGGCTCAACCGGTTTACTGGGACGTCGTCAGAGATTGATCAATGTCTTTCGACCCATTACTCTGATTCAACTCAGTCCATCTATAGACAATATCCGACATGAACACATCCAGTGCAACAGCAGAGTCCTCGGCAGAAATAGCCCGACTGACAGCGCGAATGTTGCTCGAAATTGAAGCCGTACATCTCACCGCAGATAAACCTTTTACATTTACATCCGGTTTGGCGAGCCCGGTATATACGGATTGTCGAAAAATTATCTCTTACCCGCGCGTGCGTTCTGCGTTAATGGATTTTGCGGTTCAACGGCTTGTCAAGAATGTGGGATATGAAGCGTTCGATACGATTGCAGGTGGTGAGACTGCCGGCATTCCATTTGCTGCGTGGATCGCCGAGCGTCTTGGTTTGCCGATGCAATACGTGCGTAAAAAACCCAAAGGTTTTGGGCGTGACGCGCAAATTGAAGGTGATATCAAAGAAGGGCAGCGTGTCTTACTGGTCGAAGATCTGACAACAGATGGCGGTTCAAAAATTCGATTTGTTGATGCGTTGCGACATGCCGGTGCAGTCTGCGATCATACCTTGGTTGTTTTTTATTACGATATTTTCAAAGACACGCCAGAGAAGCTCGCTGGTCACAACCTGTCATTGCATTACCTGGCAACCTGGTGGGATGTGCTGTCGGTATGCCGCGCAGAAAATCGTTTCGATACCGCAACCCTTGATCGGGTGGAAAGTTTTCTGCACGATCCGTTGGGTTGGTCTGAGAAAAATGGCGGCGAATACCAGCCGGTAACATCCTGATGGTTACTTGCGTATTCAGGCTCGTGCGCGACTGCGTGTTGGGTCAACAAACGGGATACTGCAAATAGTGGCAAGCAGGCGTTTTTTATAACCGTCGAGCTTGCCAACTTCTATCCTTGATCCTTCCTCGGCAAATTCCATATTGATTCTTGCCATAGCAATTGCACATTCAAGGTTTGGGGAGCGGGTTGCGCTGGTCACTACGCCGACCTGGCGGCGGTCGACATATACGCCATCACCGTGTTGTGGCACTTCATTGCCTTCGAACTTAAGCCCCACGAGTTTGCGTCGGGCTGCTTTATCGGCTGAGTTTCGCTGCAGTGCATCACGCCCGATAAATGTATCCTTCGTTAAATCAACAGCGAAGCCCAAGCCGGCTTCATAAGCGTCTACATCTGGACCAAATTCATTTCCGGCGGCCATAAGCCCGGCTTCGATGCGTATGATGTCCAGGGCTTCGTTACCCATGGGCTGCAAGCCTAGATCGTGACCTTGCTCTACTAAAGCATCCCATATCGGAAGTGCCGCACGGTGATCGCAAAATATTTCGTAACCTAGTTCACCCGTGTAGCCAGTTCGTGTAAGTTGGAACGGTTCACCATCGCGGTCGTATAATCTGGCGATTGTAGAGCCGAACCACTTCATCGTGTCCACGGTCGGCTGATGTGGTTGGGTGAAGCACATTCGTTTTATCAACTCGCGGCTGTTTGGGCCTTGAATCGCAAGATTCGGCATTGATCGAAACAGCGATTTAATCCAGACATTCAGATTACTTGATTCAGCAAGCTTCTTCAGTTGGTAGCCACTGTCATCACTGCCGCAGCACCAGCGAAAAGCATCCGGTGTCAGACGAAAGAGTGTACCGTCGTCAATAACAGAACCACTTTCATCGCACATTAAAGCGTACACACCCCGATTGAGCGCGAGTTTAGAAATATTGCGAGTGAGAGCCAGTTGCAACAGCGCCTCGGCATCAGGTCCGAGTACATCGAACTTGCGCAGCGATGACATATCCTGAATGGTTACTGCGTCACGACAAGCCTGATACTCCCCGACAGCTCGTGAACCTTCAAAGTTCGCCGGCACCCATGTATCGCGTGTTACAGCGAAATTTTCCGTCAGTTTACTGGTGCGGGCATGGAATGCGGTGTGTTCTGTCAAAACAGCCTCTGAATCCGGAGTTGATCTGTATGCTACAGCGTGTTTGATCGATGATTTTGCATCGTAAATTCGCACATGTACATCTGTCGGATTCCATCCGTTTATGGGGTCTATATCATCCGGGCATGCCGTACTTACACACGCAAGATCAGTCAACGCCTGCATCATGACGAAATCACCCGGTTGAGACCAGGCTTCGTCCGACCGGATACGATTATCTTCAGGCAGAATCCAGGAGTTAAAAAAGAAATTGATTGCAGGCCACGCGCGCCGTGCATTGATGCCGAAGGGCTCGTACACTTTGGATATATTATCGGAACAATTTACGTGACCGAAAAAGCCGCGCTCTTCATAGCCTCTGGCTGTGCAAGCAAGTGCGAATGTATCGTGACGTCCGACAGTGTCCTGTACCACACGCATCAATGGCTTCATGTCCTGATCAAAGAATTTGTCAAACAGCCCGGGACCTGGATATGCTCCACCGACCATGGATCGAGTAACAGTGGAATCAATGTAGCGCTCCATACCCGCGTCCAATGCTGAACTTCGCATCGCCATAAAGTCTGAACACTGACGTCCTTCAACATCAATGATCTGAACGTACTCGCCTTGTTTAACTTCGTAAGCCAGTGCGGTGGCGCGCGGTACGGTAAATTCATCGCGTATCGTGCCGCCGGCAACGGGCTCAGGCAGTTGTGGCGAATTTTGTATGCTCGAAGGCACGACACTGATATCCATGTAACCGCCAGCACCACCTTGCGCGATCGTCGAATTGTCATTGTCAGTTAACAGCCATAAACTGACAGCTTCTTGAATGGCTATCGTGAAAAGTTCACCGGTTGCACTGTCCTTATCGAACACGCGATAGCCTTCGAGAAGATCGGGGTTGTCGATGAGAGCAGCTGCCGCCTCTGAGGCACCTTGCGCATCCAGCCAGCGACTGATGCTGTCCACTGTAGAAATGGAGGACCCTGATACTGCCTGGAGCCCGGTTATTTCGGGTGTTTGATCTACTGAAATGCCCAGTGCTTCCAGTGTTGTGCGAGCCGAACCGTTGTAGGGTATTAACCAGACTGAGGTTGCACCCTCGGTGTTGGTTACGGTCACCAAATCATCGCGTGCGAGATCGAGCAGTAACGGTTCTGCGGGGCGAAGCTGATAATCGAGGCGATTCTCAGGCCGCTGAAAACCACGATAGACCCGTTCCTTCGAGTCGAAACCGCCATTTGCTGGTGAATGAATAAACATGTAAGCCCGATAATTTTGTTGCTTCTGCTAATCCTTATCCTGGAGAAGTATTGGCAACCCGGTAGCGAATAGTTCCGGGCTAATTGAATAGTTCAACTAGCCTGAATGCGTGTCAGTTTGAGGCATCCGTCCGCGGCACAAGCATGTACTGCCTCAAGCGAAATATCGGCACGATCTGCTTAGATCTTAGCCGTTTTAGCCTTGGGGGTGGGGTGAAAAGACGCATCGTGCCCAAATGTTGATGACGTTGTTCGCAGACTCAGTTAGTGTTTGCATTAACGTGCAGACTGTATTGTATTGCCTGAGAGAATTTTATGTCACTGATAAACCATACTGCGTCAAATTTGATAGATGAGCTGCGCTCTGGAGCAGTCACACCGCTTGATCTACTGGATGCGCTGGAGTCGCGTATCGCCGAGATCGATCCGCAGGTGAATGCGCTCCCAACACTTTGTTTTGAGCGTGCCCGCAACAACGCACAGGCGCTGATGAAGCAGGCGCCTGCCGAGCGTGGTGTATTGTGTGGATTACCGGTAGCGATCAAGGATCTTGAGCCGGTGGCCGGGGTGCGAACCACCTGGGGAAGTCCGATATTCGAGGACTTTGTTCCACAAGCATCCGATTGCATGGTGGATGTTCTCGAGTCAAATGGAGCGATCGTTTACGCGAAAACCAACACACCGGAATTTGGCGCGGGTGCTAACACGTTCAATGAAGTTTTCGGGCAAACGCTGAACCCTTGGAATACCGCTATGAGCTGTGCCGGATCCTCCGGCGGCTCTGCAGTGGCTTTAGCAACCGGTATGGCATGGCTTGCGACCGGCTCGGATCTCGGAGGCTCCCTGAGAAATCCAGCGAGCTTCTGTTCGATTGTTGGTTTCAGGCCCAGTCATGGCCGTATTGCGCGAGGTGCCGCCGGCCCGGGTGCTTATCCCGATACGCTCGGTGGTATGAGCTACTCGCCATTCGGTGTGGTTGGTCCCATGGCGCGCAATGTTCCCGACCTGGCACTGTTATTCGATGCAATGATTGGTCATCACCCGGGTGATCCTTTATCAATGCCGCGTGATGCGAAAAATTTCAAGGAAGCCGTCGATAGTGGCTGGGTTCCGAAGCGGGTGGCCTTCAGCCCTGATTTCGGTATAACGCCTGTCGATCCCGAAGTGGCAAAGATCACCGAACAAACAGCGCGTATATTTGAACAACTCGGTGCGACCGTTGAGTACGCTCATCCGGATTTTTCAGACGTACAGGATATCTTTCAGACAAATCGCGCTATTGGTTTTTACGTAGGCAACAAACAGTTGCTTGAGCATAAGCGAGATATGCTCAAGCCTGAAGTTATTTGGAATATCGAAAAAGCACGTGAGATATCAATGGATGATATTGCGCGAGTTGAAAATTTGCTCTCGGCATATATCAAACGTGCGACTGAATTTTTCAACGAATACGATCTACTGTTGTCTCCCGCGACCATTGTTCCTCCATATCCCGTAGAACAACGTTATGTGGAGAACTGCAACGGTATTGAGTTCAGTAACTATATTGAATGGCTGACAATCGCTTACGCGATAACCGTAACCGGATTCCCGGCTATCAGCCTACCCGCGGGTTTTACGAACAATGGGTTACCTGTTGGGTTACAAATGTGTGCCGGGCCAAGGGCTGAGTGGGAACTGTTATCCGCTGCTTCACAGCTTGAACAGAAATTGCAGCTGCAACCGGCTGTACCGATAGATCCTATTGTTTCAACGCGCTAGTTTTACGTTCCGGCATACAATGAAAATTTCTCGTATACGGGTTTACAAAAAAGATTTGCCTTATGTGGATGGTGTTTATCGTTGGGGTAGAAACAACGCGATTGAAATCGCGCGTTCAAGTATCGTGGTCGTCGATACCGCTGAGGGTCTGTACGGATGTGGCGAGTTCTGTCCTTGCGGTGAAAATTATATGGAGGCACATTCTGAAGGTGTAGAAGCTGCTGCCAGATTGTTGGCCCCTGGGCTTCTTGGTCAGGATGCACGACAGGTATATGCACTTGAACGCCTAATGGATAACATCATACTCGGACATGGCTATGCCAAGGCACCTTTCGATGCTGCTTTCTGGGATATTCTGGGGAAGGCGACAGGGCAACCGATCTGGATGTTGCTTGGAGGTAAGTTAACAAATGGCGCACCCATGTACCGGGTCGCACCGCAGGATACACACGGTGAGACGCAGCTGGCTATGAACAGACTGCGCGAGAAAGGTTATCGCCAGTTTCAAATAAAGGTTGGTGCTGACTGGGCTCACGATATCGAACATTTGCATGAGATCGTACCGCTGTTGCAACCAGGTGAAAAAGCTTTTGCAGATGCTAATCAAGGTTGGCGCATTGATGAAGCATTACGCGTAGCACGTGCAACACGAGACCTGGATTACATCATGGAACAACCCTGTCGCACGTATCAGGAGTGCAGGCAGCTGAAACAGCAGATTGATATACCTTTGAAGCTCGATGAATGCATTACTGACTTTAACGCAATACAACGTGTAGTCGAAGACAGAGGTGCCGAAGTTATCTGCCTTAAAATATCCAAGCAAGGTGGGCTATCGAAAGCTCGTCGCATGAGAGACTATCTTGTCGAGCATCGCTTTGCGGTAGTTTGCGAGGATACCTGGGGTGGTGAAATAGTTACGGCGACTTTGTCGCATCTTGCAGCTTCGACTCCACCTGAGTTTTTGGTGAATGCCACTGATCTGCATAACTACAACACCTGCTCGACCGGCCGTCCGGGGCCAACAACACAAAATGGATGTTTGTTTGCACCTGATGAACCCGGTCTTGGAGTAGAACCAGATTTTGATGCATTGGGCGACCCGGTATTTGATACGGCTAGCCTGCTCTATTCACGAGGGCGAAAACAGTGACAATGAAAACTAAGGAACCTCTGATTTATTGCCTGCGTTGCCAGTGCTGCGTTGAAATTCGGCTCAAAATGCTCATGTATTCGCATATACACTCCGCTTTTTCGCCAAATTTCGCCTTGCCCTGCCTGCCTCGCCTAGTAAATCAGAGGTTCCTTAGCTCAAATGAGCTAAATGATTTTCAGGCCTGAGAGCCGGTGTTGCCCGTCTCTGTCTGTGCCTTCCCGCTCGTCGCTGTTCCAGGCAAACGTTGTGCCCCTACTTTTTGCTCCGATTGATTGCGCCTCGCAGAACTCCGTTCGTGGTTTGTTAGCGTAAGACGCGTCGATTATTGATCAGTCAGTACAAGATTGTCGCGGTTGATCAGCTCAGGCTCGCTGGTGTATCCAAGGATGGACTCAAATTGGGCGGTTGGGCTTCCGGCAATCCGACGGGATGCGTCGCTATCATAGTTAGACAAGCCTCTCGCGATCTCGTCGCCCCGCTCATCCACGCACGATACCAGCTCGCCCCGTTTGAAATTACCTTCGACTGTGACCACACCCACCGCAAGCAGACTGACGCCGCGCTGCTGCAACGCGTTTACGGCGCCTTCATCGAGCCACAGTTTGCCATTTGACTTCAGCTGGCTTGCCAGCCACTGTTTGCGGGCCAGCTTGGGTGGCTGACTACTGGTGAACATGGTGCCAATCCGTGCACCAGCCTGCAGCGCTGCAATGACATTTTCAACCTGGCCATGAGCCAGAACGGTTGTTGTGCCTGAATCTGCTGCCCGTCTGGCAGCCAGTACCTTGGTTCGCATACCACCGCTCCCGAGTTGGCTACCCGGTGCTCCAGCGAGCGCCAGAATATCGTCGTCATAGGGATCTGCGCGTTCAATTAGCTCTGCCTTCTTGTTATTTCTCGGATCATCTGTAAACAGCCCCTGTTGATCGGTGAGAATGACCAGTACGTCTGCAGCTATAAGGTTGGCGACCATCGCACCTAGTGAATCGTTGTCACCAAAGCGGATCTCGTCATTGGTTACGGTATCGTTTTCGTTGACTACCGGGATGGTTTTGAGATCCAGCAATCGTCTCAAGGTGGCTCTGGCATTCAGGTAGCGTTGCCTGTTGGACAGATCGTCGTGCGTTAAAAGAATCTGTGCCGTGCGCAGCTTATGTGTGTTGAAAGCTGCCTCGTACGCTTGCACAAGACCCATCTGTCCAACCGCTGCCGCGGCCTGGAGTGTCGGCAGATCGTGCGGGCGAAATTCCAGATTCAAACGCGACATACCTTCGGCGATTGCACCGGATGACACCAGCACAACTTCATGTTCAGCATTGACGAGATCGGCAATCTGCGCACACCAGTGTGCGATCTGTTGCCGGTCAAGTCCTCTACCGTCGGCCGTTAACAGTGAGCTACCAATCTTGATCACCCATCGACGTGCCGATCTAAGTCGTTCGCGCGTCATGTTGGAGGCGTTTGGTTTTCAGCAGGAACAACGTCAGGCGTTGTCTTGGTATTGCGAGCAGCCCACAGAGATTCCAGTCTTTGCATAAGCGCGTTAACCAGGTGATCTGTGCCTTCGCCACTGACGGTTGATATCAGATACACCGGTTCGCGCCAGTCCAGTGCACTGACAATGCTCTGCCTGACTTGCTCGCGAGCTTGTTCATCGAGCAGATCAATTTTGTTGATCACGAGCCATCGCTCCTTGTCAGTCAGAGTCGTTCGGCCGTTGCTCACCTGACTATCGTGTTGATTGAGCTCCTCGACAACACGCACTGCACTGGCAGCCGGATCGGAGCCGTCGACAGGGCAACAATCGATGATGTGCAGCAATATACCTGTGCGTGACAAGTGGCGTAGAAACAAGTTACCCAATCCGACACCACTGGCGGCACCTTCGATTAATCCCGGGATATCTGCCATCACAAAACTGCGGTGGCTTTCAATTGAAACCACGCCGAGGCTCGGGTGTAATGTTGTGAATGGATAATCTGCCACTTTCGGTTGAGCTGCGGAAACGCGTCTTACCAGACTTGATTTACCGGCGTTCGGCATACCGAGCAAACCAACATCGGCCAACAGCCGCAATTCCAGTTGTAACTCGCGGCGTTCGCCGGCAGAACCTTGTGTGGTCTGACGTGGCGTTCGATTGATTGAACTCTTAAATCGAGTGTTACCCAGACCGTGAAAGCCGCCCTGGGCTACTTTGATCTTTTGTCCATGACTTGTCAGATCTGCCACCTGTTCGCCGGTGGCAAGATCGGTTGCGACGGTGCCTGTGGGTACAACGACCAAACAGTCATCACCGCGGCCGCCTGTGCAATTACGCCCTTTACCGTTTTCACCGCGTGTTGCCTTGAAACGGCGGGCATGACGAAAATCGGCGAGAGTGTTGAGACCTTCATCAGCGACTAAATACACGTGGCCGCCATCGCCGCCATCGCCGCCATCGGGCCCGCCGCGAGGAATATACTTTTCTCGACGAAAACTCAATGCGCCATGACCGCCGTCCCCAGCGGTTACTGTGATTGTGGCTTCATCGACAAATTTCATTTTGCAGCTATGTCGCAGTTATATTGTAGTGACGTATCAGGTACGCCGCACATATGTTGTGATACTGACGTGGGTAAATTTTGACGTAAAGTTCGCAACGCAAGATTACATTGATACCGAACTGTGCGATGGTTGGCGCCCATTGTTTCGTTTTTATTGCCTGTCGCTGTAAAGTTAGTGCATGGCAGGTCAAACTCAAAACTCTGACGGAGACATCCGCAGGTCGGCAATCGCCAATCTGTTATTGTTCCCACTGTGCGACAAGCGTGGCTGGTTAACATCTGCGCTACTCGGGAAACCTTGCCATGCCAGCATCAAGCATCTCTATCAGTCTAACGCCGACAGTATCTTTTTTGCCTGGTTGCTTGATCTTCCTGCCCAGATCGACGCGAGTTCTGCTGCTGCGGCCATTTTGAAGGTTGTTGCTGACCCGACTCGAACAACGTCTGATTTTATGCTGAATGAACCTGATGAGGGGAAATACGCATTTAACCGGCGTTTAATTCATCTGCTCGAGAAAGTCGTGGTCGACAAGTCGTTTTATCAGGCCGAAACACTGCAATCAGCCATCGATCAGGTGGTCAGGGAGTCAGATCAAGACGAGTGACGATTCGTTGCTTGTGTCATTATTCAAAACGTCCATTGCTTGCGACTTCGCGTAACAGAATCACACTGACCAACACCCAAAAAGCGAACGCCGGAAACAACAAAGGATGGCGTTTCCACCATCCTTTCGTAATCACTTATGTTGTCTGCCTTGCCGGCAGTTTACTAATACCACTATGCGCGGCAGACGCGAGACAAACTAACTCGCCGAGGCCGATTCGGGCTCAATGCTGACGAATTTGCGCTTTTGCGGGCCTTTAACCTCAAATTTCACTTTACCGTCGGTTTTTGCAAAAAGAGTGTGGTCTTTGCCGCAGCCGACGTTTACGCCCGGGTGGAACCGTGTGCCACGCTGACGCACAATGATGTTGCCAGCCAGTACGGATTCGCCGCCATATTTTTTTACACCCAGACGTTTGGATTCTGAATCGCGACCGTTGCGGGTACTACCGCCTGCTTTTTTGTGTGCCATGTCAGTCTACTGATTGTGTTTGTAAGTAAAGTAGTCGTACCGGGTGTGCAGTACACCCGTTGCTTTTCGATGTTATTCGATCTTATTGCGGTATTCTTGAATACGCTTTGCCGCCTAGCGCGGTTCGCCACCTTTGGCCAGGTTGTCGGCCTGTGCTAACCACTCGTCACGTTCAATGCGCCCGGGAAAGTCGATGGCGTTATTAACCAGTTCTATATCGCGATCACCGAATTCTGCGATCTGCGAGAAATGGTAAATACCCATTTCATTAAGTTTGTCTTCAATTACCGGGCCTATGCCTGAGATTTTCTTCAGGTCGTCGGGATCACCGTTCGGCGCATCCAGATAGCGTAGTGAACGTGCCTCGCCGCCTTCTGCAAGGAGGCGCGCTTGTTCAATCCATTCATCGCGCTCAATACGACCGGGGAAAGCCAGCGCTTCGTTGACGTTGTTGATATCGTCGGCAGTGAAATCGGCAATTTGACGATAGTGATAAATGCCCATCCCGTCGAGCTGCTCCTCGATGACTTTGCCGATACCCAGAATTTTCTTGAGATCATCGGGTTCGCCGTCGGGGGCATCCAGAAACCTTAACGCAGCGGCCGCAGCTGCCGGAGCCGCAGTTTGCGCTGCAGGCTTGTCAGCGGCTGGTTCTGTTTTGACCGGCTCTTGCTTAGCTGGTGCCGGTTGTTCTGTGGCAGGGGTCGCTTTCGCCACCATACCGGCGCCCTGGATAGCAGTTATCTCTATCTCGGTGTAATCCTGACGATGACCCATTTGCTTGCGGTGATGCTTGCGGCGTCGGAATTTGATGATATTGACCTTCTTACCGCGCCCGTGTGCCAATACCTTGGCGGTGACAGAAGCCTCCGGTACCAATGGCTCACCCAGCGTCACAGAAGACCCTTCACCGATCGCCAGCACTTGGTCAAGATTGATTGAAGCGCCTTCGTCTGCAGTCAGACACTCGACTCGTATTCTGTCGCCCTGACTGACCCGGTATTGTTTACCACCGGTTTTTACTACCGCGTACATGGTTTACTCCGCAAAATCGTGCTCGCGTCCAGGCCGTCGTTCGACCTGCCCGCCACGGGATGGATTCAAAATCGTGAAAAGCCGACAAGATTAGCTTTCACTGGAGTATAAGTCAATGAGAAGACGCTGGCTGTGCTACCCGTATTCGGCCCCTGGCTAAGCGACGGTTCATTCCTGGCCTGATGCCGGCGCAGACGCCGGACGGGCGCCTGTAATGCAGGCTGCTTACGTTGGGGCGACCCATCGAGAAAATCGTTGAACCTGCCGCCTGATGTTGCGACCATATCGCTGTGAAAGTGAATAATACCGCCGAACGTATAAATGACCTGTCAGAGCAGGTGAGTGCCTGCCGTGAGCTGATTGCGGGCGACTTCGCCAGAGTTGACCGGCTTATCCGCGAAAAGCTTGCTTCGGACGTGGTTTTGATTAACCAAATGTCGGCCTACATCATTAGTAACGGTGGTAAGCGACTGCGTCCTCAGGTCGTGTTGTTTGCAGCCGGTGCCTGCAACTACGAAGGTGATCTGGCGATAAATCTCGCGGCTATCGTTGAGTTCATTCACACGGCCACGTTGTTGCACGACGATGTAGTTGACGAGTCGGCGTTGCGCCGCGGGCAGGAAACTGCCAATTCGGTCTGGGGCAATGAGGCCGCAGTGCTTGTCGGTGATTTTTTGTACTCACGCTCGTTTGAAATGATGGTTGAAGTAGGTGAGTTCCGGGTCATGGAAATACTTGCCGCGACAACCAACCGGATCGCTGAGGGCGAAGTAATGCAACTGCTGAATGTGCACGAACCGGAGATCACAGTCGATCAGTACCTTGATGTAGTGCGCGCTAAAACAGCTAAATTATTCGAAGCTGCGGCGCGTCTTGGAGCAGTCATTAGTGGATCCGGCGATGAGGTGGAAACCGCACTTGCAAAATACGGTATGCATCTCGGAACGGCATTTCAGATCGCTGATGATGTATTGGACTACGTCAGTGATTCAGATCAACTTGGAAAAAACATTGGCGACGACCTGGCGGAAGGAAAACCAACTTTACCCATTATCCTTGCCATGCAGCGCTGTAACAAAGATCAGCAGGTGTTGCTTGCCAATGCAATTCGCGAGGGCGGGTTGGACGATATGCAGGAAGTACTAAAAATCGTTCGAGCCAGTGGCGCTATCGAAGCATCGATGCAGGCAGCCCGGCAAGAAAGTGATCGCGCTCGCGAAGCCGTAGCAGTGTTAAAGGAAAGTGATTACAAGAATGCTTTGGGCATTCTTGCAGACTATGCAGTGGCGCGCCTGTCGTGAGCAGATCGCTGTAATCGGAAGCGTAATCCCGGTATCAGTAAGATCAGCACCACGATAAAGATAAAGATGGGCGATGCACTGGCACTCCCGCCTGCACGTAACGATTCCTGACTGTCTGCAATTCCGGCTGTTAGCTCATCTGTGCCGCCATCATTTAATGTATTTGACTGATTTGCAGCGTTCGCTGCCGCAATCGGGCGGGCAGTTGTGTTGACTGACCCTACATTGGTTTGAACAAAATTGTTAAGCGGCTGTATGTCACCTGCCGATGGCGAAGAAACCTGGCTTCGCATAATTTGTTGTGCAGACGAAGATAATATTCGCAACCGTATATCGTTTGATAATGTAGTGCGCGGACTCATATCACCGTACAGACAAGTAAGTCTTGAGACAATCGGGTTGCCACTTTCACTGTTGTTGATGGCGCCGCAATTAGCGGGTAAATCAATAACACTACTGTCGGCCGGTAAATCAATCAGTGTTCTTACGCCTGGTGCGACTCGCGACGGATCCAGGTTTGTGGCCGTTAACCGCACCACTCGTTCGTTTGCATTCGCAGACGGCAACAGCTGTTGGCTAATCGCAAGGTCAATGTTGTCTATATTGCAACTGGCAGCTATACCGGGTGCAATGGCTAGCAAACTGCAGTCTGAAAATTCCGGCTGTGTCCGGCTCGATAATCTCGGCCACATCAGGCGCGAGCTGTTGCTCGCGCAAGCCGCAGTGTTGTCGTGACCTGCACCCAGGTTATGTGCCATTTCGTGTGCTGCTAGTAGCGCATCAAATTCAAATGGAGTTGACAGACTGACATCAAAACCATCTGTGCGGCACGCCGTACCTATCCAGCCAAGACCGAGAACCCCGTCCGGGTCACGCAGACCGGTAAACAAATGCACCATGGTCAGGTTGGCAGGCAGTTGCGGATCAGTCTGGCGGATATTTCCAAATACAGCGAGTATGTTTTCCACCGAACCTCGCAGGTTGCGTAGTGGGTCTGTTTGCGCGTTGGTGTAATCCACTACAGCTTCCAGCTGTATCGCAACCCCGAGCTGTTGTTGATAAATGCCATCAATGACATTTATCAGTGACAACGCTCGATTCAGCCCCTGCCCACCGTGATGGTCGTTGAAGCGACTATCCACAACGATCCCCAAACGCAGGATCCGGGGTACATTAACTCCAGTTAGCGTGCGCAGATCACTGGTCGCATTGCGGTTCGTCAGGCTTAAACCTGTTGGTGGTGGGGGGTGAAGAAGATAATCGGCAGGCGCTGATGATGTCGAGTTTTCGATCGTCGATTGTTGAATCCGTTGCATTAACGCTTCATTCTGATCTGCCAGAGACGGTTGCTCAGTTACGCGCGTTATTCCAGTGATGTTATTCGGTTCAACTGCGAACATCTTGTTGAATGCGTAGATCTGACCCAGGTATGCGCCATTGGGTAGTCGCAGCAGTTTTACCCAAGACTGCGGATCACCCTCGACTCCACCACTGAGTATTTCAGGTGGCAGCCACAAGCTGTCAGTGGTTTGTGCATCGTGTTGCCACCATTGCACCTGAGCGGCTAACGGGCTTGGATGCAATCTCAGTGGTAATACTACTGTTTCACTGTGCAGCGTAATTATCGCTGCCGGGTCAGTTATAGCGTTTTCACTTGCACTCTGATTTGCATGTGCTGAAAGTGATGCAAGACAACCAAGAAGTAAAAAGACAAGCGTTGTCAAAAACTGGCGAAGACACGCATCAGTTGCGCTGCGACTTTCTGCTAACGATCTGACGTCCCGGGTGCTACGGGTATTGTCGATCAATAGCGTCGAGCCTGAGTTGAAGTTGGAGAGATAATGGAGCAACGGATTTTGATGCAGGAAACAATGTGGGTGGATTATACCCTCTCAGAACTCTTGCCCAGGTTTCCTTATGTTATATCTGCTGTTCGATCTACAGCGAGTTAACACCTTTGTAGTAAATTAGCTCTAGGAGTTCACACTTTCCGTAAGGCTCTTGGCATCTGATCGGTGCCGGTTTTTGCTTTTTTATTAACGACTTAAACCTTTGAGCAGTCATCGGATGTAGTAACCGGTCTTCCATCCGAGCATAAAAAAACCCTGTCCAGCAAGCAGAACAGGGTTTTGATAGGAACGACTCAGTGTTAACAGAAACTCAGGTTTTACCTTTTATCCTGTGAGTCAATTCGAGTCGCACTAGTCTCAAGGTGCGTCGATTACAGCTTAACGCCGAGTGCCTTGATAGTAGCCATGTCGAGGTTACCAACAGGCAAGCCGTTAGCACGCTGGTATGCGCTTACAGCGTTCATTGTGCCTGGGCCTACGCGACCGTCAACTGAACCCGGGTTGTAACCGGCTTTCTGCAGTGCACGCTGAATAGAAGAAATGTGCTGTGGAGTCGCATTTGTCTCACACAGAATTTCTCGCCAATCCATACGACCTTCGCTAACCAGTTCCTGACGAGTAACAGTTGTGTACTTGGCAGGGATAGTGATAGAGCGAGTAGAAGATGGAGAAGTTTCTTCAGTTACAGTAACTGTAGAGTACTTAGCCGGAATCTCGATAGTCTTGGTAGAAGCTTCTCGGTCAACAACACGCTTAGTTACCGTGCGGTACTCAGCAGGAATTTCACGAGTTCGAGTTGAGGCAGCAGTCTTCAAAACCTGCTTGCTGATTGTCTTGTATGTGGCAGGAACTTCAACCAAACACATGATTTCACCAGTTGACTGATCGATCTTAGTGATCGGACCTGTGCCCTTCTTCCAGGTAGTGTGAGCAGGCTTGTCTATGATGCGCTCAGAAACAGTTTCATAAACAGGAGCAACCTGCTCGGCAACTGTGCGAGCTGGACGAACCAATACGCGCTCTGTAACTGTCTTGTAAGTAGCTGGTACTGTAACGATTTTAGTTGAAGCTTCTTCAACCAGAACCTTCTTTGTTACTTTACCGTATTTAGCAGGAATAACTTCCAGACGCTCACCCGCTTCTTGAACCAGACGCTTCTCAGATACAGTTTTGTACTGAGGTGGCAGCCATACGCGAGTAAAGCACTGACCTGGGTTTGCACCCGGAGGCAGAAGATCTGACGCACCGTAGTTGCCGGCATTACCTGCAGCCTGAGCTGCTGCCAATTTAGCTTCTGCACTCTGCAGCTGCTGTGATTGAGCACTGAGTTGTGCCTGACTTGCGTCCAATTGCTGCTGAAGCGCTGCTTCTGCATTCCCTGATACATTTTTTCCGGTGCTTCCGCAGGCAGCAACGGTCATCATTACCGCAACTGATGCTAACGCCCCGAGGTGTTTAGTCATCTTCATTAGATACTGTCCTCATTTACAATTCTAAGTTCGACTTCGTACATGCGTTTTGTTCGCCACCCATCGAAGTCAATAATGTGGCTAATTTAAGTGGCAAACGATTTCCGTTGCACGAAATTGATAACGGCAGTTTCTTTGAGGAGCTAAACAAAATTAGACTTTGTACCCTCGCAAATACCTACTACTTCACACGTTGGAAAATTGCGATGAAACCTAGTGCATTTATTGGCGTTTTGGTGCGCTTTCTCCACAGATATAATGCTGCGCCATGCGTGAAAGAAGAAAAAAACATGCCAGAAAAGCATTGCGTGACAAGGAGGGATATTGCTGTTTATGTGTCAGAATGTAACAGCTGAATGTAACAGCGGTGATCAGGAATTAACGGTCGCGTTAAAGTTGGATTTAGCGAATTAAATTACACGCCATTCCCCCGATTGCAGCGAGTCAATGGTCCATTCACCGATGGAATATCGAATCAGTCTCAGCGTTGGCAGGCCCACTGCGGCCGTCATGCGTCTTACCTGTCGGTTCCGCCCTTCAGTCAAAACGATGTTTATCCAGCCATCAGGTACTGTTTTACGGTATCGGACAGGCGGTTCGCGCGGCCATAGCCAGTCGGGTTCATCTGTTTGCCGGGCTGTTAAAGCCTGTGCATGACCGTCATTCAATTTCACTCCCGATAGTAGTTTTCCCAGAGCCTGGTCGCTGATAGTGCCCTCGACCTGTGCGAAGTAGGATTTCGGTAGCTTGAAGCGTGGTTCAGCAATGCGTGATTGCAAAACACCATCGTTCGTCAGTAATAGTAATCCCTCACTGTCGCGATCCAGTCTGCCTGCGGGGTACACGCCTTTGACTGGAACATAGTCGGCCAGTGTCGAACGTGAGGCAGCGTTCTTTGATTGGGTCTGTTCTTGTTCCTTATTATCTGGAGCGGAAGGCGTTGTAGATGATCGATCAGTGAACTGGCTCAGTACTCCAAAGGGTTTGTTTAACAAGATCACTGTGCGTTTTGCTGCAGCTGATGGCGCGTTACTTTTTGAGGAGTGGCGCCTGTTATTATTTGATTGTCTGTGCTTTTTCATTTGCTGAAAAATGTTTGAATCAAACGCTCTATACGCCGATCGCTGAATCCCTGACGTTTCAGAAAACGTTGAAATCCCGCCATATTTTCAGATTCGCGTTTTAACAGGGCCATACTTACCGGTAGATCGTTGACGGGCAGCAGTCCGGTGAGTTGACGCGCCAGTCGTACGTCTGCCTCGTGGGTCGCAAGCAAGTCGGCAACCCGGGCGGCGCCCCGGAATTTCATATCGGCAACCTGATCTTGATTGCAAAACAGGTTATCCAGTGTTTGCCATTTTTTTAGTAGCTTCGCTGCGGTGGCCATACCAACTCCGGGAATGCCGGGTATGTTGTCAACCTTGTCACCGCAAAGCGCAAGCAGGTCAGCGATTTGTTGGGGCTTCACACCAAAGCGTTTTTCAATGCCTTTGGCATCCATCAACTCACGTCGCGCAAAATTCCAGTAAACATCACGTTCACCGATGAACTGGGCCAGGTCTTTATCAGCCGAGACAATGCAGCTGACGAAGCCGCGTTTAGCGGCTGTTGATGCCAGTGTGCCGATAATGTCGTCAGCTTCATATCGAGCACGGACAAACTGTTTAAACCCGAGCAGTTTTACAGCCTGTTGGCAAAGTGCAAATTGGTGCTTAAGGTCATCAGGTGCTGGATCACGGTTGGCCTTGTATTCAGGGTAAATCCGGTTGCGCGCCGATGTGGCAAGACTCTTATCGAAAGCGCAAACCATGTATCGTGCATCGGTCTGCTCATACAGTTGTGCCAGGAAATCCAAAAAGCCATAGAGGGCATTGACCGGTTCACCGCGCGAAGTCCTGATGGAGTCCGGCAAGGTGTGCCAGGCCCGAAAAATATAAATGCTGGAGTCAATCAGATAGAGCGTTTTCTCGGGTTGTCGTTTGGCTGCCACCTGATTGATCTACAAGAGAGCTGACGCGGTAAGGCTGTGGGCTAGTCCGTGTTCGATGCCTTTGTCAGACGCAGGCTCAACAGAGGATTTGGCGCAAACACTGGACAGCTTGATAAGCGCAGGGAACAGGTAATCGACGTCGCCGGGCTCAGCGGTGCATTTTGGCCCGGCGGGTAGCAACTGCGATACGGGAATTCGGTGAGGCGTTGCAGGCGGTGCGGGGATAGCGGGCGTAGGGATAGGCTGCCTGAGCATCGCCAGGTCAGCCTTTACGCCTTTACCATCGGCTAGATGGGCTAGATGGCTATTTTTGAGTGCCGCCGTAGCGTCGCTTGAACTTGTCCACCTGGCCCGCGGTGTCGATGGTTTTTTGCTTACCAGTGTAGAACGGGTGACAGTTCGAGCAAACCTCAACACTGAGATTTTCCGTGTGCGTCGATCCGGTTGTGAAGCTGTTCCCACAACTGCAGCTGACCGTAATTTCCTGGTATTTGGGGTGTATTTCAGGTTTCATCTGTGTACTCCAGCGGACTCCCGGCTGTGCCGGACCCTTTGTAAGGGGTGCAAGAGTGTAGGGGCACAAACAGAAAAATTCAAGTTGTTAATATCGATCGTGTAGCTAAACCGGTGACATAAAATGTTCGAGCAGGTCGTTTAAAAAGTCCAGACCACGATCGGTCGGTCGAATCGAGACAGCAGAATAGTTCAGCAGACCGGCTGCTTCGGCGGCGTCCAGGGCCTTTTTCCATGGCTGAATATCGATTCCGGTGTGTGACCGGAAGATCAGCGGGTTGAACCCGTCGACCAACCGCAGCGCGTTCATCATGAACTCCAGGCCGGTATCTGCCAGCGGAATCTCATGCTGCTCAATCACACAATCTGGCCGGCCTGCTGTCGCCAGGTAGTGCTCGGGCTTTTTCTGTTTGATGCGCCGGGTGATGGTCGCGGTGTCAGCACGGCTTATCTTGCCATGTGCGCCGGCGCCAATTCCGATGTAGTCACCGAACTGCCAATAATTTCTATTGTGTTCCGAAACAGCCCCGTTTCTTGCCCAGGCTGAAATTTCATAGCGTCTGTAGTCGTGTTGCCGCAGCTGCTCCGAAATTGCCTGTTGCATGTCGTGCAACGCGTCATGGTCAGGAAGTTCAGGCGGGTATTTATGAAAAAGCGTATTCGGTTCGAGCGTAAGTTGGTACAGCGACAGGTGTTTCGGATCAACGTTTATCGCCTGTTGCAGATCTTCTAATGCCTGATTGACTGTTTGACCGGGTAGTCCGTACATCAGGTCCAGATTGAAATTATCAAAGCCGGCTGCCCTTGCCAGCTCTGCTGCACGCAAACTTTCGTCGGATCCGTGCACCCGGCCGAGCGCCTTGAGGTGATGATCGTTGAAACTTTGAATACCTAGTGATAACCGGTTGATACCTGCTGCGTTGAAGTCAGCAAAGCGTTGTTGCTCGAATGTGCCCGGGTTGGCTTCCAATGTGATTTCAATACCCGGTGGTAACGTCAGCAATGCGCGGACGCCACTAAGCAGGCGGTCGATGGCGCTGGCAGAGAACAGGCTTGGTGTGCCACCACCGATGAATACAGAGCTTATCTGACGCCCCCATATGTCCGGTACTTCACTTTCCAGATCGTGAAGAAGCGCTTCGATGTAAGTGTTTTCAGGTAGTTCGCCGCTTGGCGCCTTGTGCGAATTGAAATCACAGTAGGGACATTTCGCAATACACCACGGTATGTGTATATACAGTGATAACGGTGGTAGCTCGCTGAAACTGCGTGTCTGCGGCAGGGCTTGCGGATCGTAGTGTCCGATATTGGTCGTGTCGGGATCGTTCACGCTCTTCGAAAGCCGGTTTACAGGTAGTGAGGCAACTGACTGATCAGTGTTTGTAACGCCTGGCCGCGGTGACTCACGCGACTTTTTTGTTCACGCTCCAGCTCGGCAGCAGCACACTGTTGAGCAGTGGCGAAAAACAAGGGGTCGTAGCCGAAGCCGCCACTGCCGGCTGGTGCTTCCAGTATCCGGCCTTCCCAGCTGCCCTCGGCGATCAATGGAGCCGGGTCTTGCGCGTGCCGCATAAGCACCAGCACGCATCTGAACCGGGCGGTGCGTTTTTCAGAGTCTATTCCTTTGAGCTTCTCCAGGAGTAATTCATTGTTAGACTGATCTCCAGATCCGCGTTTGTGCATTTCTGCAAATCGTGCTGAGTAGATTCCCGGTTGCCCTGACAGTGCGTCAACCTCAATGCCGGAGTCGTCAGCGAGCGCGGCATGTCCGGTATGCGTTGCGGCGTTGCGTGCCTTGATTAACGCATTTTCGATGAACGTCAGACCGGTTTCTGCAACATCAGCCACATTGAACTCGGCTTGCAGGCGCAAGTTGATGTTGTGCGATGCGAGCAGCTCGTCAAGCTCATCAAACTTGCCGCGATTCCCGCTGGCAAGAACAACAGTGTGTGATTGCAACTGTGACGTCCCCGGAATCAGTTGTTGTTTGACAGGGCCTGTTGTTGCAGGGCGAGTATATCGTTGATCCCGCCGGACGCCAGCGATAACAGTTGATCGAGCTCATCCCGCCTGAATGCATGGCCTTCCGCGGTGCCTTGTACTTCAATAAAGCCACCGGCTTCATTCATGACAACATTCATATCGGTTTCGGCAACAGAGTCTTCCGCGTAGTCCAGATCCAGTACGGGCTCACCCCGGTAGATGCCAACAGAGATAGCGGCGATCGAGCCGTGTATCGGGTTTTTTTTAAGCCCGCCTGACTTGACTAATGCCGCTACCGCATCAGATAGTGCGACAAATGCGCCACTGATTGACGCGGTGCGCGTTCCTCCATCAGCCTGTATAACATCGCAATCCAGCGTGATTGTATTTTCGCCGAGTGCCGATAAATCAATCGCGGCACGCAGAGATCGGCCGATGAGGCGTTGAATTTCAACGGTGCGGCCGCCTTGTTTTCCTGAGGTCGCCTCGCGGCGCATACGCGTATTAGTGGCGCCGGGCAGCATGCCGTATTCCGCGGTCACCCAACCCTGACCTTTACCTTTAAGGAATGGCGGGACCCGTGACTCCACGCTGGCAGTGCATATAACCTTGGTGTCTCCAAACTCGGTCAGCACCGATCCGGCTGCATGCTTAGTGTAGTTGCGGGTGAATTTAACCGGGCGCAACTGGTCATTCTGTCTACCACTGGGTCTCATGAATTTTTTCGGTCCTTAGGGTGTGCGTGTCGATCACAGTGGTGATAGTGTAGCCGTGAACTGCATTTACCAATCAACAATTTTTAATCTCCTATCTATGTTGAAAAGTATGACGGCCTTTGGTCGCAACCACTCGACCACTGATGCCGGGGAATTTCTCTGGGAAATTCGTTCAGTGAATCATCGTTATCTGGAGCTATCGCTGCGTCTGCCCGAAGTTATGCGTTTTATGGAACCGGTTGTCAGGAGCCGGCTCACAGAACGCCTTAACAGAGGCAAAGTAGACGCAACGCTGCGTTATCGTGCTGTAACTGCAGACCAGCGAAGCGTAGTGGTTAATCACACGCTCGCAGCGGACATCGTTGCAAGCGCAGTCAGTCTGGTGCCGGACACGGTTGCAGCAACAGCGATTGACCCGATGGCAGTACTCGCCTGGCCCGGGGTAGTCAGTGATCAGGTAGCTGAGGAGAACACACTCCAGCAACACGCAATCAACGCACTCGACGCAGCACTCGATGATTACCTTGAGGCTCGTGGCCGGGAAGGGCAGCGATTGAAGGTACTGCTGCAGGAGCGTTGCCAGAGGATTGAATCGATTGTTACCCGACTGCGCGAGTTACGGCCGCTGGTGGTTGAACGTCAGACACAGAAACTGCGTAAGCGGATCGAAGAGTTATCCGTAGAAGTTGATCAACAGCGGCTGGAGCAAGAGTTGGTTTTTCATGCGCAGAAACTTGATGTTGATGAGGAGCTTGATCGACTTTCAGCTCATGTGGATGAGATGCAGAATATTTTTAATCGCGATGAACCGGTTGGCAGGCGGCTTGATTTTTTAATGCAGGAACTCAACCGTGAAGCAAATACCCTCGGTTCCAAATCACATGACAGCGAAACAACCAACCTGACTGTGGAGCTTAAGGTCTTGATTGAGCAGATGCGCGAGCAGGTGCAAAACCTTGAATGATCATGTGCCGCCACCTGAAACAGGCGTCAAAAAAAGCCGAATACATTCTGTATTAACAGCGCTACCGCTTTTGATGGTTATTGTCGGTGTTGGTTATCACCTGTCACAGGAAAAACAGCAACGTGAAAGCCAACTGTTACTTGATGAATCAGTACAGATGTCCGGAACTGTGGAAGGTTTGAGCGAGTTGCAACCATTAAGCGGTGATGAGGGCAAACATTTTTTCTGGTTTGAGTCTAATGGCAGCAAGCGTGGCGGCCGCATAACGCCAGCTAACAGTCAATTGCTGACTGACTTGTCATCGGGCGAAACGGTTGATGTCTGGTTAGCACCCACTGTACCGGGTTCGCGAACGAAATGGGTTTATCGGGTCAGACACCGTGGAATCGATCTGTTACCAGAACCAGTCGGCAAGGACGATTAGCGGAAAAAATTAACCTTACGTTCAGAAGGTCTGATTAGCGAAATCCGCCTGTTAAGTTGGTTTAATAAGTGATCAGCGGGAATGGTCATGAGAGTAATATTACCCAAAAGTTGACTGAGCAAGGTTATGGTTTCGAGTGGTCAACTTTACCGATAAACATCAGGTGAGCAGCTTCTGCATAGCGGTGAAATACCAAAGCGGCAGCTGAAATATGCCGACTGAATATATCAGGCTGCCGGATCCACCGAAGTCGTCGGTGCCGGCAAATTGGAATGTACGGGTTGATTCGCAGGCTCTGATGTTGGTTTGCCCGATGTCAGTCTGCCGGAGTTGGAAGTCTGACTAAATCGGACAGTAGCCAGCAGTCCTGATTGCTGCTGGGGATTGTCTGCAAGTGTAAGGGTGCCACCGTGTATCCGCGTAATCGCATGAACCAGGCTAAGCCCCAAACCGTTGCCCGGCGAGTTGCGCTCGTTTTCAAGTCGCACAAATCGTTCAAGCACTTTGCTACGATTTTCAGGCTGAATGCCAGGGCCGTTGTCTGCAACACTGATTTCAAACCAGTCATCACTTTGCGTTAACTTCAGGGCAACCTCTCCCGGCTTCGGTGTGTATTTGATGGCATTGTCGAGTAAATTGGTTACTGCCTGGCCTATCAAATGTTTATTGCAGTAGAGTTCCGGATTGTCGGGTAAGTCAGCGGTAAACAGTAAGCCCTCTTCTTCAGCAACTGCTTCATAGAGTTCAGATAATTCTGTTAGCAGATCACCTATCTTTGCATTCGACCATTCGGTTTGATCGATGCCGGCTTCGAGTCGCGCAATACTGAGCATGGCGTTGAACGTATGGATCAGCGTATCAGCGTCGCCAATAGCTTCATTCATAACAGCGCGATAGCTCTCTGGATCACGCTCGTCAAGCAGTGTAACCTCCAGTCGATTGCGCAGACGGGTCAATGGGCTGCGCAAGTCGTGCGCAACATTGTTGGTAACTTGTTGCATCCCTGCCATCAAATCTTCGATGCGGTTTAACATCTGATTCAGTTTTGATGCGATCTCATCGAACTCGTCGTCTCGCTCTGTAACACGCAGTCGCTGACCCAGGTCGCCACTCATAATTTCGCTCGCCGTGCGGTTGACCGAGTCAATACGACGCAGTACTGCAGTGCCAATCCAGATACCGCCAATCAGAGAAAATAGTAATGTAAGGAATGTGGCGATTGCTACAAGTACAAACGTGCGGTCGATCAGTTCTTTTTCATCGCTGATAGTGTGTCCTATCGTGAGTGTTAAACCATCCGAGAGTTTAAGCTCAGCTACTCGCACCGGTAGAAATCGGCGTGGACTTCCTGGCGCTAAATCTACAACATCACCCATGTTGCGCGTACTGGTGGTTCGCTCGGCTTTGAGCAGTATCGCGCCTTCGCCATTGGCCGGTGCTATCGGTGTGCCGCGCGTCAGAGAGTAGAATCGTTCGTAGGTATCTATCTGGTTACGTCTTTGAATAGCTTCGAGTAGTTCTTCAACCGCGCCGGATTTATACAGGTTTATCAGATAGTCCGTTTCGAGACGGAGACGGGTATCGACCTGAGATTCAATCTGATCGCGTGTAGACCAGTAAATGAAACCGAGAGTCGCTGCTGATAGCAGCCCGAATAGTGTTGCATAGATGAGCGCCAGTCTGAATGCAGTGGTTCGAAACAGGCGTGCGGACGGTAACCATCGCCTGATGATTACGAGCATTTTACGGGTTGTTCGATTTAACGCCATCGGTCAGTATTGGCTACGCAGTAAACGTTTGCCGTGCTGGTGGACGATTGTTGTTGTCAGTCAGGGGTGGCTGACATGACAAGAATAACGCAAGTACAACCAGGTGCAAGCTGCGAGCGTAGCCTGAGGTTGGACTGGCGTCGCCAGTAATCAGATTTGATCGGGTTTGATCAGGTTTTAGATGAGAGAGAGCATACAAACCTGATAATGATGGTTCGGGCTGCTCTCGCGTCACGTACCTGACACACGCTAAAAAACTTAGAAGCCTCTCAAAACTGATCGGGGACGCCGAGTCCAGCACGCTGATGCTTCGTTGTGTGTCGTTCTGCGCTACTCGAGCGACACACGCCTTATCTGAGCGCACAACCTCAGTTTTGAGATGGCTTCAAGTAATGTGTGTGAATCCTGCTTCTACCGGATAACCGGCATCGAGTCATCAGACTTGAAAACTAACCGGCAGCATCAACGCTGCGCGTCTCATCTTGCAGCTTATAGCCAGCGCCACGCACAGTGTGCAGTAACGGTGAGTCAAAGCCTTTGTCTATTTTGCTGCGCAGGCGACTTATCTGCACGTCGATCACATTTGTTTGCGGATCAAAATGATAGTCCCATACATTTTCAAGCAGCATACTTCGCGTAACTACCTGACCGGTGTGCTGCATCAGGTATTCAAGTAAACGAAATTCGCGTGGCTGTAAATTTATGTTTTTACCTGAGCGTGTGACTTTGTGTTTAACAAGGTCAAGCGAAAGGTCACCGACTCGCAGAACGGTTCCTGACCCCCCGGATTGTGCCCGACGAGTTAGTGCCTGAAGTCGTGCTGTCAGTTCGCTGAGGGAATACGGCTTTGTCAGATAGTCGTCACCACCCGCTTTTAAACCCGTAACGCGCTCATCTACTGCATCAAGTGCACTTAAAATGAGTACAGGTGTGTTGTTGCCGGCTCGGCGGATCTCTTCGATCAACGATAAGCCGTCGCGCTTGGGCAGCATGCGGTCAACGATAAGCGCATCAAATGCGTTGTCGCTAGCCATATGCAAACCGGTGTCGCCATCCGCTGCATGCTCTACCGTATGACCACTTTCTGTAAGGCCTTTAACGAGATAGCTTGCAGCTTCCGTGTCGTCTTCTACTAGTAATATCCTCATAGCGTCCCCATATTAGCTTTGAGCTGGAGCGTTCGTAGTGACGGATCTGTAATATCCGTTAGTGAATTTTCTGTAATGCAACATAATCAAAGATTTCACTGTCAACTGCCACGTCACCACCAGGTGTACAACACAACCACTTGACCAAAAATTAACAAACTACGCGTAACACATTCGCAAGGAGTATCGTCAACATGTGGAACAAGATTCCAACATTATTGCAGATACCTGTTACCAACAGGAATACAGCGAGCCCGACAAAATCGGACAAATCCGGGCACAAACCTCAACAAAGCGGCCTATTGCACACGATCCGGATATTTAGTTCTATGAATGATGCTGCATATTGCACCAATGACAGAAAATCGGCAGGACAACCCTCTGAAAACGGGAAACGGGCCCCAATAACCGCAAAAAGGCGATTATATCGAATATACACTGCCGCCCTTTTCGCATTAGCCGCATTGGTTTCTCAAACAGCGCTCGCTGACAGTCTGCCGAACTTTTCAAAACTTGTTGAAGAGGAAGGCGACGCAGTAGTCAAAATTGCTGTCTTTTCCGGAGGCAATGCCAACCCCGCGGCAGAAATCAGTCCCGAGCAACTTGAACAGATGCCGGAATTTTTGCGACGTTTTTATGACCCCCGTCAGCAACGACGCAGCAGTGGTTTTGGTTCAGGATTTATTATTTCAGATGACGGTATCGTTATAACGAATGCACACGTCGTCGATGGGGCAAGTCGTATTCGTGTATCACTAGCTGATCAGCGTGAATTTGATGCTGAAGTTATCGGTAGCGACAAGCGTAGTGATATTGCAGTTGTGAAAATAGATGGTGCGAATTTGCCGACTGTGAAGCTTGGTGATTCTGACAATGTCAGAGTAGGCGAATGGGTACTCGCAATCGGCTCACCGTTTGGTTTTGAACACACTGCGACTCAAGGAATTGTGTCGGCTGTTGCGCGTAACCTTCCGGATGAAACGTATGTACCTTTTATACAATCAGACGCGGCTGTAAACCCCGGAAATTCCGGTGGCCCGCTATTCAACACGGACGGCGAAGTGATAGGTGTGAACTCGCAAATCTATTCGCGTACTGGCGGTTATCAAGGTCTGTCATTTGCTGTCCCGATTAACGTAGCAAAATCGATCGCTGAGCAATTACAGAGCAAAGGTTACGCTAGTCGCGGGTGGCTGGGTGTTGCTATTCAGGATGTTGATCGATCGCTTGCAGAATCATTTGGCCTTGATAGGCCAACCGGTGCGCTGGTTTCGCAGATCATTGCCAACAGTCCTGCAGAAGCCGCTGGATTGAAAGCTGGCGACATCATATTGAGTTTCAACGAAAAGACTGTTGACAGTTCAAGTAAGCTGCCTCCCATTGTTGGTGCAGTAATACCTGAAACAACCGTACCAGTCGAAATTTTGCGCAACGGTGTTGAAAAAACCATGCAAGTCAAGATTGCTGAGCTTGAAGAGGAAAAGCGCGTTGTCAAAGTAAAAGACGTTGCACCCAATGACGGTCTGGGCGTTACAGTTGAGGAGCTGGCACAATCTGATCTCGAGCAGCTTGGTCTTGAAAATGGTTTGCTGATAAAAAGAGTTGAACCGGACAGTCCTGCGGAAGAATCCGGTTTGCAACCAGGGGATATTCTTGTGTCGATCAATCAGCAAACGGTGGAATCAGTTGACCAGCTTGCATCACTGGCAAAGAATTTACCGCGTGAAAAATCGTTACCGATTCTGGTGCAACGGGGCGACAATCGAACGTTTATACCTCTGACTATTCCAGATGAATCGTAAATAGTTTAATGAAGCTGGCACGATCAGCCTTATGTGCTGATCGTGCTAAGGCTACCGGCTATTTTATTTCCGGGGCAGTAAATCAGAGGTTCCCTTGGTTAATCAATTTCATGGCAACTAATTCCAGGGCAATCAATTCCTGGACAAAATTTCTCGTCTGATCTTCGCGTCTGATCTTCGCTAGTCTGGTCAAGAAATATTAACTGCCGAAGTTAAGCTTTAAATCTTACGTCACTAGCCTGCTCTATTCATGAAGGGTTCGCCACCAGAGTCTGGCTACCTAAGCAGGTCGCTCGATTGAGCGAAATTCGTAGAAATCTACGGGTTGAGCTCAATCGAGTGAGCTGCGACGGCAGACGGGCACTGGTGGTGAA
>CALFCF010000102.1 GCA_937951345.1 uncultured Granulosicoccaceae bacterium
CGTCCCCGATCAATTTTGAGATGGCTTCTAGCCTGCTCTATTCACGAAGGCGAAAACAGTGACAATAAAAACCAAGCAATTTCCAGTTAGAAAAGCGGTTTTAGCGTCGCTGTGGGTATTCGCACACTGTTTTCTATTCACCCCCAGTGCCAGTCTGCCGTCGCAGCTCACTCGATTGAGCTCAACCCGTAGATTTCTACGAATTTCGCTGAATCGAGCGACCTGCTTAGGTAGCCAGACTCTGGTGGCGAACCCTTCATGAATAGAACAGGCTAGCGTAAATCCCGGGTAGCTGTCAGTATCGCTGCAAGCATCGCGTCGCGTCTTGCAGATAACTCATCATTCGATTCGCCCTTCGTGGCATCCGAGATACCGCTGATTAACTGATCAGCTATTTCGTTGTTAAGTGTTGGCGTACCGAGATCAGCCCACCAGCGGTTAAAACTGTCACTGTATCGTTCGCAGAAATCTGACAAACCCCCCGCACCTGCACCGAGATGAAACAGAGTTGTTGGACCCATTGCTGCCCAGCGTAAACCCGGCCCGGCCCACATAGCTTTGTCAACATCTTCAACGGATGCTACGCCTGATGACACCAAATGAATAGCTTCGCGCCAGACTGCCGCTTGCAGACGATTGGCAACGTGCCCGGGTACCTCGCGATTAACACGAATAGTGACCTTACCAATCGATGCATAAATGGCTTCGGCTTTGGCAACTGCATCAGGTGCTGTTTTTTCGTTACCCATCACCTCCACCAACGGGATTAAATGCGGCGGATTGAACGGGTGACCGAGGACCAGCGGGGCAGGGTTAACCCAACCCGCCTGCATTTCAGACAAGGTTAAACCGGAAGCTGATGATGCGATAACTGAACCTTCTGCAATTGCGGGTTCGATGTCATTAAACAGTGCGTGTTTGATATCGACCTGTTCGGGTACGCTCTCCTGAATAAACGATGCGCCGTCTACTGCCTTGCGAGCGTTTGAACAAAAACGAATGTTGTCCGGATTACCGTTTGAGGTTAGTTTCAGTTGTTCGAGTATCGGCCAGGCATTTTCGATGTAACGACGAACACTCGATTCCACATCACTGGCAGTATCGTAAACCACAACATCTCGTCCAGCAGCCAGAAACAACGCACTCCAGCTTGCGCCGATAACACCTGCGCCAAGCACCGCAATGCTTTGCTCCTGTTGCTCTGAAGTTGCCATTAAAATAAACCCGGATTAAGTGGTGAGGACGCAGTCATCCCACCGTCGATGGTAAAAAGCTGACCGGTCGCAAAGCTGGAATCGGCGGATGCAAGCCAGAGTGCAAGACTTGCAATGTCTTCCGGTTTGCCAAAGCGTCTGACAGGGTGACGATCGAGTGCATCCTGTCTGGCCGCAGTGGGATTGTCAGCCGTCGCAAACCCGGCCTCGAGCATACCGGTTTCAATCCAGCCCGGACAAATAGCGTTACAGCGAATTTTTGGACCATGATCGACGGCGATAGAACGGGTAAGGCCGTGCACAAAGGCTTTTGATGCGTTGTAAAGCGCCATTGAGGGATCGGCTACCTGACCTGAAATGGAGCCGATATTGATAATCGAGCCGCCGTCAGTCATCACCGGAATCAGTTCCCGGCACATGTTAAAGACGCCACGTGCATTGGCACCGATCACCTGTTCCCAATCTTCGTCAGTACTGTCAACAACGGTCTTTTCCACCTGCACACCGGCATTGTTGACCAATATATCGATCGTTCGATTTGAATTTGATGCAAGCGCATGCACAACTGATTCAGCGAACCGCTTGACGGTATTGGGGTTGGCGACATCAACAGAAGAATAGGTACAGTGTTTCGGTAGCGCATCCGGCTGCTCACGACGACCGCATACAAAAACCTCGGCGCCGGCGTCGACAAAACATTGGACAATGCCGTGTCCGATACCGCTGGCGCCTCCTGTCACAATCGCCGTTTTACCGTGAAGACTGATGGTCATTCGTGAAAGCCGGGTGTCCGCAGTTGAGAAAAACTAGAACGCTACACGATCACGTCCCTTCAGGTTGAGCCGTTCACGTGCCTCGTCCGGGGTGGCCACAGTGTGGCCGAGATTTTCAATGATGGTGCGGATTCGTTCTACCTGTTCGGCATTGGATTTGGCCAGCTCGCCTTTGCCTATATAGAGACTGTCTTCCAGACCCACCCTCAGGTTGCCACCGAGCATGGCGCTTTGCGTCGCGAATGGCATTTGATGACGGCCAGCCGCTAACACCGACCACTCGTAGTTTTCTGAACCGAACAACCGATCAGCGATCTTGTGCATGTGAATCAGGTTCTCCAGGTCGGCGCCGGCACCACCAAGAATGCCCATAACCATCTGGATAAAAAACGGGGGTTTAATCAATCCCTTATCAACAAAATATTTGACGTTATACAAGTGTCCAAGGTCGTAGCACTCGAATTCAAAACGGGTGTTGTGCTTTTCACCTAGATTAATCAGCGCATGTTCGATGGTCGCAAACGTATTAGGGAAAATAAAATCGCGAGTCATCTCCAGAAACGGCTTTTCCCAGTCGTGTTTAAATTCCGTGTATTTCTCCAACATCGGAAATATCCCGAAATTCATCGAACCCATATTAAGCGATGCCATTTCCGGGCTGGCGCTAATCGCTGCCTTTAACCGTTCATCTATCGTCATACCCAGACCGCCGCCGGTAGAGATATTAACTACGGCATCGCTGGACTGTTTGATGATTTGAAGGAATTGTTTGAAGGTTTCCGGCTTGTGATCCGGTTTACCGGTTTTCGGATCACGTGCATGCAAATGGATGATCGATGCACCGGCCTCTGCCGCTTCGATACTGGCAGTGGCGATTTCGCTGGGTGTTACGGGCAGGTGGGGTGACATCGATGGCGTGTGGATACCGCCGGTAACCGCACAGGTGATGATGACTGGTTTTGGCATAACGATATTCCTGTCGTTGTTTCTATCGATGTGTCTATTAAATTGGTTACCGTTAGTACCGCTTTATATGTTGTTCTAAAGTTTCATTTGCTGAACCTGTGCCGACAGACCGCCATCAAGTACCCATAGCTGGCCGCTTGCATAGCGGGCTTCATCAGAGGCAAGCCAGTTAACCAGATTCGCGATATCCTCCGGTGTGCCGTAAGTGCGCAGTGGATGCACATCGCGCACGGCCTGCTGCAACGATTCTATACTGCCGCCCTGACCACCGGAACCGTCGCCGTTAAAAAAGCTTTGCAGCATCGGTGTGTCGACATAGCCGGGGCAAATAGCATTAACGCGGATGCCTTCAGGTCCGTGATCGCAGGCCATCGCCCGTGTCAGGGCATGGACCGCACCTTTGGTCGCGCAGTAGGCTGCCAGTCCGGGGTCAGCGATAAACCCGTCGTAAGAACCGAAATTGATAATACTGGCTGAACTGTCCTCAGTCGCCGCAGCTCGCAGTAACGGCAGCGCGTATTTACAAGTTAAAAATGTGCCGGTCGCGTTAACAGCGAAACTGCGGTTCCACTCGTCAAGCGTGGTGTCTTCAATGGTTTTTTCGATTTCTATACCGGCTGCATTGACCAGGATATCAAGCTTGCCGTGTGTGCTTTCAACCGATTTCAGAGCGGCAATAACGCTGTCTTCAGACGTCACATCAAGTGACAGGAACTCACCTGCTGAATCACCTATATTGTCGAGTGACCCGCCTTCGTTCAAGTCAGCAGCAAAAACGCTAGCGCCTTCATCGATAAACCGACTGACGATGGCGCGCCCGATACCACCACGTCCACCGGTGACTAGCGCGACTTTATTTGCTAGCGGCATCAGCTTTTGTCAGTCACTCGCGGGAAGCGATAGTGTTCAGCAGCGATTGTCCAGTCCATGTGATTGCGCACATACTGCTGACTGGCATCTGACGGCGGGTTGTAGTCCCAGTGATCAGCCTGTCCGTGACCCATTGCCTGGTACAGTGCACGCCGCGACTTTTGTGTGGCGATGACCTGATCACGCAAGGCTTCACCGTCCCAGCGTGATGCCACTTCATTGGCAAAGGCAGCTACGGTGGTTGCATGTTCAGGGCTGTCAGCCAGGTTGTTGGTTTCGAGCGGGTCGGCTACCACATCATAGAGTTGTGGAGGATCGCAATCACAGTGAATGTACTTGAAGTTGCCACGACGGATCATCAGTACCGGGTAGGGAGTCATCTCGGCACAGTATTCACCGATAGCTTCATCGGCAGAATCTTCGCCACCGCGGGCGAGCGGCATCAAGCTGCGACCGTCTATCGGTTCGCCGAGTACACTGTCATCACCACCGGCAATGTCAATAAATGTCGGTAACAAGTCGATTAGCGAACAAGCATTGCCCGCCTGTCCTTTCGCGACCCCCGGGCCTGCCATCACCAGTGGTACGCGGGCTGAGTGTTCGAAAAAGTTCATCTTGTACCAGAGGCCACGCTCACCGAGCATATCGCCATGGTCGGCTGTGACCATAACGATCGTGTTGTCACGCTCACCGATCTCGTCCAGTGTTTTGACGATCTCACCAACCTTGCTGTCAAAATAACTGACATTCGCCATATAGGCGCGCCGTGCTCTGTACACTTCCTGTTCACTGAGCAGAACGGTTGAGGCTTCAATACCGTCCATCACCCGGCGCGAGAACGGGTCGAGCGCGTCCAGCTCTGGCACATAAGCCGGCATCGCCAGGTCATCGTTCTCGTACAGGTTCCACCACTCCGGCCGCGCAACGTAGGGGTCATGCGGGTGAATAAAACTGGCTACTAATATAAAGGGAGATTCTTTACCGCTTGATTTGTCACGCGCATAGTCAAATAACCAGCGACGCGCTGCGAAGCCGACTTCATCGTCGTAGTCAATCTGGAAAGTGGCCTGGGCCATACCGCTTTCCTTGACTGTCTGCATGTTGTGATACCACTTGTCGATGCGTTCATCATGCGCTTCCCAGTCCGGGGTCCAGGCAAAATCCGACGGGTAGATATCCGTGGTTACCCGGTCTTCAAAACCGTGCTTCTGGTCAGGCCCGACAAAGTGCATCTTGCCTGACAGGCAGGTGCGGTAGCCGAGTGAACGTAAATAGTGCGCAAACGTGGGTACGGTGGCATTGAACTCAGAGGCATTGTCATAAGCGGCAATCCGGCTGATTAGCTGCCCCGACATAAACGCAAAACGCGAGGGTGCACAAAGTGGCGAATTGCAATAAGCGGCATCGAAACGCATACCATCGCTGGCCAGGGCGTCGATATGCGGAGTATAGGCTGTGCGCCGCTGACTACTGCTACTGGAGGGAGGTGGCAGGGTTGATTCATAGGCACCACAAAACTGTGGTGCCAACTGGTCCGCCATGACTACGACTATATTAGGTGTGCTCATGCAGGCGATTTTGCAGCAGCACGGGCATAGGCATCAAGTACCAATCCATGAAAATGGTGCAGTGCGTGCTCGGATTTACCTGAACCGTTCGGGTCTGCGACAATCCGGCCCTGACTGAATGCCGGTGTATTCATACCTTTCTGTACGCTCTCGACCAGCGCGATGTCCTCAACCTGCAGCACCTCGTCCAAATACCGGATCGCATCCAGCTCCATTTCGTTCGGTTCTGGCGTTTCAAGGTAAAAGTCGTAGGTCTCCAAGGTCCGGTCAACCGCCACCGGAATGATGTTCAGCACGATCATGCTGGAGCGCCCCGGATACCGCATCAGACAGGTCGTCGGCCACAACCACCAGACCGCATGGGTTTTGACCGTGGCCGCGGATACATCATAAGCAGAGTTCTGGCCGTTGCCAGCATCTGCCATATGACTGGAATAGATGCCGTGCGTGGTTACTTTGTAGGTATCCATGTCCACAAGATCACAGAAATCTTTGTGAGCAATAGGGCAGTGATAGCACTCCAGAAAATTATCTACCACATTTTTCCAATTCGAGCGGATGTCATAAGTTAGGCGGTGACCAAAGGTCAGATCTGCAACATCAGGTGCCCAGTGCATTATCTCGGACTGAAGGTCTCCTGATTGAGCTGCTAAAGATTCGGCAGTGGGGTCCAGATTGACAAATACAAAGCCGCAAAATTCCTCTACCTGTACCTGATCGAGACAGATATCGTTCAATCGGAAATCAGGCAGATTCTCAGTGTGAGGTGCGCGCAAAAGTGAGCCATCCAGTCGATAAGTCCACGCGTGATAAGGGCACATAATGCGAGAAGTGGTGCCTTCGCCTGATAGCAGATGATGTGCACGGTGTTTGCACACATTATAAAACGCCCGTAACCCGCCATCCCGATCACGGACGATAGCAATAGGCTGTCCTGCAATTTCAGTTGTTATAAACGAGCCTGGTTCACGGGTTTTTTCAACATGGCAGACCCATTGCCATGTTTTGCTGATTATGAAGTGATTGTCTGTGGTAAACCATTCGCCATGGGTATAGGCATCAGACAATAGAGAATGCGATTGCGTGGGGTTTTTGTTATAGCCGCAGTTTATATCTGAATTCAACATGGTGAGTCTGCTGTTTTGTTTTCCGATAGGTTATATGCAGTTAATTTCACTCTAGGTAAAAACTTTTATTATGACAGTGGCATACAAAATGTAAATCTGCACATAAATGCAAACAGAAAAGGCGTCGCTAGTGGGACACAATATGTCTTAAGAGTGATTTGTAACAAATCAAAAAGCCTCTTTTTGTCTTTGTACTAGGAATAGCCTGAGCTCCACTCACTAGCACGGTCTACCTTGTGTTTACTGATGCGTTGTTCCAGAAATCAAACCGATTGTAATAAAGCTCATTTAAGACTGATGGGAGCAATCTATCGGGAAATGTATGAATAAATGAAAACTCGTTAAAAATGACGACTGATAAATAACTTATACGAGTAGTTAACAGGTGAAATATAAGGTTGCTTACAAGTTCGATTTGTAAACAACGTACGTTAGTATTGCTAATTGGCACAGCGCCTAATCAAATGGCTAGTTAATTGCAGTCGTAGGATGTCGCGGTCACTAATAAGCTTGAGATAAGACCGTTCGTATGAAACGAAATTGCTTTAGCATTATCCGACTATGAAAGATGTTACCTGTATCGTAAATGGACACAATGAAGGAAGACTATTTTCGGCTTCGTTAAAATCTGTTGAAAGGTCGATAGAATATGCAGAAAAGAACGGATTAACGGCACGATGTCACATAATACTCGATAGAGCGGATAACGACACCAGGGAAATAGCAAAAGCCTTTATCAGTAGCTGTTCTGAAAAGCAAATTGAAATCGAAAAAAGCGAAGTAGATTACGGCGATCTTTCTTCATCGAGAAATCATGGCGTTTTAGAGTGCAGTACGAAGTACGTCTGTTTTCTGGATGGTGATGATCTATGGTGTAAAAACTGGCTTACAGCCTGTGTTCAAACATCTCAGCAAATCGGGGGAAATCTGATACTGCATCCTGAATATAATATCTATTTTGGAGGTCGGTCAGATCATATTCTTCATCATGTTGATATGGATGACGATGACTTTGATATGAACGCTTTTTATAGGCTTAATTATTGGACAGCGTTAACTTTTGCTGAATCGCACATTCTCAAAACACACCCTTACATAAATAACAATATTGCTGAAGGTTTCGGATATGAAGATTGGACTTGGAATTGCCAAACCGTAAGAGCAGGAATAAAGCACAAGATTGTACCGGGCACTGCTCACTTTATCAGACGATCAGTTGAAAAAGGATCTTTACTTGATAGGACCAATAGCTCTGGATCAATACCACGGGTATTAGATTTATATTGTCAAAGCGGTATGAGAGATAGATGTTTACCTGCGGGTAATCCTTCCTAAAGAACAAAGGGAAAAACAGTGATTATC
>CALFCF010000103.1 GCA_937951345.1 uncultured Granulosicoccaceae bacterium
CTGGTGACGACGGGTATCTATAAGGTTGTTAGAAATCCTATTTATACTGGGTGCATCGTCCACGGTATTGGTTTGATACTGCTCGCACCGCACATCCTGTTATTAATTACTGGGATTGTTGGTTACTTTGCGATTCATGCCTACGTCAAAGAGATCGAGGAGCCTTATTTGGTCAGTCTCCACGGAGAAAAATATCAACAGTACATGTCTCAAACCGGCTCATTTTTTCCGCGCTTGTAGGTATTGGCGATGACTGCTTTGGGGACTTTTCAGACCTAGCCAAGTACACCGGCTACGTCCGCTATAGAGAATGAAGCAGACCGCATGTGCAGTGTCCCACAATGCCTTGGGAGCATGGCGTCGGGACTTACCACCACCCTAGTACCTAGAGGCGTCCCACAATGGCCTTGTGGGACACTATCCCTTGAAAGCCCGTTCTGACGAGCTTTTTTGTTGTCCACGCTGCCACACTGTCCCATATTTATCGAATACTAAGGTTGTGGGACATCAGAAACTAATTAGATGTTCACTGAAAAGCGTTTCTATTCATAACTTCACAAAGGTGCAGTATTTCCTAGCACGCCGAGCGTTAATAATTAATGGCTCTAATGTCATTGATGCGTTAATAGGTTTAAACATAAACCGAAATTCTTTCTGGTGTGAGTAAGACGGATCTTTCACTAGCGCTGGATGGAACCCTGGATAGTTATGTCCAAGTGTAGTTTTTTGATGATATTCAACTTTACCGTAGTAATAGCCAGATTCGATATCTGGAATCTCAGCGCATAATACTTGGCAGAAGGACTCAGGGTCATCAATTCTAAAACAAGCGTTGTAGCTCGGCTCGTCTATAGTTTTCCAATCATATTCAAGGCCTGTGCAAAAAAGATAGCTGTTAGAAGCTGAAACTCTATGGTGAATACCGCCACTCGCGACAAGCTTGATACCTTGTCCGCCAAAACGTTCTTCCATATGAGGTCTTTGCCATTCTTGTTCAGGTGCAAGGTGTTTAGAATCATATACAGCTGTTTCATCACCTGTCGTTAAAGTGATTTCTCCTTCTTCGGTATCACCGATTTCAGATCCATGCTCTGTTCTACGAAAATCATGAAGTGTCCCAATTCGTAGAGATCCTGATTTTTTAAAGGCTCTCACGTATTCTCTAGGCAAAAATTTATAAAGAGTTTTAGGTATTACCGGTTGAGCAGACATTGATAGTTCCTTATCACCAAGCCCCAAGCACTTCGGCGCGAGCTTCATCACCAACTAAATCCATATAGATTGCAGTGGTTTCTAAGTTGGTATGACCTAAAAGTTTCTGCACAAGACGAGGATTGCGCGTCTGCATTGCCATGCGAACCCCAAAGCCATGACGTAAGCCTTTGGGTGTTGCGTGATCACCTGATATGTCAGCGGACTCCATCACAGCCCACACGTGCTTGGTCGCTTGTGTACGACCCCAACTCCAGAGCGGTAACGATGCCTGGCGTTTAGTTTTCTTCAGCTTTCGAATCCTGTGCGTGAGCTCTAGCGCATCGATGAGCGACTCAGGGCAGGGCACCGATCGGTATTTTACTTTGCCGCGTTGTTTAAGCGTCTGGAAGGTGATGGACTTGTCGGGCAGGTCAACACGATCTGCAGTAAGCGCGAGCGCCTCCGATATTCTGCAGCCGGTATACGCCAGCGTCAGGCACAACGTGCGCACCTCAGCACGCTCGTGCGCGTTGGCCGCAGTGATGAACCGACCTTGTTCCTCAGCGGTCAGGTATTTGCGTTTTCCATCGATAGTGAACAGTTCGCTAGTCATTTGTTCACTTTACAGCAAATTTGGGGTCAGCTTGGGAGGTAAAACCGCATAGGTATGGGGTTTTGGTTTTGGCCTGATGGTGCAAAAGGTGAACACTTTCTTAGTAAAGTGTTCACCTGCACGTGAATGTTAGAAATTCAGCACAAGCTCGATTATTTCGCTAGAGGTATCTGCTAGTTTGCGCGAGGGAAGGTGTGAACAGACGCTGAAAATATCAGTAGTGCATCATCTACTTGCTCGTAAGAAAAAGTAGTTCGTTCTACGATGAAGTCATCAGCGTAACTCATCTTACCTAGCTCATCTGGCCAAGTGAAGCTGCCTGTATCTGGAACATGACAAACCAATGCACCATCACCCATTGCCACAAACGTAATAATCGAGGATTGAGAGTCTTGAGAAGCAGTCCAACTTGCGGTACTGCCAGGAGGAACATAACCATCAATGGAAGTTAATGATAAGTTCATTATTGGCTCTACCGTACTGATTACTGCAGAATTTACTGCAGGGAACGTATCGCCCGGAATATCAATAACAGTTCCTGTCCTTGGCCATCCGAACCAGTTATCCGGTAAGTCTTCACGATAAGACCCGATTTCTGGTTCACGGCTCGTCCTCTGTGGTGACATGGGAATTGTCGTACCGTCAGAGGTTCGCAATGTTAAACCAGCGCCTGCATTGATATTGGATTTTGGGTATGTATCAAAAATCTGCTCCAACTCATTTTTCGCCTGTGTACGCTCAGGGTAGAAATCATTGGGGTTGAATACTTCCCAATCTAAATCATCGTCATAGTAATTGCAGCCTTCAGTCTTATTTTCACCTTCAACAGTAGCAATGAGGTTTAGTGCGTGTGTAGTCAAAGGAGTATCTAATTGCGTAAACTTAGCGCTTGGATAGGTAAATATATCTTCTACGCCAAATGAAGGGCCTCCTGGCTGTTGTACAGATATTCTGACAACACCAAGCATATTAATATCACCGGTTATATCGCTAAATTCATTTACCCCGTTAGTTGGTAAACCCTGCGCTCCGTTGGCTGTTGGATTATCAATAGAAGTGGCACTATCACCGCTACTTCCACTACACGCGGTAAGTACAATACAAGCCAAAAAAGTGAACATGTTATTTGTCTTCATGGAGAAGACATCGGCACTTTGCAGTTAATATTTATGGTGGTATTGATAAAAATGGCTATTTTGGGAGTTCTGACGATGTTTACGTTAGTTGCAGAATCCAACTGATATTATGTGTGAATAAACCTAGAACAGTCAAAAAAGTGAACCGATCACTGCAATCTGTTCACTTATTTTTTTATCATCACGCCATCCCAATATTCTGGGTTAAACAGAGCTCGCTCCAGTTTTACGCTTCCTGCTCCGTCATGAATGAAAGTAATCCCATATTCACCAAAATCTGAAGGCCCTTGCCCTACAGGGTAAATCAGATCAGCTTCGGTGTTCGCTGGAAGCAACATGTCGATTTCAACTGGCCAGGTGGGATCTGTCCACAACGATGACTGGTGTGGGCCAAAATAGGGCTCAAGCGCATTATTGCGAACATCCATATCTCGACAAAGCGAATTGTCACCAGTCACGATTCCATCTACCTGTGTGGAGCGATAACTGAGCACCAACAAGCATGCTTGCTTGTAGACAGTATCAACCCCGTGGCTGGTGTTAATAGTGAGCTCAACTTCCCAGGCACAGGCATTTCTTTGGGGTTCCTGATAAGTGATTTGGCCGTCGTAGACACCTTCCAGCGCTTTGTAGTACGGGGCAGCACAAGCATTAACGACAGTACCGTCTGGGTTAAAAACACCAGTGTCATCATTGAGCGGATTCTGGGTACCGAGCGGGCTGCTGCTGCCGCTACTACCGCCACAGCTAACCAGTGAAAAAGCGATACCCGCGTAGGCCAGCTCTTTTACCTTAATCATCATTCGGTCCTCATATTCACCGTTATATTTCAGGATACCAAAGCAAAGGCTTTTTACCCTACTAACGTTGCCACTGGTATAGCGGTCAACAGACCAACCACCAAACTTTTCTGCGCCAACGCAGCATCAACCGAAAAACCGATGTTGCGTCGAGTCACGTGATAGAAAAACAGTGCCACAGCCAAACCAGTGAGTATCACCTGAATAGGAAATGAACTGGCCTCGATCGCACCGATTGCAAAAATAGACAGCGCAGCCAGAATGCATGTCGATAGAACAATCTCGGTTTTCATTTCGTACTCTCGTTGTCTTTCTCGTACGTATTATTGGCCCAGAGCACTAGCGCGCCCAAACCGAGTACAAATAGTGCGACTACTGACTTCATAACAAATACTGTTGTCATTTTTTGTCTCCTGTATTGCGTTCTAAGCGATTATTACGCATCGTTTAAGACCTTGATACGCTCTTTGAGATCGCTGTATGTGTCGAAGATGAAGCGCTTTTTCGTGCTTGCTGGGTATTCGCGGTCATCAATGTACTTATCAAAAGCAATACGCATGTTATTGGCAATGCGACGAGTCTTAAGAAAATAATACACAACATCATATCGATCACTCAGGTTATGTTCGGCACTCGGCTCGTTGATGTTGCTCATGTGATTATCAAGGACCTCGCGATAACGCTCCTGACCCTTACCATTGCGTTCAAGCTCGATGCCGATCGACAACGGCTGTCCTGGCTTATCCTGAAACTCAAGATGGCTGTTCTCGATAATTCCGTCCGGATATTTGCGCCACCGATAAACCTTGTCACCAAAATGCGGCAAATCAACATCCAGGGTGTAAGGCCGCAAGACGTTAGTCGGGTTATCAATCTTCTGCAGGTAAATCCGTGCCAGCTGCAAACGCAAGGTATGAGGACCATTTTTATTGGGTTTGGTTTTACCTCGCCTGAAAACCCGGTCATAGACGGGCGCATCATCGCTAATCATCTTCTGCGCATTCAGACCATGTTGCGATACCCCGAACAGATGCAGCTCTTTAGCCACACCAGGCCATTCCTCTATCTCATCTCGAACCAGGTACCCGTCCCGAACAAATTTATTGAGCATCTTGCGCGCACCGGATTTACTCATGCCCATCATCAACGCCACGTTCTCTATCGTGCTGTACGGCTCCTGGCGTAACCAGTCGAGCACAGTATCTAGATTCGACTCTGAGCGCTCCACACGCTCAGCAGGGGTCATCCTCATCGCCTCACGCGACTTATCAACCGGCGCTGGCTTCTTCTTTTCAGGAAAAGGGTCTTTGGCCGCCACTGGCGACTCTATCTGATCAAGCTCGAGCTGTTGCTCCTCAACTCGGTATTCCTGAGCCTGTTTCGCTTGTTGCTCGGCAAGCCTTGCTGACTCAGCCCGCTTTCGCTCAATTTCCTCCTCGTGCTCACGCGCCTTTTTCTGCTCAGCTTCCAAAGCCTGAACACGAGCATGTTCAATTTTTTCCGCAAGCTTATCTTTCAGCCTTCGAAAATCAACAGGATCATTAATGTCAGATTGCAGGTTATTCAGAAACAACTGGTAGTACATCGGACTAACCTTGCGCAACTCATCCAGTGGATACAAATCTCGAATCCCGTGTGGTTCAGCCAATGCCCAAACAGCATCAACGAATGCACGACGATTTGCATCCAAACCATCTGGATCAGGCTCTATCGGTTGTGCTTTCGAAGCGCGTTTTTTGATTCGATCGAACATCCAATCCATCTCCATGAGCCAACAGCAGGGGGAGCCGAATATCAAATTTCGACCCCAGTCGAAATAGGTGGCCCCAGCCACCGATTGATGTTTGGGGGGCAGCCGCCCCGCACG
>CALFCF010000104.1 GCA_937951345.1 uncultured Granulosicoccaceae bacterium
TTCGTTCTAGCCTGCTCTATTCATGAAGGATTCGCCACCAGAGTCTGGCTACCTAAGCAGGTCGCACGATTGAGCGAAATTCGTAGAAATCTACGGGTTGAGCTCAATCGGGTGAGCTGCGACGGCAGACGGGAACTGGGGGTGAATAGAAAACAGTGTGCGAATACCCGCAGCGATGCTAAAACTGCTTTTCTAACTACAAATTGCTTAGTTTTCATTGTCACTGTTTTCACCTTCGTGAATAGAGCAGGCTAGCAGGCTTGACGCGAAAGCATCAAGTGCATGACACTGATCATGCAAGCTTTTGTCTACTATCTTATTGCATCGTTTCCGGGATGTTAGCAGTCGGCATTGCCGGTGATAGCTCCCGCCTCTGGAAATCCAGTCATTATGAATATCAGCCTTGCCCTGTTAAACGCATTGAAAGATGGTGGTGCTGAGGAAATATTCGGCATTCCGGGTGATTTTGCTTTGCCATTCTTTAAAGTTATAGAAGAGTCAAAAGTACTTCCGCTGTATACCCTGAGTCACGAACCTGCAGTGGGTTTTGCTGCAGATGCCGCAGCGCGTTTTCATGGTGGCCTGGGCGTAGCGGTTGTAACGTACGGTGCTGGTGCGTTGAACATGGTTAACCCGGTAGCGGCAGCATACGCTGAGAAGTCCCCGCTTGTTGTTATATCGGGAGCGCCCGGTATGCATGAGAGAAACAGTGGTTTACTGCTTCACCATCAGGCGAAGTCGTTGGATTCCCAGCTTGAGATTTTTAAGCAAATTACCGGTTACCAGATCCAGCTGACGAGTGCCGAAGACGCGCCAGAACAGATTGCCCAGGCTTTAAAGCACTGTAAACGTCACTCAAGGCCGGTATATATTGAGCTGCCTCGGGACATGGTTAATGTTGACTGTCAGCCTGTGACACCGATTGCGATCAAGCCATCTGATTCCAATGCACTGGATGCCTGTGTTGACGATATGCTTGACATGCTGCAGCAGGCTTCGTCTCCGGTGTTAATGGTTGGTGTGGAAACCCGTCGTTACGGTGTTGAAGCCAAAGTTGCCGAGCTTGCCAATCGAATGGGTATTCCGGTCGTTACAAGCTTCATGGGCCGAGGGCTTCTCGCCAGTGAGGATGCCCCGTTACTCGGTACCTATATGGGTGTTGCCGGTGATGAGAAAATATCGGAACTGGTTGAATCATCCGATGCATTGCTGCTGTTGGGCGTTATTTTATCGGATACCAATCTGGGTGTATCGTCTCAAACTCTGGCAACGCGAAATGTCATTCATGTAGAAGACGAGCAAGTGAGGATTGCTTATCGTAGTTATAGCGCTATACGACTCAGTGATCTGATTGATGCAATGCTAAACAGGTTGCCCACTGAACATATTGCTGAATCTATAAACGCTGATGAATATCCGAGCGGGCTCGAAGCGGATGAAGAAAATATCAAACCAGCGGATATCGCTTGCGCAGTTAATGATTTAATGAGCAATTATCAGAGAATGCCTATTGCATCGGATATGGGCGATTGCCTGTTCACAGCACTTGATATGGAGAACACCGAGCTTGTTGCCCCAGGCTACTATGCAACCATGGGGTTCGGTGTACCAGCCGGGATGGGGGTGCAGGCTGCAACCGGAGAGCGGCCACTTATATTGGTTGGTGATGGTGCGTTCCAAATGACAGGATGGGAGTTAGGTAACTGCCGTCGCTATGGCTGGAATCCAATTGTGCTGGTATTTAACAACACCAGCTGGGAGATGCTACGTACGTTTCAGCCTGAATCTGCGTTCAACAACCTGGACGATTGGCGATATGCAGAACAGGCGACCTTGCTTGGCGGCGTAGGCGAGCGCGTCAACACGCGTCGGGAACTAGCAGCAGCACTGGACAATGCCGTTCAGCACACAGAGAGTTTTTACTTAGTCGAAATCATGATTGAGCGTGGTGTTTTATCCAACACATTGCGGCGCTTTGCAGATGGAGTCAAACGGCTTCATGCCAAGCGTAATTGACAGCATTAATTGATCTTGTATTGCGCCAGCGTTCCCAAGTACCACGAATTTCGGGTTTATAGGCGCTTTGAGCACATAGTAGCCTTCCACCGACCGACGGTTTATCAACCGGATTATCCATGCGCCTGATTATTTCTTTATCTGCACTTTTGCTGTCAGTTGTTCTGGTTCAGGTTGGCTCAGGTTCTCTCGGTCCATTGGATGCGTTGTCTGGTCTGGCGTTCGGATTCTCCAGTACTCAGATTGGTTATCTGGGTTCTGCTCATTTCGTTGGGTTTTTTATTGGCTGTGTCTGGTCTCCGCATATCGTCATGCGGGCGGGGCACGCACGGGCATTTGCTGTAATGGCTGGAATTTCCACGATATCAATAGTATTGCATCCGGTGCAGGAGAGTGTCTGGTTCTGGTGTTTGTTGCGCGTATTTAGTGGATTCGCTGTTGCAGGTGCTTACACAGTGATTGAAAGTTGGTTGCAGTCCAAGCTAACTAATGAAAACCGTGGCACAGTATTTTCGATCTATCGCATGGTGGACATGAGCGGTACGCTGTTTTCCCAGTTGATAATTGGCGCGCTGACACCCGCTCACTATATTTCTTATAATCTTGTTGCGGTTGTAGCCTGCCTTGCATTGATTCCAATCGCATTAACGCAAGCGACACCACCTGCGCTACCGGATTCCCCCCGGTTTCGCCCGCTGTTCGCCTACACGATTTCACCGCTGGCAGCGATCGGTATTGTAGTTGTAGGTTTAACGACATCTTCATTTCGTATGGTGGCGCCAGTGTATGGGCAGCAGTCGGGTCTCGATCAGCAGGGCATAGCTGCGTTTCTGGCACTCGCTATTGTTGGTGGATTGCTGGCGCAACTACCTGCGGGTGTCATTGCTGACCGGTTAAATCGTAGAACTACACTTATCGGTTTTAGCTTGATGTCTATATTGGCTTGTGCGTTAATCGCATTTAGTCCAGTGCCTACGTTATTCGGTTTTCCGTTTATATATATCGGGGGATTTATTTTTGGTTTTGCTACCTTGCCGATATATTCTGTCTGTGCGTCACATGCCAGTGACTATGCGGAACCCGAAGATATGCTTTCGTTAAGTGCATCACTTATATTCTTCTTTGCGCTGGGTGCAGTGACTGCGCCGACAATTGCCGGTTATCTGGTGGAGGTTTATGGTCCGCCTGCAATGTTTAATCTGATCTTGCTTGCACATGTTGTGCTACTCACGTACACCAGCTGGCGTTCACTTCGGCGTCCGGTTGCCGATGAGCTTCGACCTTACCGCTACATGCCACGAACGACGCTTTTTATTATGGATATTGTTCGAGGCAGACGCCGTAAAAATAATCTGGATTAATCACGGACTGTACACAAATCTGGTTAAGTAACCTGAAGCGGAGTGTTCTTGTTTTTACTTAACCTGCTCTATTGACGAAGGCGAAAACAGTGACAATGAAAACTAAGCCATTTCCAGTTAGAAAAGCAGTTTTAGCGTCGCTGCGGGTATTGGCACACTGTTTTCTATTCACCCCCAGTGCCCGTCTGCCGTCGCAGCTCACTCGATTGAGCTCAACCCGTAGATTTCTACGAATTTCGCTCAATCGAGCGACCTGCTTAGGTAGCCAGACTCTGGTGGCGAATCCTTCATGAATAGAGCAGGCTAGCCTCTGCCCAATCAACGCGGAATGATCATTGCCCGTTTTTTTATTGTCATTTTTTAATGTTCCACAACAAAATAAAACTAGTACTCAAGGCAATGGTACATTTAATACAAACTTGAACAACGTATAGAACACCAACATGATGATTCCACCAGCGCCCCAGTAGATCAGTATATTGGGTAAGGTCCAACGATCATGCATCGCTGCTATCAAGCCACCCGCAAAAGCAATAATGCCTGCGGGCAAGAACCCGACAATCGGCATAACCAGACAAGTTAAAACCATCGTTGATATCAGCAACACACGACGCCACCATATGCCCTGTCCAAATCCTCCTTCGCCTGTCGGCTTGATAAACCGCATTATAAAAGAGATAGATGCGCAAACGATCAGAATAATCGCTACGGTTTGCGGAAATACCCGACTATCGCGATCAGTGTAACTAAGCGTGTCGTAGAGAGTCACAGCACCAGCAAGTACAAACATTGCCGAGACGATCAATGACCCCAATTGACCTTGTGATCTGGCAGTGGAACGATTCATGATTCAAGCTCCACATTTAATTTACTTTTTTTGCGTGCTAAAAATATTGGCAGAATCAAGGTGATTAATGTGAACGCTAATATACCTTGTGATATTGGTCGTCCGAAAAACATACCAAACAGATTATTTGTCGCGTCTCCTATAATCCACCCTTGCACAAAACCCTGCTCAGCAATGGGTCCAAGAATAAGCCCCAGTACTATGGGTGAAGCAGCAAATCCGAACTGAGCGACCACCCATCCAAAAACCCCAAGACAAAGCATGATGATCACATCAGAGACGCTGTTGCGTATGGAGAAGGTTCCAATGATAGTCATGAACCCTACTGTGGGCACCAATACAGCTTTAGGTATGGTTACTATCGATTTATAGGCGTAGCGTCCAATCAATAAACCTGTTGGCAACATCAGAATTGTTGCGATTAGCAGACCGTAGATAAACGTATAAACAATCGATCCACTTTGAGTAAACATCGCTGGACCTGTACGTACACCCTGAACCAGCAACGCACCTAAAACAATCGCATCAGGGGGTGTACCCGGAATTCCGAGTACAAGAGTCGGGATAAAACCACCACCGACCGTTGCACTATTAGCTGATTCTGTGGCCATTATTCCACCGGCCTCACCTTCACCAAACTTTTGATGCGGCTTTGCGGTACGTTTAGCTTCGGAATAGGCAACCAGCCCGGCCACCGACCCGCCAGCTCCAGGCAGAATACCGATTAAAGTCCCAATCACAGACGAGCGAACCAGATTGAACTTGGACTGCAAGGCTAGCCGAAACGCATCGCCTATTCGAACAGCTTTGACGTTCTCTTCGACTTTCAAGTGCCTGCCAGGTACTGCAACAAGATCGATAAGAACGGGTATGCAATACAAACCAATTAATGCACCGACCACACCAAACCCACCAATAAGCGTCTGACTACCGAACGTTAACCGAATGTCTGCAGAAACCTCAGCCACACCTACGGTCGACAACAGCATGCCAAAAGCCCCCCCTGCCAGACCTTTCATTAAATTACCGTTGGATAGAGACGCAATTAACGACAGGCCGAAAACGGACAGCCAAAAATACTCAATGGGCCCAAAAGCCAATGCAACTTTTGATAAAGGGGGTGCTAAAAACAGTAACGCTAATGCGCCAACCATACCGCCGAACACAGAAGCGAAACAGGCTAAGGCAACCGCAAGGTCGCCATCGCCACGTTTAGCCATGGGGTAGCCATCAAAGGTTGTGGCAATAGCCGAAGGGGTGCCAGGTGTGTTGAGTAAAATAGCAGCATAGGCGCCACCGTATATGGCACCCGTATAGATAGCGCCTAATAAAATTAACGCCGATGCAGGCTCCATAGCAAAGGTAACCGGCACCAGTACCGCCAAAGCCATGGTGGCAGTCAGCCCAGGGATCGATCCTACAATGGTACCAGCCAGTACGCCGAACAAAGCCAACGCAAAATTCAGCGGCGTAATCGCCGCTAAAAACTGATCTAACTCCACTGCAACACTCCCTGGTGCTAACCGGCATCAATGGACGGTGACCTATTTGATCAATCCAGCTTCACGAGCGTCGTTTAAGTACTCTTCGATACGGGCTTTCATAAAATCAGCCATACCGTCAGCATCAACGTCCAGCATCGCAAAACCACCATCAAGCATTTGTTGACGAAAAGCGGGATCGTTATTGATTTCACCAATCATGTCAGACCACAATTTTTTTGTCGCTTCATCAGCACTATTTGGCAGCGCAATACCGCGATAAGCACCACCTGTCATGTCATAACCTAGCTCTTTGAACGTAGGTACATCTGGAAACAACGGATGGCGTTCTTCCATGGCAACAGCAAGCATGCGTACGGCATCGCCTTGCTTGGCACCCACTGTGGTGTATCCCCATTCGGCCTTGGTTTGCTTGCCAAGTAAAGCAGTTACTGCAGCGCCCGTACCTTTGAACGGTACATAGGTTGTTACTGTGCCCGCTAATTTATCAAACTTGATTTGTGCTAAATGGTTCGCACTTGCTTTACCCGAACCGGACATCGTTACTTCGCCTGGATTGGCTTTAGCATCAGCCACCAGGTCAGCCAGTGTTTTATACGGACTATCCGCTGTTACGACAATAGCATCCGGTGTGTAGTGGAACATATAAAACGTATTCAAATCCTCCGTGGTGAAACCGACATCCTTTTGAGCAGGCTTGATAATGATGTGGGGCAAGTTGACACCCATTATTGTTTGGCCGTTACCATTAAGACCATTCAACGAAGCCCAACCCACCGCACCACCGCCACCGGGCTGGTACGAGATCACCATGTCCTGACCAAACTTTTCTTTAAAAAAAGGCTGTTGGAATCGCGCGGAGATATCTGATTCACCACCAGGTCCAAAAGGGATGATGTAGCTAACTGGCCCCGTCAATTTGGCCGCTGTCGCAACGCTAACAGCTGACACCATAGCTATAGCCATTGCGGCGCTGAATATTATTCTTTTCAACATATTTTACTCTCCAATGTAGTAGTTCAGTTCAAACTTGAGATAGCGCCGGACGGGCCAGTCCGCTCAATTTTCACTCAAATATAATTTAACTGCAATTAATTAATACAGGGTTTTTAAAGTTTAATTTCGATTATTAATTATAAAACGAAATACTTGACTTCCTATCATAAATTGAAATGTCCATTTTATTGTTCACATCATTCATTGCGGGAGAAAACACCAGTAGCTTCAGTGACGCTGCAGAAGAGGTATACGTGACACACGAGCCTTATGGGCATCACATGAAATCATTAGAAAGCTCGCTCGGGGCCGCCCTTTTTTCGGGAACTGGGGAACAATCACTACCTGCCTGGGACCCAACGACAGCTGATTCCCACCCAGATAGTTCAGCATGTCAATGTCACTATCTAATCAACCACTCTGCCATTCCGGATTTGATGCTGAATGCTCTGTGAATAGCGAATAAAACAGTGCTACTGCAAATGCCAGTAATCGCACGTTTATCCACCAGAAATCAAGCGTGACACGCATAAGCACAGATCTACCGTGCAATTTCATTTGTTATCAATGATCTTTCAAGATCTGACCCTATGACTGCCCGATGAGTCAGATTTCGCTATTTTCCACTTTCAATTAGCCCTCCACTTACTTTCCAGACAAAGTTCTGATTCAACTATTGGCTGAGAAAGAAGCGCTGAAGAAAGCAGTGCAAAAGGCATTGTGAAGCCATCTGTTGTTCAACTATGGCGCAATGCCAACTGGTTCCTTTATCTCCAGCAAAGTCTTGAAGCTGTTCACATTCATTCGCCAGCTATCAAATCTAAAATTTCTGCAACGTCCTTTTCCAGAGTGCTTAGGGACAATTCTGATCGTTTTTTTAGCTCGCAATAACGACTCAGAAACAATCGGGCAGAATCAAAAGATACCAGCGAATGTTAAAAAATATATTAAACGGAATTTCCTTCCTACTTATCGCTTCTACTGCTGCGATAGCACAACAAATCTCCGAATCAGACTTTTCGTTGCGCACACTGGGAAGTAGTCTCGAACAGCCAATGGCAATGGAAGTCGATCCTGAGGACAACATATTTATTGTTGGTCGTTGCGGGCGTTTTTATGTGTGGTCTCCCAACACTCAGGCAGTACAACAAACGTCGTCTGTCAATGTTCGCTGCGACCTTGAACTCGGCTTGATCGGTTTAACACTAGATCCCAACTACAGTAATAATCGCTGGATATATCTTCATTACAATCCACGCCACAGCAGTAAACAACGAGTTTCGCGGTTTCAGGTGAACCAGAACAACTCTCTCAATATGGGTTCTGAGAGAGTGATGCTGGAATTCCCTGTGCAGACTGCACAGTGCTGCCATCAGGGCGGAGATCTTGAATTCGGACCTGCTGGAAATCTTTTTATATCTGTCGGCGATAACGTTAATCCTTTCGGGGCAAACGGCTACGCTCCGATCGATGAACGTCCCGGACGAGCACCGTGGGACGCTCAGGGCACATCTGCCAATACCAATGATCTTCGCGGAAAAATTTTGCGCATTCGGCCGAACAATAATGGTACGTACAATATCCCAAACGGCAACCTGTTTAACGCAGATTCTCTGCACCGGCCCGAAATATATGTAATGGGTAATCGCAACCCGTTCCGAATGGCAGTAGATGATGAGACCGGTTATCTCTACTGGGGAGAGATCGGCCCCGACGCGAACAGTTCAAGTTCTATCCGGGGACCTGCAGGTTACGATGAGATCAATCAGGCTAGGCAAGCAGGTAACTACGGTTTCCCGTACGTCACTGGTTTCAACGAACCGTACAGAGACTATAACTTCATCAACGGTAACCCAGGATCGTTCTTCAATATCAATCGTCCAGTTAATAATTCACCGAATAACACCGGTGCGACATTCCTGCCGGCGACGAAACCAGCCTGGCTTCGCTACCCGCATCAGGCAATGATGGCTGGCCTTGTGTACCACTACGACAGTGGATTAAACAATGACCAAAGACTGCCACGCTATTTCGATAATCGTCTCCTGTTCTGGAATTTCAATAACAGCGATATCTACTCAGTGCAGATGGATGATAACCATAACAATCCCAACGCGAGTGTGTTTTTTGATCAATTGACCAACGGCCGCAGTTTGATCGACATGACACTCGACAACCAGGATCGGATGCTTGTACTGGGTTACAACCGCAATTTTAATGGACAACTGTATCGCGTAGAGTTTAATGGCCAGCATGACACTCCCAACCGGGATCCGGTCGTTGTTACCGGGGTGGCACCTACGGAAGGTCAGTTACCCTTGAGTGTATTTTTCTCAGCAGAAAATACAATTGATCCCGATGGGGATACTTTGACTTATAGCTGGGATTTCACCACTGATGGCACGATTGATTCGACCGGACCTGTGGCAAATCACGTTTATACGGCTGTGGGTCAGTACAACGCACAACTCAGGGTTAGTGATTCGCAAGGCAATGATGTCGTTCGCAACTTCACTATACTGGCTGGACTAAATGCCCCAACCGTCAAGATAACCAGCCCCCGGAACGGCTCCTTCTTTGAATACGGGGATGTCATCGACTGGCAGGTATCTGTCGACAACGGCAACTTCTCTAATGACGTCGACTGTTCTGAAGTGACTGTTGAGCTGGCACTTGGTCATGTGACAGGTGCAACCATGCACGAACATGGTCTCGCCGTTAGTACCGGTTGTTCAGGCTCTTTCGAAACCGCGCCGGACGGCGGTCACGATGATGCGGATGTCTACCTTGCGTTGAACGCAAATTACACCAATAGCGATGGAATACCCGGCAGCGATTCAATTGAACTACGCCCTCGCCTGCGTCAGGCTGAACACTGGACAGAAACAAATGGAGTTATCGCAGAAGTAACCACTGATATCGGTGGTGGACACAGCGCAGCGTTTATCAATAACGGTGACTGGTTGATGTTCAGGGACATGAACCTTATCAACGTGGACGAAATACATATTCGTGTCGCATCGGCTAGTGCCGGCGGCACTATCGAAGCCCGCATTGGCGGGGTGTTTGGC
>CALFCF010000105.1 GCA_937951345.1 uncultured Granulosicoccaceae bacterium
GAACACGCCTCAGCTTTGATACATACGCTCAGGTTTGGTAATAACTATCGAAGTGCCGTCGGCGCAACCAGTTATCTGTCTTTTGCTAATACGCGCGGTCCTGCCAATGCACCTATCATGGTGCCATTGATGGACAAACACGATGCTGGTAGGCGTTCGCATTACCTGACTATTCAATTTTCGATTGCTGATGCGCCGAGGGCAGATGAGCTTGTAATAGTTTTGGGTGGCGCGAGTGGCGGACGACCCCATCACCGTATTGGTGATCGATATCAGGATCTTGAACAACTGGGGCATGACGTCGATAACCCTGCGGCCATTGACAAGGGCTAGCGACTCTTAAGCAAAAAAATAAAACAGAGTTGTGCGGGGAGATGCATGCAGCCTTACACAGCTGCATGCATTGTTACTATTTCAAAAATTACTTCTTCAGAAACCCTTTGGCCATATCCAATAAACCGGAAGCGCCCCCGAGTTTCTTTGTCAGTGCAGATGCATCCAGCAGTGAACCACCGCCACTGAATTTGTCAGCAAGATCCGGCAACGCACTAGACAGATGTTGTGCACAGGTATCTGCATCGCAACCCATCTTTTCAGACGCGGCAGCGAGTTGCTCTTCACCGAGAGCAGATTTCAGTTGTTCTGCTGATACCGGCTCGTTGTCACCATCACCCATCCAGGATTCAACCTGACCACCGAGGCCACCTTCTTTGAGCTTGCTCATGAGCGAACCCATATCGAGATTACCGCCAGTCAAGCCTGACAGTGCATCCATTACACCACCGGCCTGGTTGCCCATTTTGTCAGCAAGCAGTTGCTTGCCCATATTCATTAGATCCATATTTAATTTTCCGTTATCGGGTTTAAGTGCATGCCATCCGGCTAACTGCGACGGTGGCGAGGGGTACGATTGTGAACCATAACAGGAACAATTTCTATGCCCGTTCTGAAGCACAAAAAGACCCAGAGTGCAGTTGTTACAGTTGTTATGATTTAACGATTTTGTGGGTCGACTGGTAACCAGACTACTGTCAGTGAATCTCTGGCACAGAAATTTGTAGCCGGGTCCGATGCATTACTTTCTAAGCGGCTCGACAAGACGACACCTGTTGCAAGTGCGTTAATATCCTCTGAAGGCAAAAGCTCGTGCGTGAGCACTTTATTGTCCGTGCATGAGTAAAGCTACGGGGTACGTCTTGTTCCATATGACTAGTGCTTTTCTCCGTACGAACAGAACAGAAATAAGTTTGTCGACAGCTGCGCAAACAATTAGAAAGCGTTCATATATTGACGCTATTGTGCTACAAATCCACGTTTTATTGGCAATTTTCGATCAAACATACAGAGATGTAATCAATGACACCGTGGTGTTTTCAGTTTGATACGTCTGCATGCAGTAACCTGTTCTTCCATTATTTTCTAGTTACAAACAGATACTGCCCGTGCCGGTTGGGACTCGTGATCTGTTGTCGACAAGGATTGAGAAAACCATGACTTCGAACCGAAATTCTTCAATGCAATACTTAAAAATTATCTGGCCTCGTTCTGTAGTCGGGTTGATGCTGTTGTTTGCGTCTTTGTCGCTGACGTCGCTTGCCCATGCATCGACATTGTTGGGTGAGGTTTTTCGGGCAAGTGATTCTGCCCCGAATAACGCGTACGGTTTTAGCGTTTCGATCTCAGGTGAAACCGCTGCTATAGGTGCCTGGTTTGGCAGTGGCGCTGTTTATATCATGAATCTCGACCCCGTGACCAACACATGGCAGGAAACACAAAAGATTGAAACACCGGAAAGCGCTGTAGGCAGACTTAATTTTGGATTCTCTGTCTCGCTCGATGGTGATCAACTGGTTGTTGGTGCACCAAATATTTTGAATCAGTTTCCGGGTGCACTGGTGGGAGCTGCGTATATCTACCAGCGCGACACGACGTCCGGTACTTGGCAGTTGGCGAGTTCAATCGAAGGACGGGTTGCAGAGCTTAGTGATTCGCAGGGTATTGGCAGGGATGTCGCTGTTGATCGAGGAGTTGCTGCAATCAGTCGTTTAGACGGTGAAACCGAAGTGGTTTTGACGTACGTGCAAGACCCGTCGAACGGATCCTGGACGCAGAGCGATACGTTTGAATTTGTTCAGTCCGAAAGCCCCGGTGTTGATATCGTTTCAACAAATGTTAACGCTCTGGCGCTTGATAACAATCGTCTGGCTGTATCGTTTGAAACTGAAGATTCCAATGGACTTACTGAATTTAGAATACGGTTGTTTGACTACAACCGTGAACTGGATGTCTGGGTCGAGTCGGATACGCTGGATGAAGAAGACGGTTTGGTTGTTAGCGAAAATTTTCGTGGTCTGGCAATGGACAATGATCAGTTACTGGTCACGGGAAGAAGCGGCGAATCGCCGATCCTGTTTTTATTCAACAGGGAAACCGCTGTGTGGTCACCGGATGCTGACTTTAGTGTAGATTTCGCAAGTGTTGGTACGGATCAGAGGCTAATCCCTGCTCTAGACGGCTCAAGGTTAGTACTTCAGGGTGCCAGCGGTGGTGGTACTGTCTATGAACGCAATGGCGGGAACGGGCGTTGGGAAGAGGTCTTTCAACTGTCAACTGCTTTACTCAGTGGTGCTGATATCAGTTCACTCGGTGGCCCGGGAATCAGTGTCACCAGTGTTGATCTGGAGGGGGATCACGTGATGGTGGGTACGCCCTATATCGATCAGTTTACCGGTGCGTTGATAGCCTACCGTTTGGATGACCCGGATGCCGATGGCGTTTTAGCAGGTGATGACAACTGCCCGGTTGATTTTAATCCAACGCAGGATAATTTTGATGATGATTTACTGGGTGATGTCTGCGATCTGGATGACGACAACGATGGTGTCGTTGATACAGACGATGGCTTTCCCTTCGATCCTGATCGATTGGATGCACCGGTCAGCAACGGTTCGGGTGAAGCACCGTCGGCACCACAACCGTCGCAACCCTTCGGTAGTGGTATTGCACTGGAAGCCGATTTTCGCTGGCCTGTTGTGTCCGACGCAACTTACTATGTCATTGAGGTGCAGCACAACGGTGAGATTCGCGCGTACGAACCGTTCATTGCAGCTAACACCGCATGTTTCAACGGACAGTGCGGCTACGTCAAAAGTGATGCAGCCCGTGATGGAGCTAACCGTTGGCGCTTGCGTGCCGGCAACGATGCTGGCGTGTCGCCATGGAGTCCCTGGGTAGACTTCTTTGTCGGCCAAGCGATTGGTGCCGGCAGCAATCCGGGCAATAGTGCAGCCTTTAACCAGTTGCCGGTTGTTCCGGTTCTGCAACTGCCGTCCGGCGATAGTAGCAATGCTGTATCAGACTACGTTTGGTCGGCCGCACCCGGTGTTGTTGAATACGCAATTGAAGTACAGCATCAGGGATCTATTCGTGCCTATGAGCCATCCCTTGCAGCAAGTGAAGCCTGCGTTTCCGGGCAATGTCGTTACACAAAAAGCGATGCTGCACTTATCGGTGAGAATCGCTGGCGTGTGCGTGCGATTAACAATGTCGGATCTTCGGCCTGGAGTGAATGGATTAATTTTTCTGTAAGCAGCGTTGTGAGCGATCCGACCGCTCCAAGTAATGCAATCGTTCCAGCGATACCGGTTCCCTTCTCGCCAGTCAGTCAACAGAGTGCGCAGGTAGCCGATTATGTCTGGGGTGAAGTAGCAGGTGCCACAATGTATGCTGTGGAAGTTCAGCATGCAGGAACTATTCGCGGCTACAACAACAATCTTCTTGCCGCAGAAAGTTGTAGTGGTGGCGAGTGTATCTACAGTAAACCGGATGCGGCACTATCAGGTGAAAACCGGTGGCGTGTCAGAGCCGGTAACAGCAACGGGTTTTCTGCGTGGAGTGACTGGCAGAATTTTACTACCCCTTAGTTATTGATACAGTCTTTGTACCTTCGTTGATTTCCACGGGAGACAACTATATTCTGTGGTAACGCTCTTCCATTGGAAAACGAGGACAGACTATGGTGATGATACCCGACATGCCGGATGTTGGTCGTGGCTTTATACAGGATTTATCTATCCCGCCCATCAGTGAAACTCACTGGACACTACCTGTTCCATCGTCTGAGCGACGTGTAGCGATTGTCTCCAGTGCCGCTGTATCACGCCGCGGTGACAAACCATTTTCATGGTTGGCGCGTGATTGCAGAGTATTGAATAAAAATGATCGCGACCTGATCATGACTCATGTGGCAGTTGAATATGACCGCGTGGCCTGGCAGCTCGATCTGAATTCAATCATTCCTTTGGATCGCCTTGAAGAGATGGCGAGCGATGGTGAAATAGGCTCGGTCGCTGAAGATCACTACACTTTTATGGGTGCGGCAGATCCTGTAGACATGGAAAAATCAGCTCGCGAGACTGCAGAGCGAATGAAGCAGGACAACGTCAATACTGTTTTTTTGATTCCGGTTTGACCTTTCTGTACGCGCGCCGTGAGCGGGCTGGCAAGGTATTTTGAAGAAGCAGACTTATCGACTGTAGTGATCGGATTTGTACGCGAACATATGCAAGCGTACAAACCACCGCGTGCAATGTGGTTGAATTTCCCGATGGGGCGTCCCCTGGGTAAACCCAATAACCCTGACTACCAGAAAAAAGTCATTCGAGCGGCGTTCGAACTTTTCGATCGTTCAACAGGGCCGGTGCTTGAAGATTTTCCGGACGTTATTCCAGTGCGTGATGGGCGAATGGGTTATGCCATACCGCCGGAGTATGTAGTTTCCCGGAATGATGTCGGTGACGTTGATGCGCTGTTAGCGGAAGTGCAGGCCGAGATAGCGCAGCTGCGACCTGCTTACGATGCTGCCGTTACTGCACGTGGCCGTACCACGGTCGGAGCCAGTGACTTAGACGTAAATCTTTTAGCGCCACACATCGCTGAATTTGTGAAAGGTGGTAAACCGAAAAGCCCGCGCAAAGGGCTGTCGCCTATCCCCGGATTGAAACTGGTTATCGAGGATTTACAAGCATTCTATTCAGAAGCTCGCACTCACCGCGACGATATTGATGACTTCGAGTTATTGGGTGAGTGGTTCTGGATGGAAACCAAAGCTGGATTACTCATTATGTGGCTGGAAGCGGTAGCACTGCATACAGAAGATAAGATACTCCGGCAGGTTGTCGACATGTCGCTGGTCACTCCTCGCTTTTGGTCCGTGGGACCGCTTCCGGGTAGCTCTGCATCAGGATGGTAGTCGTTGTTGGTTATGAGTTTAGTTACTCGCGTTTGGAAGGTGGGTGCGCGGGTGTAAGTGGCATGCTGCTGCGTCAAGAATAGGAAAATAAACATGGCACGTGATAGTTCGTGGATGGACGAAGCGTTACTAAAAACCCAAGTCCTTATCAAAGGCGATCGATCTGATGGTGCAGATAAACTAACTAAAATTCATAAATATCAGAGCAAGAACCTCAGTGATACAACGCTGGTTTTTCTCAATATGCTGCTGTGCCTTGTTATGGCGATGGTTTTAGCAGGAACTAATTTGCTGCAATTCCCCATTGCGCTTTTGACGTCCGTCGGTTTTCTTGTTGTTGCTAATATCGCGTTTTATATTTTTAGAAAAAGAAGAAACAGGCTGTCCCTGGAACGATCGAGAAAGTTGGATGTAGAAAATACGAAAAAATCTTAGCCGCATTAAGTATTCGTGAAAGTTTGAATAACAGACTAAACGATAGATTAGTTTGCCTAAACGAAAGTTTGATAGTTGGGTGGACTCTACAGATTAACGCGGGTGTACCGATAGTTCATAACATTTGATGGCAAATGAATATCAATATGGAATGGTTAATCGGCATCGCCATACTGGTTGCGGTTCTCGGGTTGGGTTTTAAGCTCGGTAAGCAACCTCGAAAGAAAAAACTAAGTGCTCGGCGTCCTGCCGGTACACCATCTCGTTCTCTTAGTAAATCTCAGTTCGATGTGCTTAAACCCCTTAATGCTGATGACCATAAGAATAGCAAGGCAGATGTTGAAATCAGATATGAACTGAAAAACACCTTGATCACTGCCACCGAACTAAAATTCCTGAAAGTGCTGGATGAAGTTATAAATAACAGGCTTAGAGTTTTTACAATGGTGAGGGTGGCTGATGTCATTAGTGCCGACTCATCTTTTGATTGGGCTGAACGCAAGCATTTGTTTCGTAGAGTATCTCAAAAGCACTTTGACTTCGTTATCTGCGATTCCAAAACCTTTGAAGTTGTTTGCGTCATTGAATTGAACGACGAGTCGCACAAACAGAAAGCCCGAAAGAAACGTGATGAGTTTCTGGCAAATGCCTGTGAATCTGCAGAGCTTCCTCTACTGTTTGTGCCTGTAGCCTCTTCGTATGACGATGCTGGATTGAAGGAATTCATATTTGGTAGCTACTCTGCGATAAGTCGAAAAGCAGCATAAGTAGGCTGTAACAAAAATCACGTTATCCCCTTCTAGAGACAGTTCAGAAAAGTACGTCTGCTTGTCGTCCTATATATAATTCAGTGGCATCATTTATGCGTCGATGTGTCTGGAAAACCTTCAAATGAGCCATTCACCAGAAGGTTAAATAAGGGGATTATTGACGTGAAAACTTTACGATCTGCAAATCTGGGAGCTGTGATCGCTTCGGTTGTGCTGTTGACTGGTTATGCTGGTGCGGCTGAACCTGAAGCAACAAACGGAGAAAATGCACTAAATGCCGAAGCACCGAAACTTGTAGATGCGGCAGTGGCAAATACTTCGACACCGGCTTCACAGGAAAGCAAATGGTCTGAGTATGATCTTTATCACACGATTGTAAAAGGTGAAAACTTGTCGGTGTTGGCCAAGCGCTTAACCGGTGATGCCAGCAACTGGAAAGCGATTGCAAAGGCTAATCAACTTGATGACGAAGGCAGTGTGCAGCCTGGTCAAATTATCCGTATTCCGGCTGTATTAGCCAAAGCAGCGATTGAAACGGTGCCATCACCTGAGTGGGCTAAAACACAGGTTGCCGGTGAATCCACACCCGATACGCAAGATTCCGCAAAGACTGTAACAGTACCTGCAAGTTTCAAAGGCGTGCCACCGAAGGATTTGCCGGAAAAATCTGAGTAATTCGAATTATTCGAATTATTCAAATAATCGAGTAACGCCAGTCAACGTATCCTCCGCCTTTGCGGAGGATTACGGCCCCGGGTTTGCTGGTTTCCTTTAAACCAGGGCCCAGTTTTGTTTTAGCATTCGCACCAACTCTCCAGCGCTCTGAAATCTTTCATCCGGCTTTTTTTGCAGGCATCGCATTGCTGCGTCTTCGAGCATGTCGGGTATATGTGCCGCTACCTCAGAGGGTTTGGCGATCTCATCGTTCAGAATTGAATCGATAATATCGTCAATCACATCACCTTCTACCGGTGTCCTGCCGGTTAAAGCCTCATAAAGAATCACGCCGAGGCTGAATAAATCCGATCGACTGTCTATTGTCGGATCACGTTCGATTTGTTCGGGAGACATATAAAAAAGTGTACCCTGTAGTTTCTGATACCCGGTCATAGTCGGGTCTTCATCCACCCGTTGACCACCTTGTTCAGAGTTTTCAGAGCCCTCGTTTAAGTCGCTGTCAGTCGCGAGTGCCTCTCCGTTCCAGACTTTCGCCAGACCCCAGTCCAGCAAGAGAATTTCTCCGTAGGGCCCAATCAGAATGTTTTCCGGTTTGATGTCACGATGAATGACGCCGAGTGAGTGTGCATACTCAAGCGCATAAGCAATCTGGACAATGATGTTGACCAATTGCGTAAGATCGTAGCGTTCCCGGTAGTTCAGCAATTCGCGCAAGGTATAACCATGCACGAGTTTCATCGTGAAGTAGTAATGACCTTGTTTGTTACGACCGAGCTCGTAGGTAGGTACGATGTTGGGGTGTTGCAGCATTGCCGAGACGCGAGCTTCACGCAGCAACCGTTTTTGTTCTATTTCGTCATCTGCAAATTCAGGTAGCAGGGTCTTGTAACAGATGGTGCGATTAAGATGTAGATCCTTGCAGGACTGGATCAGCGACTTGCCACCTTTGGCGACGGTTTGGAAGTAGGCGTAGCGAAAGTTGGGGTCTGGTTTTAGGGCGAGTTCTTTGTCGGTTTGCTCAACGACAAGCTGTTGAGCATCCGGGAGTTTAAATTTCGGGTACTCACTCACCTGTTGTTATCCCTATGCACCTATCTGTTAGAAGTGTAGGCGGATTATTTTCAAAGGTGCAAAAAACTGATTTTTAGAGGCATACTGGGTGGGGTGCGAAAACCCCGGATTCGCCCGGAAATGCAGTCAGCAATGGTGCTGGCAATGGGCTGTAACGAGCACAGAATCATCGAGGTAATTTCTGCAGTTTTGCCGCATTTTTGGCTTTTTGCACCGTTATGATGCGTCTATGTCCCATCATAGGGCGCAATTGTTTCGGTGTAGTGCGATTTTTGACAACATTACGTCGAATCCTTGAGTACCGGTTTAATAATCCTTTAAAGTACGGTTTTCCCCCTAAGTTAACGAGAATTTTCGATGAAAAGTAAGTTGGAGTACATCTGGCTGGACGGGTATCAGCCCACCCAGAGCCTGCGCAGCAAAACCATGGTTCGTTCGAACTTCAGCGGTAAGTTGGAAGAATGCCCGATGTGGTCATTCGATGGTAGCTCAACCGAGCAAGCGGATGGTAGCGACTCGGACTGCCTGTTGAAGCCGGTGGCGATTATCCCCGATCCGGATCGCAAGAACAGCTACCTTGTGATGACTGAGGTTCTGAATGCCGACGGTACGCCGCACGTCTCCAACGGTCGAGCCACTATTGAAACTGACGATGATGATTTCTGGTTTGGTTTCGAGCAGGAGTACTTCCTGATCAACACTGATACCGACCTGCCGCTTGGGTTCCCGGAAAAAGGGTTTCCAGCACCTCAAGGTCCCTACTACTGTTCTGTCGGTGGCAAGAATGCTTTTGGTCGTGAGATTATCGAAGAGCACCTCGACATGTGCCTGGAAGCGGGTCTGAATGTCGAGGGCATCAATGCGGAAGTTGCTGCTGGTCAGTGGGAATTTCAGATTTTCTCCAAAGGCGCCAAGCAGGCAGGGGACGAAATCTGGCTGGCTCGCTATCTGATTGAACGTACCGCTGAGAAGTATGGAGTCTCTGTTGATTGGCACCCCAAGCCGCTGGGCGACACCGATTGGAACGGTTCGGGCATGCACGCTAACTTCTCCAATGGTGCTATGCGTGAATCAGGCAGCGAAGATGTGTTTAATAAAATCTGCGAAGAGTTTGGAAAGAACATCCAGCGTCATATCAGCGTTTACGGTGCTGATAACGACCAACGTCTTACCGGTGCACACGAAACGCAATCGATTGATCAGTTCAGCTACGGTGTATCTGACCGTGGTGCGTCAATCCGGATTCCGGTTGGCACTATTGAAGATGGGTGGAAAGGTCGACTGGAAGATCGTCGCCCGGCATCCAACGCTGACCCGTACAAGGTTGCAGCGGCTATCATCAAGACAACGAACGAAGCGCTTGCGTAAAAAAATAGAAACGCTTCATTAACTAAAAACGGGCCCGGCTAACTACCGGGCCTTTTTTGTTTTTATTGGAGTTGCACAGAATACAGTCCCGTTCTCGCGGTTATAAAAAGCGTATTACCATCAGGCCCGCCGAGCGTGCAATTCGCTGGCTGTTCCGGAACTTCGATCACGCCCCAGAGTGTACCGTCAGGTGCAAATACTTCTACCCCGGCGGCCGTTGTAACAAACAAGTTACCTTCCGCATCGACGACCATGCCGTCTGCGCTGCCGGCAGTTGTTGCAAACGAATCCGTCGCTCCGATACTTCCGTCAGGTCCAACCTGCCAACGCATAATCTCGCCGCTGCCTGAAAATGCTACATACAATTCATCTTGATTCGGAGATAGCGCGATGCCGTTAGGAAATGTATTTATGCCATTGCACCAGAAGCGTGACAAATCGCCAGCGGCCGTCAAGCGGTATACGCCTGAACAACCGACTTCGCTTGCCTCCGGTGCGATGCCAAACGGCGGATCGGTGAAGTACACATCACCATTGGTATGTAACGCAATATCATTGGGTGAGTTAAGTAAAGCGTCGTCGAAACGCTCGGCCAACACGGTAACCGTATCGTTATCCTCCAGCCGGCTGAGTGTGCGTCCACCATGCGTGGCGATAAGTAGCCGATCCTGTGAATCGAACAACAGTCCGTTGGTTTGTTGATTTTCGCGGAACGGCTCTATGGTTCCATCGGCAAGCAGGCGAAATATCGTATTGTCAGGGATGTCGCTGAACAAAAGTGTATTGTCGCTTGATCTGTAAGCCGGTCCTTCAAGAAAACGAAATCCGGAACCAATGCGTTCCACCGTTCCAATACCGTCCAGTGGATTTGTTGGTGAGGCCGTTTCGTCAGCGGTTGTCGGATCGGGTGTTTCCTGTTCGGGTGTCGTCTGTTCATCGGACACTGCATTAGGCTCTGCATCCGTTGTTGTACTACTGTCACTGCCGCAACCCGCAGAGAAATAAAGCATGAGTGTTGCAATTGTCAGGATTGTTTTTCGCATGAATTTCTCAGATGAAAGGCTGTAATCGATATGTTTTATCGACTGAGTTGTTTACTCATTATATGTATATATCAGATCACGCAAGTAGTGTTTGTGTCACTGCAGCAATATTGTACCCAATGCCTGAGTAACGGCTGCCTGTGTAGGTTCGGTCACTGGCACACCCACGGCATTTTCCAGTGCTTTGCAATGCCGTGCCAGACCTGCACATCCCATTAATAAACTGTCGGCCAGATCCCGTTCTATTAGTTCACGTGCGATTGCTTCAATTCTTGGATAAGCGGACGCTTCTTCGCTTTCAGCAACGGACAGGTTGAGTGGGCGCTCTGCTGCAACTCGGTTTTCCAAACCCAAGGTACGGATATAGCGCTGATGTCGTACGATGGAATTTTTACTGAGTGCGATTACGCCGACTCTTTCACCGCGTTGCAGAGCTGCGAACAAACCGCTTTCCTGTATTCCGTATACCGGTTTGCCGGTGCTTTCCCGGCAGGTAGTGAGGCCGGGATCAGAATAGCAAGCAATCACATAGGCGTCGGCGTCCGTGCGATTAACCACCATGTTACGAACCGGTACCACTACATTGTCAGAGTCGAATTGGGATTCAATACCAAATGGGCCTTCGGTGAGTGTTACGCATTCAATCTCGACTCGCTCCGCTATCGCTAACGGTGTAAGACATTCACGAAGTCCGTGCGTTACAGCTGGATTAGAATTTGGGTTGATAACAAGAATTTTTTTCATCGTCGCAGTCTGAATCAGTATTGTTAAAAACTTCTTCGGTTAAAACTGCTTCGATTAAAACAACTTCGCACCAAAGTTGGTTGACTCCTCTATCTCGGGTGCGCGTGGTGGTATGAAGCCCGTGGGATCAAATGGTTTTCTGGCAATGAACTGTCCGTCCCCTGCCGTAGCTTTTAGCTCTTCACTATCCACGATTACCCGACCTCTGTTCATTACCGTAACAGGCCATCCGGTGAGCTCCCAACCTTCAAATGGTGTGTAGTCCATATTATCGTGCATACCCGCTGCGGTCACTTGGGTAGATTTTTGCGGGTCCCAAATTGCGATGTCTGCATCGAAGCCCGGGGCGATTGTGCCTTTGTGGTCATCCATACCGAATAGCTTTGCAGCATTCGATGCGGTCAGACTGACAAAGGTTTCGAGACTGATGCGTCCCTTGTTGACACCTTCTGAAAAGAGTAGTGGTGCACGTAATTCAATGCCGGGCAGACCATTGGCAATGCGGTTAAAGGGCGGATTGTTACCTGCTGACAATTTGCCCGATGCATCGAAGCGATACGGTGCGTGGTCTGATGAATAAAGCTGAAGGCTACCCGCATTCAGGTGACGCCACATATCGATTTGTGTCTGCGTGTCGCGCAGTGGCGGTGAACAGCAGTATTTGGCGCCTTCGGCTCCCTGTCTGTCGAGATCTTCTGCGGTCAGAAACATGTACTGAGGACAGGTTTCACCGAAAATCATGCATCCGTCCATGCGTGCATCAGCAACTGCCCTGGCACCAGCGTCCGTTGAAATATGTACAAACAATAGCGGTGCTTCTACAAACGATGCGAGTGCGATGCCACGTCTTACGGCTTCTACTTCGGACGTTCGCGGGTGACTTACAGCATGGTATTTAGGTGCGTCATAACCACGATCAATTAATCGTTTGACCATCCATTTGATCATCGCATTGTTCTCGGCGTGCACCATGGTTAACCCACCGTTGTCGCGCGCCATCACCAGAATATCGAGAAACTGTTCATCAGAGACGATCATTTTGTCGTAGGTCATAAACACTTTGAACGAGGTAATGCCGCGCTCGAATGCTGCTGGTAGTTGTTCATTTATTGCAGCGTCTGTGGGATCTGTGACGATCAGATGATAGGAATAGTCAATTACTGAGTGAGGTGCAGCTCGGCTGTCATACAGACTAATCACATCATTGATACTTTGTCCCCGATGCTGTGCTGCGAACGGTACGATCGTTGTGTTCCCTCCGAACGCTGCCGATACACTGCCGCTGTAATAATCATCTGAGGTCATAGTACCGGTTGAAGATTCCTGAGCTATGTGGCAATGCGTTTCTATACCGCCCGGTAAAACATACTTTCCCTTTGCATCTATGGTTTGGTTTGCTTCGCCGATGTCTATACCGAGCGCTGCAATTTTACCGTCACGAATACCCACATCCGCTTTGAATGTTGCATAAGAGTTGGCGACGGTTCCGCCTTTTATCAGTGTATCGAATGTTGCCATTGTTCAGCTCTTACCTAGTGGGTGTCAGCTCGTTTCAAGTTCTTTTAAGCGCGCCTCGAGACGTTTTAACAATCGGGTGATTTCTGCGTGATCTTCGCTGCTTAAGCGAGGGCAGGGTGCGCGCGCCGCGTTGCAGGCAAGCGCACCACGACGATGTAGAATTTCCTTTCGAATGGCCAGGCCCATACCGGGTTGTTGTTCCAGTCTGATTAGTGGAAGGTAGGCATCGAAGATATCAGTTGCACGGTCGTGGTTGCCGGCGTTGCAAAGTTGTACGATCTCAACCAGCATTTCTGGAAAGGCAAATCCGGTCATGGCGCCATCGGCACCACGTGCCATTTCTTCGGGCAGAAACAGTCCACCATTGCCACACAATATGGATACCCGGCGAGTCTCACGTGCACGGATGCTGCTGAGTTTGTTCAGGCCGGGCCAGTCTTCGTGTTTGAGCATGACAAGATCAGGGAAGTGCTCAACCATACGAAGAAAAAGCTCAGCGGATAACGGTACGCCGGTCGACAACGGGAAGTCCTGATAACAAACCGGTACTTTCGATCCCAGTGCATTGAAACACTGGTCGAAGTAATTGTAGATTTTCTCATCTGAACCCAGGCCGTTTGGCGGCGCAATCATAATACCTGCCGCACCGGCATCCATGGCCTGATGACTGAGCGAGGCAATGTTGCTAATACCGGCGTTTGACACACCTACTATCACCGGTACTCTACCGTTTACACGATTAAGCATATGGCGCATGAATGCCAGAGACTCATCAGAGCTTAACTTCGGCGCTTCGCCCATCATGCCGAGAATGGTCATGCCGTTTACGCCATGATCGATATAAAAGTCGACCAGACCGTCGGCACTTTTATAATCGATGGTTCCGGATTCGGTGAAGGGGGTGGCAGCAATGATGTAAACACCTGCTGCGTTTTCAGTAAGTAGCACGTTGCGTCCTTTTGTGAATATTAAAACAAATGCTAAACAGCGGGTGGCTCTGCACCTGTCTGTTCGGTGATGCGTCCGTAGTGTTCAATGCGGCGGTGTCGTTTAAAGTCGAAAATAGTTGTCTTGCCAAATGTGCAGGCATCCATATCACAGACATGAACGATCATTTCATCATCTTCTGTGGCAGTTTCGGCAACGATTTTACCGTTTGGATCGACAATTAATGATCCACCGATTAACGGGTGTCCGTCTTCAACGCCGGCTTTCGCTACAGCAACTACCCAGGTTGCATTCTGATAAGCACCGGACTGGCAACTGAGTCGGTGATGAAACAGTCGATCTTGCGGGCCTTCGTTACTCATCTGCGAATTAACCGACGGGGTATTAAAACCCAGCGTAACCATCTCGACGCCTTGTAGCCCGAGGACGCGATAGGCCTCAGGCCATCTGCGGTCATTACAAATCAACATGCCCATATTAGCATTGAGATTGCGCCAGACCGGAAAACCCAGATCACCGGGCAGGAAATAGCGTTTTTCAAGATGCTGAAATGCACGTTCGCAATCGTATTCCGAGTGACCGGGTAAATGTACCTTGCGGTACTTACCGACTATTGCACCGGAGGTGTCGGTTAGAATAGACGTATTAAAATGTTGACCGTCAGGCGTCAGTTCAGCATAACCAAAGCTCATAGCCATTCGCATGTCCCTGGCACAGGCAAATAATGGTTCTGTTGCAGGCCCTGGCATACTCGACTCAAACCATTGATCAACATCGGACTGTTCTTCCATAAACCAGCGTGGAAAAAAGGTCGTCAGTGCAAGCTCTGGAAATACAACGAAAGTTGCATCCGCTGCTTTTGCCTGTTCCAGTAGCTTAATCATGCGAGCAACAACGTTCTCTCGACTATCAGACTTCTGAATCGGGCCTAATTGCAGGGCTGCAGTGACGATTTCACGCATGCGAAGCTACCGTTTGGGTTGTTGTCAGTATTGCCTTACAGTATATCGTGATCCTAATCAGCGTAATTCAGTAGCAGCGTTATCCGGGGCTATTTCCCTGGGTAGTTCGGGATGTTGGGGCTGTAGTTCGGGACATATATGGACGCTCCCCGGAATGCAACGCAGAA
>CALFCF010000106.1 GCA_937951345.1 uncultured Granulosicoccaceae bacterium
GCGATAGAAAGGGGTGAAGCCGGCACGCGAGAAACTGCGCCCACAGACGCTGCAGCGGTAGCGCTGAACGCGCCGGGCATCGTCTCGGCGGTAGAAAAAACCGTGCTTTCTAAAGCGTGTCGAGTGGCAATGGGGGCAATAAGGGGTACGGCAGCCGGGCGCGTACGATTTTAAGGCGTGATACATTCCGTGTATCTCCTGGTTCATCCGTGTGTTTACAGCATATCACACTCATCCACTGCAACAGTCTATGCAGACACTTTGGACACTTTGCAAAGTGAGATCTTCCTGTCATCCTGCAACCCAAACCTTTCTCTCCAAATCACGGATCTTCAATGCAACAATCAGATTTGCGACTGACTGTTAACAACGATCGCCTGGAGCGCATTCGCCGCCAGGTAACTAGACTGGTTGATCAACAGCAGTTCAGCTCGGTTGAATGGGTGGTTACACATAATCAACAGATAGTTGAGCGGGATCGTTATGGCTTCGCTGATGTGTATAAAGAGTCTCAGCTTCCGGATGAACCGATTTATCGAATTTATTCGATGACAAAGCCTGTCATTTCAATTGCTGCACTGAGGCTTATAGAAACAGGTGACTTGATGCTGGCTGCACCGGTTGCAACTTACCTGCCGGAGTTCGGAGCTCTCCAGTTACTGTCGGACGGCAAGCTTCGCCCGTTGACTCAACGCATGACTGTTGAACATTTGCTGACTCACAGAGCAGGTATCAGTTATGACTTTCTACCGGGTTGTGAGGTTGCAGCGCTTTATCGCGAGGACAATCTACTCGCCCGTGCCGATTTGTCACTGGCAGACTTCATACGTCAGCTAGCTTCTTACCCACTGGCTTTTGAACCCGGTACGCAATGGCGCTACAGCTACTCTACAGACGTTCTCGCGCGCATTCTGGAAGTGGTATGCGACAAGCCATTGGCTGAGGTACTAAACGAACAGATTTTCGATCCCTGCGGTATGTTGGAGACGGGATTTCGCATTGACGGTGACAAACAGAAACGCCTATTGCCATTGTTTGGCAAAGAATCGTTACTTGGTGCACGCGACACCAATGCAGGACCTAACATACTCGACCGGGTGGATACGTCGATTACACATCCGCTGGATTCAGCTGTATTCGCTCGTGGAGGCCACGGACTTTATTCAACAACGTCGGACTATTTGCGATTCATGCACGTACTCTATGATGGCCTGTCGCCTGATGGTGAAACGTTACTGTCCGCACCTATGGTGGATATGATGTGGCGGGACAGAATACCGGAATCGCAACAGCCACTTGTTATTTCCGGCGAAGCGATGGGCGGTTACGGCTGGACGTTGTTTGGCCGCGTCATGACCGACACCGGTCAGGCGGCCTTCCTGACACAAAACGGTGAAGGCGGCTGGTCCGGAGCTGCCGCCACCTACTTTTGGATAGACCGGGTTAACAATTTCGGTGGACTGGTTATGACGCAATATATGGGGTCCACAATACCTGTTGGAGAGATCGTTCGCGCGTGTGCCTACCAGTCTTTGCTGGCAGCCAATGGCCCGTAAAGCCGCCAAACAAGTACACCTTTTTTGACATAAAATAAGTGAACATTGCCATGCATTCGCTGAACGCAGTAAGGTATTGTCCTATATGTTACTAATTCTCATGTCATCGCTATACGTTGACTGAAAAGCTGAATTTTTTGACGGAAGACCTCTATGAACAAGCGCGTACCTGCACCTGATGCATTGTCTGAACTTAACGCGATGGCTGAACGGCCGTTCGATGCCGCGCAGGCGATGCCGAAAAGTGTCTACACATCTGAAGAGTTTCTGCAGCAGGAACTCGAGCATATATTCAGGCAACAATGGGTGTGTGTCGGGCGTGCAAGCGCACTTCAGAATCCCGGTGACTATCTAACCTACGAGCTGGCAGGCCAGCCCCTGATGGTTGTACGCGAGAAAGACGGTACCTTGAAGGCGCAATCCAATGTTTGTCTGCACCGAATGTCGACACTGCTCGAAGGTCGCGGCAGCACTAAGACAATCGTCTGCCCATACCACGCCTGGAGCTACAACCTGGACGGTACACTGCGTGGAGCACCGGCGATGGAGCAGAACTGCGGCTTCAATAAAAATGAATACTGTCTGCCGGCTATTCATTGCGAAGAGTGGCTTGGCTGGATCATGGTATCCCTCTCTGAAACACCGCCGCCGCTGCACGAACAACTTGCCGAAGTTGAGAACCTGATCACGGACTACGGCATGGAAAACTATCGCGAGCTTTTCTATGAAACGCATGTCTGGAACACCAACTGGAAGGTACTGGCAGAGAACTTTATGGAAAGCTATCACTTGCCGGTCTGCCACAAAGATACAGTTGGCGGACTATCCCGGCTCGATGAAATGGACTGTCCCCCTGGCCTTAAAGCGTTCAACTACCATTTCATTCTCAAAGACGAATCATTAAAGATCGCGATCGCACATCCGGACAACCAAAGACTTAAGGATCAATGGCGACGTACAACCGTTTTGTTGTCAGTCTATCCCAGTCTGATGATCACACTCACCCCGGGTTATTTCTGGTACCTATCACTTCACCCACAGGGTGTTGATCATGTACACATCCAGTACGGTGGAGGCCTTTCGCCGGAATTTGCAGACGATCCGGACGCTCAGGCGCATTTCGAAGCAACCAAGACGCTACTCGACGAGGTCAATGTGGAAGATAAAGGGTGTACCGAAAAAGTGTACAGAGGATTAAAATCCCCTCTCGCAGCACCAGGCCACTACTCGCACCTTGAACGACCCAATTACGACTTTGCGCGCTATTTGCGCGACACACTGGCTGGATAGAGACAACAGCTTGAGTAAATCCAAACTGGGTGCATAGACTGTTGCACCTTGTTTGTGAAGATGAAGGGATGCACGAACAACACGCCTTTTTTCATCTTAACAAGGGTCATTTCAAGCGGCTGCCTGCCAGAGCACTGCCTTTTCCGAAGCCAATCAGTGTGTTAGCCAAGCACTTGCAACAGTCTATGCAGTCACTTTAGGTAATGGACGCTTGCTTACTGTTGCTGCGCTGCTAACTGCTGAACTGCGCTCTCACCAACTGGCGCAGCATCTAATACATAAGCAATACACAAACGCTTTCAGGTGCAAAGCTGACCTTTACGTAATCGACCATACCGAGTATCACTCTGTTACTGCTGAAATACGCAGAAGCAACCACTGAGGCTCCGATCTCTTCCTAAAATGACTGCGCGACCTGCAAGCGGTCTGAGCCACGCACGGCTGGTGTCACAGCGATTTCGTTAGCTATAACCTCGATATTCTGCGTTCTTCGCGGCAATAGCTTCTCGTTCAAACGAATTTGCCTGTAGCCCCAGCCATTCACTGGAAAATGTCTACGAACCCACAAAAACATCGCGATATAACGCATAAATGGCAAAATTTTGCCAATGGTTACCAAATTGCATCATTACTAACTTTGATAATAGGCCCAACCCTGTAACACTCGTTGGACGACTGACAGCTGCTGCATGTTAGAGCAGTCTGTTCTGATACAAATCTGTTCCCGGGAATGTAGCTGCAGAGCATTACATTGAATATCGAGTTACTTGTTAAATCGCTAGTGGAGCACCCGGCGAGCCTACCGCTGGCTGTGCTGCTGGTGCTTGTTTTGTTGATCCTGGTTGCACCTTCTGTTTGGCGCAGTGCACTCAGATTAGTCCGTTGGCTTTTAAAACTACCCGTGATCTTGGGGCTAACGAAACTTCCCGGTTTTTCACACCTCACCACTTTGTGGCAGCATCGCAGTGGCTCAGCACACGAGCAGGATCCTGACCATTATTTCGTGACCGAGAAACAAGTCGGCGAACTTCAGGCACGGCTCGAAGCTGAGCTTAGTGGTACGAACCAGCCGGCGGCATCGTTACCGTTTGTGAACACAGGCGACCTAAGCTCGGACAATTCAAACCAAAATGCCATCAATGTGCAAAATGCAAGTGGGGGCGCGGTTGTTCCAGGAACGGTTTCCAGACAGGAGTTCGGTGCACTGTCGCAGGTAGTAGCAACACTTAGCCAACAAACTAAACAAGGACAGCTCGCAGATTCAACACTGCGCCAGCGCATCAAAGCGGTCACTGAGCGCGAGAACACACGCAGTATGCGCGAAGCACGAAAAGTCGCAGCGACACAGCGCCACCTGCTCAACGTTAAGAACGAATTGCACTCGTTGCAACACCTTGTTGTCCGCCAGCATCGGGAAATAAAACGACTCGAAGTTGATTCACCTGAGCATCGGGTATCGCGCACAAAAACGCGTATTAAAAAATTAGTTGATAGCATTTCGTCACGAAAGAGCAAAATAGACTTGCTCTCAACGCATGTTGCACAGATCGATAAAATCTTGTCTACGAAAGACAATGAAATACTGAGCAAGCAAAAGAATAAGCTTCGCGTTTTAATCGCTAAAAACCGTTTAGACCTGTTGCGTGAAGAAAAAACCCTTCGCTTGCAGCGCTTGATTTATAAGGTTCAAAAGTTACCCTACAACAAGCAGGCGCTCTTCCCTGTGCACCTACAGCAGGAAATTGTGGCGTTAAAGAAAAACCAGCATCATCTGTCTGAGCTGCTGGAAAAACTGCAAAATCGATCTGTTCAAGATCTTGATAACCTGAAACAACTTCGAGAAGAAGTCGATGAATCGTTCCGTCAGCTTTCCGAGCGGATTGAATTACAAGAAGGCGTGTTGCGTGCCACGTCAGTGCGCGGGTACAGCAGTCCTTTAAACCCTGCGGCCAATGATGATGCTAGCGACGAAAATCGACTCGACAGCGGGTTGCAACTCGAAAACCGTATTCTGGACTTCAATGATGCAATACAAGAAAAACCGGAATCGCATCAAAACTTAGAGAACGTAGAGAACGTAGTACTGCCTTCGGCACCTGAACGCATGCAAGCGCAAACGCACAAGGACAAAAACACCTCCGACCACGGCAAGACTACCCCGACGAATTTACATCGCTCTTCAAATCTTCGCGGCGAAAAACGCTCCCTGTCAGTATCTGCATCCACCGATCGAATAGACGATCTGAAACAGATATTCGGTATCGGGTACAAGCTCGAAGTGCTATTAAATAAAAATGGTATTTTCAGGTTTGAGCAGATCGCACAGCTCAACGATAGTGAAATTAACGTGTTGTCTGAGAAGATAGGTTGTTTCCCGGACAGAATTCGGCGTGACCGATGGGTGGAGAGCGCTACAAGGTTAGTCACCGACCGGCTTCACGCTGACGGAAAGCGATCAGCCGGCAAGTAAACCTCGTTGTTCCTAACTTCGGGATTTAGTGAGCGCCCAGCGTTCCAGAAAGACTATCGCCTTCGGTGTAAAGCGACACCACTTCACCGTCACGAAACACCTTTATTTCGTAACTTTCCTCGTCGTGTAACGCCTGTATTGAATCCTGCACCTGGCGAAAATCATGCGGTGTGGCGCAGAGCAACCCGTTTATCTCAAGTATGACATCACCGCCAAGAACCAACGCCTGCCCGTTTATTGTCGCTGGTATGCTGCCGGCTTTAAGCCCGGCCCTTCCAGCTACAGAGTCCGGAATAACACGGTGTAACAGCAGTCCAGCCTGAGGAAGATTCAGTGCGCTGGCAACCTGCTCTGAGAGCATCACTCCTTCGAATCCCGCCAGAATACCTGAGCTGCTAAGCAGTGCTTCGTTGGCGGTGTTAATCGAGGTAGCAAAACCTATCCCGTCAAATCCACCACTTTTTGTCAGAATAAAACTGACGATACCAATTACCTCACCCTGAGCATTAAACATGGGGCCACCTGAGTTACCGGTATTGATAGCAGTGTCAGTTTGCAAAAACTCTATCGGTGCGCCTCCAGCCATCTCACCACGGCTCAATCGACCACTGAGATGACCAATACTTAGGGTTTGCGATATACCAAAAGGCGAACCAATGATATACACCGGGCTACCGATCAGCGTGTTATCAGAATCGCCAAGCCGGGCAGGCTCGGCGCCGGTATAAGGACTTTGAAGTTTAATTAAAGCAATGTCACTTGCTTCGATGGAAGCAACCACAGAGGCACGCACTGTTGTGCCGTCTTTGAAGAGCACCCGTAAGGCGTCTGCGCCATCTACAACATGAGCTGCTGTTAGTAACTCATCTGCAGAGATCAGAACAGCAGATCCTAATCCGTTCTGGCGTTTGCCTTCGGATGTTAATGTCAGCGTTTGTACTGTTGCAACGCTGCCTGAGCTTTGCTCATACAAGTACGCGAAATCCGGTGCGTTGGCGTGAGCGACAGAGATACCGAGCCATAGTGCGACAAACAGAATAAGATTCCATGTACGCTCTACGACCAAACGTAGTCCCGTGCTGTCGGTAGAGCGACCCTGGATGCTGGCACCGACAATACAAGGTTTGATGAAGCCTTGAGTTGGAACAGTTGACAAGCGATACATGGCCGTTCTCCCTTTATGATTGATAACTTTGAACGCATAATATCCTGAGGGTTCCTAGCCACGGTTCAATGATTGGCTTTCGCCATCAAAAAGACCTCTCTCACAATGATTCTGTGCTCTTCATCAGTCTTGCCAGGTTACAATCTTCTTTTCAGAAAATCCCGTTAGAATGGCACTCTGTCAAGCTTTCAGGCGTATTCCACTCAGTACCAAGGTCACTCCAGAGACCACTTTCCGGTACTCACCCGAACCGTGATGAAAAATATTTAAAACACTAATTAAATCTGTTTAAAAAACAGCTGTTTTGCTAATATTTGGTCTTGAATGAACTGGTAATGTTCAGTTTGGAAACTTACTGCAACTTGCGTAACACCTGAAGAAACTGCAATTGCAATGACAAGCGCGGTTTCGCCTGAAAATTAAAAAGAGAGAGTATTGTGATTATTGACCATCGAACCTACACACTGCATCCGGGCAAGATAAACGACTTCCTTAAGGTATACGAAACTATGGGGTGGCCGCTGCAGCAAAAATACCTGGGCGACTGCAGAGGATGGTTTGTTTCGATGGACATAGGCGAACTCAACCAGGTTGTCCATATGTGGGCATACAAAGACATCGCTGACCGAGCAGAGCGGCGTGCCCAACTAAACGCAGACAGCGACTGGCATAAATACCTGGCGGCAGCGACACCCTTATTGCAACGCATGGAAAACAAAATAGTGACCAGCGCGCCTTTCTACACTAGCCCGTCAGCCTGACACCCGGCAGCCGAAATCGGCCCGTATCTGATGTATCAGTAAGCAATTTGTTTACTGCTTTAGAATGCGCAATGATACGCTCTCCGGCGTACGCTTCGTGTTGCGCTATGACTTCCTCCAGATCATAGAGATAACTGACCATCACTCCGGCCGATTGCGTCAGTCCTTTCATCGAGAGGTCTGCGTCCGCCAAAACAGCATCAAGCGCGGCACCATTACCCAGATGGAAACGAGCAACCGGGTCAACTGGCTGATTGTCTGCGCGCTTAACTTTTAGCAGATAGTACGCGGCCAGTCGCGCAAGTTCAGCAGACGCTTCCGGTAAACCGTCGATACTGGAGGCCTCGCTCTCCTGTTCAGATTTTGGCTCGTCTCCCAGCTGTTTATCGCTTCGATCAACGTTACCGGTAAAGCGCTTTTCGTGCATTGCAGCCCGGTATTTTACCGCGCGTACGCAAGCGGCGTACAGAACGTCTGCTGAGAAAATTCCGTCTTCATTTTCTGATGAGCTATTGGTTTTATCCGCTGCTGCAGATGCAGTATTTTTGCGATCATCGCCTGCAATAACAGCGTTAGACGGTTGATCCAATTCACTTTGTTCTTCCAACCAGGTGGCGAAACCGGGAATCGGCGACAAGGTTCGATACTCCTTGATATTTGGATAGCTTGCCGCCAGCTCAGTGGCCACGTGCTTGATCAGAAAATTACCAAACGATACGCCACGCAGTCCTGGCTGGCAGTTGGATATGGAATAGAATATTGCCGTAGTCGCCTGCTCGAAAGCCATTGGTTCTCTATCCGAACTCAACACTGACTGAATCGACTGCGGCAAATCAGCCGTCAAAGCGACTTCAACAAATATCAGCGGTTCTTCCTGCATAGCAGGATGAAAGAACGCAAAACACTTCCGATCCGGTGGTTCCAATCGACGGCGCAGATCCTGCCAGTCGTTGATCGCGTGTACAGCCTCGTGATGAATAATTTTTTCAAGGATGTTCGCCGGGGTACGCCAGTCAATTTCGCGTAGCATTAAAAAACCACGGTTAAACCAGGACTTGAACAAGCGCTCAAAATCAGCGTCCACACGTGCCAGTTGCTTGTGTTCCCTGGAAAAACCATTCAACTGCTCGCGCATGGCTACAAGTTGTTCAGTAGCACCCGAAGCACGGTTGATGCGACGAAGCAGTTCCAGTCGGCGAGGCTCGGTTGCATCTACCAGGGACTGCCAATTCGCAGCTGAGGGATCATCCCCATAGTCTTTGATCGCCGCTGCTGCACTATCAGTGTCAATATCCAGCGACTCCACCATCCAGTTGAAAAACTGCAATTGCTCATTTGAATCACCGTCTACGAATCGTTGCAGAATACTGCCGGACAATCGATTACCAGAGACTTCTCCGCGCGACGACAACAACGCTTCACACAGTTCAATCAGTGTGCGTGAATCTTCGGTAGGCGCATCCGCACTGCGAAAATCCAGCACACTGGCCAACATATCCTGCAAAAAACTGATTCGACTCACACTAAATACTACTATCGGATAAAACGATGGGAGGGCACATACTTTAACTGCACATCACATGCCTGAAGACAGTGCCTTGCAGAAATGAGTAATCGTTCAGGAGCGCGCACTAAAACGGAAAAAAACCAGCAAAACAGGGCGTTTAGGACGTTCTGGCTTCGCGGTTTCGCCTTCTCAGGACGTTCTGACCCTCTTCTGATCCGTCGTGCCAGCTGTTAAATACGCGATCAAGCGGCATGGGACTATTGCCATAGTTAACACGGAAGAAACGGTGATGCAAATTATGAAAATTATCACCGGTAGTTATACGGAACCGGCGACCGATTTTCAGGTAATCAAAGCCCGAATGAGAGACCGCCGGACTGACGCCCTGAAACAAGCCAGTCAGAATAATAACCACCGGATGCACCGGCACTATCCACCACAACAGAAACACCGTGAAGTAAATAGCATGTTCCAGGGGATGCATAGAAATACCTGACCATGGACCGGTTACAACATTACGATGATGGCGCTCATGGGCGACCTGATAGAGGGGTTTGAAATGCAACAATCGATGATTGAGGTAGAAATGGAAAGTCGACCAGAAAAATACACCCCATAGCATGAGCAGGCAGTATATTGGCTGATCAGTGAAAGTAACCGTATGAATATAGCCGTTGGCATACCACCACCACGTCGCTGCCTCGTATGCTGTCCAGAAGGAAACGCCACTGACCAGACTGAAAGTCATATTGTCGCGTACCTGATCACGCCACAGGAAGCGCTCGTCGTTTTGCGCCAACCACGGACCGACAAATTTAGTATCGGTGCCTTGCTGGCGACGGATATAGAACCACCAATGCAATCCACCAGCGACTATGCTCAACAGAGCAGCATTACGTAACCACAACAACGCTATCCACCCCGGACTGAACGATTGCATCGTTTCCATGGAAGGTGTCAGGAAATGCCAGACAACAATCGCGAGCGCGATCCAGAAATATCCCCAGGGCGCCATAACATCAATCAGAAGATAGCGTAACGCCTGCTTCGGTTTAGGCGGCCAGGCATACAGTGGCGGTACGCCTATACGCTCCGGGTGGTAAGGCACGTATTCCGCTTTGTGCGATGAACTATTCACGTTTGTGCGTTTGTTAAGTTTTCGGGTATACAGAGTTGGTTATGACACATTTTTACTTGACCAACAAGCTTACAACGGATTAACGCTCTCTCAAAAGATGTTATCGCAAATTACAAATGTTGCAATCCCTGTTGTCATTGGACTACCACGGACTGTTCAGCGCCGTAAAAAGCTGCTCGTAAACGATATCACTAGCTTGAAAGATATCACCTAACCGGCTTGAACTCGCTCTGTGTACGCCGCCAGACCTGTAACGTCAGTTGCCAACAAAGCGCTTAGCCGAGATCAGCCTGCAGTGCGTCCGCGACCATACTCTGAAAATGGTGTACAGCATGTTCGCTAAGCTCCGTCCGGCCTTCATCAACGATAAACCGTCCCTGATTATACGCTTTGGATTGCAAGCCTCGCTGTACACTTTCACACAGTCCAATGTCTTCCGGTTGCAACACATCAATTTGGTAGTTAATGGCATCCCTAAGCTGATCGGTTATCTCGCCTTTCGGTGTAAACCAGTCCTGATATTCAATGGTCTCCTCAACACCGCACGGGTTCATTTGCAGCACCGATAAATTCGCCTCACCGGGATAGATCCAGATAGTGAAATTGGGCCAGACATAAAACCCGGCATAACCAAAATCAACATCACCCGGCTCGAAATGAAATGCTTTGCTGCGTGTTGTTCGAGGGGCTCCGGCGCACTGGGCGGAATAGCTTTTGTGTGTAATCGTCCGATACGAATTCATGTCAACGAGATCAACAAAATCTTTATGCGCCGGTGCACAGTGATAGCACTCGAGGAAATTGTCTACCAGCACCTTCCAGTTAGACGCCACGTTATAGGTGTCGCGCTGCGCAAACGCCAGTGTATCAACCGAGGGCATATACTGCCGGATTTCCTGCTCCAGGCCATCAAACTGCTCTACAAACGGTTTCGCTTCCGGATCAAGGTTAACCAGCAACAACCCACAGAATTCCTCCAGACGCACCTCTTTCAGCGAGAACTGCGATCGGTTAAATCCGGCAACATTTTCTGAATTACGGGCCGCTTTCAAGGAACCGTCGAAGTCAAAAGCCCAGGCATGATAGGGACAGGTTATGACCGTCTTACGCCCTGAACCTTGCAGAAGTTCGTGGCCACGATGCGCGCAAACGTTATAAAACGCACGCAGTTTTCCATCATTGCCACGCGCAACAAACAGGTTCTGATTATGAATGGAGGTTGTGAAATAACTGCGCGGCTCCGCCACCTGCGACGCATGACCGGCGTAATGCCACGTCCGATAAAAAATCGCCTCTTTTTCAAGTTCGTAGATCGACGAGTCGGTATAAAACCGCGCAGGCAATGTGTACGAAACCGATGGATCACTGCTGAAGATCTGATCGTTATCTTTTCGAACAAGTAAATTGTCTTGCATAAATTAACATTCAACTTTGTGGCTGCCCGGATGCAGCGGAACTTAAATACTGAAGACTCGAACTGTGTGCTGCGTGGTCACAATTTACCTGACCGTTCGAGCCTGATCACATGCAATACAGCGCAGCATCAGGACAAAGGTGTAAAACCGACGACTTATCGAAAGTCTTACGGTAATTGCACATCTTAACCAAGCCTGCAAGGTACGGGTTCGAACCGCCAACTACTGAATTATAAAACATTTTTGAATCCGTATCTGCCTTGGACATCTCTATCACCGAGTCAGTTTGCCGTTAACAGTACACGAGTCTGTGATCGAGTGAGCGCAGGCCAGGCTGATAACCACGGCAGTGACACAAATGAGTACACCGCAGCAACGCATAGATGTTTCATTCGACACAAGATCGAACGAGATGCCATTCGCATCCTACAGGCCGTCTACACACGATGAATTTTTCGTGACAGCCGGTATTCCACGGGCAGCGACAAGCGAACTATTTCAACTGCTGAACCAATTCTCACTGCTTGAATTAAATGACCTTCAGCAACAGCTGGATACATCCTTCCGCTACAACCCGCTTATACAACCGGTAAATCCCGGCGGTACAGGCATGTCACAGCGCTTAGCGATTGACGCGATTCCCCGCGCCTTGTCAACAAACGAGTGGTATCGCGTAGAGCTTGGTTTGCTGCAACGTGCACAGGCATTGCAGGCATTCATCACCGACTTACAGGACCAGCAACACATATTAAACGAGAATGTGCTTCACCCGCTGGTATCAGCATGTTTGCGAGAACGATACGGGCACTTGCAAGGTATAAACTATCCCGATGACAATCACATCAATTTTCAACGCAATGAACTGATCCGCGACGAGAAGGGACAACTGAAAATCGTATCAAGCACGGGTGGTGCCCCACGGGGACTGGCGGTCATGATGGAAATCAGACGTCTGATGAAGCGAGCTAATGGAAAATTGTTTGAAACAGCCGAAATGATGGCGATTGACAGCTGCAGACAAACGCTTCAAACAGCTATCGAAAGTATCAGCGGTACGAGTAGTGGTAACAACGGCGCTACGAACGTTTGCGTGTTAACTCCGGGACGCCTGTCACCGGACTATCCCGAACATCACTACCTGGCAAAACTACTGGGCAGCTGGCTTGTCGAAACCAGTGACCTTCGCGTATCAACAACTGACAAGCATGTCTATATTGACGCGGTAGAGGGTGCTCAGCCTGTTGATGTGATAATTAACTTTTTAGATGGCGATGTACATGCGTTCCGAAGCAATCTATTGACAGAGCGTTTACTCGACAGCTGGTTACTGGGGAACGTAAGTATGGTAAACCCTCCCCTGCTTGATATCGTGTCTGATCCACTGGTTGCATCCAACACGAACGACTTCATACAATATTATTTGAATCAACAGCCCTGGCTTGCCGAACAGGAAACTTTTCAATGTGCCGACGACCATGCGCTGGCATTTACACTGGATAATCTCGATGCACTGGTCTTGCACACATTGGACAGTAACCGCAAACCACAGATGTTCCAATGTGCTTTATCAAGCCCATCCAGAAAGCAGCAGCTGCTGAAAATGCTCAACGAGGCACCTGAGAATTTTGTTGCCAAACGTCTACCAACACCATCAACCTCACCGACTATTAAACCGGACGGCCTGAAAGCCGTTCCGGTAGCGTTGACTACCTACACACTAAACAGCAAAGAAGCTGCAGTTATCCCGGGCGGGTTGACACGCGAATACCCGACTTCGGGCTCATTCACAGATCCATCGGATAACGTAATCGTTAAAGATACATGGATCGTCACATGTTAAGACGAACAACCGAGAACGCCCTATGGCTCAGCCGTTACCGGGTGCGCGCAACTGTGCTTGCTCGTGCGTTAACGATGCATTTTGAAAACCTGTTAGACAGCCCTGGGAAAAAGTCATCCGGACAACTAGAGAATATCGCCGCAGAGCGCTGGCTACCGTGCTTTTTACTTCAGGAAATCGATCACGCCGAGCTGTTCTCGGCAAAAACCGGCGAACTTAAGTCAGTCGCACACAGTGATATTGTTTCACTACTTATTTCAGACAACCGATCCAGCCATTCGCTTACCGGGCTACTGCAGCAAGTGATGGTGCATCTGACGTGTTGCCAGGACTTCTTGCACAACGATATCGTCGAGCACCTTTTTTATAATTGTCAGCAATTTGATCATGCGCTAACTACCGGACCTGATATGCATGCCTGCATACGCACACTACCTGCGCTTGATATGGCACTTTTAACTGTTGACGCGATGATAGAACATCGCATGCCGCGTACCCCTGTCTATCACTTCATCAAAAGCGGTGAACATTTGGAGCGCGCCAATCAGGCAATTCGATTAATCCAAATGGCCGAGGATGAATGGTTTCGGGAAGCACCTCTGTTGAAACTGGTTTCAACGTCCGGGTCGTCACCTGATGATCCGCAATCCGAGAAGGATGGCGAACATAACAGAACCAGAGCGTCAGACGACAATTCAACGCAAATAATGACATCACAAAACGCAACATCACGCGGTGGATCGTCCAATCGTCGAACGCGTTCAGCAATCAGTCGACATCGGGTCCGGGACTTAGCCGCATCTATTGCCGGTGTGGGTCATCTCTCGACACAAACGTCAAATAAATTTTTGCCTGGTCCCGGCTCAGTTGATGTTGATTTATTCAATCGACTGATTCAAAACCAACAGTGTTCACAATCCCTCGCGTTCAATCTACAAGGAATGTGCGCTGAGATGTCATCTCTTGACCCACATCAACAGGCTGTCACTATAGCCAAGTCGCTGTTGCGGCGGGTAGCGTTTGTCGATACGCCGCTACAACAAACGGATCGCGAGAGCGTCATGGATTTGCTCGAGGAATATCAGTATGCGCTCGAGGATATTCACCAGGCATTATTTGATCGTTACATGCGCGGCTCAGAGGTACCACAATTTGATAATAGCCCACCGCTTCGCGCCGGTTCCAACACCCGTTAACAATCACGATACGGCAGCACGGGGAAACGCGAAGTACAACGTCAGACGATAGCCTCACCATCATCTCGCGTTATCGCGATTACAGCGGACCGAGGCACGCTGTTACCACCTGCGGGCCAATGCGAGTTTCCTTTTTCACCAGGATGCTGAATACCAACAAACAGGGTGCGTTTATCGGGACTCCAACTTAATCCGGTCACTTCGCATTCATTTGGTCCGACTAAAAAACGACGTATTTCGCCCGTCACCGGATCAGCAACCAGCATCTGATTATTCCCTTGGCCGGCAAAGTGACCCTTGTTACTGTATTTACCATCGGTTTGTATCCACAGCAGCCCCGTCGTGTCGAATTTCAAACCGTCAGGCGAATTAAACATATTACCGACATTGATATTTGCACTACCGGCACGATCATCACTATAGACCGAAGGGTTACCAGCCAGCACAAACAGATCCCATTCGAACTCATTGGCTGTATGGTCCCCCGAGCTCACACGCCAGCGCAGTATTTGTCCGTATCGATTCTTCTTGCGCGGATTCGGGCCACCAACAGGGGTTGCATCACCCCCACTGTTTGGTTTGATACCTCGGTTTTTATTGTTTGTTAGTGCCACGTAGACTTCATGCGCGTGTGGATTAGCAGCTACCCATTCCGGTCGGTCCATCGTCGTGGCGCCAACCAATGATGCAGCCATCCGGGTATGTACACATATCTCAGCAACGCTGGCCATACCAGTAGCAGCGGGCGACAGTTCAATCCATTCAGCACGACCGGCTTCAAAGAATTTAGCGACATAGAGTCTACCCTTTTCCAGTAAATCATCCGTATCCGCACCGGGCGCATATACGCCGTCTGATACGTAACGATATAAAAATTCACCACGCTCATCGTCACCCATATAAACCACAACCCGACCGTCACGGTTAATAACCATTTCCGCATTTTCGTGTTTAAAACGACCGAGGGCAGTTCGTTTTTTTGGCTTGGCATCCGGTCGACGCGGGTCGATTTCAACAACATATCCGTTTCGATTGCACTCGTTGGGGTGACGCGACAGATCAAAACGTTCATCGATACGTGACCAGCCGTAACCACGGTCTGCGGTGGACAAACCATAGCGCTTCATAGCCGGGGTTAACTCAACTGTTTCGTCGGAAGACGAAAAATATCCGTTGAAATTCTCTTCACACGCCAGATAAGTGCCCCAGGGAGTTTTGCCGTTACCACAGTTGTTCCACGTTCCGAGCGACTCTGTACCTTCAGGGTCAGAAGCTGTTTTTAGCAAGTCATATCCGGCTGCAGGCCCGGTAAGTTGCATCGGTGTTTGCGGTGTGATGCGACGGTTGTACATACTATCCTTGACGATATGCCAGCCTTGATCACTTTGCGCTATTTCAACCACTGTGACGCCATGCGCCAACATCCCTTTATGAATATCATCATCCGATTCAAAAGAGGCTTGCGCACGGTTACCCCAGAT
>CALFCF010000107.1 GCA_937951345.1 uncultured Granulosicoccaceae bacterium
CTGCCTCGCCTAATAAATCAGAGGTTCCCAAACATAGCGTTATTTATTCGTGACACGTTATACACAAGAGCGCGGCTTTAACAAATCGACACGTCGCTGTATAGATTATCGAGCTACACTGCTATTTCTTGTTGCAAGGTGAAGCTGCTGCGAATTTGTTGCGAAGCATAGCATGTGCGTCAATAGTGTGACGCATCTGCACTGCTTGTGCGATCTGCAGGTAGGATGCAGGCGGGTAGAGTTATACGCACCAGGATGGGCTATTGTCGCAACCGTTTCCCGGTTGTAACTGTTTCCCTGTTGTAACCGTTTCACTGTTGTAACCGCTTCACTCGATGTTCCTTTTTCTCCAACTATTGCCATCGTGTCAGCTACAACGGTTGCGTATGCCCGAAGCATACAGATATCCTGACTGCCACAATAACATCGGGCTTGGCGCCTGATGAAAAAACAAGAAAAGTAAAATTTCAGGAATAACCTTCTTTATGTCTCCATTTAAACAAGTACTCCTAGCTCAATTTCGAATTCGAAGTCTCGCTGATACGTCTGGCGAACAGACTCTCGCTCGAAATGATCAACACGGTATTGCGGCAGTTTCTGCTCGATCGATATTGGTTGCTGTCGGTATTGTGCTAGGGCTGTTTTTTCACAGCTCCAACGTGCTTGCAGATACCTGTCTACCGTATGACGCCAGTGCGAATTATCAGCTGGTATTTGAAGAGAATTTTGACGGCGACAGTCTGGACAGAAATACCTGGAACGCAGAATTCCTGTGGGGTCCCGGTGTCATTATCAATAATGAACAGCAGTACTACGTCAACGATGGTCAATTTGACTACAACCCTTTTGAAGTAAGCGACGGCACGCTTAAAATTCGAGCGATCAAAACGCCTTTTCGACGTGACGTGTTGTATTTAACCCGTTCGATCTATTCCGCGAGCGCAGCTGAGCTGCTGTGGCGAGTACCTGCTGGCGCCGTCAGCTACGATGTCTTTCGTGATGGCAGGCCGGTTGCCACAGTAACCGGCGGTAGTTATCTCGATACCACGCTTGATGATGGCGGTGATTTTCAGTTTGAAGTTGTGGCCCGTGATGCTGCTGGCAGAGAGATTTTGCGTGGGCAAACTACCGTGAACACGGGTGAACGTCCGGTTCAGACAACACCACGGCCGTTTGCTTTGTACCTGAGTGCACGAATTTATGGTCCTGGTGACGGTGAAATCGTATGGGAAACACCTAACAGGGCAGGGCGCTACGAAATATTCCGTGATGGAAATTTGTACCGTGTCTTAAATGGCGCTGATTTTTCAAGTTTGTATGAATCCGGTTTGCAACGTGGCCGCGATTATCACTATGAAGTTGTTTCTTATGATCTTTGTGGCGAGGAAATTATTCGTGATCAGGTGGTACTAAACACTGCTGATCCTGTTTTCAACCCGGGTGCCAATCAAACCAGCTTGCGACTATCTGACACCGTTTTCTCGCCGTCAACGGCTGAGATTGCCTGGCAGCAGGTATCGGGTGCGACAACCTACCAGGTAGAGCGTAATGGTGTTGTTATCCAGAATTCGGATGCACGTTCGATCTTTATTGATGGCCTTGTACCCGGTATTGATCAGCGTTACGTAATTACGGCTCTGGACGCAGATGGCCGTGCAATAGATTCTCGGCGCCGGACACTAAATACAGCGGACAATAGCTTTGCCCTTAACCGCCAGCCTTTTCTTTCAGGCATCATCACAAGTTATGACGCATTCCGGTTCTTGTATGGGCGGGTCGAAGCACGTGCGAAAATGCCAGCTGGCAAAGGTTTGTGGAGTGCCTTCTGGTTGCTTAACGGTTATTACAATGAAGATCAGCCTGAAGATCCGGAAATTGACATCATCGAGGCTATCGGTGATCAGGTGAATACCGCTAATCATGCGTATCACGTAAGACCGGGTGGCGGAAATACAGTCAGTCGGGAAGGTCGCGCATTTATGCCTGATTTTTCTGCAGACTTTCATACCTATGGTGTTGAATGGACACCGGGTCGAATCATCTGGTCAGTTGACGGTCGCGAAACTTACCGTGTAGAAGGCGATGATGTGTCCAGCGAGCAGATGTACCTGCTGGCAAATCTCGCAGTTGGTGGTGATTTCCCCGGACCACCTGACGAAACCACACCGTTCCCATCTACCTATGAGATCGACTACATCAGGGTTTGGCAACGGCAGTGAAGCGATACGGTAGCTGGAGCTATAGGTGCTGGAGCTATAGGCGTTGGAGTTAAACGGTGCTGGAGTTACACGGTGCTGGTTAGTTCTGACTCGTGCTATTGTTCATTGAAATCGATTTATCTTACGCGCGATGCTGTTGGCTGAGTGCACTTAGTGCCGACAGCGCATCGTCTGCTTTTTCCGACGGCACAAAAACATGGTCGTGATAATAAGCGGCAATTATATTTGCGCTGATCCCTGCTGATGTCAGTTGCTGTGAAATGGCTGCGGTTAAGCCGACAGCATCAAGGCTGGAATGCACGGTTAACGTAATTTTTCTATACGTGCTCTGGAATTCAGTACCTGCGGCAACCGCAGACTCTTTTGATAGAACTAGCGTCAATCCTTCCTGCTCGTTAAATGTAGCCAAAGGTTTGAGAGCGGCGTAATCCTCTAATTCCCCTTCGACGGTACAAAAAACGTACTCGCCTTCTGCCAACACAGGTTTCATGTTGGTCAGCAAGGTATCGATGTCCAGTATGCCGTTGTTTGCCATGTTACCCAGTAATGACACCGTACAGTCCGTATAAAAGTATGAGTGTTGAAATCAAGCCAAATATAAGTGGTCGAAATCGTAGAAGCGAATCAACCGATTGCATATCAGGTGGAGAATCAACGACTTTTTCTGGTTTGTCCAGTCTGTTAATAAGATTTGTGTTCGTCGCTGATTCATTAAAAATTAGTTTCTTCCAGATACAGACATCATCCAGCTCATGTTCTACGAGTGCCAGCTGTTCTGTCCACCACAACTTCCATTTTTCCTGCGCTTGAGCGGCCGTCCACCAGATAAAACAAATAACAATACTGGCTGCTCCACATACAAGACTTAGCCATGCATTTTCATGTGAAAAACCACTAATGGTGATCAATGCAGTCACGCTTATCATATGCAGCTTATGAATATCGTACATTTCGTTAATTTCGTTTTGAACACGATCATTCATTAGTTTGTAAATCTCGAGCGATGTGGATTTGTCCATGATCAATGGCTAATTGAGTATGAGTTTGTAGAACAAACTGTAAGGGTCTGGCTTGTAGTCACCGAACGGTGCACACTCTATAAAACCGTATTTTTCATAAAGCGCTGTGGCCGGCTTAAACGATTCATGGCTACCTGTTTCGAGATAGAGTTGCTTTAAGTTGCTCTTAACAGCTTGTGCAAGAATTTGATCGAGTATTCCGGAGGCCAGGCCGCGTTTCAAATACTCAGGCCTTGTTTTCATCGACTTTATTTCACCTGAATCGGACCCGAATATCTTTAGTGCGCCACAGGCTGCAACTCGATTATTGTCGCGGGCACTCCAGAATGTTATCGCCGAGTTATGTAGCTCGCTAGCATCGAGGGCATGATTGCTCTCTGCAGGGGAATATTGGTTCATGCTGGTCTGGTGCTCAGCTAACAGTTCTGATACACCGTGATCTGACAAATCGTCTATAGCAATTACGATGGTCATTCGTTTTTAAAATTCGATGCAAACGGAGGGTTATGCCGCTCTAATGCAGTGTTAGCTGTTTATTGGTTAGATCGCCAAGCTGCGGTGCTATAACTTGGCGCTATAACTTGGCGCTATAACTTGGTATTAAACTATTGATGTGTAAAAGATTCAACGATTATCAAGCACGTAGAGTACATGCTCGATTGTCTCGCGCCGTGTTAATCCCGTTTCAGGCAATATGTCGTTAAGTGCTGAATCTTCATCGTAGCTGTACAACTGTTCGAGTGTGTATTTGAGTGACGCCTGCGGCATCTGCAGTAACAATGAATACAGCGGTTCCCGTGGTCTGAATGTGCGCGGACGAACTGCTGGCGATTCAAGTTTGAAATCGTGTACTGACATATCAAATACAAATAAGCCGCCAGGCGATCTTAAAGATCCTTGTGGCTGCCGTCACAGAGTGGTTGGTTTTTACTGACCTTACAACCACAGAAAAATACCTTGCCGTCTTTTTCGGCGGTGTATTTTACCGGTGTAAACTCCGTTTCTTTGTGCGAGCCATCGCAAAAGGGCTGTTTGCTACTCTTGCCACAGCTACACCAGAAATAATTTTTGCCTTCTTCAACTTCGATAGCATAGGGTGCTTGTTGCGGGGAATCTGGTTCACTCATTCTAGTACTCCAATATTCGGGTTGCTTTAGGTTGAGATTGAGATAATACTTTTGTTTTATTAGTGATTTATGACTGGTTGCAACCAGTTAGAAAATTTTGGATTTTTAAAGTTTTCTAAAGATTTTTTGTTGCAGAGTTGTTTGTTTCAAAGCGCTTTACCAGAACCGCATTTACCAGAACCGCATTTACCAGAACAGCATTTACCAGAGCCGCATTTGCCGGAACTATTCAAAAGCCATCAGTCATGCGGATCAGTGTCGACCGTTCGTCAACACCGTCTCCGACAGAATAACACACCTCCGCGACTTCTCCTGCAACAGGTGCGGTAATCGCATGCTCCATCTTCATAGCCTCGACAACCATCAGCGTTTGTCCTTTCTCAACCCTGTCCCCCGCTGCGATGTTTACGGCAACGACTTTGCCTGGCATCGGTGCTTGCAGATTACCACCATCATTGTCATCTGCGTGACCTGTAACCCTAAGCCCGATGTGTTGAAGGCGATAGCTATGTGGATACTTTGTACCCTTATTGTCCCGGTCATGCGGGTAGACGACAAAGTGGCTGTCAGACGCTACGATGAGGCAGGAAAAATTTTGATCATTGACACTGATGTCCATCTGCCAGGTTTTTGATGATTCCCGTTGTGACTGTTTGCAGCTGCCGACTATGGCTTTTGCCGTAATATCATTGTCTGTCGATGTGTCGCCTGTGCGGTTACACACCAATTGATAGGTCGCCGAGGAGTTGTTGTTTGTCCCCACAAGCTGGACGTTTACCTGATAAGTGCTCCCGTCCAGCTCCCATACAGAAAACGCAGTGGGCGGGAGATTCAGCCGCCACCCTGTCATTCCGCTGTCAACCTGAAGTCTTTGGTGAAGTTGTGTTGTTGCAGTTATCAGTACTGCAGAGATTGCATTGCGCCAATCGATTAATTGATCGTCGCTTTCGCGTTTGTCAGAATCTGAAATAGATTCAATAAAACGTGTTGTAACGCCGCCGGCAATAAAGCCGGGCTGAGTTAACAAATGACCCAGATACTGGAGGTTGCTCGCCGGTCCGACGAGATGAGTTTCCGCTAAGGTCTGCTCGAGTTTACGAATTGCCTGTTCCCGATCAGCACCATGCGCTATCACTTTGGCAATCATCGGATCATAGTGAACAGACACTGCATCTTCCGCACGCACGCCGGTTTCAATCCGAATATCGGATCGATTCCGGGTTGATGGAAAATCCAGAGCGCGCAACTTGCCGCTTGCAGGCAGAAATTCATTGTCCGGATCTTCTGCATACAGTCTGGCTTCAATAGCATGCCCTTGAACCTTCAGATCAGTTTGAGACAAAGGCAATAATTCGTTATTTGCAACCCGCAACTGCCATTCAACCAGGTCCTGGCCGGTGATCATTTCGGTAACCGGATGTTCGACCTGCAGGCGTGTATTCATCTCCATGAAGTAGAAGCTGCCGTCTGTGTCAGCGATAAACTCTACGGTTCCGGCACCTACATATCCGACAGCACGTGCTGCATTGATAGCGGCTTGTCCCATTTTCTGCCGAGTTGCCTCATCCAGCCCTGGAGCAGGGGCTTCCTCTAGTACTTTTTGATGACGCCGTTGTACAGAGCAATCGCGTTCAAACAAATGCAAATGGTTATTATGTTGATCACTGAATATTTGAATTTCTATGTGCCGCGGATGCTCCACATAGCGCTCGAGCAATACGTGGTCATCTCCAAAACTTGCTGTTGCTTCGCGTTTGACGGCGTCTAACTGTGTATCAAATTCTGAAGCGTTGTAGACGATGCGCATACCTTTGCCACCACCACCGGCACTGGCTTTTAACATCAATGGGAACCCGGTATCGTGGGCCGCTTTTTCAAGGCTGGCTTTGTCCTGTGCATCGCCGTGATAGCCCGGCAGCACGGGAACATCGGATGCCTGCATCAGTTGTTTCGCGGCCGACTTGGAAGCCATTGCCCGCATTGCACTCGCTGGAGGGCCAATAAAAACGATTCCGTTTGCGCTGCAGTCTTCGGCAAACTGTGCATTCTCTGACAGAAAGCCATAGCCGGGGTGTATCGCCTGCGCACCGCGCGCGCGTGCTGCTTCGATAATTGCCGTGCCATTCAAATAGCTTTCACCGGCGCTCGCTCCGCCGATCAGAACCGCAGCGTCAGCCATTTCGACATGAAGCGCTTGTGCTTCGATGTTTGAATGCACAGCGACCGTACGTATACCCAGTCGTCGTGCCGTGCGAATAATGCGGCAGGCAATTTCACCGCGATTAGCTATCAGGATGCAGTCGAACATGTTTATCAGGAAACCAACCAGTCCGGTTTGCGTTTGTAGAGAAAAGCGCTGACCCCTTCACGACCCTCATCAGAGGCACGTGCATCTGCTATTGCTGCGGCCGTATCGTCAAGCAGACTCTGATCAATACCGTTACCACCAGCTACACGAGGTGCAACCCATTTAACGAGATGTTTAGCACTACGCTGTGCGTCCGGACTCGACTGCAGCAGTTGATTAATAAGTTCGTCAACTCGATCAGCTAACGCATCCGGTTCGACAACCTCGTGAACGATGCCGAGTTGTTGTGCTTTTACTGCATCAAAGCGTTCTGCTGAGGTGAAGTAACGGCGGGCTTGTCTTGCACCGATAGCCTGTATAACAAACGGACTGATCGTACCCGGTACCAGGCCCAGTCTGACTTCTGTCAGTGCAAACACCGCTGACGTGGAAGCGATGGCTATATCACAGCACGCTGCCAGACCAACCCCGCCACCCAGTGCTGCACCTTGTACAGCGGCTATTGTTGTCGCAGGAAAACTGTCCAGTGCATTCAGCATGGAAGACAGAGCCTGTGCATCTCGGTAGTTTTCTTCGCGGCTGTATGAAGCGCTTTTTTTCATCCAGTTAAGGTCCGCACCTCCAGAGAAACTTTTTCCCTGTGCCTGCAGCACAAGAATACGCGGACTGGTACTTTTCAATGATTCGAGCGTGTCATACAACTCGCGAATGACTGTGTCATCGAAAGCGTTATGCACGTCCGGTCTGGCAAGAGTGATGCGATGTACACCGTGGCTTTCAACTGTTGTCTCTATAGAACGTGCCATATTTACATCCTGAAAACGCCAAAGCGGGTTGACTCAGGTTCTGAGTCGAGCGCTGCTGCCAGCGCTAGCGCCAGAACCTGACGCGTGTCAGCAGGGGCAATAATGCCATCGTCCCACAGGCGTGCGCTGGCATAATAAGGATGACCTTGTGTTTCGTATTGTTCCAAAAGCGGTTTGCGGAATTCAGTTATCTCATCGTCAGTCATTGGAGTGCCGCTGGCTGCCATGGCATCCACACGAATCTGCGACAGTACACCTGCTGCCTGTTCACCGCCCATAACGGATATGCGCGCGTTCGGCCACATCCAGATAAATCGTGGATCGAATGCTCGACCACACATACCGTAGTTACCGGCGCCAAAACTTCCGCCAACGATGACAGTAAACTTTGGTACCTGAGCACAGGCAACGGCAGTGACCATTTTTGCACCGTCTTTGGCGATGCCGCCTGACTCGTACTTTTCGCCAACCATAAACCCGGTGATATTCTGTAAAAACAGTAACGGTATTTTTCGTTGTGCACACAACTCGACAAAGTGCGCGCCTTTTAATGCTGATTCAGAAAACAGCACGCCATTGTTGGCCACTATGCCAACAGGTTGTCCGTGTATTTCAGCAAATGCACAAACCAGTGTCGTGCCGTAACGGGCCTTAAACTCGTTAAAGCGGCTGCCGTCAACCAGTCTTGCGATGATTTCCCTGCTATCAACCGGTGTGCGGGAATCGACTGGTACGATGCCGTTAAGTTCTTCTGCCGGATAGAGCGGATCTTCAAACGCATTTAACTCACGCTGGTTTACTTCGGTTTGATTAAACCCGAGTGGGATGGTGTGTGCAGCAGCAGGTCTGTTTATTGTTGAAAAGATATCACGAGCTATAGCCAGCGCATCTGTTTCTGTCTCGGCAAAATGATCAGCAACACCGGAGCGGCTGGTATGTACATCAGCGCCGCCTAAGTCTTCAGCTGTGACGACTTCACCGGTAGCGGCTTTGACCAATGGAGGTCCACCGAGAAAGATGGTGCCATTGCCTTTTACAATAACGCTTTCGTCTGACATGGCCGGCACATAGGCGCCACCGGCTGTACATGAGCCAAGCACCACTGCAATTTGCGGAATACCTTCGGCTGACATGTTGGCCTGATTGAAAAAAATTCGGCCGAAGTGTTCACGATCCGGAAATACATCATCCTGCAGTGGCAGATAGGCACCCCCCGAATCCACCAGATAGAGGCAGGGTAGTTTGTTTTGTCTGGCAATCTCTTGCGCGCGAAGATGTTTTTTAACGGTAAGCGGGTAGTAAGTACCCCCTTTTACTGTTGCGTCGTTGGCAACTATAACCACCGGCCGGTTATGTATCCAGCCGATGCCGGCAACAATGCCAGCGCTCGGCACCTTGTCTGGGTAGACTTCGTGGGCCGCCAGTTGTGAAAATTCAAGAAAGGGTGCGCCATTGTCAACCAGCAGATCAATGCGCTCACGTGGCAGGAGTTTATTGCGTGAACGATGTTTGGTGACAGACTTTTCACCACCACCGAGCGCAACCTCACCAACGCGGGACTGCAGATCGGAAACCAATGATTGCATCTGTTGCGCATTGTGGCGAAAGTCGTCACTGGCTGTATTGATTTTGCTGTCGAAGCCTGTCATTGCTGTATCACCACAAAGTGCCGATCGGGCGTCGCCGGGCTAATTGCCACCAACCCCTGCCAATGCGATATAGCGCTACGACAAGGGTGAGTAAGATAAGCCAATGATTGCCACTACTGTGCCAGTAGAAAAACGCGAGGATATAGGCAGCTCCCAATAACCAGAAAGAAACTACCTGCCAGCGAATATGGGATTCTACGTAAGTACCTTTAACATCACTGCCACGCGTATGATTTATCAACATACCCATTACTGCCGTGACACCGAATAACACATGCAGTAACTGCAATAAATAACCGAGTACGCCCAGACGCGTGGCCTGCTGAATCAGCGCATCAGGTTCAGATGGTTGATCATGCTGCATCTTTAACGAGTGCGCGGCTAATGACCAGGCGTTGTACTTCAGATGTACCTTCGTATATCTGACATACGCGGACATCACGTGCAATCCGTTCGACCGGGAAATCGCTCAGATAGCCATAGCCGCCGTGTATCTGAATCGCGTTCGAACAAACCTTTTCAGCCATTTCACTGGCAAACAGTTTAGCCATGGACGCCTCGGTCAGACATGGTTCGTTCTTGTCACGCAGGAGGGCGGCTCGATGGGTTAACAGTCGCGCAGCATCAATCTGCACCGCCATATCGGCGAGCAGAAAGGCAATGGATTGTTGCTCGACAATGGGCTTTCCGAAAGCAACTCTCTCTTTTGCAAAGGCAAGTGCAGCTTCGTATGCGGCACGTGCCATACCAACAGCCTGTGAGGCAATGCCAATGCGTCCACCTTCAAGGTTGGAAAGCGCAATGCGGTAGCCCTCACCAGGTTCCCCGAGCAGATTGCCGGCCGGGATTCGACAGTTGTTGAAAACAATCTGACAGGTGTCTGATGCGCGTTGTCCCATTTTGTTTTCAACACTGGCGACTTCATAGCCTTCTGTGGTGGTCGGTACGATGAATGCGGAAATACCGCGCTTACCCGCATCGGGATCGGTTACCGCAAAGACAATCGCAACATCAGCAGTACTACCGGAGGTGATGAATTGCTTGGTACCGTTCAGCACCCATTCATTACCTGACATTTCAGCACGTGTTGCTATGGCTGATGCATCCGAACCGGCCTGAGGTTCAGTCAGGCAGAATGCCCCCAGCATTTCGCCGCTTGCAAGTGTGGTTAGATAGTCCTGCTTTTGCTCGTCAGTGCCGTAGCGCAAAATCGGTAAACACGCGACTGAGTTGTGAACACTCATGATGGTGGAACAGGCACCGTCGCCGGCAGCAATTTCTTCAAGTGCCATGGAATAGGCAATATTGTCGGTTGCAGCACCACCGAACTGTTCGGGTACCAACATGCCCAGCAGACCCAATTCACCCATTTCACGCAAGGCTTCGCGCGGAAACGTAGCGTTTTTATCCCACTCTGCGGCATTCGGTGCGAGTTCACGAGTTGCAAACTCTTTTGCCATGTCGCGAATCATCAGGTTTTCTTCAGTGTATTGCATAGCAAACGTTACCTGTGTAGGCGATTCCTGAACTGATCAGCTGGCAAGTTCAATAGCTACCGCCGTGGCCTCGCCACCGCCGATACATAGCGCTGCAATGCCGGTTTTTAAATCATGTTGACGCAATGCGTTCACCAGTGTGACGAGGATACGTGCTCCCGATGCACCTATCGGATGTCCTAGTGCGCAAGCACCGCCATTAACATTAACGCGTTCTTCATCGAGACCAAGCTCTTGAGTCGCTGACATCGTCACGACTGCAAACGCTTCGTTAATTTCGTAAAGATCAATATCCGATGCTGTCTTGCCAAGCTTTTCAAGAAGCCTCTCGACAGCGCCAATCGGTGCAGTGGTGAACCAGGCTGGCTCATGCGCATGGCTGGCGTGTGCAGTGATAGTCGCTTCCCAGGACAAGCCGTGTTTTTCAGCCACCGAACGTTTCATCAGCACCAGTGCTGCAGCACCATCCGAGATTGACGAGGAATTCGCAGCGGTAACCGTGCCGTCCTTTGCAAACGCCGGTCGCAGGGTGGGTATTTTGTCAAAGTTGGCTTTTGGAGGCTGTTCATCTGTATCAACAACCGTATCGCCTTTACGGCCTTTCACGGTGAAAGGGACTATTTCCTTGCTGAAGACACCGTCGTCAATGGCCTTTTGCGCACGCTTCAGAGAACGAATAGCAAAATCATCCTGTTGTTGACGTGTGAATTGATAGCGCGTTGCAGTTTCTTCTGCAAATGTGCCCATTAACCGGCCTTTGTCGTATGCGTCTTCCAGGCCATCGAGAAACATGTGATCCTGCAAAGCAGCATGCCCCATGCGCAAACCGGATCTGACACGTGGTGCAAGGTAGGGTGCGTTGGTCATGCTTTCCATGCCACCTGCAACCATAACCTCGTTGTCCCCACCGAGGAGCAGATCGTGCGCCAGCATGACGGCTTTCATACCGGAGCCGCACATTTTGTTGATAGTGGTACAGCCGACACCTAATGGCATACCGGCACCGAGAGCTGCCTGACGCGCTGGTGCCTGGCCTTGACCGGCAGGTAATACGCAACCCATGATAACTTCCTGTACTTGTTCGGCTTTTACGTCAGCGCGTTGTAAAGCATCGCTGATAGCGGCAGCACCTAGCTCGGAAGCGGTAGCATCGCTTAGCGAACCTTGAAAGCCACCCATAGGAGTACGCGACAGGTTTGCAATAACGATAGGATCACTTTTACTCATGTTTCAGTCCGGTTGGTGTGTCTAACGACAATAGCGTGTCAACAAATTAGTTAGGGAACCTCTGATTTATTGCCTGCGTTGCCAGGGCTGCGTTGAAATTCGGCTCAAAATACTCATGTATTCGCATATACACTGCGCTTTTTCGCCAAATTTCGCCTTGCCCTGCCTGCCTCGCCTAATAAATCAGAGGTTCCTTAGTGTGTAGGTTAAAGATTTACCAGTGATCAGACCGTGTCGCTGAACAGTTCCCGACCTATCAGCATGCGTCTGATCTCTGATGTGCCCGCTCCAATTTCATAGAGTTTGGCATCTCTTAACAATCTTCCGGTGGGATAGTCATTGATGTAACCATTCCCGCCGAGTGACTGGATTGCCTCGAGTGCCATCCAGGTTGCTTTTTCTGCCGAGTATAAAATTACACCCGCTGCATCCTTGCGTGTCGTTTCACCACGATCACAGGCTGCAGCGACAGCATAGACGTACGCTTTACAGGCATTCATCGTGGTATACATATCAGCGAGCTTGCCCTGCATCAATTCAAATTCGCCAATGGATTGCCCGAACTGTTTACGCTCGTGCACATAAGGCAATACAACATCCATACAGGCATCCATGATACCTAGTGGGCCACCGGATAAAACCACGCGTTCGTAGTCGAGCCCGCTCATAAGAACCTTAACGCCACCGCCCACGGCTCCCAGTACATTCTCCGGAGGTACCTGACAGTTTTCGAAAACAAGTTCGCAGGTGTTGGAACCGCGCATGCCGAGCTTGTCGAGTTTTTGCGCAGTTGAAAATCCGTCAAAATCTTTTTCAATAAGAAAAGCTGTAATGCCCTTGGGGCCCGCTTCCATATCGGTTTTAGCATAAACGACCAGCACATCTGCATCCGGTCCGTTTGTGATCCACATTTTGTTGCCGTTCAGTACATATCCATTGCCTTGTTTTTCTGCACGCAGTTTCATACTAACGACATCAGAACCGGAGCCGGGTTCGCTCATGGCAAGTGCACCAATGTGTTCGCCACTAATCAGTTTGGGCAGGTATGTTTCCTTCTGGCGGTCGTCGCCATTGCGGGAAATTTGATTCACACACAAATTCGAATGTGCACCGTAGGACAGACCAACTGACGCCGATGCTCGACTGATTTCCTGCATCGCCAGTGTGTGAGCCAGATACCCCATGTTGCTGCCGCCGTACTCTTCGGCCACCGTTATTCCCAGTACACCGAGATCGCCCATTTTTTTCCAGGCATCCATCGGGAACTGGTTGCTGGCATCTATTTCAGCGGCGAGCGGCGCGATCTCCTTTTGGGCGAACTCAGCTACCGACTCTTGCAACATATGCAGAGAATCATCGAAATCGAATTTCAGAGTTGGATAGTGGGTGATCATGTCATGTGACTCTGATGGCGAGATTGTTTGCGTAGATCAAACAAGCAGAAATTTGCAGGTAGTCGAAGTGACAATATTGTACGAGATACCTTACCTGCATCACGGTTGATGCCAATGGATGCTAATAGGCATGCAGACTAGATCACCACTGCATGATCTTTCTCAATTGAGGGATGTTCGAGTCCCTCATCCTGATCATTGAATCGTTGTAATTGCTTCATGCAATTGTTTTCCAGTTCTTCGATTTCATGAAGTGACTCCTCCAGATCCTGCAATTGTGCCAGCAGCTGGCGACGGGTGGACTGCAGGGCGCCGATCATTTGTCGCAATTGCTGACGCTCGCCTTCGCCGGAAGGGGCGTCGTACAGATCAATGAGTCGCTTGATCTCATCCAGCGGCCAGCCCAGCCGTTTACCCCGCAGGATAAGTTTCAGGCGGGTACGATCTGCCCGGCTATAGATACGTGTCTGGCCTTCGCGTTCTGGCGACAGCAGGTGCTTGTCTTCATAGAAACGGATGGTTCGGGTGGTAATCGCAAACTCGCGCGATAATTCCGTTATTGTGTAAGTCTGGGACATTGGTTAATAATAAGTTGACGTTTACGTAAACGTCAATCTGGAATGCCGATCAAAGCCTGTGCAGGCCCATGCCTTTTTCTATCCGGACTACTGCCGGGTGTCGGTGTTTTTGATCGGGATGTATTCCGGACTCGCTAAAGTGCTCGAATATAAGAATTACCGGCACTCGGAATAGGCGCCTGTTGCGGCTATTAAATATAAATATATTACATGTACGGTCACTGAAAACTGCTGAGTGCAGTGCGGTGGCCGATAAGTTCTACAGTGACTTGCCTCCAGCTAACGAGGATTGCAGATGGCGACAAATGCGAAATTGTCCAGTGAATCAGTGGTCGATGAGTTGCGCCCGGTACGGTTTGTAACTGCGGCCAGCTTGTTTGACGGACACGATGCGTCCATCAACATTATGCGACGCATGCTACAGGCATCCGGTGTCGAGGTGATTCACCTCGGACACAATCGATCAGTTGAGGAGATTGTGACTGCTGCTGTGGCTGAAGATGCACAGGGCATAGCGATTAGTTCCTATCAAGGTGGACATGTTGAATTTTTTAAATACCTGATTGATTGTCTCTCGGAACTGAAATGCGAGCATATTCGCGTGTTCGGTGGTGGTGGTGGTGTCATCGTCCCGCAGGAGATTGACGAACTGCACGCATACGGTGTTGCGCGGATTTTTTCTCCGCAGGATGGTCTGGATATGGGGCTCCAGGGCATGATCGATCATATGGTCAGTACCGCAAAAGAAGTGGTCGGACACAGTGTCGATGTCGATAACTTCCATGATAGTGACTCCGTTGCTTTGTCGCGCAGACTAAGCGCGATAGAGAACGATGAGCTCAGTGATGCGGTGTTGCGCAAAATGCGTGAACAGGCTGAATCTTTGACGGGTTGCCCGGTGCTGGGAATCACCGGCACAGGCGGATCAGGTAAATCATCGTTGACCGACGAGCTGGTCAGGCGCTTTAGACTGGATCAACAGGACAAACTTCGCATTGCGCTCCTTGCAGTTGATCCGACGCGTCGAAAGACCGGTGGCGCACTGCTCGGTGATCGCATACGCATGAATGCCATCAATCATCCGGGTATTTACATGCGCTCTCTGGCTACGCGTTCAGCCGGCTCGGAAGTGCCGTCATACCTGGGCGATGTAATCAGTGCAACGCGTCTGGCTGGATTTGATCTTGTCATTGTTGAAACCCCGGGAATTGGGCAAGGAGATGCCGGTATTGTGCCGTTGTGTGATTTGTCTTTATATGTAATGACACCTGAATTCGGTGCTGCGAGTCAGCTCGAGAAGATTGACATGCTCGACTACGCCGACGTTGTTGCTATCAACAAGCTCGAACGCAAGGGTGGTCAGGATGCGTTACGGGATGTTGCGAAACAGGTGCAGCGAAATCGCGAAGCCTTCAGTCAGCCACCTGCAGAAATGCCCGTCTACGGGACGATAGCCGCTCGTTTCAACGACGACGGTGTTACGGCGCTGTATCAGGAATTGATCGAGCAACTTGTCGGCAAGGGTTTGTCCTGTGAGGTTGGTAAACTTGAAAAAGTGAGTGGTAAGGCAAGTACTCGACAAACGTCAATCATCCCGGCCAGTAGTGAGCGATATCTGGCAGAGATAGCTGACTCAGTCCGTGGTTACAAGCAAATGGCGCAACAACAGGCACTCGTTGCAAGACAGCGTCAACAGTTGCAATCCAGCCTGACGATTCTGCGCTCAGAGAATGCCACGGATTCTATCGACGCCGAAGACTTGTTTAACGCTGCGATAGAAAAACGCGAACAGCAACTCGATGCAAAAATTCAAGCACTGTTAGCTGCATGGCCTGAAATCGCTGAGCGTTATCGGCAAGATGAGTTTGTCGCAAAGGTTCGTGATAAAGAGATCAGAACGCAGCTTGTGTTCGACAGCCTCAGTGGTACGCGCATTAGAAAAGTATCATTGCCTCAGTTTGAAGATCACGGCGAACTGCTCAAGTTTTTGATGCTCGAGAACTTGCCTGGCTATTTCCCTTTCACCGCTGGTGTCTTTGCGTTCAAACGTGAAAATGAAGATCCCACCCGGATGTTTGCCGGTGAGGGGGATGCGTTCAGAACCAACGCGCGTTTCAAGGCATTGTCTGAACACTCTGATGCCAAGCGACTTTCCACCGCTTTTGATTCAGTTACGTTGTATGGCAATGATCCCGCAGTGCGCCCCGATATCTATGGCAAAGTCGGTAATTCAGGTGTTTCTATCGCTACGGTAGAAGACATGCAGGTACTGTATGACGGATTTGATCTGTGTGATCCAACTACATCTGTTTCGATGACAATAAACGGCCCGGCGCCAACAATACTGGCGTTTTTCTTTATCACCGCGTTTCGTCAACAGCAGCAAAGATTCATTGATAAAAACGGTCGTAATCCTAATGATGATGAGTTGGCAGAATTACGTGCCTGGACACTCGCGAATCTACGCGGCACGGTACAGGCAGACATACTTAAGGAAGATCAAGGCCAGAACACCTGTATTTTTTCAACTGAGTTCAGTCTCAAAGTTATGGGTGATATTCAGCAGTACTTTATCGATAACAATGTCAGAAACTTCTACTCGGTATCGATATCCGGTTATCACATTGCCGAAGCTGGTGCGAATCCGATAACGCAACTCGCATTAACCCTGGCTAACGGCTTTACCTATATAGAGTCATATCTTGCGCGTGGTATGCACGTGGATGATTTTGCCCCGAACCTGTCTTTTTTCTTCAGCAACGGCATGGACCCAGAATATTCAGTCATGGGGCGTGTTGCACGGCGAATCTGGGCTGTTACATTGCGTGAGCGCTACGGTGCTAACGAGCGCAGTCAACGGCTCAAGTACCATATCCAGACGTCCGGGCGTTCACTGCATGCACAAGAAATGTCATTCAACGACATTCGAACGACTTTGCAGGCACTTATCGCCGTCTACGATAATTGTAATTCGTTGCATACCAATGCTTACGATGAGGCGATTACAACACCTACCGAAGAATCTGTGCGACGTGCGCTTGCTATACAACTTATTATTAATCGTGAATGGGGTCTTGCGCAGACACAGAATCCCAATCAGGGCAGTTACGTTATTGACGAACTAACGGAACTGGTTGAGGAGGCAGTGTTATCAGAGTTTGAAAGACTGTCTGAACGGGGTGGCGTACTGGGTGCAATGGAAACAGGGTATCAGCGGGGCAAGATTCAGGATGAGTCAATGTACTACGAACACCGTAAGCACGATGGCAGCCTGCCTATTGTCGGTGTTAACACCTTTCTTAATCCTGAGGGCGAAGAGCTACCGGAAATCCAACTGGCACGTTCTACCGACGACGAGAAACAGAGCCAGCTAAAACGACTCGACGCATTCCAGCAGACACACGCTGAAAAAGCCGATGCGGCACTGGAAGCCGTTAAGCGCGTGGCGATTGCAGACGGCAACATATTCGCAGCACTGATTGATGCGGCAGAGCATTGCTCGCTGGGGCAGCTGACGCAAGCGTTGTTTGATGTTGGTGGTCAGTATCGCCGCTCTATGTAGGGTTGTTTCCTGCATTAATTGAATATTTTCGCTACACTGAAACCTGTTTTAGCGTAACAGGAGTAGGTTCGCGTGTTTGTGGTTCTGTTGAAGTTCTCTGACAATCGTTCTGCTGCCTCTGAACATATGGCTGGTCACAATAGCTGGCTCAAACAGGGGTTTGATGACGATGTATTTCTGCTCGCAGGCAGTTTGGAAACCGGGCAGGGTGGCTCCGTCTTTGCGCACAATGTTTCGCGTGAGGCACTACAAGAACGGATCGACACTGACCCGTTTGTTATGCAACGCGTAGTTTCCGCAGAGGTAATCGAGATCTCGCCCAAAATGACAGACACCCGACTGGAATTTCTCGCAAGTTAACGATGGATCCATTGCAACCTACATCACTTGGCGGTACGGCAACACGGTTGCTGGTAAATAAACCTGTTGTGGTCAGTGGTGAAAATGTTGGTGACGGAGAGCAAAACGAAAGTACACCGAGCGTCGACGTCGCGGAAGTCGATGTCACCTTTGAAGGCTTTGTCGGTGAGTCCCACTCCGGATTAACACGTTCGTCGTGTGTGCGGGTAAAAAAACAATACCCGCTTGGTACGCCAATTCGCAATACACGCCAGATCAGTATTGTGTCTGTGGAGGAATTACAGACCATTGCCTCTCATCTGAATATACCGTCTATCGAACCGGGTTGGTTGTTTGCCAATCTGCTAGTTGAGGGGTTACCTGACTTTTCTCTTGTGCCTCCGTCATCGCGTCTGGTATTTGAAAACGGTGTTTCGCTGGTAGTGGATATGGAAAATGCGCCGTGCCGCTATCCAGGCGACATGATCGAGCGCCACCATCCCGGCGTTGGTCGGTTTTTTGCCAAACGGGCTCGCGGTCTTCGCGGAGTGACTGCCTGGGTTGAGCGAGAAGGGCGTATAACCGCCGGTGAAGCATTTCAGTTGCACGCACCCGTGCAACGCAAGTATCCGCACGTCTGACTTCGTTATTGAATAGCCCGAGTCTGCGCGGGGTCGGGCCCATGATGGTGGTGCTGCATTTTTTTGCAAACAACATCACATAACGCCCAGCCTCATTGATTGGCGTTAACCAAACCCTTCGATCAACCACGCGGAAATGCCGTGAATTACCGTAACTGCCCGGGCAGGTGCTCTATACTCTGACAATGATTTGGCGCCAATTGCCTGAAAATATGATTATTAGACCAGTCACGCAGCGAGCCGGGGTGCATAACCCGTATTTTGTGTGGCTGCCCGTATTGGAAATCCAGTGATGATCGGTCGCGGTAGCCCGGAATCCGGCCAGGCCGAGCGCGTGGCAGTCAAAGATGAATGGCTCGTCTATCGAGGGTGTTCGATTGCTTTTGCCCGGGCATATGGGTTGGCCTCACCGGATATGCTGATCGGGTGTACCGACTTTGATCTTCTGCCAACAGAACTTGCACGCAGGCAACTCGAAGTTGAAAGCAGCGTCATCAACTTTGCCCGTTCGGATGTCAGCCAGATTATTCTGGCAGCAGCCCAGTATCCGCAAACCGTACTGCGCACCCCCATATTGTCCGACACGCGGGAAGTGCGTGGTATCGATATTCGTTTGCTTGACTCACCCGGACAGAGTGCGACACCTCCTCTTGATTATCATGCGCTGATCCATAGTGGTTTGCAGGCCACTGTCGTCATGCATGACGGGAAACCATTGTTTGTAAACAATCAGGCAGTCGAGCTGTTTGGCTTAACTGACGCGAGTGATATTTTACAGATGGCCTCCGTCGCATCGTTCTTCTCGCATGAAGACTGGTACAGATTGAAGCGTCATTGCGATTCGCTTGAGGTAAATCTGTCTGATCTTACAGGGCATCGCCTGGTTCTGAATGCAAAAAGTGCATTCGGGCAGCCGCTGGTTCTACTTGTCAATGCACAACCTATGGACTGGCATGGACAAGCTGCGGTTGTTTTGTCGCTGGTTGATGTCGGGCATCAATCGCTTGAAATTTCGTCAGCAATTTCGTCGGTAAATCCGTCTGCAAATTCTTCAGTACAGACACCCCGTTCGTTGCCTCATCTATCCACTGGAATCGATAACGCAGGTAGAGGTGATGCGGAACGCTATCAACACTACGCGCTGGCATCGGCTGATTTTTTCTGGGAAACCGATGAATCTTTGTACTTCTCAATGTTTAAAAGTGAGCAGGAAACAACGTTAGGCGTACCGATAGATAATCTCCTTGGCAAGCCAATGGAGCAACTGGGTGAAATTGCGTCTTACCCGGATGACAGTGATCAATGGAGCGCGCACCTGCGCGTATTGAAAAACCATCAACCTTTTCGTGATTTTGAATTTAAATGGCAGATAGCTGATGACAATGTAAAGGTGATCCGCTACAGCGGAATTCCGGTTTACGACAATAATGCAACTTTCATCGGATATAGAGGTACCGGTAGAGATGTAACCGCCAGGACGCGACAGGCTGAATCGATTGCCTATCATGCTAATCATGATGCGTTAACCGGGTTGGTTAATCGGCGGCATTTCGAATCGCTTGTTGAGACGGCGTTGGCTAAGGCGAAATCAGAACGACTGTCACATGCGTTGTTTTTTATGGATCTTGATAACTTCAAGATCGTCAATGACACATGTGGGCATCTGGCGGGAGACGAATTGCTTCGCCAGCTTTCGTCAATGATTGATGGTTTTGTACGTAAGAGCGATGTGCTGGGCAGGCTCGGTGGCGACGAGTTTGGCGTGTTTCTTTACAACTGCAGTGTGGATGCTGCTCTTAAGCTGGCAAATCAAATACGCAGTGAAGTAGAGAACTTTCAGTTTTTGTGGAAAGAGAATCGTTTCCGTATTGGCGTGAGCATAGGCATGGTTGTAGCTGACGATCGCTGGGAAAGTTTGAACGCACTGTTTAGTGCTGCGGACTCTGCCTGCTATTTAGCCAAGAACGAAGGGCGCAACCAGGTGGTTGTGTACCGTGAGGCGGACGGTAACAGCAGTAATCGCCAAATCGGTACGCACTGGGTAGATGAAATCAGCTCTGCGCTAGAGCAAAAACGTATAGTCATAGCCACTCAGAAGATGCTGCCATTCAGGCAGATTTCCCAGCAGGATCTGCTCGAACCTCTTGATGATGGCAGTGCTGGTTCATTGCCGCCCGGGGAAATTCAGGGTGGGTGGCAGCAGCGAAGTGCATACTTTGAAGTGTTTATGCGTTTGATGTTGCCTTCGGGTGAATTGGTTCAACCTAAAGCTTTTTTACCTTCGGCTGTGCGCTACGGCCTTGCAGCACAGCTTGATTCAACGGTTATAGATGTCACGATCGACTGGCTTAAACGGAATCCGGATTTTCTTAGAAAAGTCCAACACTGTTCGATTAATCTTTCGAGTAGTTCTTTTTCACAGGAAGGCTTTGCTGGAGCACTGGTAGATCACATCCGCGACAGTGGAGTGCCACCCCAGAAACTGTGTTTTGAATTGACTGAAACAGAGACAATAGCGAATTTGTCAGCAGCATCCGAGTTTATGAACGAAATGTCTGAAATCGGTTGCCGTTTTGTTCTGGATAACTTCGGGGCAGGATTATCGTCCTTCGCTTACCTGAAAGATCTGCCTGTCGATTTTCTGAAAATCGATGGACGTCTGGTCAGGGATATGCTGGACGACCAGATAGACTACACCATGGTTAAAGCGATTAACGAAGTAGGGCAGTCGCTTGGTAAGCAGACGATCGCTGAGTTTGTTGAAAACGATATTCTGCTTGAAGCCGTGCGCGAAATCGGCGTTGATTTCGCACAGGGTTTTGCTGTGGAAGAGCCGTTGTTAACCAGTCGCTAACGGTCTTTCAAAGTTTTAAAAGTTGTTAGTAGTGGCACTTGTCACTGACTGATCGAGCATCCCCAGCTGCTGAATTCCAAACTTTATTCATTTATTTAAGGAATCTCTCATTTATTGCCTGCGTTGCCAGGGCTGCGTTGAAATTCGGCTCAAAATGCTCATGTATTCGCATATACACTCCGCTTTATCGCCAAATTTCGCCTTGCCCTGCCTGCCTCGCCTAATAAATCAGAGGTTCCTTAACTGTTTACTTCAGTATCTCGGTACCAGCGTTTTCAGATTTGTCGTGAGACTGTATTGATGAAGCGGGTGCATTTCTCTCGCTGCCGCCACGTCGCCAGCGATGGAATCGCTCAAGCCATGCCAGTATACGTTCAGGTTGATTGGCACGCTTCCATTCACCGGCAACATACTTGTTGGATTCAGCGAGTGTCGGGTAGATGTGAATCGTGCCCAACACTTTGTTAAGTCCAATATTGTATTTCATTGCGGTAACGTACTCGGCGATCAAATCCCCGGCGTGCTCACCCACGAGTGTGACCCCAAGTATTTTATCTTTACCCGGAACGGTCAAAACCTTTATGAACCCGCTATTGCTGCTATCGGCAATAGCTCTGTCGAGATCTTCGAGCCCGTAGGTAGATACTTCGTACTTGATACCCTGTTCGTTCGCTTCTTTCTCGTTCAAGCCAACACGTGCAATTTCAGGATCGGTGAACGTAGCCCATGGAATGACCCGATAATCAGCTTTGAATTTTTTCAGGAAACCGAATAACGAATTGACAGCGGCATACCAGGCCTGATGCGATGCTGTGTGTGTGAACTGGTAGGGGCCAGCTACATCACCAACAGCAAATATGTTCGGATATTTGGTTTGGAGATAGTCGTTTACCTCGACAGTTCTATTTGTCTCAATACCGAGTTCTTCCAAACCAAAACCGGTCAGACGGGCAGAACGCCCTACAGCCACCAGTAGCTCATCAAACTCGATACGTTGAGTTTTAGATGCATCATTTGCATCTTCACAGACCAGAAACTTACCCGAGTCGCTTGATTCGACTGCAACTGCTTTAGTGTTGGTCAAGACGTGTACGCCTTCGTCTATAAACTTTTGCGTTATGAATTCCGATACATCCGCATCTTCGCGATTCATGATGGCGGGCATCATTTCAACCTGCCAGACTTCGGAGCCGAGGCGATTGAAGGCCTGTACCAGTTCCGAGCCTATCGGGCCGCCACCAAGGACGACCAATTTACGTGGTAACTCTTTTAATTCCCAGAGATTATCCGAGGTGAGATAATCAACGCTATCAAGTCCAGGGATGGGGGGTACGAACGGTTGGGCGCCTGTGGCAATAATTATGTTGCGCGTTGACAGAGTCTGGCCATTGACCTCAACACTCCAGGGAGACGTGATTTTGCCTTCACCCTCGATACAGTCGACGCCCAGCCCCGTGTAGCGTTCCACTGAGTCATGAGGTTCTATCGTTTTTACAACCTCGTGCACACGATTCATGGCATCGCTGAAGTTGAATTCTGCACTCGCTTTGGCAATACCGTATTTTTGCGACTCCTCGATTTGATGTTTGAGTTTTGCGGTTTTGATCAGAGCCTTCGAGGGTACGCAACCTGTGTTAAGGCAGTCACCGCCCATCTTGTCACGTTCTATCAAAGAAACACTGGCTTTCACTGCAGCCGCGATATAGGCGGACACCAGGCCACCTGCTCCTGCGCCTAATACAACAATATCGCGATCGAAGGTTTCAGGTTTTTCATAACCTTCGTACACTTTGCGGGCTTTGAAAAAATCGATCACTTTTTTGGCAATCAGGGGAAATATTCCTAATAGTGCGAATGACAGGATGATTTTCGGTGACAAAATGCCCGAGAGCGAGTCAATTTTCGCCAGCTGCGTTCCTGCATTAACAAATACGATTGTGCCAGCAAGCATGCCTAACTGGCTAACCCAGTAAAAAACACCAATTTTTATTTTGGTTAAACCCATGACCAGGTTTACCAGAAAAAATGGAAATATCGGTACCAGACGAATGGTAAACAGGTAAAAAGCTCCGTCTTTTTCGATGTTGTTGTTGAATGTCTGTATTTGCCGACCGAATTTACTTTCTATCCAGTCGCGGAGGAAAAAACGTGATGCCAGGAATGCGAATGTTGCGCCAATGGTGGATGCAAATGACGTTACGATTGTGCCCACAACCAGGCCAAACAGAGCGCCCCCTGCAAGCGTCATGATCGAAGCGCCAGGCAAAGAAAATGCTGCAACGACTACGTAGGCGATAAAGAACAATCCGATAGTAAGTAACGGATTTGCCTGATAGTAGGCGTTCAACGATTGTTGTTGGGCTTTAAGTGTCTCAAGGTTCAGGAAACGGCCTAAATCAAAGTAGAAGAAGACGGCAACCAGCACCAGCAACAGAATAAGTAGAATTTTTTTATCTTTCACAAAAACAATAGCCAGGGTAAGAAAATCAGCACCTTTTAGTCAGTACAACCTTTTAGTCAGTACATTTTTTAGTTAGTACATTAACAGGCAATCCAATTCAATTGCCGCTGTACATGCTGCGAACAAAAAATACGGATAACGCAACAGTTTTAAAAACTCACGCGACCGAAAAACCCACGATCAGTTTAATAGTTGCACACGTACGGCATACTGGCCGAACGCGCTATGCGAATCCCGAATCCTTCGCGATGCTGAATTCGCGGTTATGATCCGAGGTCCTGTATCGCTATCCTACTGCTATTTTGTCCTTATCCGCGCTGACTGGTTCCTGCCAATTGCCGGGATTTTTCTCGTTGTCAGCGATATATTCACTTTATTTACCGAGATAGAGCGTTTACATGCTTTGCGGGGTGCAAAAATGCGACCTATCGCCGTTATTTATTGCATATTCGACGGAATTTGTTGTCTGGTCGCAGCCAACCACTTGAACGAAAGGGCTAGGGAGAATAAAAGCATAGTTCCCTGATGACTATTTTCATCCTTCTCTGCGTCGGGGCAGCTTGGCGGCGATGACATTTTTTGCCGTATCCGCCACTCGTTGCTGGCACTTCCTGGCGCAGTCCCGTTACAATCCATGTAGCTTATATCTTCGGCCGGTGCTGGAAATCTCTAAAGTCATTTCTGTACCAATCAGGTACCGGGCGACGTGTCCGTGCTTGTCGGTATTTTCCCCATTAAAGCAATAAAACGATACATCGTGAGAGCAGCATTCGCTGATTTTTATATTGTTTAAATCCAAACCCCACGAATTAACACTTATTGTTCCGGCTCTGCAAGAACCGGATTACAGTCGTTTTTTAATCGACTGTCCGGCGATTCTGAAATATATGAACCGTGGCAAGCGGTTGCGCAATAGTATCGTTACCCCGGAGCAGGCGCTTCTGGAAGCTTTGGGGCATCCGCAGACCGCTGCCACTGATGTGCCGTCTGCTCAATGCACCTTTATCGATGATACCGGCGAGGAGGTCTACCCGGTGACACGAGTAGATCCGGTGCATGTGCGGGCAGAGCCTGATCATGCGCGCCTGCATGCCGCTGATGCAATAGCATTGAAACCTGCCGAGTCGGATTTACTGATATCGACCCTCAATGATCAGTTTCGCGATCGCGGTTTGGTATTTACTGCAGGCGACCAGAATCGATGGTACCTGACAGGCATGAGCGGTGCGGATTTACGAACCGAGCCGCTGGCGCGTGTGGCTGATCGCAATCTGGTTGGTTTTATAAACGCCAACGAGCATCCACAGCATTGGCGCCAGTTGCTGACGGAAATCCAGATGCTGTTGCACGAACATCCGGTCAATACCAAGCGCATGGAACAGGGCTTGTTGCCGGTTAATTCATTGTGGTGCTGGGGTGGTCATGCGTTGCAGGCGGTACCTCTTCCAACAGCAGCCAGAGTGTATGCTGATGATGCGTTCAGTCGTGGACTGGCACGCTTGTCGGCCTTTAAAACCTTTCCTGTCGTCGAAGCCAAAGCGAGGCTCGGATCATGCTCCCAGATCGTTTGCGTTCGCTCGCTCGAGAGCGGGTTGCTGAGACAGGTAGGTGAAAACGATTTTCCCGACAGCCTCGACAGTACTTCATTGGTGGCGAATGCCGGGACGACTGATAAGCATTCACTCTCTGAAGAAGGACGCCAAATCGAACAGCTTGATAACTTGCTTCGGCTTGCGCAGTCAGCACTTTTAAAAGGATGGTTGACTGCTGTCACTCTGATTCCCTGTAACGGCACAGCTTATCGACTGACACGCCGTGATCTGATTCGTTTCTGGTCGACACCCTGGTCCAGGCGTGAGTCCGCAGCACCGGTCACCATGCAGTGACAAAACAGCCAGCATCACGTGGATGAACGCAGTAACGATCAAGCGTCGTGTCAGGGCGGAAACCGTCCCGGGCTCGGATACTAATCAGCTCAACGACATGCTTCACGAGCAGTCGTGGATTAGTCAGTTGCTGTACAACCGGGGCGTTAGCTCTGACGATGAGCTGGCATTTTCGCTGGCAGGTTTACCGCGACCGGATTCTTTGCACGACATCGAGTCGGCGACATTGCGGCTGGCTCAGGCAGTGCAGCAGCAGCAAAGTATCGTCGTTATCGGGGATTATGATTGTGATGGCGCGACCAGCACCGCCCTGGCTGTGTTGGCACTGCGCGCGATGGGTGCACAATCGGTCCATTATTGTCTGCCCAATCGTTTTATTCACGGCTATGGTCTGTCACCGGCTGTGGTTGATGAAGCGTTTGCCTTCTCACCTGATCTGATTATCACAGTCGACAACGGCATCACATCGCTCGACGGCGTAGCTTATGCCGGCGCGCAGGGTGTAGACGTTGTTGTCACTGATCATCATCTTCCGGGTAGTGATCTGCCGGCAGCTGTTGCACTGGTCAATCCGCGCCTTGGTAATCACGCTGGCGGTCCATCAAAAGATGGTGGGGGTTTCCCAAGCATGAACCTGGCGGGCGTCGGTGTGATTTTTTTCGTTGTGGCCGCACTTCGGCGCCACCTCGAACAACAAGGTTGGTTTGAAACGCAAGATCTGGCAGTACCCAACATGGCAGGCTTTCTGGACCTGGTGGCGGTGGGTACAGTCGCAGATGTCGTTCCGCTTGACCGGGTCAATCGTATCCTTGTGATGCAGGGGATGCGCAGAATACGGGCCGGGCATTGTCGTCCTGGTCTGCTTGCCTTACTGGAGCTCTCAGCGTCCTCACTCGAGTCAGTCTTCACCGATACCATCGGATTTCGCATAGCACCTCGCTTGAATGCAGCAGGCCGGCTTGACGATATGCGGCACGGTGTCGAATGCCTGCTGGCCGAAGATTCGCATCGAGCGAGTGAGCTGGCAATGCTGCTCGATAACCATAATCAACAGCGCAGAAGTATCAGCGAGACAATGCAAGACTCGGCCATCGCAGCGTTGCATAAAGCTGGATTCGAGCGCAAGCCGATTCACCAACAGCAATTGTCAATCTGCCTTTACGACCCTGAATGGCATGAAGGCACAATAGGTATTCTGGCTGGTCGTCTCAAAGAGCTACATGGCAGGCCCACGATTGCCTTCACTGCGGAACAAAGCAACGAATCCCCAAAACTCATAAAAGGGTCTGCCCGCTCTATCGACGGCTACCATATCGTTGATGCCTTTCAACGCATCAGTCTTATCGAGCCTGCGCTGTTGCAACGATTCGGTGGGCACGCCAAGGCTGCCGGTCTGACTATTGCCGAGACTGAATTTGAGAAATTCAGCGAACTCCTCGAAGCGGATGTGCGTGATCATTTCGATGGCAGTCTGCCGGGTTACGAAATCATTTCTGATGGCTTTCTGCCGCTCGATGCCTTCTCGATCGATAATGCAGAATTGCTGGAATCACTGGCCCCCTGGGGACAGGAATTTCCGGTACCCGTGTTTGATAACCTGTTTGAGGTTATCGATTATCGCTTGTTACGGGAGAAGCATCTAAAGCTTGTTCTGCATCCGCAAAGTGAAGAGGGTGAATCCAGTCAAGCGCAAACCGTGGAGGCTATCTGCTTTAACTTTGTGGGTAACGCGCGAGCAGGGGATATCCGGCGGGCATCCGATATCCGCTCACGAGAACCTTCTTCGCGGTCCGGAGCGAATGACAAGCTGTTCGCCGTTGGCGACAGGCTCAGAATCCTGTTTGAGCTAAAAACCAATACGTTCCGTAATCAGACTTCGTTGCAACTAAACTGTCGTTATCTTGAAAAAGTTGGCTAATTCGTTACTTCACACCGGGCTAAATGCTCAAATTGCGTTAAACTTTTGCTTTTAATCTGTGTTCATCGCAGACGTTCTATATACCCATGCTTGAAATCAATCCGTTCCTGCAGCACATCGAAGACCTCAAGGGCCGTAAAGACGCGCTCAGGGGGTATCTTTGACTACGAAACAAAAAAAGAACAACTAGAAGAGGTGCTCGCCGAACTCGAGACACCTGATGTGTGGAATGACCCGGAACGTGCGCAGAAGCTCGGCCGTGAACGTGCGACGCTACAGACGATAGTCGATGTCATAGATAAGCTCGATGCTGGCCTGGGTGACGCTGCTGATCTGCTCGAGATGGCCCGTGAAGAAGACGACCAGACCACCGTCGATGCAGTAGCAGACGATTTGCAGGATTTTGAAAAAAGCGTCAGTGAGCTTGAATTCCGGCGCATGTTCAGCGGTGAACAGGATGGCGCCGATGCATTTATCGATATACAGTCGGGAAGTGGTGGCACAGAAGCGCAGGACTGGGCTGATATGCTGCTGCGTATGTACCTGAGATGGGGGGAACGTCGCGGTTTCAAGACAGAGCTGATCGAGGTCTCACCCGGCGATGTAGCTGGCATTAAATCAGCCACTATCCGTTTTGAGGGCGACTATGCTTATGGTTGGCTGCGTACTGAAACAGGCGTTCACCGGCTTGTGCGCAAAAGTCCTTTTGATTCAGGGAACCGACGGCATACGTCTTTTGCTGCAGTATTCGTCGCTCCCGAGGTGGATGATGACATCGAGATCGATATAAACCCGGCAGATCTCAGAATAGATGTCTATCGAGCAAGCGGTGCCGGTGGTCAGCATGTAAACCGGACGGAGTCCGCTGTTCGTATCACACACGAACCCTCCGGAATTGTTGTTCAATGTCAGAATGACCGCTCGCAGCACAAAAACAAGGCGACTGCGATGAAACAGTTGAAATCCAAACTGTATGAATTGGAATTGCAACGCCGCCAGGGCGATCAACAACAAATTGAAGAAGGCAAATCTGACATAGGCTGGGGCAGTCAGATTCGTTCCTATGTATTGGATCAATCGCGCATCAAGGATTTACGCACCAGTGTAGAGACAGGTAATACGCAGGCTGTATTGGATGGAGATCTTGACCCGTTTATAGAAGCCAGTCTTAAATCCGGTCTCTGAAAACCGGATTTTACGTTCGCAGTCGTAATGTGAAAGAAGAATTCTCGCACTCTATCAGACACTAACCGCATGACAGAAGATACGGTGACAAAAGAAAAAACTGACAAACAGGCATCACACGCGGAAGAAGTTGATGAAAACGCGCTAATTGCACAACGTCGTCAGAAACTGAGTGACTGGCGACTGGATGGTGCGCCCTATCCGAATGATTTTCGGCCGACTCATCGGGCGATGGATTTGCATGAACGCTATGGTGATCGTACTGCTGATGACTTCGCGAGCGACGAGATATCGGTAGCCGTCGCCGGTCGTATGATGAGTCGGCGTATGATGGGAAAAGCAAGTTTTGCCAACCTGCGTGATGTGTCAGGCGCAATACAAGTGTTTGCACAAAAGGATCGACTGGGTGTCGATGTTTATGATGAGTTCAAAAAATTTGATATTGGCGATATTGTTGCAGTCGAAGGAATCTTGTTTGTCACCAAGACAGGTGAATTGTCGATCAAGGCGGATCGTATTCGTTTGCTGTCGAAGTCTCTGCGTCCACTGCCGGAAAAGTATCACGGTCTAACTGACCAGGAAACACGCTATCGCCAGCGTTATGTTGATCTCATCATGAGTGAGGAATCGCGCGAGCGTTTTCGTCTGCGAACAGCGATTATCGCGCACATAAGGCAGTTCCTGATCAATCGTGAATATCTTGAAGTCGAAACACCGATGATGCAGGTCATACCCGGCGGCGCAGCAGCTCGCCCTTTTACGACGCATCATAACGCGCTGGATATGGAACTCTTCCTCAGGATTGCGCCGGAGCTTTATTTGAAACGTCTCGTTGTTGGAGGGTTTGAGCGCGTGTTCGAAATCAACCGGAATTTCAGGAACGAAGGATTGTCAACACGACATAATCCTGAATTCACGATGCTGGAATTTTATCAGGCTTATGCAACCTATGAAGATTTGATGGACTTGACTGAAGATATGCTGAAAAGTCTGACAACCGATGTTATCGGCAGCACAACGATAGCGTCGGAAGACGGCAGTACTCACTATGATTTTGGAAAGCCCTTCACCCGGTTGAGCTTGCTGGATTCAATAACGGCGCAGGTACCTGAATACACTAAAGAGCGTTTGCAGGATCTCAATGAGGCATGTGCGATAGCGAAGCAGTCAGGTATTGACGTAAAGGAAAGTTGGGGACTCGGCAAGATTCAAACCGAGATTTTCGAAGCAAAGGTTGAATCCAAGCTGATGGATCCGACATTTATCACTCACTATCCAACCGAAGTATCTCCACTGTCGCGGCGTAATGATGATGATCCGACAGTAACAGATCGATTTGAATTGTTTGTTGGTGGTCGGGAAATAGCCAATGGATTCTCCGAGCTTAATGATCCGGAGGATCAGGCTGAACGCTTTCTCGCTCAAGTGGCTGAGAAAGATGCCGGTGATGACGAAGCGATGCACTACGATGCGGACTATGTGCGAGCACTGGAGTATGGTATGCCGCCAACTGCAGGTGAGGGGATTGGTATCGATCGTTTGGTTATGCTATTGACCGCTTCTGCGTCAATTCGCGATGTATTGCTTTTCCCTCATATGCGCCCGGAGAAGACCTAATCCATTTGTGCTGTTGCCTGCATTGATACCACACTTGATACCGTTGTTGGTGCCGCTGTTGTAAGCGTGGTGTAACCATTTTGGGTATCTAACGACTGGCAATATCGTTATTGGCAAGTGACTTCACGGTACGGAAACCAATATGGTTGGTACCCAGCGTCAGATCCTGCTGCAGAGATGCTGACGGGTGGTAGTTCATACAAAAGTTAGGTGCGCACAAAAATGAACCGCCGCGAATTTCGCCTGTTGATGCCTGCGAATGTGTTAATCCGGTCGTCTGACCCTGTTCAACAGTGCTTATCTTTTTGGCCGGAGCCGTAAGATTGCTTGTAATAATCGGGTCTACGCTTACCCACTCCCACACATTACCGATCATGTCGTGCAGACCACTGGCAAGCGCTGTGTAGCAACCTACAGGAGCTGTCATCAAGTGCCCGTCATCAGCGTCGTTTCGGATCGGAAACGTACCTTGCCAGGTGTTTGCGACAAAAGGTGATTTTTTGCTGATCGAATCAGATTCGTTTGCAGCATGCGCTGCGTTTACATGATCGCGGTGCCAGTGTCGGCGTTCGTTACTCTCGAGATAACGTGTTGCCAATTCCCATTCTTTTGCTGTCGGCAAACGTCGACCGGCCCATGCTGCATAGGCTTCAACGTCTTCGTAGGCTAAATGTACAACCGGGTGACTGTCCAAACCGTCAATTGTTGAGCCGGGACCGTTCGGATGTTTCCAGTTGGCACCGGGAACAAAAGCCCACCATTGACCAGTTGCCGCCTCTGCGATGGAATCTGGTTGTACGAAAACTGCTGAGCCCGGCTCCCACTGTTGCGCTGTTGTGAGTTCTGTACTTTTAATGGAGACACCCCGTTCAGCCAGTGTCGTATAACCCGTTGCTGTGGTGAATTGTCTGAACTGCAGGTTGGTGACTTCATGTTGATCGAAACTCAAATGCTGTCCCTGCTCAGACGGTATAACAACCTGGTTAACGCTGTGCGCGTTAACCAGAGAGGGGTGCTTGAATGCGCATTCAGTGTCTGTGCGCGTCAGTGCTGAGGCGGTTGTGATTTTATTTTCGTTTGCAGAATTCGCCGGCGGCTGTTTGACAACAAAAGCCGCCGCCAGCAAGGTTGGAATTGCCGTACAGCAAACAGCCGTTGCCAGCCGGGGGGTTATGTTCATGTCTTCGCGCACTCGGGAGTCGTGCTATAGAAAATTCAAGTTTTACGCCACAGTCGCTGTACAGTGTGTAACGGTCTCGCCACGTCGTTACGTTGCGCGTAGATAATCAACTAAACTTAACATTGGGATACCGCACATCGAGGCCTTTTTCGCTAAAGTGAGGTCGCCTGAGTTGAACATCGCCAACGGTTGGAAATATTGATAAATACTCTTCACATAGCCCGCTATGAACTGATGCGGCTTTTTGCCTCCAGACGCGGCTGGGTCTCGGTTGTCGCTTTTGCACTCGTCTGGGGAATGCTGCTGTACTACGTGATTTTTCAGGCCTCACGTTTATTAGCTGTGCAGGGGGGCGGGGGCAGCTCTATGGTCGGCGCTGTGCTTGATTTCCTTGGCATGGATCAACTGACTCACTGGCGTGTGCCGGAACTTGCGGTTTATTGGCTTTTGGGATTGATGTTGCTGCCGTTTTTTGCAATTTCGCTTACCGCAGACCAGACTGCATCTGACCGAAGTCGCGGCACTTTACGTTTCCTGTCGTTGCGCTCGACAAGGGCACAAATATTTTTTGGCCGTTACCTGGGACAGTTGCTGTTACTGCTGTTGTTTGTCGGCGGCAGTTTACTATCGACTTTACCGGTTGCACTCTATCGCGACGGTGGTGCAATTCCTGATTGGTTAGTGCTCGCTCCGGCGGTATTGATCAATCTTCTTGTCGTACTTGCACCCTATGTTGCTTTGATGGCGTTGGTATCGGCATTGGCTCGCTCTGCGCGTCAGGCCATGCTGTTTGCAATAATTCTCTGGATTGTTACCTGGTTAGTCGTGCGTTATCTGTTCGCTTATTTTCCACAAGCCGGTTTTCTTGATTGGACTATGCCCGGATCGCAGATACCTTATCTTTTGCGGGTTGTCGGTTGGGATGCCGTGCAGTTTGCGTGGATACCCATAGTGCAGACGGTTATCTTACTGGCGGCAGGTATTTTCGTCATGTATCGCAAGGACTTATGATCATGCTTGAGTGCCGCGGCCTGACCAAACAGTTTGGTTCCACACTGGCAGTTAATTCGCTTGATTTGTCGCTGCAATCCGGTGGCCCGATTGCGCTTGTCGGCCCCAATGGGGCAGGCAAAACTACTTTGCTTAGTCTGTGTTGTGGCTTTATACGGCCAAGTCGTGGCGATGTAACTTTATTCGGCGAAAAGCCCGGACGGGCTGCTTTGCACGGAAAAATCGCAGCATTGCCGCAGGATGCTCAGTTCGATCCGGGCCTTCCTGTCGCCAGGCAACTCAATCATTTTGCGCGACTGCAAGGATTGTCGCGTGGACAAGCCGTGACAGCGGTAGCCAAAGCTCTGGATACTGTGCAAATGAGCGGTAGCCTGCATGCACAGGCTGACGAACTCAGTCACGGTATGCGCAAACGGGTTGCCATTGCACAAGTGTTGCTGGGTACACCTGAACTTGCCCTGCTGGATGAGCCAACAGCTGGTCTTGATCCTCCAAATGCCAAAATCATTCGCGATGTTGTTACGCAACACAAGGATCAAACAACCTTCATCATCAGTTCGCATAACCTTGATGAACTCGAACGTCTGTGCACAGAAGTGGTTTTTCTTCAAAAAGGCGCATTGCAGGCACATAAGCCAATAGATGCGTATGAAGATGACAGTAACTATCTGACCGTAAGACTGTCTGATGTGTCAGTCGCAGAGTTTACCGATGCCTGTTACGCCGTTGACGGGGTCGAACAGGTATCTCAACAACAGGGTGGTTTTGTGATTCGATATGATAGACAGTCACATCCTGCACTGGATATACGACTGATGGAAATGATGAACACCAAAGGATGGCAATACAAAAATTTGAGCCGCGGTCGTTCACTTGAGGATCAGTTGTTCGGTTCCGACTCCTGAATTATCCATCATATAGGCACTACCGGCTGGTAGTGCAGTCCAAAAACACACGGCCTATTGGTATTCTGTTATCCACACGGAGTGGCAAGATATTTAGTGCACAGGTTTTGTGTTCATCCGCTTTTTTCTGCTGAATATTTCCAGTAAAACATCAATTTTTAACGCCCGGCCAGGCTATTTTGTGGATCTACAGGTGTTGGTATTTTATTTGCGATGTGGTGCAAGATTCGGTAGCGGAAATGCACCGGAGAAATATAGGGGCTAAGAAAAATATAAAGGAGAGATTTATGCATGACGCAGCAACACTGTACCTGACTCAGGGCTCCGGCAACAATGTTAAACCCATGATGGTATGTCAACATCTCGGCATTGAATGTAATAGAAAATACATCAATGTGTTGGCTGGCGAAACCAAACAGCCTGAGTTTCTTTCCATTAACCCACTTGGGGTTGTTCCTTTTCTGGTGCTTGCAGACGGTCAGAGACTCGGTGAGTCAAATGCCATTGCCTGGTATCTGGCCGAAAATTCACCCCTGATACCAAAAACTGCAATCGGTAGAGCGCAGGCGATTCGCTGGATGAATTTCGAGCAAACATCTCTTGAACCAAATATTTCTCCGGTGCGTTTCGTAACTTTCATTGCCCCGGAGCTTGCCACTGACAACCATGACATGATTCCGGTTTGGCAGGATCGTGGCACTAAAGGTCTCCAGATACTCAATGATCATCTGCAAGCACATAACTTTATGGTTGAAGAAACCTATAGTGTTGCTGACATTGCCGTATACGGCTACACCCATCTTGCGCGGGAAGGTGGTTTTGATCTGGATTCGTTTAACGCTATTACCGATTGGATCGACCGGGTGGAAAGTCAGCCCGGTTATGCGCCGATCAGTGAACTTTTGAATGGTGCAGATTATACAATCGACAATCTGGCTGCCTGAACCCGCCGATTCGATAACTTATAAGGAAAAGAGTGGTGGTAGAAAAAATTGTACTTGAGCTTGAGCAGCGGTTGCGCCCAATACGCCATTTGCAGCAATCGATCTGGATATTCGATATTGACAACAGCCGGGTGCTTTGGGCGAGCGATCGGGCTCTTGACGTCTGGAACGCAGGTTCAAGCGAAGAGTTGGTAGCTCGAGATATGGCTGCAGACATGTCCGCAACTGTGGCTAATCGTCTCAAACAGTACCAGGCGGATTTCAACCGCGATAGCTCAAAGAATTTTCAGGAGATCTGGACTCTCTATCCTGATGACGCACCTGCCACCATAGACGTTGTTTTTTCCGCGTTCACTTTACCTGACGGTCGCATGGCTATGATATGCGAAGCAATCGGGCAGCAATCTGAGGATGCTCAGGCACTGCGTAGCGCTGAGGCCTTGTTACATACTTCTGTGATGATCACGTTGTTCGCATCAACCGGCGAACCCCTTTATCGCAATCCGGCGGCCAGAGCTAGTGCTAACAGGTCATCGCAAACGCTTCAGCAGCGGTTCCCCGACCTTACAGTTTTACAGTCACAAGACGTTTCTGCCAGCGAAGAGATCAAGGTTGTAGCCCCCGTCGTAACATCAGCTGGAAAGTGCTGGCATGACATCACGGCGCGTCGTTGTCTTGATGCCGCTTCAGGAGAACCCGCCTGGTTGATAAGTGAAGTCGATGTTTCGAGGCTGAAATCAACCGAAGAGCGCGCACAGTTTCTTGCGGAGCACGACATTCTGACCAAATTACCCAACAGAAATCATGTCTCCATTGAGTTTCAACGGCTTATTGATAATCACTTAAGCAGCGGCAAGAGTGGCGCGCTGATATTTCTGGATCTTGATCGTTTCAAGAATGTCAATGACTCGCAAGGACATGCTTCGGGTGATCGACTGCTAGTGGAAGTCTCGAAGCGTTTAACTGCAATTGCGGACGGCAAGCATTCCGTCGCTCGTCTGGGAGGCGACGAATTTCTATTCTTGTTTTTTTCTGCAGATCGCAAGGAAGTCGCAACACTTGCAGCGCAAATACAGGATTGCATCAGCGAACCGATCGATCTGTTTGGACGCAAGGTTGTTGTTACACCATCAATCGGTATCAGTCTTTTTCCGGAACATGGTCGCAGCATCGATGATTTGATGCGTTTTGCTGATCTGGCAATGTATGCGGCCAAGGATGCCGGCCGTAACAGTGCGGTAATATTTAACCAGGCGATAGGCAAGGCGCTTACATCTAAAATTAGGCTCGAGCAGGAGCTTGATACAGCGATAAGCGAGGGACAGTTCGTTGCCTACTTTCAGCCAAGAGTGTCTGCTGAGTCCAATGAAGTTGTCGGAGCCGAAACGTTGGTGCGATGGATTCATCCAGAGAATGGCTTGATCCCGCCTGATGAATTTATACCCGCTGCAGAGACATCCGGTGCGATCGCTCAAATAGGAAAATGTGTTTTTGAGCAGGCGGTTAAGGCACAGCGGGCATGGTTGTCTCAGGGTTTTAATCTACGCATATCAGTCAATCTGTCTCCGTTGCAGTTCGCTGAAGAATCGTTACTTGACGATCTGTTTGAGATATTGCGACAGCACGATGCGAGCGCACAGGATTTTGAGCTCGAAATTACTGAATCCGTGCTGCTTGGCCACGATCAGCAAACGATAACCAAGCTGCATACACTGGTGGAGAAAGGGTTCAGAATCGCCATTGATGACTTCGGCACTGGCTATTCGAATCTGGCATACCTGCATCGATATCCGATTCGGTGTCTGAAAATTGATCGCTCGTTTATACAATCGGAAAGTGCGCAACCCATTGTTGAACTAATTGTCCAAATGGCGCGACTGTTCAAGCTTGATGTGGTAGCCGAGGGAGTCGAAACCGATGAGCAGTTGGCGGTATTGCAACGTTTAGGATGCGAGGAGTATCAAGGTTTCCTATTTCTGCCACCTGTTGATCAACAGACCTTCAGTGACATGCTGCACAAGGGTAAGCAACTGGCTGCCTAGCCTGCTCTATTCACGAACCCTTCATGAATAGAGCAGGCTAGCTGATACTGTTTGCTCGCTGTATCAGCGCATCACAATAAGAACCGTATTACGATAAAAAGAACGACGGTATTAGCTTGACAGCCTGATTAATACGGCGCCTATAACTACCATACATGCTGCAAAGATTCGGCGCCGTCCAAATTGCTCGTTGAGAAATAGCGTACCGATTAAAGCAGCAAAGAGTACACTGGTTTCCCTTAACGATGATACTAACGCTATCGTGCCCAGGCTCATCGCAAAAATAACCAATCCGTATGCGACTGCCGATGCCAACCCACCCGCTATACACATCATTAAGTTGTCACGCATATAGGTAGTGAATCCTTGTCTTTTGCGCAGCACCAGGTATAAGCAAATAGGTACCGATTCAAGTGCGAACAACCAGACAATGTAACTCAGAGGCTCTCCGGCAAGCCGAACACCAACGCCATCGACAACGGTATAGCAGGCGATAAGTAAAGACGTTGTCAATCCCCATGCAAGTGCCTGTGGTGTCACCCTCCCTGCGAGATTCCGATGCCAGGCAAGGCTCAACAGTGCCAGCGAAATAAGTATCACAGCAAACCACTGTAACGGCTTCAGCCATTCACCGGTAAAATACGCAGCCAGTAAAGCGATTAACAGTGGCGACATGCCGCGATAGATCGGGTAGATCTGGCTTAGATCCGCGGCCTTCAACGAGGCTGCAGCGGTAAAGTAGTAGACTGAGTGGATTAACACGGAAAGTACTAAAAGGCCCCAGCTCTCATTCGCGGGCAAGCCGACAAAAGGTATGAAACACGCCGACGCTAACGCACAAAATAGCCGAAAGCTGCCAATACCAAATAAGGGATCGGTACTCTTTTTTGCCAACGCGTTCCATGTTGCATGCAGCAGCGCAGCAAGAAGTACGAGTAGAATCAGTCCAAAAGTCATTTTCTAAGTTCGATACGACTCTATTGAGCGAGGGTGGTCATTGCATTGCCGGTTGTTGAGCCGTCGGTGACTGTACCTGAACTCAAGGACTAATGTTGACACATATTTCGCTATCCGGATGAAATAGGTCAGCTTGATCTAATCGACTGGCATTGTTCAACGATACACTATTGTACTTTCTAACTGAGTAGGTAGCTATTTGGGAACTGCAACACTCCAGGTTAATCTCACTGCACTGGGAAATAATCATGCGGCGCTTGATGCCAGGTCTTCCGCAGATACCGAAACAGCCGCGGTTGTTAAGGCGGACGGTTACGGTTTGGGTGCACCTCAGATAGCATCAGAACTTTACACCAGAGGTGTAAAGACATTTTTTGTAGCAGCAGCTGAAGAAGGTGAAGCTGTTAAAAAGGTTTGTACTGATTCCACCGTCTACGTTTTCTCCGGTTATATGCGCGAGGATGCTGCCTGTTATCAGAGTTCAGAATTACAGCCACTACTGAATTCCCCTGAGCAACTGCTGCAGTGGAAAGCTGATATGGGAAGCAGATCGTTTGGCATGCAGCTCGATACGGGGATGAATCGTCTCGGATTTGAAGCAGACGAGTTTGCTGCTGTGGCGCCTGACGCAGTCAATTCGACATTGTTGACTAGTCATCTCGCTTGTTCGGATGAACCTGATAACCCGATGAACGGCGGGCAGTTGAAAAACTTTCGACAGATGACAGATTCACTGGTGCACGACACACACATTGCTCGTTCTCTAGCTGCGACAGGCGGTACTCTGCTCGGACCGGATTATCATTTTGATATGGTGCGCCCCGGGATCGGGATGTATGGCGGACTGCCGTATAAGGATGCGCAAGCGGTTGTCACACTAAAGCTGCCAGTCATTCAATCGCGATGGGTGAAACAGGGTGAGTCGGTAGGCTACGGAGCAGCATGGCGCGCGGATAAAGATACCCGTGTTGCAACGCTCGCCGCAGGGTATGCGGACGGCATCATTCGATCGCTAAGCGCTATTGCCTGTAATGCTGAAGTTAAAAATTCCGATGACAACCAGTCACTCTATTTGTACGCCGATGGAAAACCCTGTCCAATGATCGGACGGGTGTCGATGGATATGATTACTGTTGATATCACCGCGCTCGAGGTTGATCCGGATGCAATGGAGTTACTCAATGCTGAACAGACGATAGATTACGTTGCTGCGAGAGCAGCAACGATTGGTTATGAAATTCTGACAGCGTGTGGTGCGCGCTATAGGCGCAGTTACACCCGTTAACAGTTAAGGAACCTCTGATTTATTGCCTGCGTTGCCAGGGCTGCGTTGAAATTCGGCTCAAAATGCTCATGTATTCGCCTATACACTCCGCTTTTTCGCCAAATTTCGCCTTGCCCTGCCTGCCTCGCCTAATAAATCAAAGGTTCCTTAAATAGACGGCGGAGAATATTAAAAAACAGCCCGGTTAATGGGTTGGGTAAGAAACGATTGATTCGGTAGTACTTGAGGTATCAACGTTTTTTTGCTGATACGAGTGAAGGCATCACTGATTAAGTTGTCACTGATTAGGAAATTACTGATTCAGATATTAGTTATTTGCACCTGATCGCGACCTGTCGATACTGCGGCTAAGTAATATAACGGGGATCAGTCCAACCAGGACGATTAAAAGCGCCGCCAGTGCGCTTTCCGCCAGTAACTCATCTGAAGCAAACTGATAAACCTGTGTTGCCAGCGTATCAAAACCAAAGGGTCGCATAACCAGCGTTGCCGGCAATTCTTTCATGCAATCAACAAATACCACCAATGCAGCAGTCAACAGACCGCTACGCATCAGCGGTAAATGAACTCGCGTCAGTATCTGTAACCGTGACTTGCCGAGAACACGCCCTGCGTCATCCATGCTGGGGCTGATTTTTTTCATGCTCGCATCTATTGAGCCGAATGCAACTGCCAGAAAGCGCACCGTGTATGCAAACACAAGTGCTACCAGTGTGCCGCTGAGCAATAGACCGGTGGATATGCCGAACCATTGGCGCATGAGTTGATCGAGGCCATTGTCAAAGGCTGCAAATGGAATCATCACACCGATCGCGAGAACCGGCCCTGGTACGGCATATCCCAGACTCGACAAATTTATCCATGCATGAAGCCGTTTGCTTTGATAAATTCGTTTGCTGTAGCTCAATAATATACCCACCAGTACAGTGACTGCTGCTGCAACTGCTGACAGCGTAATACTGCTCCACGCAATCCGGCGAAACTCGGGTGTCCACGATGAAGTGAAGTTTGCGATGGCATAATTCACCAGAATCACTGAAGGAATAATGAAACCAGCCAACACGGGAAGTGCGCATAATGCCAGCAATAGATATTGCGTTTTTCGACTGGGCTGTGTGCGTTGTAGTCGTTTGACTTGACTTCCGCCTGGTTGAAAATGAGCCTGCTTTTTGCGGCTACTCTTCTCAATTGCAATAAGCACCACAACGAAAATCAGTAGCAGACTTGCAATCTGGGCGCCGCCGCCAAGGTTTCCCATGCCAAGCCAGACATCGTAAATTCCTGCAGTCAGTGTACGCACTGCAAAATAGTCAACCGTACCGAAGTCGTTAAGCGTCTCCATAAGTGCCATCGCCACGCCAACGACTATTGCCGGTCGCGCCATCGGTAGCGCTACGTAAAAAAATCGTGACCAGGGTTTACTGCCAAGAAGCCGTGCAGCATCCAGCACTGATGAGGATTGTTCGAGAAAGGCTGCTCTGGCCAACAGATAGACATAAGGATACAACACCAGAATCATCATCAGTGTTGCACCGCCCAACGATCGTATAGCCGGAAAATAATAATCGCGTGCGCTTTGCCATCCGGACAAGGCCCGCAGGCCTGATTGTATAGGGCCAGCGAATTCGAGCAGATCGGTATATAGATAGGCAATTACATAAGAAGGGTACGCAAACGGTAATAACAATGCCCATGTAAGAACAGCCCGCCCCGGGAATTCGTAATGGGTTACAAACCAGGCGGTTGATACACCGATAAGGAGTGTACCGACTGCAACTCCAGTCATTAGCAACACTGTGTTGAGCACATAATCGGGCAGAACAGTTGACAGCAGATGGGGCCAAATATTTTCAGCAGGTGAAAACGCCAGAGCGACGACTACGACAGGTGGTAAACAGATTAACGCTGCTAGTGCATACGACAGGAGTTTGCCTGTCTCAGGCAAGCGCCTCATGCGGGTATTTGCGGAATTAACACGAGTGACTGCGGGCATATAAACCGTTCGCCGACTGATCAGATAACTACCAAAGCTGTTTGCCGTGCAGCGAGGTCTTTAAACGTGATGCGCATGCGTTGGGATAAAACGGCACAATAGAAATTGTGGCGCAGTGCGCTTTTATGGGTACGGTTTGCGATTGTAGGCGTTTGTGGATGCATTACGGCTAGATGGTAGAGGGATACAATTCACCCTGCAATTAACCGTGAGCGCGTGGGGTTATTTTTTGTGTGATGGTACTGTGTCTGACAGGTGAGTCTTCGCTTCACCGGACGGTGCATCAAGATCGTTGTAGTTCTCAGGTTTGAATCGCGGGGTGCAGATAGCCAGAAAAACCAGATCATTGTCGCCGGTGTTTTCTATCGATTGTGGATTATCAGCCGGGATGTAAACGGTTTGACCAATAGTCAGATCGACACAAGTGTCTGACGATGTGAATCTACCCTGGCCTTTCAATACCAGATAGCGTTCTGCTGTCCCGGTTAAACTGTGTACGCAGGTCGATTGACCGGGCAATACGCGTGCACGAGCTATGGAGAGATTCGGATCACGCGGATCATTCCAGAGTTCCAGGATGTAACAGCCTTCACGAAAAAAATACTCGTCAGCCTCGCTGGTGTTGCTGACGGCAATAGCAGTGGAAAGAGGGTCGCACGATTGATCAATTCCCGTCTGATCAATCGTGCGTTTATCACTGCTCATTCAAATGAACGCTCATACCAACCAAAATGAGCATGAACAAAAACGAACAAGAACAAAATGCTCAAACAAACGCAATTCGAAATGCCTCGATTCAGGCATTTCGCCGCTTAAGCACTTGCCTGTTGCTTGAGATTTTGCATGTTGCCTAGCGTTGCAAGGCACGCGTTGCCTGCTTCTTCGCCTTTCTTTACGAAGTGATCGTAGAAGAAATCGTGATGCTCAGAAGATTCATGAAAATTGTGCGGCGTGAGCACCACTGACAGAACAGGTACTTTGGTATCCAGTTGCACACGCATCATTGCATCTATAACCGTACGTGCAACGAAGTCATGGCGGTAAATACCACCATCTACAATCAATCCACAGGCAACGATAATGTCATAGTCGCCGGATTCAGCTAGCAACTGCGCTTGCAAGGGTATCTCGAGACTGCCTGGAACCTGGTACAGGTTTATCTGAGATTCGAGTATGCCCGCTGAAGAAAGCTTGTCGACAAATGCAGGTCGCGCACGTTCGACAATATCGTAGTGCCAACTGGCTTCAATATAGGCAATGCGCAAAGCCGTGGGGTTGCGCAGTGGTGTTGGGTGTTGGCCTTCGCGCCGTTCGTGCAGCGGTGTGGCCGTTTGTACATCTTGCATGGCTTGAGTCTGATTCATGGCAGTGTCTCCTAAATACACCAGAATCAGGGCGTGAGGGGAGTGAAGCCCGTCTGCATCATTCGCCGGTCGGTTTACCTGTCGACTGTTAATCGATTATCCGGTAAGCCTGTTTTGAATCCGGACTGCCCAAACATCAAATTCGGCAGCGTATTCAAGGTTACAAGAAAAAATCTACAAGAAAGGCTCTCAACAAACAGATCCGATTTTGTAATTCCCTGTAACCGTCGTGCGAACGATTGATACGTTTCACCCGCTCTCTCTCTTCCGGACTATGACCGTCGGCTCCGGATTTGAACCGGATCTGCTGACCACCGGCATTTCGCCGGTGCGCTCGCGGGCTTCCTGACAGTGCAATTGTTTGTCGGGATGAGCACCAGTGAAGGTACACACCCGTTGGATGCATTGTGTCGGTTACCGCCGGTGGGGAATTACACCCCGCCCCGAGAACGTTTGATCACTTATGGATAGCGAACTTCTTTTAAACTTCTGTTCTAAAGTCAGTTTGCAAGCCGCAGTGATCGGTTAACTTGTTACATATACGAGTATAAGGGCCCGCTGGGACCGTCGCAATGCCTGTTGGCCGCTTTGTCGTTATGGCTTTGGGTCAGCAGATGTCAATTTAGCGACACAGCGCACATTGACAGCAGGAAGCTATCCGGCGGGGTGGGCTTTGGCTGAGCCCGCGATCAGTTTCAAAGTGACTGCATAGACTGTTGCAGTTACTTTACTAATCCACTGATTTGCCTGAAAAAGGCGAGTTTCCCCTCAGGCAGCCGCCCAAGTTGGGCAAATTTCCGGTAAATTTCGGGTAGGGGAAGGCATTCCGTTAAAGGATTCCATCGCCATCGCAAACAAGGTGCAACAGTCTATGCACCCACTTTGGGTCAGTTGCCGGCGACTATCTCCACCAGCTGCCTGATTTCTGCCTGCACGTGCTCAGCAAGAAGCGGTTGAGCATTTGCCCCGGGATGGACACCGTCGGGCAGGAAATACTCACGTTTGAGCGCAATCGGTGCAAGCAGAAAGGGTACAACTGCGGCACCGGTGGCTTCTGCGACATCTGTGTAGGTGCGAGCAAATCTTTCTGTATACACAGGGCCGTAATTGGACGGAATGCGCATACCGAGTAACAACGCCATAGCACCATGATCCTGAATCAGATTGACCATATCTGTCAGGTTGGCAGCAAGCTGCTTGAGTGATTGTCCCCGCAGGCCGTCGTTACCACCGAGTTCAATCAACACAACATCCGGATCGTATCTATTCAGGAGCCCCGGCAGTCGTTGTAAACCTCCGGTAGATGTTTCACCACTGAGGCTGGCATTGTGGGTTTCAACCGACCCAAATTGCCGGTCCAGTGCCTGATCCATCAGGTGGACCCAACCGTCCGCCTCCGCAATACCGTATGCTGCACCTATACTGTCACCCAGAACCAATACCCGGGCAGTAGCAGAGTCACTGCTCTGCGCAGCCAAAGCCGTGTTGCTTATGACCAGCGATGTCAGAGCACTGAACAGAACAACTAGAGTCAGAGACACTCTTTTCACGGTGAGTCGAACGGATTGTTGTGATCTGGTCAATCGAACCTCTGTGCGGTTATTTCGTCAAACGAGCAGTAGTCACCGGCAATGCCGCTGCTCCTGATGATATGGATACGCCGATGGAATGCAAGTTTCGGCCGCAGTATGTCAATACGGTTATTTAGCAACAGTTTGAGTAACAGCGCTAGCAATCGGTTGTCTGCACTTATAGTGTGCAAGTGCCACAGAAAAGTGCGCATCAGCTACCTCGGCAGCGATTGTAATTTACCGGATACGCTGGTCCGTCATTGCAGTTGCTATCGTAACAAGTGAAATGAACAAACAGTCAGTCGAAAAATTTCCGCATGTTCCGGCCGTAGTGATTTTGCTACCAACTATCGTAAGGCAGAGTCAGCGGCGAGTACAGGCGGCAACAGTTGATAAAGTGAAACAGGCGAAATGAACGTATCGCAAAGCGCAGCGGGACAACAGCTCCCAGATAATTCTGCCGAAAACCCGGCACAGAGTACGACTGCGGGTTCTCCTTTGGTGGCAGAGGGTATCGGAAAACGTATTTCCGGCCCGAATAGTGAGCTGGTTATTCTCGACTCACTGAATGTCAATGTTGCCCCGGCAGAGGTTGTGGCGATTGTGGGCCCGTCCGGCAGTGGTAAATCGACATTGCTCGGCATTCTTGCCGGGCTTGATCAACCGACGTCCGGACAAGTCAGATTGCTAGGCCAAGCACTGACAGAACTCGATGAAGATGAACGTGCTCGCCTGCGCGCCGGCCGGGTTGGATTTGTATTCCAGTCTTTTCAGTTGTTGCCCGGGTTGACGGCACTTGAAAATGTCATGCTGCCGCTGGAATTATCGGGTGATACACAGGCAGCTGCGCGCGCAGCAGAGATGCTTGATCAGGTTGGTTTGTCCGATCGCAGTAAACACTATCCGTTACAGCTGTCAGGGGGTGAACAACAGCGGGTTGCCATTGCGCGGGCTTTTGTGTCTGACCCGGAACTACTGTTTGCGGATGAACCGACTGGAAACCTCGACCACGAAACCGGTGAAACAATTATTGAACTGATGTTTAGTTTGCGCTCACAAAAGCGTTCCGCTTTAGTTCTGGTAACTCATGACAACGATCTTGCACGGCGTTGTGATCGAACCCTGATGATGCAATCTGGCCAGCTTGACGAGATTAGTTCTGAGTAACGACCACAGGCTTTGAGACATGCTCTATTGGTTCGAATCCAATTCCGCGACAACTGATTGAATAGCATCAAACAATACGCAATCCGTTTATGAGACAGTTCAAACTGGCTATCCGTGCATTCTTGCGTGACATGCGTTCAGGTGAACTGCGTGTGCTGGCACTCGCTTTGTGCGTGGCCGTAGCGTCGGTTACTGCAGTCGGTTTTTTCACTGACAGAGTGGGGCGGGCAATGGAGCGTCAGGCAGCCGATGTTCTGGCTGCGGATATGCGCATAACTGCCGGTTTACCAATCGATTCGGCGATTCGCGAGAAAGCCGACAACCTCGGGCTCGGCAGTGCGATGACGACACTGTTCCCAAGCGTTGTTATAAACGAGCTGGATGAAACACATCTGGTTGCAGTTAAAGCTGTGACCGATGCGTACCCGCTACGCGGACAGCTCGAACTACAAACCCTGGCCGGTGAATCGATCAAGCGTTTGCCCTCGGGTGTTGGTAATGCACCTGCACCCGGTGAGGTGTGGGTTGATATTCGTCTTAAGAATGCGCTGGCCCTGGTTGAAGGTTCGGACCTTGAACTGGGCACCGGCAAGTTCAAGGTGTCACGGGTGATCTCCTACGAGCCGGATGCTGGTCAAAACGTTTTCGAGTTGGCACCTCGTGTCATGATGCACGACTCCGATGTCGGACGGTCTGAACTGCTGGGTCCGGGTAGTCGTGCGCGTTATCGTTTACTGGTTGCCGGTGAAGCCGGTCAGTTAGATGAGTTATCCGAGTGGGTAGAAGGTGAGCATGCCACGACGGTCAGAGTCGAAGGTGTACGTGATGGTAATCGTTCCATGCGTCGCGCGTTGACACGGGCTGAATCCTTTTTGGGATTGGCTGCGGTTGTTACGGTGCTGCTTGCGGGTGCCGCAATCGCATTGGCGGTTCGCCAGTTTGCATTACGTCAGGCAGATGCCAGTGCTGTAATGCGTACATTAGGTGCAACTCGTCGGGAAGTGATCGAGTGGCTGTCATGGCGCTTGATACTGGTAGCTACACTTGCATCTATTGCCGGCGTTATTATCGGTTGGCTTGCGCAACTCGTGCTGGTTAACCTGATGCACGACTGGTTTACGATTTCTTTGCCCACACCTGGTATTCAAGCACCGGTGGTGGGTGTGTTAAGTGCCTTCGTTGCGCTTGCCGGTTTTGGTTTGCTACCGGTGCTGCGTGCAGGGCGTGTTGCTGTTATGCGCGTATTGCAGCGCGATTACAGCGGCATGGACGTACATATCGGGCTGGCGTTGATCGCTGCTGTTCTGGCGGCTTTCGGTGTCATTCTTCTGCAGTCCGGTAATTTCAAACTCAGTGCGATCGTGGTCGGTGGCGTTCTTCTTATGCTGTGTGTGTTTGCCGTTTTCGGCCGCGGGATTATTCGTCTGGTGCGAATGCTCGCAGGCCAGCGTTTTCGGCTCAGTGTCGCCGGTCTTGAACGACGTGCTGGCAGCAGTGTGGTTCAGCTGGCAGCGTTTGCTTTGGGCATCATGGCATTGTTGCTGATAACAATCGTGCGTACCGATGTTCTGGCCGCATGGGAGCGTGATGTGCCTGCCAATGCCCCAAACGTGTTTGTTGTGAATATTCAACCCTCGCAGGTTGACGCTTTTACACAAGGTCTTGAAGAGCAATCCATCGCGTCGCGTGGTGTATTTCCGATGGTCAGAGCCCGTCTGGTTGCGCATGAGGGTGAATCCCTGATTGAACTTGGTAAAAACAACGAGCATATGCGCCGCCACAGCCGCTTTGAATACAATCTGACTTATGCTGATCAATTACCTGATGACAATGAGCTGGTTGAAGGCGAGTGGTGGGACCCGCAAGACGATAAAGGCTTTTTATCGCTTGAACATGAGTGGGCTGAGCACATGGGCTACGAAATTGGCGATCAACTCACTTTTAGTGTGGCGGGAGAGGAAGTTACCGGTACGATTAAAAATTTTCGCAAGGTGGATTGGGAAAGTTTCGAAGTCAATTTCTTTGCCATGGGCAGCAAAGCGTTGCTTGAGGGTATGCCGTCAACCTATGTCACGAGTTTACGCATAGACGAGAATTTTCAGCAACTGACGGCCAGTTGGGCCAGGGAGTTTCCCGGTGTCTCGACATTTGATGTCGGTGCCATCATTACACGTGTGAAACGACTGATGGATCGGGCCTCTTTAGCTGTTGAGTATGTGTTCAGCTTTACGCTCGTTGCGGGTCTTGTGGTGTTGTTGGCAGCTGTGCAGAGCAGTCAGGCGGAACGCATTCGCGAGTCGGCTATTCTGCGTGCGTTAGGTGCATCACATGCCATTGTTCGACAATCCGTGATAACCGAATATGCCATCCTTGGTGCTATCGCAGGATTGCTTGCGGCATTTTTTGCAACGGTTGTTGCCTGGGCGATCAGTCGGTTTGTGCTGGAACTCCCGTTCACGCCGAACCCTATGCTGTGGGTGGTAGGTGTTGTGTCCGGGACGATAGGTATTAGTATCGCAGGTTATCTGGCAACCCGGCGCGTTCTGCGGACACCGCCGCTGGTGGCACTGCGCCAGAATTAGAGAAACCTGTCACAAACAATGCGGGATGTGACCGTCAGGTGTAAAATGGTCGGCTTACAGCCAGCCGGGGTTCAAGTTTTTTATCTCCCCCGGCATAGAGTGACGCTTAAAGGAGCTGTAAAAAAGAAACAACCCGGACGTTAGTTGCACCGTGAGACACACTTACTCCCCAGAAGAAAACGAGTTGCAGTCGGCCACACGTGTGGTTGAGATGCTGTCGTCCGGATTTAACAGCGCCGAGGCTGACGGTCTCGCTGATGTTGTTAACTGGTATTGGTCTGTCCGTTCGCAAAAGTCTGAATACCCTGACGCGATAATGGTTGCGAGTCAGCTGAAAAATCTCAACACGGATGCAGATACGCTGATTGCCGCGATATTGGGATCAGACCTCGCTCTGACCGCATTTCCAATTGACAAGATACGTAAACGCTTTGGCGCGCAGGTTGCCGAGCTGACCGACAATGTGCGCCGCCTCAATACGATGTCGGTGTCCAGTTACTCCGACAATTCCAGTGAGCACGCCAGCCGGCAAACAGAACTGCTCCGTCGTATGTTGCTGGCAATGGTCACGGACGTCCGCTCGGTAATCGTTAAACTGGCTTACAGAACACAACGCCTGCACAAACTGATCAAAGAAGACGGGGCTCATAGAAGCGATGTAGCTCGAGATACGCTCGATATTTACTCACCGCTTGCCAACCGTCTAGGTGTTGGTCAATTGAAATGGGAAATGGAAGATCTAGCTTTTCGTATCCTTGATCCTGAGTCGTATAAACGCATCGCAGGCACGTTGGAGGAAAACCGTGCGGCTCGTGAAGATTACATTCGATGTTTTGTCTCTGACTGCGAAGCATTACTGTCGCAGACCGGAGTTAAGGATGCGCAGATCTTCGGTCGTCCAAAACACATCTACAGCATCTGGCGCAAAATGCGGCTGAAGCGGATCGAGTTCAAGGATCTCTTCGATGTGCGTGCCGTGCGTGTTCTTGTGGATGACCAGCACACTTGCTACCAGGTATTAGGAGCGGTGCACAATCGATGGCAGCCAGTAGCAGGGGAGTTTGATGACTACATCGCCAACCCGAAGAAGAATGGCTATCAGTCACTGCATACTGCGGTTATGGGTCCCAACGGCAAGCCGGTTGAGATTCAGATCAGAACACGAGCCATGGATCGCGATGCAGAACTTGGTGTTGCTTCGCATTGGCAGTACAAGGAAAGTGGTAGCGATAAACGGTCCTCTTCGAAAGCGGGTGAGGATCGAATGCAGGCGAGCATCGTACACTTGCGACAATTACTCCAGCAAACAGACGACACGCTGGTTGAAGGATTCTCGCAACAATTTGATCCGGATCGCGTGTATGTCTTCACACCGAAAGGCGACGTGGTAGATCTCGTTGCTGGTGCAACGCCACTGGATTTCGCCTATCAAGTGCACTCAGAGATAGGTCATCGCTGCCGTGGTGCGAAGATCAATGGCAGTATCGTACCGCTCACCAGCAAACTGCATAATGGTGATAGAGTCGAAGTATTGACGACGCGTGAGCCAGCACCGAGCCGTGATTGGTTGAATCAATCACTCGGTTACCTGCATACCAGTCGTGCGCGCTCGAAAGTCAGAGTCTGGTTCAACGCGCGCGACCATGACCAGCATGTTACTGACGGCAGAGCAATCCTGGATCGGGAAATGCGCAGAGCATATGCGCCTGATGTAACGCGTGAGGCAGTTGCGCGCGAATTGAAGCACGACAAGCTGGAAGACCTCTATGTTGCTTTGGGTCGTGCGGATATAACAGCGGCTCAAGTCGCCACCGCGCTGTCCGGATTAGGTAATACGGCACTGAAGCCGGCTCGGCGCCGTCGCACGACCCGATCGCACGATAGCGGTTCCGGTGCAGTAAGCGTTCGTGGTGTCGGAAATTTGCTCACGCAAATGGCTAATTGTTGCAAGCCTGTGCCCTACGACAGCATTGTTGGATTTATCACGCGTGGTAAAGGTGTAACCATTCATCGCGCTGACTGTTCCAATATGCTTAATTTACGCGAACCGGAACAAGAGCGGTTGATCGAAGTCGAGTGGGGCGATGAAACGGATGCCACCTATCAGGTTGTTGTTCAAATAACTGCCTTTGACCGACAGGGGCTGTTGCGCGATGTGTCAACCGTTATGGCTGATCAAAAAATTGATGTGCTGGAAGTCAATACTATCTCCAGGCCTGAGGATCAGACGGCTGAGATGAATATCCGGCTTGCTATCAATCACCTCGGAGAGCTGAGTGTGCTGACGGAGAAATTACGGCTGTTACGCAATATTATTTCAGTGAATCGCGCGGCTTGACCCTGGACATGTGAACGAGTACTGCCCTTAAGCAAAGACTGCTCGTCACGCATGGCCTACACTATCAAACTGTAACAACAACCAGTGCCACTCAATGTCAGGAAACTCGATAGGTAAGCTGTTTACTGTCACCAGCTTCGGTGAAAGTCACGGTCCTGCGCTTGGCTGTATCGTGGACGGATGCCCTCCGGGTCTGTCCTTGTCCGTTGAAGATATGCAGCGTGAGCTTGATCGACGTAAACCCGGTCAATCCCGGTTTACGACTCAGCGACGTGAATCTGATGAAGTAAAAATACTTTCCGGTGTCTTTGAAGGTAAGACGACCGGCACGCCCATCGGTTTACTTATCGAAAACACTGATCAACGCTCGCGCGATTACGAAAAAATCAAAGACCGTTTTCGTCCTGCCCATGCGGATTACACCTATCAACAAAAATACGGTATCCGTGATTATCGTGGTGGCGGGCGCTCTTCTGCTCGTGAGACTGCCATGCGAGTCGCAGCAGGTGCTATTGCACGTAAATATCTGACTGAACATGCCGGGATATCGATTAGCGGGTACTTGTCACAGTTGGGTGATATAAAACTCGATCCATCCGGGTTCGATGCAGCACAGATCGATGCCAATGCGTTCTTTTGGCCGAACGCAGCGCAGGTTGCGGAGCTGGAGGATTACATGAAGGCTTTGTCCAAGGAAGGAAATTCCATCGGTGCGTGTGTGACAGTCGTAGCCAGTGGTGTGCCTGTTGGTTTGGGTGAACCGGTATTTGACCGGCTCGACGCGGACATAGCTCATGCGCTGATGAGTATTAACGCCGTCAAAGGCGTAGAGATCGGTGCCGGATTCAAATCCGTGAGTCAAAAAGGCACGGAGCACCGGGACGAGATGACGCCGGATGGTTTTCTTTCAAATCAGGCTGGTGGTGTACTCGGTGGTATTTCATCAGGCCAGGACATTGTTGCGTCGATTGCACTTAAACCGACATCGAGCATTCGCTTACCGGGACAAAGCGTCAATGTACGTGGTGAACCAATAGAGGTCATTACCACCGGTCGCCACGACCCCTGTGTCGGTATCCGTGCAACACCGATAGCAGAGGCTATGTTGGCCATAGTGTTGATGGATCATCTGTTACGTCATCGTGGACAAAATGCAGGCGTGCGTAGCGATACACCTGTCATACCAGCAGATGCAAGCGCTAAGAAGTCGGACGGATAACCGGTGGTGTTGACGCATTCAAGTCAGTGCAACTCTAACCAATACCAATTCTGGCAATAGATAAATGGTTTCTGATTCTACTCTGGCCGGCAAAGTGGCTTTGATAACCGGTGGCAGTCGGGGAATCGGCAAGGCAATCGCGTTAAGGCTCGCAGCCGACGGAATGACAGTCGCTATCTGCGCACGTAGTGCTGATTCTCTCGAACAGACTGCAACTGACATAGAAGCGTCGGGTGTACGTTGCCTGCGTTACCAGGCGGATGTCAGTGAGCCCGACGATATCGAACGATTGTTCAAACAGTTATCCGTTGATGTGGGTAGCTTGCATGTGCTTGTTAATAATGCAGTAACGTCAACCAGCGCACCCTTCGATCAGCTGACTGACGAGCAGTTTCAATACCATATCGATGTTAAGTTGATGGCTTATATTCGCATCGCCCGTATGGGGCTTGCGATGATGCAACAGCAGGGTGAAGGTCGCATCGTCAATATCGGTGGTATGACGGCTCGCGTAGTTGCGCCGTTGAGAATGACCAATGGTGTGGTTAATGCCGGTGTGGCTAATTTCACCAAGCAGTTCTCAGGCTATGCTGCGAGTTCAGGTGTAACCGTTAACTGCGTGCACCCGGGCTACACGGCCACCGAACGCGTACAACAGATCTTTGAACGTGAAGCTGCTGAGAGCGGTGAGAGTGTCGAAGCTGTAGTTCAACGGCGCACGGCGGACATACCGCTGGGTCGTTTGATAAAGCCCGGTGATATTGCTGATGCCGTGATGTTTTTTTGCTCACCTACTGCAGGCATGATAACCGGACAATGTATAGCGGTTGATGGGGGCTCAGGTACTGCGGTTACCTATTAAAATAGTTACATAGATTCACTATTTCTAAATACGATTTGCTAAAGGGCATTGCGGCTGTTGTGCTTATAGTCGCCGTTGTGCACATGGCAAACTCAGTCAATTTCCGGCGTAATGAGTCAATAAAAGAAGCCGATCATTGCTTTATGTCTATTCCGCGATGGCCAGATTATATTTTGGGTTATCGAAACTCTTGTACCTACCCGATTACTGTGTATTTTTGTTTGACACCCGAGAAAGACGGAATGCCATCTTGTTACACCCACTACACAGAGCCGGGTAGATGGGTCATCCCGGCAAAAGTAAGGCTCGAGATAAGTCATAACCGCCGTGTACTTATACCGTTCAGAAACAAAATAATTGATCTATTTGCGTGTAAAGAAAAGTTGATAGCGAAAAAGATTTCCAATGAAAAATACATATGCAAACCTCCCCCGACAGAATAACGGTGTAACCGTTCGAAACAGGAAAATAGAAAACCAGCAGCAATTAATCTATAAGAAATTTCGTATTTGCCGACTTAATTTACACTGGCGTGAAGTATTCGATGGGATAGGAATTCGACTCCACAGATTTACTAACTGTTCTGTCGATATTCCAACGTAGCTAGTTGAATGCAGCACGCCAGTAACGCCATTGCCTGTTTTACTTCATCAAGTGTCGGTCGCGTTGGCGCGATACGAATCGTACGGTTTTCAGGGTCTTTGCCATCCGGGAATGTTGCGCCCAGTTTAGTAAGGGTTAGTCCCGCATCTGCTGCTAGTTCAATAACTCTTGACGCCACCGGCTCATGTGTACGCAGGTGAACAAAATAACCGCCTTTCGGGTTAGTCCAGGTCGCAAAGTCACGATTACCGAGTTCGCGGTTAAGGACTTCCTGCACCACGTCAAATTTTGGTTTAAGAATTTTTGCATGATCTTTCATTAGTCCGGGTAAACCCCCCGGATACTCGCGCAGAAAACGTACATGACGCCATTGCTCAATTTTATTCGGTCCGATACTTTGCGTGAAAAGTACTTTTGACCAGAACGCGATATTATCCGCACTCATACCCGCGAAGCCGATACCGGCGCTCGCGAAGGTAACTTTAGATGTCGAGCCGAAAATGATTACGCGATTGGCATTGCCGTGACGTTTGGCGAGTTCAAGTAGTCGCGGTACAGGAGGAGGTGTGTCCTGCAGATGATGCACTGCATAAGCGTCGTCAGCGAACACGGTAAAGTCAGATGCTGCAGGTGAAAAGGTCACCATGTGTTCAGCGCAAGCATCTGATATGACATCGCCTGTTGGATTGCTGTAGGTTGGCACAAAGAACAAACCTTTGACTGATGCATCGTTGCCGGCGAGTGCTTCGACAGCCTGCATATCCGGTCCGCTCTCTGTCATAGGCACGCTGATCAGCTCGAACCCCAGTGACTTCACCAGAGTAAAGTGACGATCATATCCGGGGACGGTTACCAGCATTTTTGGTTTGTCACCTGCCCAGCCCTTTGAACCACCGTTAACACCGTTCAATAATGCCCAGCTGAAAATGCGACTCATGAGTTCGAGGCTGGAGTTATTGCCCAGGATTATTTCGTCCGGTCCAACACCAATCTGTTGGCAGAATAGCTCTCGTGCTTCGGTAATACCCAGTACGCCGCCGGGGTAGTTGCGTACATCAATGCCATGGTCGGTCAAAATGCTGGTTTCATCGACCGCCGTTAGCATCGGCAGACTGAGATCGAAGTTGTCGTTCGAAGGTTGTCCACGTTCGATATTCAATGACAGATTTTTATCGGCGAATTGCTGATAACTGGTTTTTAGCTCGTCAAGATTCATGTAAGTGAGAGTTGGTATTTTTGATTAATTCGTAAAAGCCGGCTTCAGAATTCCGCTATTGACTGAAGCATACGGATAAATTCTTTTGCTGCAACACTGGGTGTGCGTGCCTCGGAGCGAATGATACCGAGAGTACGGGTTAATCGGGTGTTCTGGTTTTTGTCAGTTTCAATCGCTACCGCTTTAATTTCACCATCCAGCATACTCGATGGCAGTACACTCCAACCCAGCCCCACGCTGACCATCACTCGAATGGTCTCAAGATAATTGGTTTCCAGCGCAATTCGCAATGCATCGGTGCCTTCAAGCAAACTGTCGATCAGTTCGCGGGTAATGGTGCCACGTGACGGCAACACAGCTGCATGCTGCTGTAGATCCTCGATATTCAATTTATCTTGGCGACAAAGCGGATGGTCTTTACCGGCGACAACATTCAGCTCGTCGTGCCAAATCGGAAATGTCTCGAGTCCGTCAGGCGTTGCAACCGGTAAGGTTGCAACCGCCAGCTCCACTGTTCCTTTGCGCACATCCAGGGCGGCAAGCTCCGAATCGGTAAACTTGAGATCCAACTCCACAGCGGGGTGGTTGCGGGTGAATTCGCGTAATGGTTGCGGCAAACGATGGATGCCGACATGGTGACTCGTCGCGATCCGCAATCGCCCGCCTATCTCTGCACCCAGTGAACGGATTCTATTTTCAGCATCCTCGCTGGTTTGTTGGATATCGAGTGCTGCCCGTAACAGAATCTCGCCGGCCTCGGTCAGGCATATGGGCTTCAGGCGTCTGTCGAACAGTCGCTGCTGAAGCCGTTCTTCGAGGGCCGCAATGCGCTTGCTGATAGCCGGTTGAGTCAGGTGCAAGCGGGATGCAGCGGCGGAAAATGAACCGGTTTCTGCTACCGCAATAAATGCCTGTAATGTTGATGCATCCATCGAATTGATCGCACGCCCGGTTGGTTCTGTTGTATTTCTATTCTATATTGTCATAAATAAAATAAAAGATATGAATTTGAGTTATTTATAGTCTCGTCCTAGAATGCATGCTGAATTTAGCGTGACTGCAAACGTGCTTTACCGGGAGTTCGATATGGCAGATACACAGGCAAAAACGTTGTATGACAAGCTTTGGGACAGCCACATTGTCCGTCAACAGGACGATGGCACTGCCTTGCTGTACATCGATCGACATCTGGTCCACGAGGTGACATCGCCGCAGGCGTTTGAAGGTTTGGCGTTGGCCGGACGCAAGCCCTGGCGAACAGCTTCGATGCTGGCGGTTGCCGATCACAACGTCCCGACCACATCAAGAGAGGCTGGCATTGTCGATCCAATCTCACGCCAACAGGTCGATACGCTGGACCAAAATTGCGAGCAGCACGGGATTACAGAATTTCGTATGAATGATGCACGCCAGGGCATCGTGCATGTTATCGGTCCGGAGCAGGGTGCGACGCTACCGGGTATGACTGTGGTTTGTGGTGATTCTCACACTTCAACGCATGGTGCGTTTGGCGCATTGGCTTTCGGCATCGGCACATCCGAGGTCGAGCACGTCATGGCAACGCAATGCCTGCTGCAAAAGAAGTCAAAAAACCTTTTGATTCGTGTTGATGGTGTTGCATCAGAAGGCACGACAGCAAAGGATCTCGTGTTGGCCATTATCGGGCGCATTGGCACTGCCGGTGGTAATGGTTGCACGATCGAATTCGGTGGTGACGCGATTCGTGCTTTGTCGATGGAAGGTCGCATGTCAGTTTGCAACATGTCGATTGAAGCCGGTGCGCGGGCTGGATTGGTTGCCGTTGATCAGACCACTATCGATTACGTCAAGGGGCGGCCTTTTGCACCGAATGCATCTCAGTGGGACAAAGCAGTAGAGTATTGGCAAACACTGCATAGCGATGAAGGTGCGCGTTTTGATCAGGTTATTGAGATGGATGCTGCGAGCATTGCACCGCAGGTCACCTGGGGTACATCACCGGAAATGGTCGTATCTGTTGACGGAAAAATCCCTGACCCGTCGTCAGCTGACACGGCGAGTCGCCAGGAAGGTATGCAGCGGGCGCTGGAATATATGGATCTTGAACCGGCGACACCGGTTACGGACATCAAGCTTGATAGAGTGTTCATTGGATCTTGCACTAACTCACGCATTGAAGACTTGCGCGCGGCTGCAGCTTTGGTCAGCAACCGACGAGTGGCGGAAACCGTCAAGCAGGCGATGGTTGTTCCAGGCTCCGGACTGGTAAAACGTCAGGCTGAAGATGAAGGGCTTGACCAGGTTTTCAAGAATGCAGGTTTTGAATGGCGCGAACCCGGTTGTTCGATGTGTCTGGCAATGAATGCTGATCGACTTGAACCGGGAGAGCGATGTGCGTCTACATCGAATCGTAACTTTGAAGGCCGGCAGGGACAGGGTGGTCGCACGCATCTGGTCAGTCCGGCAATGGCCGCCGCCGCCGCCATTGCGGGACACTTTGTTGATATACGTGAGCTTGAGGCCCGATTGTCATGAAAAGTTTTACTGTACTGGATGGTCTGGTTGCACCGATGGATCGTTCCAATGTTGATACAGATGCGATCATTCCGAAGCAGTTTCTGAAATCAATCAAGCGCTCCGGTTTTGGCGCAAATTTGTTTGACTCATGGCGATTCACAGATCCGGGTGAACCCGGGATACCGGTTTCAGATCGGCAACCGAATCCGGAATTTGTCCTCAATCAACCACGTTATCAAGGTGCTGAAATTCTGATAGCGCGTGAAAATTTTGGTTGTGGGTCATCGCGTGAACATGCTGTCTGGGCGCTGGATGACTATGGGTTCAGGAGTGTTATAGCGTCAAGTTTCGCTGATATCTTTTTTAATAATTCGTTTAAAAGTGGGTTGCTACCCATTGTGTTGCCGGTGGAAACTATCAATAGACTGTTTGAAGAATGCCTGGCTGCAGACGGTTACAGGCTGACGATCAATTTGTCTGATCAACAGGTAGTTTTACCGAACGGTGATAGTGTTGCTTTTGAAGTAGACAGTTTTCGCAAGCATTGTTTACTTGAAGGGTTGGACGATATTGGTTTGACACTCGGGCACGCTGACGCAATCCGACAATATGAAAAACAGCGTATGCAACAGCAACCCTGGTTGTTCAACTAGCGGGAGTGATCATTCCCCCGCTTGTGTCGCTTACAGGTTTTGATGTGATTTTTACGC
>CALFCF010000108.1 GCA_937951345.1 uncultured Granulosicoccaceae bacterium
CTGCTAGCGGTTAATAGTTCTTGCTTTGTCGTTTACCCAACTATTCTGTCAGTCTGATTTTTATAAGATTATATATTCCAACTACGCACTTCGATGATTTTTGTTAGATTTACTGATGTTGCACTATTGAAACGGAATTCATATGAGCAGTCCTTTTTTATCGCGCGTTCGCTCGGTTTGTCGTTTACGTGGCTACAGCCTGCGTACTGAAGACACCTACATTTACTGGATAAAGCAGTTTATTTATTTTACTGGTAAACGCCATCCTGCCGACTGTGGCCCAAAAGAAGTTGAGGAATTTCTGACTTATCTGGCAGTGGTTCGCCACGTAGCTATTAATACACAACGGTTAGCTTTGAATGCGTTAGTTTTTGTGTATCGTCACGTACTTGATCAGGATTTAGGTGATTTGGGGTTTTCACTGGCAACCAAACAAAGACAACTACCCTCGGTTCTTACGCCCAGTCAAATCAGGCGTATTTTGGAGTTTCTGGATGGACGCAACAAACTGATATTCGAGATCTTATATGGCAGCGGTTTAAGAATTTCAGAATGTTTGCGTCTTGGGATGGGCTTTTTTGTTTCCAGCCTCTGGTCTATGCAATCACCCACTCACAGGGCAGGTTTGTCGTTACCATTTACATGCTTCAGAGCCCAGAAAAGTACTGAAGCACGCTGTAATCGAAAGCGGTCTGAGCAGACTCAAAATTAACTGTCATACCTTCAGACATTCTTTCGCTACACATTTGTTGCTTGCCGGTACGGATATACGCACCGTGCAGGAATTAATGGGCCACAGCGATGTAAAAACCACCCAAATCTACACCCATGTCATCGGCGAACACTATGCAGGCACAACAAGCCCGCTGGATAAATTAATAACTGCTGAAGACTAGGGGAGAAGGTAGTGAGTATGGAATTGGCGCTACAAAATTTGACCCAGAAATTCCTGAGTACGCGGATCGGTTGCCTGATCAAAGAAAGTGGCTGGCGGTCCATGTTCGATAATAACGCCGCGGTCTGTGAAGTAAATATGGTCGGCTATTTCTCTGGCAAACCCCATTTCATGGGTAACCAATATGCAGGTCATACCTTCTGCAGCAAGGTCTTTTATAGTGGTTAACACTTCTTTGACCGTTTCCGGATCGAGGGCCGCGGTTACTTCATCGAACAACATCACTTGCGGGTTCATTGCCAGCGAGCGGGCGATAGCTACGCGTTGTTGCTGTCCACCAGACAATTCACCGGGATAACTGTCTTCCTTGCCCTCAAGACGTACTTTTTTCAGTAATGCGCGGGCTTTCTCCATAGCATCCTGCCTATCCATTTTTAGTACTTTAACCGGCGCCATCATTATGTTTTGCAGAGCGGTTTTGTGTGGAAACAGATTGTATTGCTGAAAAACCATGCCGACATTTTTACGCAATTGCAGCTTATCCAGTGACTTATCGTTAACTTCAATTCCACGAACCTTGATTGATCCGCTCTGGATATCATTCAGTGCATTTATGCATCGGATAAGTGTTGATTTACCCGAACCCGACGGGCCGATAATACAAATAACTTCGCCTTGTCTGACATCCAGCGACACACCTTTCAACACCTCCAGGTCTCCGAAAGATTTGTGTACATTCTGGATAGATACCAGCGGTTGATCGGGTGTCCAGTCAGTCGACATGCTGTTCTCGTATTCTATAGTTTGACGGCAAACCTTTTCTCCAATGCAATTGTCGCTCTGGCAATCGGGTAGCAGTAGGCAAAAAAGATTATCAGTGCAAAACCAAAAAACGGAATCAGTAATTCCGGATGATTATCTTCAGATTCCATCGCTTGTCGCGATAGTGTGATTATTTCTTCGACTCCCAGCAACGAGACCAGGGGTGTTGCCATGGTTAAAATTGCATACCAGTTCATCCACGGTGGAATCATGCGCTTAAAGCATTGCGGCAATATGATTTGCCAAAGCGTTTGCCGACGTGTGAATGCCAGGGATTCAGATGCTTCCCACTGACCACTTGACACAGACACGACGGCACCACGCACTATCTCAGAAATATTTGCCATTATCGGCAATGACAATCCGAAGACGGCTTTTATCCAGTCAGGTATGGGAATGATCTTATCGCCAATAGTGACTTCAAACGGCAAAGCCAGCATCACGATAAAAAGCAGTACCAGCCACGGTGAATTACGAAAGATCTGCGTGGCAAATTTAGCTAACCAGCGTATAGGTGTGAACAAGGATATTTGTGCAAGCCCCAACAACACACCGAAAAGAGTGCCGAAGAGCATAGTGAAAACACTAATCAATATATTGAGAACAAACCCTTCTTTTACCAGTAGCGGAATCCACTTTAAAAATGCCTGGAATGCATCAGTGAATCCGTAATTTGATGCGGTGGCAACCGCTGGCCACAAACAACACAGTGCCGTTATCATTATCATCACAACCGCTGAGCGACTGGTGATCCAGTGACTGAAAAACAGTGTTGAAGTCCCTGCAGTGCGCACTCGGTACGGCAGCATAACCGGTAATGCCTGTCGGCCTTGAAGTGCCTGCGTGTTCCGATGTGGCGAGTAAAGTCCGGGTATTGGTTTCATGAGTTTGTTCATGCTTCACCAACGCCTGGAATTTGCAAGGCTTTCTCCCACCGGCTCATCGCCAACACCAGTATACCGACGAGCACGATGTAAGAGATAAACAACACCAGCATGGAAGCATTCTGGGCTGTTGAATAATCGTTATATATACTGACCATCTCGTACAACAACTCAGGAACAGCAATGGCCATTGCCTGCGTTGTGGTTTTAACAAGATTAACCAAATTATTGTTCAGTGCAGGCAAACTGACACGAAACGCCAGCGGGAATACCGTATACATGTAGGTTTGCAAGCGAGAAAACCCGAGCGCCTCTGATGCTTCGGTGGTTGATTCCGGGACCGCTTCAATACCGGCACGAAAAATTTCGACATTAAAAGCACCTGCAAAAAACGATAACGAGATAATCGCCCAACCGACATTGCTGATTATCGGTATTTCAAGCCAACCGTCTGGCGAATAGGTCGGCGTAAACTGGCCGAGCGCGAAATAGAAAAACAGCAATTGAACTAACGGGGGCGTATTGCGAAAAAACTGGATGTAGCCTTGAACGAACCAGCGGACAAAAGGGTTTTTAGCGCCTTGCGCCCAGGCGCCAACGATACCGATGATAACGCTTAGAATCAGGCAAATGAACGACAGCTTTATTGTCATCCAGAGGCCGGAGACAAAGCGCTCCCACTGCACCGGATCGTAGAAGAATATGAAATTCCACTTGGTGTGAGTTTCAGCCAGCTGCTGAAACCAATTCTGAATTGACTGCACCATTGGGCAAAAAGATGCGTGGCCGTATAGTTGTCTATACAGCCACGTGGTAGCTACAATTTATCGTCGCAAAAAGTAGTTAATGTGGGCCGAGGGAGCAATAACTTACTGATCCATCCAGTCCTTGAATCGCTCTTTCTGATCAATCAGGAATTGCGTTGGCTGTATACCCCACTTGGCTTCCAGTTCGATCAGTCGACCGGACTGTAGCCAGTTGTACTGCAGTCCCGACATCATATTGCCAAGTACGCATTCCTTCTCTTCAATGGGGACTGCCAATGCCCAGGGGTTATCATCTTCTGATGACAGCGGCATTTCGAACTCATCCCAGTTACCCGAAGAAAGATCCGACATAATTGAGGAATCATCGTAAACCCATGCCAGACATTTTTTGTCGCGTAGTGCCTGCTTGGCTTCAGCGTTGCCGGTGAACGCGGTGACTTCCATGCCGTAACGCTCTTCAACCACTTTGTTGTAGAACGCCCCTTGCTTACCACAAACCTGCTTGCCACGAAGCTGTTCCCAGTCTTTAAAACTGAGTGCTTTGGGTGACATGATATTGGTACCCGAGGTGTAATAGTTAGGGCCGACTATGCCGACAAGTTCACGTCGATCAGGACGATCTGACATAGTGGCAATCATGATGTCGATTTTGCCTTGCTCTAAAAACTGCATCCGGTTGGACGATTGAACGGCAACCGTTTCCAGTTCCACACCCAGTGTTTTTGCAACATCCGCGGCCATATCGATTTCCATACCGACAATCGCACCATCGGCATTTTTGAAACCCCATGGCTTGTAGTCAGCTTTAACGCCAATAACTACTTTGCCACGATCCATAATGCGCTTTAACGTATCGTTACTGCAGGCTTCCGCTTGCGCATACGAACCAACCGTCAATCCAACAGTGGCTGCAATTACGCTTAATGATTTTTTTAACATGTGCTCCTCCGGTTCGGAATAAAATTGACTGGTAATTCTTATTAAGTTCCAGCAGACGACTCATGACATGCTGAGCAAAAAAAACTACAAACCAGCGGATTAGTATGTAATTGGTGCCGTTACTTTTAAACGTATACCAGTCTCTATTTGTGTATACTTTTTTTGTATACCTATCTCTTAGCACCACAAAGACATAAGAAATACAACACGCCAAAAAACAGACTCCACCGTGTTGATTCTATCGTGCCGCTGAATTTGATATGTTGTCCGCTTCTGCCACCAGTCCATTATCTCTAACATGGCCAATCCTGCAAGCTGTTTTTCCTGCGATCGTGCCATTCCCGTGTTCAGGCTTGGCAGCGCGCCACGGGTCTGTTTATAAATGATTGAATTACCCGGCTCAGCACGTGTTGTTATCGTTGGTGGCGGGGCCATGGGGTGTTCGCTTGCCTATCACCTGACAAAAGCTGGCATCAGGGATGTTATGTTGTTTGAACGCAACAAACTGACATCAGGCACAACCTGGCACTCAGCAGCTCAGGTTAGAGCGTTACGATCTTCACGTAATCTGACTCACTTGATTCAACGTTCTATTCAGTTGTACCAAACACTTGAAGCTGAAACCGGCTTATCAACCGGCTGGATAAATCGTGGCTCGTTATCCATCGCAACCAATGACGATCGAATGACACATATTCGTCGTCAGAAATCACTGGCAGATTTGTATGGCATTGATGCAACGGAAGTCAGCCGCAACGAAGCGGAAGAACGCTGGCCTTTAATGAACAGTACCGATGTTCTGGGTGCTGTCTGGTCACCGGACGACGGGCGCGTCAGTCCAACTGACTTATGTCAATCCTTGATAAAGGGCGCCAGGGATAACGGTGCTCAGATTTTCGAAGACACAGCGGTCGAAGCTATCAATACACAGAATGACAAAATACACTCAGTGGTTGCGAACGGTACGACTATCCGTTGTGAAACTGTAGCGTTGTGCTCGGGATTATGGAGCCGCGAGAACGCGCAGCTTGCCGGGTCTGCTGTACCCGTCTGGCCCTGTCATCATTATTACCTTCTGACACAACCGCTTACGGGTTTCGAGCAGACGCTTCCAACACTCTCCGATCACGATCAATCACTTTATATACGCGATGACTCGGGCGGTTTACTGGTGGGTTGTTTCGAGTCACATGCAAAACCGATTGATGTCGCCGCTATTGGAAAAAACAGTCCATTTGAGCTACTGCAAGAAGATTGGGATCACTTTGAACCGGTAATGCAAGCGGGAATGCACCGAATACCTGCACTGGCAGACGCCGAAGTACGCATGTTATTAAACGGTCCGGAGAGCTTTACACCTGACGGCAACTTTCTACTGGGTGAAAGTGGCGCAACCGACGGTTTATATTTTGGTTGCGGTATGAATTCTGTGGGTCTGGCAAGTGCAGGCGGCGCAGGATGGGCATTGGCAGAGGCCATCGCCACTGGTGCGATGCCGTTTGATTTGAGTGAGCTCGATCCGCAGCGTTTTCACACTTGTTATTCTGATATCAAGGTATTGAGTGCGCGTGTACCAGAAGTTCTCGGCAAACACTACGCAATCTCCTACCCTGGAAGGCAATGGCAAACAGCGCGCAATTTAAGAACGCTACCGCTTGATTCACTATGGCGTGAACAGGGAGCGGTAATGGGTGAAGCCAACGGCTGGGAACGACCCCTTTACTTTGATAGTCCAGGTGCTGTCGACCAATCGATCCGTCATACGAACGAAAGTGATCTGACGTTTGGGCAACCTCTATGGTTCGATAGTGTCTCTGCAGAAGTTGCAATCGCTGCAAGCAAAGCCAGCCTGTTTGACTTAACCACATTCGGACGCTTTCGTATTCAAGGAACTAATGCACTGTTATTCCTTGAGTATCTATGCAGTAGTTCTGCTGATATCACACCCGGGAAATGTTGTTACACACTTTTATTGAACAACAACGGCGGCATTGCATTCGATGCGGTTGTTTTTCGTTTCGCTGAGGATGAATTTATACTCTCAGTTGGAAGTGCTGAAGTCCAGCGTGCCAGCGCATGGCTCAAACGCTGTCACAAAACTTTTTGCGCCACTCATCTGGACAATAGCGCAAGGTCATCAGAGCAGTTATCGATAGAAGACCTTTGTGTATCAACTGCTGCACTTAGTCTGGCTGGCCCACACAGCGATAGAATTTTACGTGCGCTTTTTCCAGATTTTACTGCGCCTGCATTCTTCTGTCACAGGCGTGTGAAATACGCAGATACTGAAGTCACCATCGCCTGTTTGTCTTATACCGGCGAGCGAGGTTTCGAACTGATTTGTTCAGCCGGGCAAGTTGAGACAATCGCTCAACAGTTAATTACCCTCGGTGCAAAACCTGCTGGGCTGTATGCACAAACCAGTATGCGAATAGAGAAAGGCTTTAGCGCGTATCACCACGAAATGGATGCTGACGTTACACCGTTTGATGTCGGTCTACAGCAATTCATCAAACCAAAGCCGGCTTTTATCGGGCAACAGGCGTTGCAACAACATAACTCTTCGCAGGCAACTTCCACACTGCTCTATCTGTCCACAGAAAAAACTGAACCGGTGATGCTCGGTAACGAGCCAGTTTACCTGAACGATCAACTTATCGGTAAGACAACATCAGCGTCCTTTGGGCATCGACTGAAAATGCAGGTTGCTATTGCACAGGTT
>CALFCF010000109.1 GCA_937951345.1 uncultured Granulosicoccaceae bacterium
CAGCAGATGACCGCAGCGCTTGCAGGCGATATAACGGTTGAAGAAGCACTGGAAAATGCCCAGAAGGCCGCTGATCGTGAAATGCGTAAGGCTGGCTACTACTAAACAGCCACTAAACCGCCGAAGATCCGCAGGTAGCAGAAACTGATAGCAGTTTCTGCGCTACAGATATGACGGGAATTTACTCAGGGTGAAACGTTTGCAGCTATAATTTACAAATGCCCCCCCGAGTGGATTCCCGGTGTTTCCCGGGCGGTCGGCGCACCAATCATTTCCGACTGGTACCTGCAGCTGGCATAGATCAATGTCCTTGCATTCGGGTAACACGGACTACATGTAACTACAGCATTGAATCGCTTACTGGTAAATTTGCTGCAGACACCAGCCATTGCGGTGCTGGTACTGTGGATGATTGTGCCACTGGGCATGACGATCTACTTCTCTACCATTCGCTATCAGCTGCTCTATCCTGATCGCTCGGGTTTCAACGGCTGGTCTAATTACGAATTCTTCGTCACCGATCCGGCTTTCTGGCCGGCAATTCTCAATACGCTTATTCTGGTCGGTTCTGTACTGGCGATAACCGTAGTGTTCGGCATTTTGTTCGCGCTATTGTTAAACCGTCCATTCCGTGGACGGGGACTTGCGCGTGTCATGCTGATTTCGCCTTTTTTCATTATGCCGACAGTCAACGCACTGGTATGGAAGAACATGATGATGAATCCGATTTACGGTTTGTTTGCAGTGATTTCCGGTGCTCTGGGTTTGGAACCTATCGATTGGTTGTCAGATTATCCGCTGGCATCTATCGTTATTATTGTCAGTTGGCAGTGGATACCATTCGCGTTTCTGATTTTTTTGACCTCGTTGCAAAGTCAGGATCAGGAGCAGCTTGAGGCTGCGGTACTTGATGGCGCTGGCAGCTTTTCACGATTCAGGCATTTCACGCTCCCTCATCTGGCAAGGTCAATTGCGATTGTTATCCTGATACAAACGATTTTTCATCTAGCCATATTTGCTGAAATATTTGTAACTACAGCGGGTGGACCGGGCAACCAGTCAACTAATCTTGCCTTCTTGATTTTTGCTCAGGCACTACAGGGGTTTGACGTTGGAGTTGCCTCAGCCGGTGGTGTTATCGCCATTATACTGGCTAATATTGTTGCGATTTTCCTGATTCGCATAATTGGTAAGAATCTCGCCACCTGAATACATCGGATGAATGAACTGCAAAAAAAGAATCTGAGCAATAACCTGTTAACGGTTACTGCCTGGGTATGCGCTTGCTTGATGTTCTTTCCTATATTCTGGATGGTATTGACCAGCTTCAAGACAGAGTTGCAGGCTATTGCAGTTCCACCAAAACTTGTTTTCAAACCAACGCTCGAGAATTTTTTTCTGATACAGGAGCGTACCAGCTACACACGTTATGCCTGGTCGTCGATAGTCACCAGTGTGGGCGGGACACTGTTGGCGATGTTGATTGCGATACCTGCAGCTTACGCAATGGCATTCCATCCGGGGCGCCAGACAAAAGGCATATTATTGTGGATGCTTTCAACCAAAATGTTGCCGGCCGTGGGTGTACTGATGCCTGTTTATCTTATTTGTCAGAAGTTCGGTCTGTTGGATACAAAAATTGCACTGGTGGTTATTTTTGCATTAATCAATTTACCTATCATCATGATGATGTTGTTTAACTATTTTCGTGAAATACCCGGAGAAATACTGGAAGCCGCGCGTATGGATGGAGCCACAGTGGGTCGCGAGGTCACTCAGATTGTCATGCCATTGTCGCGTGGTGGTATTGCATCAACGGTACTTTTATCCATCGTATTACTTTGGAATGAATCTTTCTGGTCGCTAAACCTGACTTCCTCAGACGCGGGTACGCTGGTGGCGTTGGTAGCGAGCTTCTCCAGCCCTGAAGGTTTGTTCTGGGCCAAAGTTTCTGCGGTTTCAACGCTCGCCTGTGCGCCGATTGTTGTGCTTGGTTGGCTAACCCAGAAACAGTTAGTGCAGGGTTTGAGTTTTGGTGCGATCAAGTGAACGAACTTGCCGTCACTGAATGTGGTACCGATAACGGTGATGAGCCAACGATCCTGGCCAGCGACTACGAGCCTTCGAATTGCAATATTGGCATTGTTCATATCGGTTTCGGTGCATTTCACCGTGCTCATCAGGCAGTCTATGTTGATGAAACCATGCAGTGCAATGGTGATCTTTCCTGGGGCATTTGTGCAGTAAACCTGCGACCGGAAGATAGTCATGATTTTAATCTGAATGCTGAACAGATAGCCTCGAACGGAGGCTATCTACTAAAAACCACAAGCCATGAAGGACTGGTTCGTTACCAGCAGATTCGTTCACATCTACAGTTTGTTGACTGGTGTACGGATAAAACCGCAGCGGAATCTGTGCTTGCTTCAAATGCTGTTTCAGTGGTGACCATCACGGTAACAGAAAGCGGCTATGTACTTGATAGTCGCGGTCAGCTGGATACCAATGACGCTGTATTGTGTAGTGAGGTAGCTGGTCGTAACACCGGTTGCGTTGATCGAATCACTATCTATGCGTATTTAGCAAAAGCGTTGTCGATTCGCGCATCAGCAATTGATCGGCCTTTAACGATTTGCTGTTGCGATAATATTCGCAATAACGGGCACATGTTGCAGCACAATTTTATGCGCTACCTTGAGCTCACTGGTCAAACTGAGCTATCTGTCTGGGTAGCGCGACAGGTCAGTTTTCCCTGTTCAATGGTCGACCGTATAACACCGGCAGCAACAACTGAACTCCAGTCGCATATAGAAGCGCTTGGTGCTTCTGATACTACATTCGCCAGGTTCAGTAAGACGGCTATTCATGCGGAGTCTTTCAGGCAGTGGGTGCTGCAGGACAATATTTCAAACGCAATGCCGGAACTTGTGAAAGCCGGTGTTGAAATCACGGCTGATGTTAAGCCTTTTGAGGAAGCCAAGATTCGAATACTCAACGGCGGACATTCCTGTTTGAGCTATATGGGTGTGCTCAGTGGATACAGCACTTACGATGAAGCCATCGCTGATCCGGTGCTGGCCGCACACTTCGATGCTTTCGAAACTGAAGAAGTGCTGGTAGGTCTACCGGATGATTTACCTTTGGATAAACTTGCATACATGAAAAGTGTCAGGCAGCGTTTTACCAACTCTGCTATTGCAGACACCCTTGAACGTATCTGTATGGATGGCTACACGAAAATGCAGATATTTATACGCCCTACGGTGGATGCCTGTTTGAAGGAGGGAAGAGTTCCTGAGCGCGCGATACTGTCAATTGCTTCCTGGTTTATCTATGCAAGACGGATTCATCTGCAGCAATTATCTGCGCGTTATGTCGAGCCTAACTGGCATTTGCTTGAACCATTACTGGTCGATGATACGGGTCGATCTTGTGCGGTATTTGAAGGGCTGTGGGCAGATTTACCGACACGTTTCCCGCAATTCGAAACAGCTTTCGTAGCGGCTGTAGAACAGGTTGAAAAGCAATGGCCTCTGTAACTATCGATAAGGTTCAGAAATCGTTCGGTGAGCAGGTTGTCCTGCATGACATTGAGTTGCAGATTGCCGATGGTGAGTTTGTGGTGTTCGTCGGGCCGTCTGGCTGCGGTAAATCCACACTTCTTCGTTTGATTGCAGGACTTGAAACAAACAACGCTGGGTCGATCAGTATAGATGGTCAGATAGTTGACAACATCGCACCTTCAAAGCGTGGTGTTTCCATGGTCTTTCAATCCTACGCACTCTATCCACATATGACTGTCTTCAATAACATGGCATTCGGATTGAAGCAGGCCGGTACACCACGAGCTGAGATAAAAAAACGTGTCAGTCATGCTGCAGACGTACTCGGACTAACAAGTCTTTTGAAACGATCCCCCAGGGCATTGTCTGGAGGGCAGCGACAGCGGGTTGCAATTGGCAGAGCGATCGTGCGTGAACCACGTGTTTTTCTGTTTGACGAGCCCTTGTCTAACCTGGATGCGGCACTACGCAATCAGACGCGCCTTGAAATCATGCGACTGCATCAACGCCTTGGTACCACTATGATTTATGTGACACACGATCAAATCGAAGCAATGACACTCGCCGATCGTATTGTTGTATTAAAAGACGGACGTATAGAACAATCGGGGTCACCACAAACGCTCTATCACGAGCCAGCCAATCTATTTGTAGCTTCCTTTATTGGCAGTCCCACGATGAATTTTTTCAAGCTGACAGACTTGCCCGATCTGGTCAATCGTCACACCCAAAGCTTGAAAGAAAATACAATAATTGGCGTACGCCCTGAGCACCTAAGTGTTACCCCGGATAGCAGGAAGGGTGTCACAGGAAATCTTGAATTAACTGAAAACCTCGGTGAATATACGCTCGCTCATCTGATCACAGAACAAGGTACTCATTTTACCGCTAAGGTCGGGCGCAACTCGAGCGATGCATCAACCGATATGACAAAAAGCTTATCGTTCACGGTCGACGATAACAATGTTCATTGGTTTGATCCAGACAGTGGATTGCGATTGCGATAACCAACCCCCAGCTCTTACTCCTGAAGAGTAGTTCCCGGTATTGCAATTATCGCCAGGCAAACTCCGGTTGTTCGAAATGCGCAACCCGGGTGGATCGCCCAAACAAGCAAACCTCGCGAAACTGGTAAAGTAGTGCTGCTGTAGGTGCTGCTATCCAATCGTTGCCCACCGGCATGCGCAGCACAGGGTGATGGGGTTTACCTGCACCTGATTGGTAGAGCTCGTCTTCACTCAAAATTGGAGCGTCATCACGGGTTAATTCGGTGAAAGGAATTCTATGGATACTGGCCACTTCAGCTGGAGCCGGTGATGCGTTCCTTGCTGCACCTGCCCAAAAGACTAATCCGGACATGTTGAATCCTGAATGCGTTAGATAATCATCCAATCTGCCCATATAGTCGTTGCTGGAAAGACATAGGTTAATTTCTTCGCGTGTTTCGCGGATTGCTGTATCAATCAACGCCTCGCCGGTCTCGACGCGTCCACCCGGCAATGCCCATTGTCCTGCATGATTTTTAAGGTTTAACGACCTTTTAGTTAGTAGCAAGGCGCTCGAGTTGTTCCAATGAGTGTGGCCAGGCATGCCAGGCAAATCACTGCCATACCCGATTTCGCAAACCAACAAAGCCACAGCAGCCTGCGTTCCCTCTGTGATTTCACGGTGTTGAAACTGACTAAGTCGCTTACTTAGTGTCTCCCGATCAGGTGTCATGGCAATTTCTGTGGTAACAGCGATATCTCGTAAGCGCGGTTAAGCGGCAAAAAACTGTATGCCGACTAAGTATAGGTGCAAGAGCTACTTGCGAATTATACGAGCGTAAATACCTAGAATATCAATGCCTAAACGACGTTTTACGAGCACCGCCAGTGCGATATTCTGAACTGATATTGTAATAGCAGTTGAAAGCGCGGCACCGTAAACACCAAAGGTGGATACCAGTATAAAGCCCAGCATAAGGCCAAAAGCTGCTACAGCAATTGACACGTTTCTAAAACCTCTTTCGTGGCCACTCATCATTAAAAGCTTGCCACAGGGTCCGGTGAGTGCATTGACAAGTTGTCCGCACACTAGAATAGACAACAATCCGGTTGCCGCTGTGTATTCCTCACCAAAGATTCCAAGAATAATCTTTCCTGAAAGAATGATTACTACAAAAAGTAGTGAGCAGACAATGGCTAAGAGCTGTAGTGACTGAGCTAATACCTGTTCTGTTTTTTCTGTTTCGTTATTGTGCTGATGGGCTGCAAACTTTGGTGATACGACCATATTTACTGCGTTTAATACCATGGGAACGAGTAAAGCAATACGCATGGCAATAGCCAAAATTGCTAAATCCTGTTCCGCAACGTAAACAGAAGAAATGAATTGAGCGCTCCATTGATTGAGTTGCTGAGCAATCACGACCACCCACAGTGGTAATGTGGTTGTGTATATATCCTTGTAGTCTACCTTTTTTAGCTGTATTTTCTTCCAGTCCTGAAGGGTAATGCCACGTATCTTGTAAAGAATTCCGGAAATAACAATTTGAATTATGACAGCAATACAACAGGCGATACCAAACAATATTATTGCTGTATCTGCGTCGTCCGGAGAAAGAAAAAATACCAGTGTTGAAAAAAGAAGATAATGAAGAGATGTATCAGTTATCGAACCAGTAAAGACGAACCCGGATGCATGTAATGTGTGTGCGATAACACCTAACAGTGCTGCTAATATCGCTATTGGAAATGCGTATAATAGATAGTTTATATATTCGTATGGAATTAACCCTGAAATTGCGTATAGAAGAACAAATAATACAGCACTAGCGCAAATGCAAATCAATACGCTAATCACCACAACAGATAGAAATGCATCCTGTTTTTTATCACTGAGGAAAATTGCACATTTTTTTAGTACATAGTTGTCGAGTCCGTATCTTAAAATGTGTGACAGAAAAATCACAAAACCGAGTGTCAGAAAAAAGAGACCGCTCTCGACTATATGAAGTGTTGAAGTAACAGAGTAAGCAGCGACTAACGCACTAACCGCACTGAGTATTCGCCCGGTAAAGCTGCGAAATGCAGCACCTAAAAAGCCTTTCATTTTAGTGCTTGAAAGCGGCTTTGTTACGGGTTAGTAAATAGAACGCTTTTGGGTAGTCGATGATGTATCTTAGGATTGTCGTGGGTTCTTTGAACATACGATAAGCAAAACGCAGGTTCAGTTTATCAATCCACATTGGATAATACTCACCACCGCTCATCGCCGTTTGATGAATAAATCCTCCGCAAGTATATATGCGTCCTTTAAATCCAGTTTCTAAAAGGTTGTTTGCTACTTGTTCCTGTTTGACAGCACCCATGCCTATGATAATGAAATCGTACTGTGAGTCAGAAATACTCGAGAGTTCGTTTGCAAGCTCGGTCTCGTTCTCGAAAAAACCTGATCGGCCATCAATATCAATTCCTTCGTAACTTTTTCTTATAGTGCTTAAGAAACTAAGATTGGATTCTGGATCGGATCCAATTACAAAGCCACGTTCCTGATTAGCCACGGCGTTGTCGAACACAATGCCAGCGATTGATGTGAAATCGAAACTTATTCTTTCGATTTTGGTTTGTCTGAAAACAAGTTCGAGGAATATTTTAAGCGCAACACCATCAATACAGATCTTGTCAAAATTATCGAGTGATACCTTGGACTCGGTAATCTTGAGATAACTATAAGGATTTAGGAAGGTTACGACTCTGGCTTCCAGAAATTCATCGGTGTCCTTGCATATCTGGTTTAGCGTAATCACTTTCAATCTCATTTACTATTCATGCGTAAAAACACATGGATAGATGCCATTAAACGGTTAAGGCTTCAAGAATGATTCCTGAAAAGCTATCAGTATGCGTTCTCACCTGTAAAGCCATTGAAAACAGTCAGAAAAAGTATCTTGACATCAAGATATGGCGACCAATCTTTGATGTACTTTAAGTCGTACTTCACGCGCTGACGCATTTTGTATTCAGTTTCTGTTTCTCCCCTCCAACCGCTGACCTGAGCTAATCCGGTTATTCCGGGTCTAACCTTATGCCGAAGCATATAGCCGTAGATTTGTGTGCGCCACATTTCATTGTGAACTACAGCATGGGGACGTGGGCCTACGAGAGACATAGTGCCTTGAACAACGTTGATCAGTTGTGGCAATTCATCCAGAGATGTGCGTCGCAAAAAACAACCCACTGCAGTAACTTTGGTGTCATTCCTGGTGGCCTGAACCACCTGGTCATCGGAATGTAACTTCATGCTTCTGAATTTATACACTTCAATTTCCTTACCATCTACACCATAGCGCTTTTGTCGAAAAAGTGCGGGGCCTTTGGAATCCAGTTTTACGATGCAGGCGATTATGGCCATCGGGATAGCAAGCACTGCAAGCCCGAATGATGCTAGCACTACATCGAAAATACGTTTGAATTGATCTGCCGCTGGAGTAAGTGAAATTTCCGAAATGTTCACGACGGCAGTGTTACCAACAGGCGTCGTTTCACCTCCTAGCAATCTCTCAGTATAGGCGTCAGGAACAACACAGATGTCTACCGAGCTATCGTGTAGCGAAAGTGCTAGTTGCTGAATTAAATCAGATTTACTAGACGGAAGTGCCAACCAAACCTGTTCTACCGGTGTACCTGAAGCTCTTTGAGATTCGACGTAATTGATTATGGGCCGACTATAGAGTTGTAATGCCCTTTTTGAATCGAGCATAGAAATACTATCTTTGTTCAGTTTGAAAACACCGGTTACATCAAAATTGTGAGTGCGAGATGCATTCAGGCAGTCGATAGTAGAATCGATATTCAGCTCGAACCCGCAAATTATGATATTTCTTTTGTTGCCTGCGCTGCGATTGACAATTTCAATACGACTGATTGCTCGAAATAAGGCGAATACCAGAAATGATGTTGCAAATGAAAGGGTAATCCAGACACGCGATACTTCTACAGCGGTCTTACTAAGAAAGGTAAATAACCCGACTGAAGCGAATGCAACAGACCAGCAAACCAACAGTATCGCGATCTCACGACCCAGGCTTATATTTCGTTTAGCTGTGTATGCACCACCCAGCAAGAGAGTGCTACAAATGAAAACTAATGAACTGATAAGTACTAGCGATCTGGACGACGTAAGATCCAGATTGCCTAAATAGAGAAAGTGAACAGAGTAGAAGCAGGTAATAACAGCAATTAGATCAATAGCAGCGTTATTGCCAGCCAGATCTTCATTTTTGCCAAAACGAAATGATGGTGTAAGTGGGCCTGTTAATCGTCTGGACTGAGGGCTAGCAGCTACAGATGATGTAATCTCTGTGTTGTCACCGGAGATATCTCCCTTAGTCGCATCTTTCAAACTAACCGCAACTGCCTGGGAGGCGACGAGACTGTCACTATGTCTAGTCGCTAACTTCCTAGTCGCTAGTCTATCCCTTAGAGAAATAACTGAAGGTGCTGCCGCATCCGTAGTTGCTTGCGAGTAGGTATGTCTATTCTGTGCGGTGGCTTCAAGCCGCTCATTAATGATCATAGTTAGCTCTTTATTATTATTTTTATTGGCTACTTTCTGATGCAAGAGACTTTATTAAAACAACCTGATGATCTCTAGAACTGGTTGGCAATTTATAGTTCATGGTTTACCTATGCGCAGGAAATGTGGGGCGGTTCGCGTGAATAGATAAATGCCTAACGGTTCACAAATATTGAGAGAAAATGGGTGTTGAAGAAGTAGATGAACACCGTCAGCAAACTAATCCCGGAGAATGCCGACAACCAAAAGGAGGGGAGGACCCGAAGGCTTATATGCGGGGACTGGACACACTTGATCCGGCAGCAAGATACTAATGATTATTGCTACTGAATCGAAAATATATAAATGAGATGCGCTAGCAGGTGGGATCGAGAAATACAGTTGAATCGTTAACTATCAGATTGTGTATAGAAAGTTCTGAAAGGCTGGCGTGAGAGTAATTTTATTTTGTTGTGATATTGGTTTATGGAAGGATATTGCATCTTGTTCAGGGCCTGGATGGGTTTTGTATAAATGGTAACAAGTGTTACTTGTTCTGCGAACAACGAACAGCGGGAGTGAGCCGCTTAGATATGACAGGTTTCTGTCGAAAACCAAGTATGAATGAAACTAAGGAACAAGCATTGAACAGCGAATCGATAGATATTGCCTTTGTAGGTGGATGGGGTCGAAGCGGAAGTACGCTTTTGTCGCGCATGCTTGGAGAAGTTCCCGATTTCGTAGCTGTGGGCGAGGTACGAGATGTCTTCCTGCGCGGAATAATGGAAGATCGGGTTTGTGGTTGTGGTAGTCGTTTCAGTAGCTGTGAATTCTGGCAGGAAGTTGGAGATAACGCGTATGGTGGCTGGAGCCAATTGGATGTTCAGCGGCTTAAAGATCTACGCGTAGCTACAGATAAGCCATGGCATGTACCTGCTTTACTTAAACCGGGTCTTAGAGAAAAGACTGACCATGCTGTGGAAGAATATGGAAATTTGTTACTTCAATTGTATCGCTCGATCAAATCGATATCCGGGTGTAACTATATTGTTGATGCTTCAAAAATAGCATCCTATGGCGCGATTCTTCATAGAACGGATGGTCTTGATCCTCACTTTATACATCTTGTCAGGGATCCTCGCGGTACATTGAACTCATGGATGAAACAAGTGCATATGACTGACGATTTAGATCGTGTGCGGTATATGCCCAGATATAACTCTTTGTCAGGAATTGCGCGATATCTGGGATACAACGCGGAGATGCATGCTGTCGGGCGAAAGTCTGAGCACATGCTGATGCGTTACGAAGATCTTGTCTCTAATCCTGAAGAGAATATTCGCCTGGCCTTAAGCTTTCTAGGCGCAGACGACGGTATTGATCTATCGCAATTTATAAATAATGAAAAAGTAAATCTTGGTATGAACCATACCATTGCCGGTAATCCTATGCGTCATTCGTCTGGCTGGATTGAACTTAAACCGGATAATGCCTGGCAGGAAAAGTTGTCGAAGTCTCAGCAATTGATGATTGGCACGCTTTCTTATCCGTTATTGAAAAAATACAAATATAGCGTGTTCGCCGGATAGATAATAAAAGTGCCTTTGATTCCACGGTAAGTTATCAAGTGGTTAATACCCCTACACAAATGTAGGAAAACATGAATAACAGACAATTTAAAGTAGATTTTTTCTGTGTAGGTGTTGCTAAAGCTGGTACAACAACTCTGCATGATTTGCTGTGTATGCAGGAAAATATATCTCTGCCAAAGCGAAAAGAAACCAACTACTTCAGCTTTGGTATTCACGGAAAACCTGAATTTTCAGGTCCTCTGGATTCAACCAGTGTTAACGAACCCACAATCGTATCGTTTCAGGAGTATATGGATGACTTCGATCTGGACGATGGCAATATAGTGGGTGAAATCTGCCCTTCCTATATGCTGGAAGGAACGGTAGAGCGCATTTATGAGCATAATGCTGACGCCAAAATTATTATCTTACTCAGAGAACCGGTGGGGCGAGCTATTAGCAACTACCAACATTTGGTACGCGATGGCCGTGAGCGACTTGATCTCGAGCAATCGCTGGAAGCAGAAGAAGCGAGGTTGGCTAGCGGTTGGGAATGGTTTTGGGGAATTAAACAAAACAGTCAGTATTTTAGTGCGGTTAATGCCTATATAAATAAGTTTGGCGAACAGAATGTCAAAATAATATTTTTTGAAGATTTCATAAAGAATCAACCTCAGTATATTGAGGAGATTTTTGACTTTGTCGGACTTGATCCGACGACAGCCAAACACGAAGTATTTGACTCGAACAAATCCGGCATAGTATCCGGACGCTGGCGTTTCGTACATCGGTTGCTTCTGTCCGAGGGGTTAGTCAACTCTGTATTGCGGAAAGTCATGCCAGCAGGTCTGCGTAAGAGTCTAGGGGCTTTGTTTAAGAAAGTAACTACGGTCAAGGGCGAAGTATCTACTGATACCAAAGAGAGGCTAGCTCAGGAATTTGAGAGTGATCTATTAAAGCTGAATGAGTTAGTAGGCGGTAACGTTGGAAAATGGCTAGAACAGCGTAATGTTTCATAAAGTTCTAATTGCCTATTTCAATTTTTTTGCAGTTTTTTGGGCGCTTGGTATCGATCAGCTGTTTTTTGCGATATTTTGCATTGTTGGATTTTTGGGTCTTATAACAAGCCCAAAAAATAACCCAAGCCGTGAGACCGTGTTCTTTGGCTTGTTTGTCTGTGTTTCTTTTATCTCAATTCTTCAGATATCTTCACCTATACGATATGTCACCTATTTGAGGAATGAAGGTGTCTACATAGCGATGTTCTTCATATTGCTTTCATCGGCTCTATATTCAGCGAAAAGTATACGACTAACCAATAAGCTCTACACTGCACTTCTGGTTTTTTCGCTTCAATGTTCGCTGATAGCGTTTCTAGCCAGTAATGGTTTCGGAATATCATTTAAAACTGTCGCCGCCTATATATTGCCTGATCTTGGCTCAGAATACGTCCGTGGTATGTTAAACAAGAGCACTATACAGGCGGAGGCTCGCTGGTTTGCCCAAGGGTTTTATCGCCCTCGTGGTTTGATGATGTATCCAAACACAATGGCCGGAATTTTAGCGTCAACAATTGCTATTAAAGCCTATTTTGCACGAAAGTATCTGCTCAGAAACCGTATGTTTCTGGTTTCGATTTGTGTTTTGGCGATCGTGATGGACTTGTTCAGTATCTATTCGTCTTTGAGCCGAAGTTCATGGATAGGGATTGCAGTCGCACTGTTGCTATTCCCGTTTGTCTTCCCAACCAATCTGGTTACAAAGCTTTCCACAATTGGTATGAGTATTCTCCTGGCTGGATTTGTATTTTTTAGCGGCTTAAGTGATGGAATACAGGCCAGGCTGTTTGATAAGACGCACTCAAACGAAGGCCGTGGTTTGAATTATCAGTTGATATGGGAGGAAACAACATCCTCCTGGGATAAGTTGTTGTTCGGCCATGGTACGCAAGTTGATCACTGGTTGCTCAACATTCCACTGGGTTCTCACAGTACTTATCTGGGAATCTTTTTTAAATATGGCGTAATAGGTTCAATCTGCTTTTTAGTTTTCTTGATATTTTTATACAATCGATCAAGAAGATTAACCAAGCAGGTTAGTGTGATAAATCGTGCTGGAGGTAAGTTTGTCAGACCCTATTTCCTCTGTTTTGCTCTGATCATTCCTGTTGTTCAAATTATGTTTATCGAAGTGGATGTCGACTTAAGTTACGCAATGTATTTTAGTGCGCTGATATTTTTAATCAGCCAGGAAAGCCGTGCGTTCAGTCCGGACAAGTTGGCGCGACGCGTGCGTGAGATAAGCCAGATTCGATCTCAAAATGTAAAAATGCTGAAAGTCTAGCATCATGCTTCTTTCGCAGTATTCAATCTGATTTTCAATTCTGAATACTCCAGCAGTCTACGAAGACGTCGCATAAATTATTTTTTGAATTAAATCCAATATCAATTCTCTGATAGACGATTGAAATGGGTTGTTCAGGCAAAACGTTCAACATGAGTTCCATTGCGTCTAGTTCAAAATACTTAAGATTGGGATTGCTGTGTTTGCCAATGCTCGCGCCGACTGCTGCTCTGACAGACACTTCGCGAACCGAGCAATCAAGCGTACAGATTGTTTCGATAGCAAGTGAAACTTCCCAGCTGAATCTCCAGGAACCCGATGATGTAGCGTCGAGCCACCTTATTTCTACCCAACCCGATCTTGGTTATGCGGGTGCTGATCAGCTGGTTGTAGTCAGGAACGGTTTAGATGGAGGCGGATTCCAGAGTGACGTAGCAGTATCTGCTGATGGCAATACTATTTTTTCAGCTGCTGATGTGTCCGGAATTTTTAAGTCAACTGACGGCGGGATAGAATTTGCGTCACGTAACCAGGGACTAGAGAGTCTCAAAGTCGCTTCGGTTACCATTACCCCGGATAATCAAAACATAGTCTATGCGGGTACAGGTGATAAAGGTAAGTCTGGCGGGCTGTTCCGCTCCATTGATGGTGGCGAGACATGGGTTAAATCCTCAGCCGGTTCCAGTGCAAAGTTCGCTGGCAATCATTCTGATCGATCGCATCCTGTTGCTCCTGGGCATCCTAGATCGAATGGTAATCTGATTGTTGTCGATGTCGGTGCTGAAAAAGATAGTTATCTTGATGATATTGTTCTTGCAGGTACTTACAAAAGCGGCATACATCTGTTTACTCGTGGTGGTGAGAAGCTCGCTTCTATTGTGCACGACAAAGGGTTTGTACGTGAAATCGCGTTCGATCCATCGATTCCTGACACCGCCTTTGCAGCGATACAGTTCACGAATACTGAAACAAATGGCATATACCGTATAACTTATGAAAATCCGAACGCACCTGTCTCAACGCTGGAATTCGCAACTCCGCGCCCCGAGGGGCTGACCGTTCTAGGTAATGGCCATGTTTATGCAGCTCTTGGTGATAATGGCCTTGCGCGCTATGACGCAAAGCAATGGAGTCTCGTTAATCGGGGGCTTTCAGTTCGCAATACCAATCGACAGTGGACATCTGTAGCCGGGTATGTCGCTGGTCAGAGCGACGTCATCTATGCAGCTGCCAACAATACTGGTGGTCGTGCTAACAGAGAAAACTATTCAAGCATCTGGCGCAGCACTGATGGAGGAAACCGGTGGACACCACTGGTTGATGCGAAAGCGAACGTTTCAGATGAAATACTAGGCAAAAGTCGCGATTGGTGGTTTCGAACTGAAGCGTTCAGGCCTGCCGGGTTAGGTCGTTCAAACAGCGTTGTTAGCGCGATAGCTGTTGTAGCCGGGGATTCCATTGATAGCGTGTCTGATGACATAGTACTTGTTGCCGGTCGCGGTGGACTCTGGAAGTCCAGTAACGGTGGCGGCTTATGGCAACCAGCTGTAAGCAATATGCAGGCTACCTCCAATAATGGTGTAGTGGTTAATCCGGACAAGGCCGGCCAGGTGATTCTGCTGAATACTGACTATGTATTGCTGCAGACTAATACTGGATTTGAAAATTCGGATGTATCAAGGGATAAGCCAAAAGGCGCCAAATCGAAAGGCTTTGATGCTGTCTTTGATAACAAATCAGGTGAACTGATTTTAGCCGTAGGTGCCCGAGACACCAACAAACCGGGTGGCGGTGAGGTATATGTCAAATCAATCGCCAATCTGGGCAAAAAATCCGGACAAGCATGGGTGAGCACAAAGCTTAAACAAGCGACGTTACCGAATAATGGAAGGGTCCGGGGCATTGCTTATGGTTATCACGATGGTACTGGCGACACGTCCAGAACAATTCTGGCTGCTGTTGAGGATGACGGTGTTTACCGGTTTAGCAAAGGTAAATGGACGAAAAGCACAGGGATAACTATTGGTTCAACACGGCGCAGTAACTTCGTTTGGCCTGATAATGAAGTATCAGGTGTGGTTTATCTTCTTGACTTATCAAGTGGTTTAAATCGATCAACGGATGGCGGATTAACCTGGACCAATATCTGGCCTGATTTACAGTTACGAAATAAAGACTTTTTTAATACTGGCTATATAGCTGTCGATAGTCGTGATCCAACGACTCTGTACATTTCAATACAGGCAAAAAAAGGATCTGCACCAGGAAACAAGTTCAAGGTCTATCGGTTGACTGGCGCTGATAAAGGAGTATTTAAGTCGCTGGACGATCCGCGCATCACTGACATTTCGGTCTCTGCGGATAAGCACAGAATTCGACGCCCCGGTCCGCTCACGACAGACGCAGAGGGCAGACTATGGTTAACGCAGCAGCAGGACTCCAAAAATGGAATAAGTGCCGGGCTTTTCGTTATGGATGTTCCGTTAACCGGAACATCATTCAAGGAGGTTACAACAGATGAATATCGAAAGGTAGCCGTATCGCCAAGTGGAATTGATGTTTCTAAAGACGGACATATCTATGTTTCGCAGACTGGTAGCGGACTGGTGAAGCTGCGACGCACCTGTTATCACAGCGATGACTGCTAATCGTCCTCGCCAGTAAGTGACGGACGAATATCATTGATAAGGTTTATGCCTGATGGTCAAAGTAATCGACAAGATCGATTTGAACGTGATGGGTAGCGCTTTAAGTTTTTCGGGGTATGAAACTGAAAACGCCCGTCTAAAGAGGTGTTCTCTAGCCTGCTCTATTCGTGAAGGCGAAAACAGTGACAATGAAAACTAGGGAGCCTCTGATTTATTAAGCGAGGCAGTCAGAGCAAGGCGAAATTTGGCGAAAAAGCGCAATGTATACGCAAATACATGAGCATTTTGAGTCAAATTTCAACGCCGCTATGACAACGCAGGTAATAAATCAGAGGTTCCCTAGGTAATTTCCAGTTAGAAAAGCAGTGTTAGCGTCGCTGCGGGTATTCGCACACTGTTTTCTATTCACCCCCAGTGCCCGTCTGCCGTCGCAGCTCACCCGATTGAGCTCAACCCGTAGATTTCTACGAATTTCGCTCAATCGAGCGACCTGCTTAGGTAGCCAGACTCTGGTGGCGAATCCTTCATGAATAGAGCAGGCTAGACGGGCGTTTCAGTCTTAGTTAGCCACTTAGCAGTAAACTTTATAGTTCTTACTGAGCCGCGGTATCAACGACGACGGTGTAGTCAACGGTGCCTTCACGAACTGACACGCCGATCGACCAGCGCCCACTTGATTGGGCTGTGACTGATACGGATGCAGGAGACCCGTTTCCGCCATTGTCACGAGCCACTTGTCTGCCTGTCTGGTCGCGCAGGAAGATGGCTATATCGCCATCCAGTTTGTCCCAGAATGCCGATGCGTCGATTGTATTACCGGCTTTAACTTCGAAGTTGAATACCTGCCACCGACCTTGCGTAGTTGAGCCAGTGCTGTCGAATTCAAAGACGGTTTGCACCTGAGGTGCCTCAAAATCAGTCAGCGTATCTACCAGAACATCGTAGTTGACTTCACCTTCTCGGACTGAAATACCGACCGACCATTCACCACTGGATTGAGCCACAACTGATGTTGTCGCTATCGTGCTGCCGCTATCATTATCCCGCGCAACCTGGGCACCGGTTTCGTCGCGAAGAAACAAAGCTACGTTTGCATCTGCGTTATCCCACAGTACGGATGCCTCAACCAGCTCACCGGCTGTGACATCGAATCGGAATATCTGCCAGCGTCCGTTTGTTGGAGAGCCGTTGCTGCTGAATTCGAAGTCTGCCAGCGCCTCCGGTTTTTCAGGCAATACAGTCGGGTTTATTTGAAGCGTATAGGCAGTTGAACCGGATGTAACCTGGACAGCCGCTGTGTAAAAACCACCAGCGCCCGCAGGGAGTGTTAATACCTTCGGTGAAACGGCCTGAGACCTGTCTGCAATGACAAAATCATCATTGCCATCACGAATAAAGATGTCAACATCTGCAGAAGGATTTTCCCATTCCAGCAATACAACCGTTGACTCACCAGTGGTAACCGGGAATTCGAAGCGTTGGAATCGTCCGGCTTCCTGTGACCCGTTGGATTCAAATACGAAGTCAGCACCAGCATCAAACAAAAGGTCTGCGCTGTCTGAGGCGAATGTCAGCATATTGCTGGCCCAGTTGCGACCATCCAGTGCCGGTCCGCCAATTAATACGGAAGTACCTGAAACAACTGCGGCACCGTCAATTTGGGCGCGGTACAAATCACCATTATTCAAAGCGTAATACAAGTGACCCGCTATGACGTCCATACCACTGACATCATTCCACGGAATATCGGCTTGTACCGCTGCAACATTCTCGTCATTACCGAAGTACGGGCCTGATGGAGTAAATGCGCGATAGAACAGTTGAGAATTACCACGTAACGTGTAATACACACGTCCCAGCTCATGATCGAAAAACATACCGCCCAGCTGTGAAAGCGCCCAGTTATCTTCGGTTAGACCAAACAGATCTACGGGGCGGCGTGGTTCTAAAGAACCATTGATAAACTGACTTCTCCACATAACGCCGTTCGCATCTGCATGGAAAATCTGTCCGCCCAAAGCCATACCGCCGCGGACGTCGCTCCAGCCGCTAGTGGCAAGTTTTGTCGCTGAACCAAAGGTATTGCCATCATACGCACTGGCATTCAGTGCATTTGCTTCCGGTGTAATCAGTGTGGTCGGTAATGTTGGTATGGCCGGCCGCGGAACCGTGTTCGTAGTGATCGGCAGAAATTTCAATTTTGCTGCCCGTGTGCCATTCATAAAATCTGTGTCATCACCAATGTAAAGACCCTCCGGCTCGGCAATGAGTGCAAAAGTCCCCAGCCCTCTCGGGTTACGATCAGAACGCCAGTCGAGAAGCGTCAACCCGTTTTTAGGGTCAAGCGCTGCCATACCTGCTCGCTCTACAGACCCGGGACCTGCTGAACGTCCGTTAGGGGCAGTATCGTTGTTCAACCAGCGGAAATGACCACCAATATATATTGCGTGATCGGTTGCCACGACATCATAGATGGTGTCGCCACCGGTAAAATTAGTCCATGTTGGCTGTGCGTTCGTGTCTGATAAATCGCCAAAGTCGAATCGGCTGGTTGTGTCGCAGGCCGGATTGCCGGTAATTCTAAAACCGGTTGTGCCGACAACGAAATAAGAATCATCCGGCGCAACATCAATGCCTCTGATGTATTGTGGGAATAGTCTTGCCGGACATTGGAGGTCGTAAACATCCGTGTTCCAGTCTGAAACACGTGCTTGCCCATTCAGCTCTATAACAGCCAACCGTGTACGGTCCAGGCCATCCACAGACGAGAAGTTGCCTGCCGCAACTAACACCGAGCCATCAGAGGTAATATCAATATCGTGTACACCTTGCACACCGTTGGTACGACCGGTTGAAATAACACCGTCAAAATCCAGATTTAGTGACGGATCGACTGCACCTGTCACGGTATCAACAGCTGCCAGATTTTCTACCGGCGTTGAGCTGACGCGATCGAAGTTACCACCGATATATAAGGTGTTATCGATGCGAACCAGGGTTTGAACAAGTTTGTTGGGTTTAGCGAAAAAGCTTCGTACACGGTCGCCGTTATCATCAAGTTTGACGAGACCGCGGTTATTACGCTCTCCGTTAACGATACCGAAAACACCGCCAACAAAAATTCCGGCACCTTCGCCAGTTGTCTCAAGGGCAAGGACTCTGTTGTCCAGAGCCGGATCAAACTCGCGAATAACGTGTCCGGTTGATTTACTGTAGGCAAAAAGATAGGGCTGATCCAGTATCTCGCCGCCTAGCGGGTCCTGTACTTGCGTAAACGTACCACCCACAAAAACTGTATCGCCTTCAATAGCGATGGTCTCGACTCTGCCATCCAGAACATCCGGCGTATTGAACGACGGGAACTCCGATACCAGCGTCGTGTGTGTAGCACCAATGTCCGCGTGCGCGTGACTTCCAAGAAACAATGCAACAGCGCCACACAGTGCAGGTCGCCATGTGCTGGCGCCGGTTGGTTGTGCGTTTAACCGTTCCTGGATATTTCTCGTCAATGTAGAAAGTAGATTTTTCATGGTTATCACCTTGGAGCTTGTCTGAATGCTTGTTGTGCAAGAATTCCAGATCGCTCCGTCAGTTACTCCTATTATTTTTATTATTATTCTCTGCCATTCAGGTTCAGAAGGTTTAAGCCTGCCGGGTCCCTGATGGGTCAGGAGCTATATTGCTGCTGGATGCAGTTTCTTAAATGAACGCCATTTGTTTGTTGATGGGCGTCGTATATTCATATTCATTCTGTTAACCACTTGCCGGAAATCGCATAAAGAAGCCCGAAACGTGATGTGCGACGCATAACTGACTATGGCTATTTTCCGGTTTCAAGCGATACCTGTACATGAACCAAAAACCTCGTGAATTAAATTTGTGCTATCAGCGGAATTTAAAGGTGTGGACGGAAGCTTTCTTAAAGTAGTGCGTGGCCGTGGCTAGATTGCATACTGGTGGAGATGATCGTTCTCCGGTTAGCGCTGTGCTCAGCGGATACGCGGGCGGTTTCAGGTTGGTCGAAGGTCGGCATTCGGACGCTGTTGAGCGATTTGTATTGCTTGGAAAGAAAGATTCTCCTCGTCTTCTACTACCGCTAACCCAGCCATTACTGAAAAAATCGTTGAAAGGATTTTTGGGTGGTCGAAGTTTCGCTGCAATCCTGTCATCGTTTATACGACTTTCCTTGTTGGTTGGTGGCCCGTTTGCAAAGGTCTGTGGTGAGTACTCGCTTCTACCGTGTGAGCAATCAGGCAAACATGATTTATCACCTATCAGAAAACTGCTGGCTGATATTCTGGAGCGCGACGATTTCCAGATAGCATTAAGGTTCAGTTTCGGTCGCCCGAACGGTAAAACGGTTGCCATGGCATTGTCGGACGATGCTGAAGTTCTTTGTTTTGCAAAGATTGGCTCAGAGACTACGACCAGCGAATTGGTAAGTCACGAGTCCAAAATTCTTCAACGGTACGAAAATACTGATATCCCCATTGTTATGCCGGAGCGACTTTACTCGGGTAATTGGTGTGAAGGGCATACTGTACTGATCACAAAACCGCTTCAGGTTGAGCCATTGTCAAGTGATCCGCTTTCTGCACATCGAACCGCCGTTGCCTTGGCTGGGTTTGATTCCACTGAAAAAGCAGAACTGAGTAAAAGTACCTATTGGGCTGATCTTGTCGAGAGAGTTAACGCTACTCGTAGTGAATTGAACAAGAATACAGATCTGTTGCATTCGGCACTTTCAGAAATCGAACGAATCTGGGGTAGCTGCACATACAGCTTTGGTATTAGTCATGGTGACTGGACGCGCGCCAATGTGGGTACTGTTGGAGGCAACGTAGCGGGTTGGGACTGGGAGCGTTGTCTACAGCTCGCGCCGACAGGCATTGATCTTGCGCATTTTGCTATTGGCGAAAAGCCGACTCGAGCGTTTTCCAAACAACTAGATGTTGAAAATACACTAACAAAGCTACGTCACTACATGAGATCTGCCGAACTTCCAATGGAAAACGAGGAATCACTGGTTCTACTTGCACTAGTGGAGATGATTATCCGTTTTAAGTCTGCGCAAAAGGCAGGGGTCAAGTCGACAGATTCGAAGTTTGAGTCAGCGCTTCGATCGGCACTGCGGAGCTGGGCTGTATGAGTTCTAACGCTAAACTGCCGCATGCTTACCGAGCATTGCGAAGAAACGGCCGGAGAGTCCTGCTCGAATCAATACTTGCTTCGCGACGGTTCGGCGAACAGCGTCAACCACCGGACTTTATCATCGTGGGTGCGCAGCGATGTGGTACCACGTCATTGTTCAGGGCGTTGGCGAAGCATCCGGCGCTGATGAGTAATGTTATCAATTCCAAGGGTGTGCATTATTTCGGCACCAATCATCACAAGAATGCGTCCTGGTATTTCGCTCACTTCCCAAGTCAGAAACAGCGGGATCTCGTTTTAGAAAAAACTGGTCACGCTGCGGTCGTCGGTGAAGCCAGTCCGTATTACCTGTTCCATCCGGCGGTCGCTGAGCGAATTTCCAAAACTGCACCTGATACCAAGATAGTTGTCCTGTTACGCGATCCGGTAAAGCGCGCAATTTCGCATCACTTGCACATGGTTTGGGAAGGTCATGAGCATGAATCAGATATAGACAAAGCTCTTGATCTGGAAGCTACCCGACTTGCTGGCGTCGAGGAACAATTACTAAACAACCCCGCTTTTGTTTCCCGACCTCATCAACACTTTTCGTATATTGCACGTGGCCATTATGCAGCTCAGCTGGAGCGCTACTTCACGCATTTTGACCGGGACAATGTACTTGTGATGGCGACAGAGACGCTGGTTGCAGATAGTGAGAATAGTCTGGCGCAAATTCAGTCGTTTATCGGGCTTACACCCGATCCGGCGATAAAACTTGAAAAGCGCAACTCCAGCGCAAAGTTCGAACCGAAACCGGAGACAATCGAGCGACTGAAAAATGAGTACAGGGAATCCAATCAACAACTGCTTGATTTAGTTGGCGATAAAATTCCGTGGCTTAAACAGTAGGCGGGCCAGCCGCTCGATCGTGATTACCCGATCACCAACAATAGAACACCTCTGAGTTACCAGCGTGGCTATTGTGGGTTAAGACTATTGGTTACTTTAACACTGCTCTCGGGCCAAATCAGCCACTGTAGGTTAAGGTCGGAATCTGATCGCAGTTTTATAGCGCATTGTCCTGGGGTTTTGCTCAGAGCGAGTTCATCCGATTTATCGTTTCATTCGTGTATTTTACTTCCGGCTTTAGGAGTCATCTGTATTATCTGCTGATTAAGTCATTTAAGTGCTGGCCGATTAGGTCGATTCACACACTGCGGAGGTGTAAATATTTATGCTGCCTCCTGGCAAAATATACGATATAAGACTCGGGTTTATTTTTATCAATCCGGAAATGCGTGAAATATCCTTTCCATCCGGGATGACGTTTTTATGAAAGCTTCGAAATACAGCGCTCAAAATTATCAGGAGGAGCTTTACGAAGAGCTGGGCAGTGATTTATTTGCTGACCAGTTTGATGTCCAGCAGTATCTTCAGAGTCTTCGCAGGCATAAAATCGCGATTATTTTGTTTACGGCTATCGTTACATCGTTAGCAGCTCTGTATGCCTTCTCCACAACCCCACAGTACCGCTCTACTGCCTCATTACTTATAGAAACGCAAAACGCAGCTGTGCCGAGCATTGGTGAGCTGTTAGGTGGTGACACTGAAAGTCAGGACTATTATCAAACGCAGTATGAAATACTGCGCTCAAGAAAACTTTCTATTCGTGTAATCAATCAATTGGGGCTTTGGGAAGATCCGGAACTGTTACCCGGAGCAGGAAAGCGTCAATCAGGATCTGCAAATAATTCTGCGATACCAACAAACATTGAAGATCTATCGAATCAGTTAACGACTGATCAGAAAAAAGTCATCAAGTCCTTCAAAAACCGCCTATCGATAACGCCGTTGCGGAAAACCAAGCTAGTCGAAATCAGCTATTTGTCCTCAGACCCTGAACTGGCGTCAAGCGTAGCGAATATGGTTGCGCACCAGTATATCGAAAGTTATCTGGAGGAGCAGGTTAACAGAACGTCGGACGTCACCGCTGTACTCACTGAACGACTGAGCGGACTAAAGAGTACGCTGGATGAGTCCAAAGACCAACTATTGGAATTTAAGAAATCTAACGGGTTACTTGAGGTTGGCGGTAGTGTAGGGCGACTGAATGAACAACAGCTACAACTTGTTACAGCCGAATTGGCAGAGGCGCGCAGCAGACTCGCGCAGCGAAAAAGCGTTTTCGACGAAGTGCAGTCGTTTCGTGGACGTACCGACCTATTGGAAGCTATTCCTGCTGTTCAAGCAGATTTGTTGGTACAACGTTCAAAAATTGATCAAAGTCAGGTACAACGAGAACTCGATGAACTACTGAATCGCTATGGTCAACGGCATCCCAGAGTTATTGATGCCACCTCGCAATTACAAACGATCGGAGCGACCCTGGATGGCCATGTAAATCGTGTGGCTAATTCAATCATCAATGATTACAGATTGGCTCAGGCGAATGTGGCGGCCATTGAAGCTAAACTGGATGCCAGCAAAGAGGACTTTCAAGAAGTAGGAGAAAAATCACTTGAGCTGGAACAGTTGGAGAGTGAGGTTAATACTAACCAAACGATATACGATGCGTTCTACAGTCAGATTAACCAGGTGAAATCCGCTGACGGTCTTGAGTCTTCAAATGCCGTGATATCTGATCCGGCAATAGCGCCGACAGATCCTGCTAAACCCAATAAATTCTTAATTGTAGGTGTGGCGGCATTGGTTTCACTGTTATTGGCCATGTTTCTAGTGCTCATGTACGAACAATTCAGAGACACGATAAAGAGCAGTAACGATATAGAAAAGAAGCTTGGTCAACGTCTCCTGGGAATTCTGCCAATAGTAAAATCCGGCATCCTCAAGCACTCTCATATTCCGGTCAATCCGGGTCTGATGGCAAAGTATGCACCGGAGTTAACAGGTAAGAAAAAGGAATCTGTCGAGAAGTATTTCGAATCTGTGGAATCAGCCAGAACAGCGCTGTTTGTCTCTGGAGAAAAGTCATCAGGCAACGTGCTGATGGTTACGTCATCTGTTGCTGGTGAGGGAAAGTCTTCAACGGCCTTAGCTTTGGCTCATTCATTGTCTAAACTGGAGCGCGTGCTTTTAATCGACTGTGATCTGCGCCAGCCTACAGTTGCGATGGCGGTAATTGCTAAGGCGGAGGAGCGGGCAAACCATGTGGGTTTGAGTGAGTTAATTACGGGTACTGCGTCTGCTAGGGACTGCATTGTCCGAGGAGCCTTCGGTCAATATCTGGATGTGCTGCCGACCGGTCAGCTTCCCGAACATCCTTTGGAGCTGCTATCCAGTCAAAGATTTAGAAAAATACTCGAAAGTGTCAGTGAACACTATGATCGCGTAATTCTTGATTGTGCTCCGATTCAGTTTGTCTCTGATTCCGTTGTATTGAGTAAAGTCTCTGATGCTGTTGTATATTGTGTGCAAGCTGAGAAAACGCCAGTAGGCGTTGTCAATGATGGCCTGCAACGCTTAATTGATGCTGACGCTTATATAGCGGGTGTCGTTGTTACGCAGGCGGACATTACCAAGTTTGCTCACTATGGTAGTCAGCATTATTACAATGGACTTTATGTTGATTACACTGATAGCAATGCTGTTGGTTTGAACGGTGAAAAGCTCGGTCGCGGCAAAATTAAGCTAGCACCTGCAGTATTGCAGAAAATTCAGAATGACGATTCTGAATTCGATTTAGGCTTTGACACCGATTATAAAGATCGTGCTGCCTGATACTTTTTTGACTGCGTAGAGAAGTTGGTCTCTACCAGTGTTTGTGCGGAACTTCGGTTACGAAATCAGATCGATTAGGAATCTACGAAAAAATTCTTATATCATTTAATAAAACGTAAAAAATAGTAGGTAGCGGAAAAGCGTGGCGCCCGAATTATCGTCCGGATTCCACCTCAATAGTGGGTACAGCTTTGCTGCAAGGTTCGATTCTCACAGGCCTGGCGGGTCGTCCAGGTCATGCGATGGCTCCGATGGGATAAAGCAGCACAAAGGCCTGTTTGATCCGTTACTTTAAAGAAACTGTCTGCATGGTGGTCGCAGCATTGAGTTTTACGCACAAGGTGCGCAATTATTAAAGCGCATTGAGGCAATACGTACGCTTCCACCCCCCCTTTTTTATCGCTCCATTCGTTGCTCAGGTTTCGTTTCTCTCTCTCAGGTTGCACAAACAATCTGTAACGAAGTGAGTAGCAAACGCGTCAGTAATCGAGTGTGTTCTATCGCTCTCAATCGTTCAAATGTGCAGCGTAGTTACGCCAGTCTGCCTGTTTGAGCCTGACGTATGCATCAATCAATTCATCACCCAGTTCGGCACGCAGCGGTTTGCTTTTGCCCAGTAAACGCATGGCGTCCAGCATGTTAAAGGGTTGCTGCTTGATACCTGTTGCCTTGTGCGGTTCTTCCTACCTATTAATGCACCGCGCCCGTCCGGGATCATGCGGGTTAGCGAGCTTGTCGAGTCCGGCCGCGAGAATCACCTCTGGCTGATTAGCAATCAATGGCCGGTGTTTAAATGCATTATGCAAACCGGAAAGGCCGAAATCCACATTATATTTTTGTTATTTGATAACGCTGAACTGGAAGGAGTTCACAAATACTGAAACAAACACAATTTTCTAATTCTACCGGCAACCAACGGCATGTTTTTGGTAAAGAAATCGCCACGAAGTACCGAAAAGTACGTTGAAGGTATGTACGACGCATACACAAAAGGAATAAACATATGAAATGTAAACAACCATGTGACTCTGTTACCAAGGGATCAGGAAGATCTCGCAAACCTTCCTTGTTGACGGCTTGCTGCGTGTTGTTGTTGTTTGGCACGCCG
>CALFCF010000110.1 GCA_937951345.1 uncultured Granulosicoccaceae bacterium
CGCACGTGCGCTACGCGAGGCTTTGGGTGTTGACGCGGACTTACTGTTTGGCACCCATGGCCAGATGACAACCGGATCTGCTATCCGGCTGGCACGACAGCTCGAAGACTTCAATCCGCTTTGGTTTGAAGAGCCGTGTCCGCCGGACCAGCTTTCATCACTGACTGCTATCGCCGCTGCGATCAGCATACCGGTAGCAACCGGTGAGCGTTTAACAACCCGTATGGAATTTCATCAAGCGCTACAAGCCGGTGTCCGTATATTGCAACCGGATATAGGACGTTCCGGGGGAATCTGGGAGACCAAAAAGATCGCTGCGCTGGCGGAGCTTTACAATGCGCAGGTTGCACCGCATATCTATTGCGGGCCGGTTGCACATGCTGCTGCCGCTCATGTTGCGTTCAGTAGTCCTTCCTTTCTTATCCTTGAGACAATAATGACGGAGCTGCACGAACAACTGTTGCTAAAGCCGTTATCGTGGGAGCGCGGGTATCTGCTGAAGCCGGATGCACCAGGCCTGGGTATTGAGCTCGATGATAAAGTTATTGCGGCACATCCGGTGACAGACCAAACGTCGCTGCATCTCGAGATGTGTCAGGAGCCACTGTCATCTGACAACCGACTGACCATTTCGGAAATATTGAGTGATGAGCGAGCAGATAAGCAATGACCTATGGGGCCGCAAACGCAAGCGTTTGCTTTTTTACACGATTTGCTAAGAAAACGATTGCAGTTAGCGAATGTTACTCCGCCCGCCGGCTGATCGTCATATAGGCGTGGACATAGTCCATACGGTGTTCTGTCGGTTGCGCTTCGACCCGTGACTGATAGGTTTCGTAATAGTTTTCAATTATGTCGCGTCGTTCAGCAAGGCTGCGTTTTGTTGATAGCGCTGCAAACCACGTGCTTTCATTCCAACTGCGAATGGTGGGTACGTACTTTTCAGCGAACTGTTTTGCATCCTTGTGCGTTTTGAAATCTTCTGCGAAAGGGCAGGCCACGACAGCGGTTTCAATCGATTCCATTTGCAGTCCGGCTTTACTCACTGCACTGTTAGCGTCCTGAAAGGGTGCGCAAAATTCTTCAACAGTGTTGTAGTACTGTGGAAGTGTCATCGACTGATATTCTTTTTCGGTGATGACTTTGTCGTCGACAAAGTGTTGCCAGATATCGTTGAATGTATCAAACATGTTAACCCCGGTTGTTCCACCCAGGTAGCGACCTTCATCATCGCGACAAAAATTGGCCAGCACCAATTGGCCGCCGGGTTTAAGCTCGCGCGCGCGGTGTAACAGAATTTCAGTCCAGTCACGTCGAGCCTGTTTTTCAAATGCCTGCTGTTCGTCTCCCGTCGCACCCACCATGTGCACGTGACCGGTGATATCCACTGGCTTGCCACGTAACCAGTGCATGGCAGTTGCTGAAAAACCGAGATCCAACGTGCATGCAGGTAGAACCGGTATATAGAAGGACGCTCCAGATTGCAGAATGTATACGCGATCAAACTCGTCGAGGTAGGTCTTGAATTGAGTCAGGCCATGGGTGATTTTTGCCAGCGCCGAGAAATCGTTGTTCGGTTGATCGGCATAGACGATTTGAATATCACCGGCATAGGATTTTTTGTTGCGCAAATGCTCGATGACGCCGCGCCACAAGTCGAGTGATGTGCCGCCGTCAGCACACCCCATATCAGAGAAGGTCAACGCAGATGCCGACCCTGTCTGAGTGCAGTTGTCCAACGCACTGAGTACACGCGGCAAGGTGTTGTCGATAACGTGTTTTGCACCGATAGTCGCCAGCGAGTAAAGGCCACCGCCGGACATCGTTACATTGTCAGCCTGTTCCGTCATTGCTCTTGTCCGTGTGGAACAACGCCTCTAGTTACGTCTGCAACCGGACGCTATTAGAAACTCAGTGAAATGTCCCTGTGGTGGGCATTACAACTCGCCATGTAGAGTGCCTGGTCGCGGGTCAGTCGTTGCTGTTGGCGAATACCAATGGAGGATTTCAGAACGTTCTGATAGTCACCCAGGGGTTCGGCAAGTGTTTCGCTGGCTTGCATGCGCCAGGCAACAGCGTCATCGAATTCTGCAATCGCTTTGTCCATTGAGTCTAGCGCTTTATCAACATCAGGGTTTTTCGATCTCAATGCCGAACGTGCTTTCGATACTGCTGAACGAATTTTTGATGCGCCTTCGACGTCACCAAATTGTGCAGCCAGCGCTTTTAACGGGTCCACCATGTCGGCGGGCTCGTTGTTTGCGATATCAGCTTTCATACTTTGCAAACTGTCGCCGAGTGCCACGAGTTGTTCGGTGGTCTCTAACACAGCCTGCAATTCCGCCACTTCACTGTAGCTACTGTCAGCACTACGCCGATACGCAGTACGCGCGTCGGATTCAGCCTTTTGCAGAGCGGTGAATTCTTCATTGGCCGGTTGCCACTCGGGCGGAATAGATGCCAGCAGCGCTTCGTTTTCTGCTTCGAGTCCCGACATGGCGCTCTCGAGCGCCAGTTTCCGATCTTCCACGCTGCCAGTGCCCTCGGAGTTAGCGACCCGGCTTATCGCTGTTTTCAAATCCTTGATACGCAATTCATTACTGCGGATTTTTATTTCGATATCTCGAACCTGGCGGTGAATCGGGCGATAGTCTTCAGATGCATCAAGTACAGCCTGTTGAGATTCACCAATGGAAGCTAATGATTGCAGTGCATTCTCGGCATCGTCAAAGCTGCTACCGAGAGCTTTCTCGGTTTTAGCGGGCAATATCGAAAGATCAAGTCCACGTGCTTGAGCAATCGCTGCACGTAGTGAGTCGCCATTACGTTCAATTTCCAGCGCAGTGTACTCTTCAAGGCAGTACTGCAATTTGGGGTTTCTGGGCGGTGGCGCTGTCTCTGACAATAGCGATACACGATTCGGCAGATAGTTAACCAGTGGCGGGTAATAGCCGACGATCGCAAGCGCGATCAGTTGCAGAATGATGAATGCGATAACACCCTTGTACATATTTATCGTTTTCACGATAGCTGGTGCAACACCCCGCAAATAAAACAGCGCGAACCCGAAAGGTGGTGTTAAAAAAGACGTTTGAATGTTCAAGCCGATCATGACACCGAGCCAGACAGCTGTGATATTCGCAGACGGGTCTGCCAGCAGTATCGGTGCCACGATTGGCACCACCACTACTGCGATCTCGATAAAGTCGAGAAAGAATCCGAGTATAAAAATGACCGCCATGACGATGACAAATTTCGTCCAGAAACCACCGGGCAGACTATTTAAAAAGTCGCGTACCAGTTCTTCGCCGCCAAACGCACGGAACGCGGCCGTGAGCATGGCAGCACCCAACAGAATTATGAATACCAGTGAGGTGGCTTTTGCCGTTTCGATCATGACTTCATGCAACGTGTTGTCACGCATTGCACGCGCGCCACTCCAGATCAGTGCAATCAGCAAGAGCGCAACAGCGGTAATCGACAGAATCAATCCCAGCACATCACGGTCGGTTTTCAGGTTTTTTACATTGGTGTCAAAGAAGTACAGCACCAGCGCAATACAGCCCATGGCGACTAGTGCAATAATCGCCGGCAAGTAGCGGTTTTTCCCATCGTACAGACGATACCCAGCCATCAACAGTGCACCCACAGCACCGAGCGCTCCGGCCTGGTTAACGGTGGCAATACCGGTGATGATTGAACCCAGTACAAGAAATATCAGCGCTAACGGTGGTACCAGCGTGCCGAGCACCTTGCCAATAAAGGCAAGATTGAAGCTTCCCTCTGATCGTACTGCCGGGGCAGTACCGGGCCGCAACAGTGCAGAGATCAGTATGTAGGCCATGTACAGCCCGACCAGTACCAGACCCGGGAAAAGCGCTCCCAGAAACATTTCCCCCGCGCTGGTTGATGTCACAGCGAATTCCGATGGCATGCTGATTTCACCGGTCGCGGCCTTGTGTAAAGCCGCCCGAGCGGTGCCAGCCTGATCGGTGGCTGAGGCGAGCTGGTCTGCCAGAATGATAAGTACGATGGACGGTGGAATAATTTGTCCGAGCGTGCCGGATGCGGCGATCGTACCCGTAGCAAGCGATTGCGAGTAACCGTTGCGCAGCATGACCGGTAACGAGATTAATCCCATTGCGACGACCGTTGCACCGACAATACCGGTGGTCGCAGCGAGCAGTGCGCCGACGAAAACAACTGAGATACCCAAACCGCCCGGTACCGGTCCAAACAGTTGAGCCATGGTGACCAGCAAATCTTCAGCGATTTTGGATCGCTGTAGCATGATGCCCATGAAAATAAAAAGCGGGATCGCGATCAGCGTGTCACGCTCGACCTCCCAGTAAATTCCGCGCAGGTTGGTGACACCGGCACTAAGCCATTGTGACGGGCCGTCCTGGTGAAAGTACGCGTCCACATTGCCGGCGAAGTAGTGCCCGCAAACCCCGGCAAGCAGAATGGTGACTATCGCAGCGCCCGGCAGTGCGAATGCAACCGGGTAACCGGAACCGAGTGCCAGTGCCAGCAGCAGGATGAGCAATGCAAGAAAAACCAGTTCCATCGTTTGCCTTTATTGTGCCGGTAGAGGTTAAAAGTATCGCTATAAATTAAGGGTGCAGGGGTTCAGTCGCACCGTCAGGAACTTCGTAGTCAGATAGATCGGCAGTTTCCGTTGTCTCGGACATGCCACCTGGTTCCTGCCGAACGTCCGCATAAGCGTCGAACAATTGCGCGACGAACTGAATCAGCATGGTGATTGCAAACACCGCCAGAAAGGCTGCCATCCAGTACTTTGTGTACATACCGAAACCGGACTGTGATACTTCAAACTTGGTCAGCGGACCATAGATGATTGAAGCTTTACCCTTGAAGCCGAAATAAATAATTGTCCAGCATAGTGACATTCCCAGAAGGATTGCGCCGATCGAGTTGATCGCACCTTTGCGACGCCGGCTCATAGCGGAATAAAATACATCGACGCGCACATGTCCGTCAGCCAGTAACGTGTGTGCGCTGGCAAACAAAAACAAAGCGGCGTACCAGAACCTGACAAGATCTCCCATGAAGGCCTGTTCATAGGAAAATATAAAACGTGTAATAACGATGGCTAATTCTGCGATTACGATTAGCAGGGCGAGCCAGTGAAAACCCAGTGTGCGCGTGCACAAACCGAATAAAATGCCAGCTGCAACGAGTGGCAGATGTACATACATTCCTCTGAATTGTGAACGTCCAAGATCTTTGGTCAGTTCGACACCGACGACATTGTCCAGTAGACCTTCCACCCGCAAAAAAGAAATCGTTGCGTCGGCAAGCCCGACGAACACGACTGCCCAGAAGCAGCCACGTATCAGACTGGCATTGATCGCGCTGACTGTAGCAGCATCAGCACGCAGACTACGCCTGAAAGTGGAAAGCACAAACAGTAACGCAACAGCCATCGCTCCCAGATACAAGCCCGCCTGAACACGTGCTTGCTGATTACCATCATCATCCAGCAACGACAGCGCGCCTGGCCAGCCTTTCGAGACGCTGAGGTAGACGTTTACGAAATACACTACCAGCGCGGCAAGCATTGCCCATCCAAAGAATCGAATGAAAAGGGCAGGTTTGACAGTCGTTGTCTGCATAGTTCGATAACGCTATTGAATGACCACGCTTTCGGATAACAAGCGACAGGATTGTCGCCGGGAAAATCCTAACACGCCGCCGAGCGCTTTGCTCGTCACAACTTGGTACACGGCGTCCCTCAATCAGGCTTTTTTGAGAGGCGTGGAATCGCAGGTTGTCTGGCGCTTATATGCCGGATAATTGGCAGTCGGGGTCTGCCGGTGTAACCGGTAGTACCAGTCAGTAGTACCAGAAACATCCGGCAGTATTAACTGCCAACGCGACAGTGCGTTGGCAGGGTATACCGTACGACTAGATGTCGAGAATACGGTTTCGCTGGTTACTGAATGCAATTTCAGCGATCTTCATCCAGCCGCCCATTTCGGTTAGCGCTTCGGTGAAGTTGTCGTGAACCTTGGCAGCAAGTGCGCTGTGGTCACGGGTTTCTTCGAAGACTTCAACTGATGCTTCTGCAAAACTATCGTAGATATCGTCGTTGAATTCTTTCAATTCAACGCCGTTCTCGTTAATCATGCGGGCGAGGAACACACCGTTATTCGCTACAGTTTCATGGTACTGATGCGAATGCTCTTCCTGACAAGCAGCTGTGATGATGGCTTTATGTGTATCGGACAAGCCATCCCAGAACTCCTTGTTCATACCGAATGACAAACCACCGCCCGGCTCATGGAATCCAGGGTAGTAGTAGAACTTCGCTGCTTCGTAGAACTTCATGAAGTAGTCGTTATACGGTCCAACCCACTCAGTTGCATCGATAGAGCCTGAAACCAGGTTCTCGTAGATCTGACCACCCGGTAGTGAAACCGGAGAGGCACCCAGCTTGGCCATCACGTCACCGCCAAGGCCCGGGATACGCATCTTCAGACCCTTGAGGTCATCTGCACTTTCGATTTCTTTGTTAAACCAGCCACCCATCTGTGTACCAGTCGCACCGCATGGCAGACATTTGAGTCCGAACTCACTGGCGACTTCATCCCATAGTGCCTGACCATCTTTAAAATTAATCCAGGCGGTCCACTCAGTTGTGGTCATACCCATTGGAACTGATGTGAAGTATGCCCATGCTGGGTGCTTGCCTTTCCAGTAGTAATCAGCCGCAATATAAGCTTGCGCGTTTCCTGATGCTACTTCGTCAAATGAATCAAACGCACCGACACGTTCACCGGCGGCGAAGTACTCAGTTTCGATTGATCCTTCCGATAGTTCACCGATTCGGGCAACCAGTCGTTGTGCGCTGATACCCAGGCCTGGAAAGTCGCGTGGCCAGGTCGAAACTACCGTAAGTTTGGTTTTTTCCTGTGCAATGGCCGGAGCGCTGGTTATCAGCCCGGTACCAGCAACGCTGGCGCCGGCTAGTCCAGCTGCCCCGGTTTTCAGAAATTTTCTGCGTGACATGAATTCCTCCAATAAAGGGATTTAGGCAGAGAGCCGCTCGAAATCATACAATTATTTTGCATGTCGTGCGATCTCTGGTGTTTTTATATTACCTTCAAGCCAGGGATAGTTCCTATGCGTGTTTACCGCAACTTGCGCGAATCCCCTGTTTATACAACCGCGCCGATCTTATGATCGGGTTTTTAACGACTCCAGCATGCCCCTACATATAGTTGCGTGTAGTATCTTTATGCTATAGCGCGATGACTCTTAATAAAACAAGAAAGGCAGGAAAAGGCACCGTGCAATGCAGTCCCTGAATCAGGGGCGAGTACCAGTTACCTTCACAGCTCAGACTTGCTTTTCGCCGGTTGTTTGGCACGCGAGATGCAGCGGCTGGACTGACGGCTGCCTGGTTGCGTCAATGCTGCACCGTCGATTCTATTTTTGAGTGGTGTCGCGTCGAGCGCTGAGTTGCTCAAACCGGGTTTTTTCATCCCAGCCCCATAGCGCCAGGATTGCAGCGATACCTAGTAGAATTAAAGTTGCCAGCCACATAGTGTAGTCCTCGTTAGGGAATTTCTAATCTAAGATTATACGATACCGGCTCGTTTCCGATTTGAAAATCAGTTTTTGAGGCTGTTTCGCTGTGTATCGCAGATTCAGGTGGCTACCGCTCATTTTGCCGGGTGATCAATCGCCTGCCACAGGTCGAATTCTCTGAAAGACCGCGAAGTACATCTTCGCCTGTTATGATGCGGCCCTTTTTTAACACTTTGCAAACTCGCGAGAGATCGCGACAGGGTAGTATCGCTGTGACATCGATAGTATGTTGTAGTGGTGTATTAAATATCCGGCCGGGTTAGAGGGTGGCCGGCAAACGGTGGAAAAACCAATGCTAATAGGTGTACCGAAAGAATCTTTTCCCGGTGAGCAGCGCGTTGCGCTCACACCCGAAACAGCCGGTCATTTGCAAAAACTCGGTTACCGTATTGCTGTTGAAAGCGGCGCGGGCGCCGCTGCCAATATATCTGATCGTGCTTTTAGCGATGCCGGCGTTGATGTTGAGACAGACGTGCGCGCGTTGTACCAGTCTGCGGACATCATTTTGAAAGTACGCGCACCGGGCGAACACGCAGAACTCGGCGACGAAGTTGAATTGCTGAAAGAAGGAAGTACGCTGATCAGTTTCATCTGGCCAGCACAAAACGAGTCGTTGCTGCAAAGATTGTCAAACAAGCGGTTGACGGTGTTGGCAATGGATTCCGTGCCGCGTATTTCCAGAGCGCAGAAACTTGATGCGCTGAGTTCGATGGCAAATATCGGCGGCTACCGTGCAATTGTCGAGGCTGCCAATCAATTCGATCGGTTCTTTACCGGACAAGTCACCGCGGCCGGCAAAGTACCCCCTGCCAAAGTTATGGTTATCGGCGCCGGTGTTGCGGGTCTGGCAGCAATTGGCGCTGCCCGCGGCATGGGGGCAATCGTGCGTGCTTTTGATACGCGACCAGAAGTTAAAGAGCAGGTCGAGAGTATGGGTGCGGAGTTTCTCGAGCTGAACTTTGAAGAAGACGGCGGCGGCGAAGGTGGCTACGCCAAAGTCATGAGTAAGGAATTTATTGAGGCGGAAATGGCGCTGTTTCGTGAGCAGGCCAAAGAAGTCGACATCATTGTCACAACGGCACTGATTCCAGGCAAACCTGCACCGGAATTGATAACAACTGACATGATCGAGTCGATGAAGCCCGGTAGTGTGGTAGTTGATTTGGCCGCAGAGCAGGGCGGTAACTGCAAACTCACTCGTGCTGATCAGGTTATCGAGCATTCAGGTGTAAAGATAATCGGTTACACCGACTTGCCGAGTCGAATGGCAGCGCAGGCCAGTCAGTTATACGGAACCAACCTGCGTCATCTGCTGACAGACCTGACACCTGAGAAAGACGGTAACGCGGTGGTGGACATGGATGACGAAGTCATTCGCGGTACGACGGTGATTCACAATGGCAAAGTAACCTGGCCGCCGCCGGCGCCGAAACTGACTGCTGCACCTGCACGGCCGGCGTCACAGGCCGGCGCTGTTGCTGCTGGCGAGACAGCGCAATCCAGCGACATGAGCGCAGCTGAGAAATCCAGATCGGTATTGATCGCAGCGGCGGTCGGTGTGCTTGCGATTTTTGCTGTCGGCGCGGTTGCGCCGGCTTCATTTATGAGTCACTTCACCGTTTTTGTTCTGGCGTGTTTCGTCGGTTATCAGGTGATCTGGTCGGTTACACCATCACTGCATACGCCGTTGATGAGTGTCACCAATGCGATTAGCGGCATCATCGTAATTGGAGCGTTATTGCAAATCTCTTCGTCATCCGGGTTTGTGATGTTACTAGCGGCAATTGCGATTCTGATTGCCAGTATCAATATCGCTGGCGGCTTTTTGGTTACGCAGCGTATGCTTAAAATGTTCAGGAAATAGGGGGCGGATCAATGAATGCAGGAATGGTCACTGCTGCCTATATTGTTGCAGCGATACTTTTTATTCTCAGTCTTGCCGGTTTATCAAAGCAGGAGAGCGCACGTCGTGGAAACTTGTGCGGCATAGCCGGCATGACGATCGCGATCATCGCAACGATACTCAGTCGCGATGTCACCAACTACGGCGTACTGATGATCATGATGTTGATCGGTGGCGGCATCGGTGCGTATCTGGCTTCACGTGTTGAGATGACGCAAATGCCCGAGCTGGTTGCGATACTGCACAGCTTTGTCGGTCTGGCTGCGGTTCTTGTCGGGTTTGCGAGCTACCTCGATCCTGATCTGGCGCTGCAAGGTGCGGAGCACACTATCCATAATGTCGAGGTGTATCTCGGTATTCTGATTGGAGCGCTCACCTTTACCGGTTCTGTTATCGCCTGGGGCAAACTCAACGGCAAAATCGGCAGCGCCCCGTTGATGCTGCCAAACAGACACTTGCTGAATCTGGGTATTGGCGTCGCCTGTCTGATACTGCTTTTTGTATTCCTTGGTGCCGGTAAAGGGTTCGGTACGTTTTTACTCGTGATCATGACATTGCTGGCTTTTGCGTTTGGCGTTCACATGGTAATGGCGATCGGTGGTGCGGATATGCCTGTGGTTATATCCATGTTGAATTCCTATTCCGGTTGGGCTGCTGCTGCCACCGGATTCATGCTGTCGAATGATCTGTTGATTATCACCGGGGCACTGGTTGGCAGTAGTGGTGCAATTTTGTCTTACATCATGTGCCGGGCGATGAATCGCAAGTTTTTAAGCGTAATCGCCGGCGGATTCGGTACCACTGATGCCAGTGCAGCAGCTGCCGGAGACGTTGAGCAGGGAGAGGTGGTTCCCACCACCGCAGACGAACTTGCCCTGCAATTGCAGGACGCGCAAAGTGTCGTCATTGTGCCCGGTTATGGTATGGCGGTTGCGCACGCTCAGCACCCTGTGTCTGAATTGACCAAACAACTTCGTGCTAACGGTGTCGACGTGCGATTTGCCATTCATCCGGTGGCCGGGCGTATGCCGGGACATATGAATGTGTTACTCGCTGAAGCGAATGTACCCTACGACATTGTGCTGGAAATGGATGAGATCAATGATGATCTTGCCGACACCGATATCGTCATTGTTATTGGCGCTAACGATACCGTCAATCCTTCTGCTCTTGATGATCCCAACAGTCCCATTGCCGGCATGCCGGTACTTGAAGTCTGGAAAGCGGGTCAGGTCATCGTCTCGAAACGCGGTATGTCGACGGGGTATGCCGGTGTTGATAACCCGTTGTTCTTCCATGAGAACACGCGCATGCTATTTGGCGACGCTAAAGATTCGGTTAACGATATTCTTAAGGCGCTGTAATCCGGTGCGTTAGCCTGCAGTGTCATATGCGAGCTAACCCAACGATAGAAATTTATCGAACAAGCGTGAGCTAAGCAGTCTTTTCGCTGTGCCTGCCAGATAGGTGGGCACGGTGACATACTGGCGCGGACGCGGCTTAGGGTTGTTCAGTATCCGCAGTAGTTTATTCGTCACGGCGCTTGCTGGTAACTCAAATCGATCAGGTTTGTCAGTCCCTTTATACAACCGTGGCAGTAGTTCCTTCTGATAACGAGGGGCCTGTCGTGATGCTTGGTGGTTTATCCAGCGTTCAAAATGCGGGATCGCATTCTGTCTGATCCGACTGGTAATGGGCCCGGGTTCGATCAGCACAATCTGCAAGTTTGTGTGTCGTTGCTCGAGGCGTAGCGTATCGACGATACCTTCCATTGCAAATTTGCTCGCACAATAGGCGCCTCTGTAGGGCATGCCTGAGAACCCCAGCACCGATGAATTGAAGATCATGTAGGCGCGATCAAGCTCGCTCATCGCAGGCAGCAGCTTGTTGGTCAGTTCAATTTGCCCGAACAGATTGGTTTCAAAGATGGTTCTGAGTGCGTCGCGGGGCAGATCTTCGACTAAACCCGGAATACCAAACGCGCCGTTATTGAATACTGCGTCCAGTTTGCCGTTAGTGAGTTCCAGAGCCCGCTCTGCACCGGAAACAACGGATGCTGAATCAGCATAGTCAAGCTTAAAGGATTCAAGTCCAAGTTCCTGCAGGCGTTTGCAGTCTGCTTGTTGTCTGCATGTCGCCAGCACCTGCCAGCCTTCTTTATGTAGCCTGAGCGCTGCATCGTAGCCAATGCCGCTCGAACTCCCGGTGATCAGAATACTTTTCATGTTTTTTTGTGCTTGAGTTTGAGCCGGTTGTATATCGGAGAGATTGTTTCCCGGAGAGCTTTATGGGGGTGCTGCGGGAATTTAAACCAACGTTTAGAAATTCCTTTGTTAATACGAAACCTGACGCGACAGTGCTTCCGTTATACTCAGCGTACAAGAGCTGCTCTATCAGAGCAACAAAGTCACAGGTTGGTTATCCGGATATCCGTTTGCCGTGTCTCTTAAAACTGCCGTAGACCAGGAGCCCGCCGGTAACCGGCTGGAATCACGCCTATCGACGTGGCGAATGCTGTTGCATCCTCGTGCGATAACGCTTTTGTTTCTAGGCTTTTCTGCCGGCATTCCCATTCTGCTGATTTTTTCATCACTAAGCTTGTGGTTGGCTGAGGCGGGAACGAAAAAATCAGCAGTCACTTTTTTCAGCTGGGCGGCACTCGGTTACTCATTTAAATTTGTCTGGGCGCCACTGGTTGATAAGCTGCCATTACCGTTGCTTGGGCGTTTGCTCGGACGGCGCCGCAGCTGGATGCTGTTGTCGCAGTTGGCAGTTATCTTATCCATAAGCTGGATGGCGCTTATCGATCCGGCTAACGGTAGTACAAGCCTGACGCTAATGGCATTTGCTGCCGTTGCATTAGGTTTTTCATCCGCCACACAGGATATCGTTATAGACGCCTACCGCATCGAGGCTGCTGAAAGTGAAATGCAGGCATTGCTGTCATCAACCTACGTTGCCGGGTATCGCATCGGCATGCTGGTTGCGGGTGCTGGCGCATTGTTTTTAGCTGCCCGCCTGGGCAGCACTGCAGAATCCTACAGCTATCACGCATGGCAGTGGACATATCTGGCCATGGCGTCGGTGATGTTGATCGGTGTTGCCACAACGTTGCTGATCGGTGAGCCGAAGTACCGCCAACCGGACAAATACAACTACGCAACGAATGACTATGTGCGTTTCTTTTGCCTGTTTCTGCTGGCGGTGTGCGTGTTTATTCTGATTTTTCGTTTTACATCGTTTCTTCGGAGTAATTTCGCAGATGATCTGAGTGCTTTACTGGGTAATCGCGCATTGTCTGTCACTGGTATTGAAGTACTGCGCCTTGCACTTGCGCTTATATCCACCTGGATCGTCGCGCGGTTTATCGTCAATAGGCATTTTGTCAGTGCAGAACTGGTGCGGGAATCCTACTTCGAGCCGGTAGCCGATTTTTTTAAACGATACGGCTCCGCGGCAATTTTACTGCTGGCGATTATTGGTATCTATCGGATGTCGGATATCGTCCTTGGTGTGGTTGCCAACCTGTTTTATCAGGATATGGGTTTCAGCAAAGAGCAAATTGCGGCTGTTGCTAAAACATTTGGTCTGTTTGCAACCATAGCCGGTGGTTTTCTAGGCGGCTTGTTATCGATCAGATTTGGTGTAATCAAAATACTGTGGCTGGGCGCGGCGCTATCGGCAGTGACCAATCTATTGTTTATGCTACTCGCAAACAGCGGGCCTGATGTATTGCTGCTATACGTCGTGATATTCGCTGACAATATCGCCGCCGGCCTGGCAACAGCTGCATTTATAGCGTTCTTATCCAGTCTGACCAATATATCGTTCACCGCTGTGCAGTATGCAATTTTCAGCTCTTTAATGACGTTATTTCCAAAAATACTGGGTGGGTATTCCGGCACGCTGGTAGAGTCTCTCGGATATTCTCGGTTTTTCGTTATGACAGCATTGCTGACCGTACCGGTTTTGCTGTTGATTCCGTTAGCGGGACGTTATCTGCGTGCAGATAGCGCCTGATGCAACATAGCTCGCAAGCGCACCATGATCATTGACTGTCACGGACATTACACAACGGAACCATTAGCGTTTACTGATTTCAGGAAACGCCAACTCGCGTGGTTTGAAAACCCGGTCGGGGACCAACCCGTACCCGGTACTATCAGCGATGACGCGATTCGGGAAAGTATCGAGAATAATCAATTACGTGCACTGAAGGAACGTGGTGCAGATATGACGATCTTCTCGCCCCGTGCTTCGGGAATGGCACATCATCTCGGTGATGAATCGATATCAAAAAGCTGGACGCGATTGTGTAACGACATGATCTACCGCGTAACGCGATTGTTTCCGGACAATTTTTTTGGCGTCTGTCAGTTGCCGCAATCACCCGGTGCGCCCATTGCCAACTCAATAGATGAACTTCAACGCTGTGTTGTAGAGCTGGGTTTTGTTGGCTGTAATTTGAACCCTGATCCGTCCGGTGGTCACTGGACGGGACTGCCGCTCACTGATCGCTCGTGGTATCCATTCTATGAAAAGATGGTAGAGCTTGATGTGCCGGCGATGATTCATGTATCGGGATCGTGTAATCCGAATTTTCATGCGACCGGTGCGCATTACATTGCAGCTGACACGACGGCATTTATGCAGTTTATACAAGGCGATCTGTTTCGGGATTTTCCTACACTAAGATTCATCATTCCGCACGGAGGCGGTGCAGTGCCGTATCACTGGGGGCGCTACCGGGGGCTCGCAGATATGCTCGATAAGCCGTTGCTCGACACCCATGTTATGAACAATGTGTTTTTCGATACCTGTGTCTATCATCAGGCTGGCATTGATTGCATGTTCCGGGTGATTTCAGTCGACAATATATTGTTCGCCTCTGAGATGTTTGGTGCTGTCAAGGGTATAGACCCCGAAACCGGGCACCATTTCGATGACACCAAGCGATACATTGATGCATTAGATATTTCAGATGCAGATAAAGCAAAAGTATTTGAAGGTAATGCACGGCGTGTTTATCCTCGCCTTGATCAACTGCTTAGTTTGCGAGGGCAATAGGTTCTTACCATTGGGAACTTCTTGTCGAACTGCATTATTCGAGATATATTTCGCAACGTCGGTTTAGTAGCCTGCTCTATTCACGAAGGCGAAAACAGTGACAATGAAAACTAAGCCATTTTCAGTTAGAAAAGCAGTATTAGCGTCGCTGCGGGTATTCGCACACTGTTTTCTATTCATCACCAGTGCCCGTCTGCCGTCGCAGCTCACTCGATTGAGCTCAATCCGTAGATTTCTACGAATTTCGCTGAATCGAGCGAGCTGCTTAGGTAGCCAGACTCTGGTGGCGAACCCTTCATGAATAGAGCAGGCTAGTATGTT
>CALFCF010000111.1 GCA_937951345.1 uncultured Granulosicoccaceae bacterium
AGCAGAGCAGAATCTGACACCTGAGCAGCGCGCACGTGCCAACGTAAAACGCATTCGCCGCTACGCCTCGCTAGCCGGTTTATCGTTGACTGGTAGTCAGGTGGATGACTTAAGAGAAACGATGCTGCAGCAGAAGCGTCCCGGTAAACCGTTTAGTGACGTGCTTGATGAGTGGGATGCCGGGTTTTTCGCAATGCTTGATACCCGTCAAGAGCCGGGTTGGGATAAACGCGTGACGGGTTATATCGACGGCCGCCGTCAGGCATTTCGTGAATGGGCAAACGAAACAACACCTCATAATCGTGCCCTTTGGGAAGACTATTTTCACCGTGCCAGTAACAGCTTGAGTCACGAGCAGCGGGAATTTGTGTCTGATTATCTTGGTGGGATGGCATCAACTATTCGTGCATTGTCGCGAGACGACCCGAGTTTCAAAAAATCGGATGCACTTAGTTATCGATGTAAAGGTCTGGACGTACGGAGTTGACTACAGTAACAGGCGCTGCATTGATCGTTAAGAGTTAAGTTACAAGCATCTGTAATTATTCAGCCAGATTGATAATCGGCGTGTCGCCATCGGCAATATCATAAACAATCGTTGTATCGCGGCATTTGTCTCCAGCTTTTAGCAACCACTCTTTTGTACAAGAATAGAACTTTTGTCTACCGATCATCCTTGTTTTTGACTGTGACTGTGATCAGAAGAATTCACGTGACAATCCTGCCACACGCCAAGTAGACGAAAGATACGCTTAAACGTTCCCAAACGTGAGTTACAATCGGATATTGTTGTACTGGCTATAGCTTTCGTGATTGCGTGGTATCTGTACATCGCGTACGGGCTGCAGGCAAAGCAGCCAGGCGACTGGGCCAGGATACAGTCGTACTTTTTTCGAAGCTTGTCAGTCCAGTTTTTTCGAACCAGAATTGATTTGGATAAATTACGCGCCATACAAACGTTTGTTGCTGTTGCTGATGGCCGCGGTTTTGCTGCGGCAGCTCGCAAGCTAGACGTAAGCGCTGCAACTGTTACACGTTTGCTCAGTGAACTGGAAACGGCATTGGGTGTTACGCTTGTTCAACGCACGACACGTCAGGTTACGCTCACCGATACGGGTAAGCGGTATCTGCAATACGTCCGGGCAGTGCTCGAAGACTTGAGTGTTGCGGATGAAGCAACTCAAGGTGCACGCGGAAAGCCTTAAGGTACCATTCGTGTAACTTCGTCTTCAATGTTTGGAAATATTTACCTCACACCGATAATTTCAGATTACCTCAACCTGTACCCTGATGTTTGTGTTGAGGTGATATTGGTCGATTGTGTCGTCAATCTGTTCGAAGAACAAATCGATGTATCTGTTCGAATCGGTGTGTTGCAGGACCCCTCATTGATGGCTACGCGTGCGGTATCCGTTCGGTTGTGCATTTGTGGCAGTCCGGATTATTTTAAAATTCGAGGCAAGCCACAAACACCTGAAAACTTGCTCCAGCATCAAACGATTGGTTTAACTCTGGGAAATTTTCAGTCTGCATGGAAATTTGCCAATGGCAAAGTAATTAAGCCGGTGAATCGATTGTCGTTTAATTCCATCCCAGCGGCGATTTTGGCGGCCGAAGCAGGGGTAGGTCTGGTGCGAGTGCTCTCTTATCAGGTAGCTGCGCAAATAGCCACCGGTTCACTCGTGCATGTTCTTGAGGATTTTGCACCCGCGCCCCTGCCCATTATTGTCATACATGGTCAGGGCAGAAGGACTTCAGCCAAGGTGCGCTCGTTTGTTGACTTGACGGTGGAAACTCCGAGGGCTAATACCTTTCTGAATTAACCTATGTTTTTTTATTGTTTCGTATTTTGAAATAAAGAGTTTTGCATTCGAGCTAATCTGCATTCTGGTAGATAGTTGTATGTTCCCACCCTTAACCTTATGGATAGGAGAATCACATGCGCCCCCCGGTCCCACCGTTCTCACGCGAAAGCGCCACCGAAAAAGTCCGCCTTGCTGAAGATGGCTGGAACGGTCGTAATCCTGAAAAGGTTGCACTCGCTTATACCGAAGACAGCAAATGGCGTAATCGCAGTCAGTTCATTACCGGGCGCGCCGAGATCATTGAATTTCTTTCAAACAAGTGGGCGACAGAACATGAATACCGTCTGATCAAGGAACTCTTTGCGTTTGATGGTAACCGTATCGCTGTTCGCTACGCGTATGAATACCACAATGATGCGGGTGACTGGTTCCGGGCCTACGGCAACGAGAATTGGGTCTTTACCGCAGCGGGATTAATGCAGGAACGTTTTGCATCCATAAACGATGTTTCAGTGAACGAGCAGGATCGCCTTTTCCATTGGCCGCAGGGTCGCCGTCCTGATGATCACCCGGGGTTGAGCCAACTTGGTCTTTGATTTCTCATTATCGACATGACGGGTCTCTGTTCTACTGTCGAGCATAAAACGGAACAAGGTGTGATGAATACCGACGCAATTAGAAAATCACCCTGGCACGCAGGGGAAAAAGAACTTCAGGAGAAACTCGGAGTATCTGAGCGCATGAATAAGTTCGGTGCTCGGGCTATTCGACCCTTTATGCCTGAACAGCATCGGGAATTTTTTAAACAACTCCCCTTTATTGTTGCCGGTAGCCTCGATGCTAAGCGCGACCCCTGGGCAACGATAATTCCCGGTACGCCAGGATTTATCGATTCACCGAACGAAACACAGCTGAATATTTCTGCAAGGCTCGATCCCAATGACCCTATAGCAGCAGATGCAAAAGACGGAACCGCGATTGGGCTACTGGGTATAGAACTTCATACAAGACGGCGTAACCGGATGAATGGCTATATCAGTGAAGCAAGAGAAACAGGCTTCAGGGTCGATGTAGAGCACTCCTTCGGCAACTGCCCGCAATACATACAAACCAGAAAATTTTCGTTTGTACGCGGATCACAAGAATTTAGTGCCGAACCGGTTCAGGAAAGCACAACGCTTGATGGCAATCTGAAGCAACGGATAGCGCACGCGGATACATTTTTCGTCGCGTCATACGCGAACCTGGAAAGCGGCCCACAACTTGACATCTCGCATCGTGGAGGCAAGCCGGGGTTTGTAAGAATAAACGAAGATGGCTCGCTAACGATTCCAGATTTTGCAGGAAATCGCTTTTTCAATACGCTTGGCAATTTTATCGCCAACCCCAAATCCGGTTTGGTCTTTCCGGATTTTGAAACGGGGGATCTGCTCCATCTGACAGGTGATGCAAAGGTCTTTCTTGACTCGCCTGAAATTTCATCATTCCAGGGTGCTGAACGGTTATGGACGTTCAGGCCACGCCGTGTGCTGTTACGTCCGAATGCGCTGCCGCTGCGTTGGGACTTTCAAGATTATTCGCCGAACGTGCTGTTGACTGGTTCCTGGAACGAGAATCAATGAATATGGGGCAGCTCTTATGGCCGCGACCGGCACACTCGATTTATTTGGAGTGCCCTAGGACAGTTAGCCACTGTACTGCCGATGGATGCCGGATCTTCTGCAATGGTGGCGCCTACTTCCCGCAACATGCCGGTTTTCTCGTCGCCACGATCACCAAAAGCCGAAATAATCGCTCCAGCGTGTCCGAGGTTACGTCCCGCCGTGGCTGAGGCACCAGCGATGTAGGTTATCACCGGTTTTTTTAAATCGGTCGCGAATGTATTCAGCCGCCAGTGCTTGCTGTGGTGTGGTTTGCTAGCAGCGCTGAGGCAGAGGCGGCCGGCTGGGTCCGGCCACACGGTGCAGCGGATTGCCAAAGGGGTTCCATCAGATGCAAACGACTTCAACATCGTGATGATGCCGGAGCGCATTCTATGCTGCTCGCTCGTCAGTCGCCTGATTGCAGTTAAGTAACGCGTAATAATAGCCGCGCTTTTCAACCAGCTCCTGATGCGAACCTTGCTCGATGATCTGCCCCTGATCAAGCACCACAATCTGATCAGCATGTTGAATCGTCGACAGGCGGTGCGCAATGATAAAGGTAGTTCTACCCTGCATCAGGCGCTTTATAGCTTCAAGGAACAACTGCTCAGATCGGGCATCTAGCGCAGATGTCGGCTCGTCCAGAATAACAATAGGCGCATCTTTTAGCAGGGCCCTGGCGATGGCTATACGTTGTTTCTGCCCACCGGATAGATCGCTTGCCTGCTCTGTTAATATTGTGTCGTAGCCATCCGGCAATCGCGAAATAAATTCATCGGCATTGGCATTTTTTGCTGCCTGGACAATTTCATTCCGGGTTGCATCCGGTTTGCCATAGGCTATGTTGTCGGCAACCGAAACCGGTAGCAGATAAGCATCCTGCAGTACCATTGAAATATTATTTCGAACGCTCTCAAGCGAGAGATCAACAACATTCTTATTATTAAAACTTACCTGTCCGGAATCAGGATCGAAAAATCGCGGCAATAAGGATACCAGCGTAGATTTTCCCGAACCGGTGCCGCCAACAAGCGCCACCGACTGACCGGCGTCAGCATTTACAGACACGCCACTCAGTACCGGCGAACCCTCTTCATAGGAAAAAACGATATTTTGTAACTGCACGCTGATTCCGGTACCGGGAGCCGTGAGTTGAACCGCCTCGTCACCGGATGTGACATCCGGTTGCGTCGACAAGACTTCCTGAACCCTCAGTGCTCTGCCCTTGGCAGAAGCATAAACAGAGGAAAGATAGGAAAGAGCTTCAACAGGCCCATAAAGTGAAGCAACATAAGCGAGAAATACCAGAAGTTCACCGATAGACAATGTTCCCTTTAGTACCGCGACACCACCCAGTACCATCATCATCGCACTGCCTACGGCAGTAGAGGAACTAACGCCTACACTGAACTTCAGTTGCGATTTAATCGCATCCAGATACGCCCGCATCGTCCCTTCGCTGAGCGTCCTGAAGTTATCGTACTGACGGCTTTGCTGGCCAAATGCCTGGACTACCGGCAAACCGGATAATGTTTGCTCGGCTACGGAAATCAAATTACCTTCACTTTTTTGATGCGTGTACGTTTTCTCCGCCATTTGCGGTGCGAAAAGGCGAATCATAAAAGGTATGGGTACTGCTGCCAGCAGCGCGATCAGTGTCATTTCCCTGTTCATATTAAACATGATGATAAACATTGTGCCGAGCGTGAAAAGCGAGGCTAGAAGCGGCAGCATGACACCCAGTACCAGATCTTCAACGAATCGGGCATCGGTCGTGACGCGACGCACCAGATCACCGCTTTTATTCTTTGCATGATAACTGGGCGAAAGGTGCTGCAGATGAGTCAGCAAACGTTCACCCATCGTAAGAGACAAACGTTCAGCCACACCCGACTGTGTCCAACCTTCCAGTAATTTAGTTACCTGCATAAGCGCATGCAGCATCAATCCGACAACAACTAGAACGATCAGCAACAAGCCGGAGTCGGCTCTCTGGAACCAGCCCTGCATAAAACCCATTATGGCGGGCAATGGCTTATCGCCGACCACATGATCCACGATCAGTTTCAATGGCCAGGGGAGCAGAGCAGTGATAACGGCGCCCGCAACAACCAATGCCAGCAGGATGGACAGTCCTCTCCTTTCACTGCGAACCATTGGCAGAAGCAGTTTGGTCAATGAAACCGATTGTGGCTTTTTATCAGATATGCTCATGCCGCTTTACCGGTTATATCTGCATTATCGTGATTCTCAGGGTGTTGTATGCGATACATCTCAGCATAGAAACCGTCGTTTGCCAGAAGCTCGGCATGGGTGCCTTTTTCGGTTATTTCCCCGTTGTGCAAAACCACAATTTTGTCGGCATCAATGATTGTTTGCAGGCGATGGGCAACGATGATGGTCGTTCTGCCGTGCATTAGCCGCTTAAGCGCATCCATAAACAAGGACTCTGTTCTGTTATCAAGCGCTGATGTAGGCTCATCCAGAATCAGAATAGGCGCATCCTTTAACAATGCCCGCGCAATAGACAGGCGTTGTCTCTGGCCACCCGACAATGTAACGCCGCGCTCGCCGAGCACGGTTTTATACCCCCCCGGCAATTTTCTGATAAACGCTGACGCGTTGGCAGCGGTTGCCGCTTTTACAATTTCATCACGTGTGGCCCCGGGTTTTCCGTATGCAATGTTATCTGCGATAGAAATCGGAAGAAGATACGGGTCCTGCAACACCAGGGAAATACGATCCCGGAGACTGCTAATCGCGATTTCCTGAATCGGCTTTTTATCAATCAGGATTTCGCCTGAATTTGCCTCGAAAAAACGCGGCACCAGCGATGCAAGTGTCGACTTACCGCTGCCACTACCACCGACAAATGCAACTGTCTGACCTGCCGGGATGTGAAGCGATATGTTTTTTAACACCGGACTGTCAGCCTCATAGCCGAAACTGATATTCCTGAATTCAATATCAATCGCCCGTGCCCTTGTAGTACGGGGAAGCAGCCGCGAATGCTCGCCATCTGAAACTTCATCTGAGGTCTCAACAATATGAAGAACCCGGTCAAGGCTTGCTTCGGCTGTTTTCAGGTTCCTGTAGGTCATCAACAACGACTCGGCTTCACCCTGCAATGTTTGCAGATAACCCAAAAACACCAACAAACTCCCGACAGTTATGGTGCCGGCTATCACCTGCTGGGAACCGGCATACAGAACTATGGCAAGCCCGATGCTCATGGCAACACCGTTGATCAGATTAAATCCGTGGTCAACAAGTGCATTTTTTTTAACGGTTGATACAACAGAGTCAGACAATACCTGGTAGTCTCGACTGTTTCGCCGCTCCCGGCCGAACACCTGAACCAGCGGTATTACTCCGAGTGTTTGGTGTACAAAAGTCATCAGGCGTGATTGCGATTCACGTACTTTCCTTGAGTTATTGCGAATCCCATTACCGAAGATGATTGATGTAATTGCCAGCACTGGTGCTAATGCCAGCGACAGCACAGTCAGAAACGGATCCAGCTGCCACGCGAAAAGACTCACTACCGCCAGCGTTAACAAGTTTTGAATAGGAGTAATTAGAAGCGCCTGTGCGATGGTGAAAACACACCATGTATCCACTGTCAGGCGGCTCAGGGAATCTGCAATAGGATGTTTCGTATGGTATAGCCTCGACAGATGCTGTAAGCGGTCGAACAGGCGCGTGGATAAATCTATTACCATCAGCTGCCCGACTTTACTCCAGAGCCAGCTACTGGCGACGTTAATCGCACTGTTGGCAGAAAATATCAATAGACTGGCTACTGCGGCGAGTATGACCAGTGTCAACGGTGAGAAATTAAACAGGTTGTTTCCGGTGGAAGCGTTTTCATCAACCAGCGCGTAATCAACCAGAAGCTTCAGCGGCCACGGTAGCAGTGCTGTCAGTACTGCAGCAACAACAGCCAGCCCGAGTAACTGCAGGAGCCCCTGCCTTTGACAGAAGATGACCGGAATTATTGGCTTATATCGCGCTGTCATCATGGTGCAATAAAAATGTACTGGTTCGATGTCTTTAAGTAATAGTCGGCACATCGACCGTAACATTGACTGAGAGTGCTACTGTTTTTCCACACCGTTACAGTCTCCGTCGCAGCAGGATTAAAAGTCATGCTGCACGTGCAGTATCATTCGCCTGATCTTTTGTTTTTGAAGAATCACTGCAAAAAATACTGTCTAGAAGGTCTTTAAGCACTGTGTCCGAACAGAAATAAGATACTGCGATTTCCCGCGCTGCTCTTCGATGCAACGCACCGTTTCTGTATACTCTTTCTAAACATTCAACAGCTTCTTCTACCGTAGTAAACGCGAGCACACCTTCACCCGTAGGTAGCCAGTATGAAAAGCCTGTGTCCTGTACTATGACCGGGCGGCCGGCTGCCATATAGTTGATACTGCGTTCACTAAACCAGCCTGATCGCGAAGTTACATACCCGTGTTTTGCAACCGAAAACTCCGCATTTGAGTTGAAGTTAAAATCGCGATAGGTATCGAGGGTTTGTGTAATATCAAGCGAGTTTTCAACTTGCCAGCCGTTTTCCAGCAATAGGTCGCGCGGTGCACTGTCGCTACCCATAGCCAACAGCAGATTCACACCATCTGACACGCTGGACGGCAATCGATGTAAGGGCTGAAAGAGCGGGATTTCATTCCGAAGTCGATACCGGCAAAACACTCAACTGCGTAACTATCCCATTGCATAACCGTTGTAAACATTTGGCATCCCGCTGCTTTATCAAAGCAGTTAACTTGTCGATCTGCAGCATTCCACTCGTCGACAACCACCGGTTGTCGCGTAGGTTGCCACGGGAAACCATCATCAGGCACGAGGCAGTTTTCGTCTGCAATATTGGTGGCGAATGAGTAAAAACCATTGTGCGCCGAGGCTCGTGCGCGTCTTTCCGGTTGATGCAGGTTGCGTATCTGGGTAAAAACCGGATCTGTGTCGATCAAAATGCGCTTTGGAATCGATTCATACTATGGTCGCATTGGCGTTAAGCCTGATAGATTAAGAAATACATCCGCATGGGCAAGAAACCCGTTTACCTGCGCAAAAATTTTACCGAACCACCGATCAACGTGCGCATCATAGAAGCTCCAGCTTGCATTGATATTCAGTCGGTTGAAACTGGACTCCAGAAAATGTAAGCCGTATGCCGGGTTGTTGGTCGTCACACAGTCACGTGGATCGAAACAGCTCGAATAATCATCACTGTCCTCAATAAACATTACGTCGTGACCAAGCCTGCAAAGCCCCGCAACATACTGAAGATGATGCCAGGCCACCCAATGGTCCTCTGACAATGTAGCCACCAACGACTATACGCAGCCTGCTCTTCATTCCATAACCTGCCACATCAGACTGCCTGTTTCAGCCCGCCTGTTACACACCCTTTGTGAATAGGCTTAGCGGTCATAGTTGTGCACATGGCTTGCTCGATAAACGTATCCAGTACACGGATTGAGTCAAAATATTCCTGCGCGATCTCCGATGCTGCCGCTTGTTCGGACTGATAGTTCGATTGAACCTGTTGAATCGCTACCAGCGCCTCTTCAACCGATGTAAAGGCATGAAGCCCGACACCTGTGGGGTAGACACTACTGAATCCGGTGTCCTGTACCACCACCGGCCGGCCGGCTGCCAGATAGCAGGCCGATCGACAACTGAACCAGCCCGACTGCCCCTTTACATAGCCTTGTTTGGCTACACTCCACTCTGCTTTGGAGCCGGTAATGAAATTTCTGTAAGCCCATAAATCCGCACAGGCCACGTTCGGGTCAACCAGATGCCAGCCGCTGGCGCGCAATAAGTCATGTGGCGTCCGGGTTGTTTTACCCTGATTGACAGCCAGCTCAATCTCAGTCGGATACCTGCTTCGTTCAAGCTTCGCAGGTAGATCGATGAATTTATTGAATTCAACATCCTTTTGACCGTATTCAATACCATTAAGATGAACTGCGTCATAGCTGGTCCAGTTCATAACAGTTGTAAATCGTGATGCCGGGGTAAAATCGTTTTGCCATTCGCGCAGCACAACCGGTTGCCGTGTTGCATACCAGTCAAAGACAGTATCTACCAGCCGATGACCAGGATTCTCTGCAAACGTGAAATGTCTGTCATGCCCGGCAATCTGATCTTCAAAGCCATCTTTACCCAGAGCAAGTTTGATCTGCGTGAATACAGGGTCAGAATCGATGTAAGCAAGCCTGGCTTTTTCTCGATACAAACCGGGTTCAGCCAGACAGCCAGAAACATTGATCAAAAGATCGGCACTTGAGAGAACCTGCTTTCGCTTTGAATCTGATAAGCCGAACCAGTGATAGGTATCGTTGTCTGGGTGCGGGTCGGATTGCACGCGGTACATCCATCGATCTTCCATGCCGAATGCCTTGCAAACCGAATTCAGATAATTAACGTTGAAAGTACAGCCGTCGCTACTAAGTCCGCTCTGCTGCGGATTAAACGGCCAGAAACCTGTATCCTCGAGATAATAAACATCATGTCCTGCTAGATGCAGACCGAGCAGATACTGCAGATAGTCCCAGGTTACACCGCCGAGAGGATACTGCGCTATTAACCCTGATACAACAATACGCAGCTGCTGTGTCATTGTATGTTCCAGACATACTTACCGATCAGCTCATCTTTGGTTCCGGTCAAACGCTGGTAACTCAGGAATATTTCGTGTGCTTTGCCAAACCTGCGCTGGTAGGCAAGTTGAAACTGTTTGAAGGTATCACCCTGGTCATACGACGCATTAACAGCCTGCCTGTTATCGATTTTTAATTTACCGCCGAACGAAAACTGATCAAACTGACCGAAGCTGGTGAGTCGCTCAGCTGAGATATTGACACTGAACCCCGGTGCGGCAGCGGCCCAGGCATAGCCCGCGATATATTTGTACTCTGCACCTGCCAGTAAACCATCAGCCAGTGAAAACCCATAACCAAAAACACTGTTTTTAATGTTCAGATCAACATCAGCGGACCAGTATTCATCGTTGTTGACAGAATCGGTAAATACACCGAGTGTGTCAGTAACCGGCCTGTAAGTCAGATTGTAATAGTTCAGCGTCAGTCTGGCCTGATCAAATATCTCGGCACCGCTAGTGACATTTAACCCGTTGTTCTGGGTATCACCGGCAAGGATCGCACGTCTGTTGATGGAAACATCTGTATAAAGTTCTTTTATCGACTTACTGCCAGATGAATAAAAACCGAGATTCGCAAACTGCCCGCGTGTACCCGGTAAATCCCGTTCCAGTAATCCTGTGATCGGGTTATATGCCAGAGCGTAAAAATCTGATCCATATGAGACACTCCATTTCCCTGGATTCCAGCCAACTTCCAGACTGAGTGAGTTTCCGTTACTGTCCTCCGTTGGGCTTAAAACTGTTGCCGCAGCCCCTTTGAAATCGTAAAAGAGATTGTTGCGAAATTTATCTTTCGCACTGATTGCAGCCAGGCGGTGCTCCAGGTCACCCTGATTACTAGCAACAGTATCCAGTGTAAACAATGAAGTTTTCGAATAGGAATGAGATAGATGGGCATGCAGATCCTGACGATCGTCCGGTGAATCTACATACAATATTCCCAACCGGCTTGAACCGTAATCCAGAAATGTTTTCACACCCAGGTCAAAGTCAGGCACACGAATACTGTAAAAATAGTCGTTGTCTTCGCCGAAGTAGCGCTTTGCAGTTACAAAAAAGGGACGAGCGTCGTCCAACTCTTTTTCGTTATAACTGAAGTCAATAGGATTTACGCGTTGTTCAACGAGTGAAAAATCCGGGAAGATATCAACAAATGCATCGATGCTGTTACCATCATATTTCGCAGTTATCCCTGCAAAACTGATCTCATCGATTATTTCATTGTCCCTGTCGCGAGCATTACGCGCAGCGACGACATACGGATGAAGAGACCAGCGTCTGTGCGGCAGCAGCGGCAGGGCAGTGGCACTTGAAGGCGCCGAATTTTCTGTTCCACCAATACGGGATTGCGCTGCTAGTTTGTTAGAGATTGCATCGGCTGCCGGATTGACAACGCCCTCTATAAATACGTTTGCAAGCAACGACTCGCCGGAGATCTGAAACGATTCCACGCCGATAATCGCATTGCCGGGCTGGACTCTTTGCAGGTCCTCGACCAGGTTACGTTGAATCCGTACCCACTTCGCACTGGTACTGCGTTTATCGATTGTTGTTACGATCGAATCACTCAAATCGACAGCGCGAGTCTTGCTTGCTGGAAAATAGATCATTTTCCGCAGCCCCCGCGTTGTTCTAGCCAGAACAACAGCCTTGAAGGAAGTATTTGTTCGCATCGTCCACTTCACACTGAAGGTCGAACGCTCATCCGGTGTCGGTTGCAGGTTACCTGACTGCTTTGTCGTCACGTTTAAACCCGGTCGTGTGAAGTCGAGTCTCAGCGTTCCGTTAAACTGAATCACATCGCGATCTAAAATCGAATCCCTGACCTTCATGTACCCGTTCGAACCATGCGACGTATTGAGAATATCCCAGTCTTTCAATTGGCCCGCATTCGGCTCAAACCTGTATCTGGCAACTTCGTTCAACGTAGCGGCCTGGACGAAATCGAATGGCAAACCAGTGAGAGCACCGAGCAGTACAACAGCCGCCGGCATTACGCGGGGTGATTCAGATTGACGCACAGACAGAAGTCTTTTACCAATACACAGACCATCAGCACCGAAATTGTCAGTGCGGGTAGGGCACTTGATACAGTGTAAGACGGTTTTAAGCATCACTTCGCTGGTCTTGCTTAATCTTCGCTTCCAGCGCAGCTTCCAGTTCAGCACTGGACAGATTGGAACCTGCTAACCAAAGTGCCAGTATCATCACCGTTGCAATAACGCCGGATAAAACCGGCAAGGTATTCGAGAAAAAACCAGACAAAACAAGGACGAACACACTGGCTGACATTAAAAAACGGTCGGCTGCTGTCGTTGACCGCTCTAGCTGATAGCAAACACGATCTACGTTATGTTCGTGCGGCTCTACCAGCAGACTGAGTTTTGCAGCACCGAAAGGTAATACGTTTAATTGCATATCCCATGTGACATCACCGTTGCCATGTATCGTATTCCAGCCACGTGTTTTAAGCAGCTGATGGATATCTGATAATCGCTCCAGGCTAGACTTGTTTTGTCCATCCCATAAACGACCTGTGACTTTACGGCTGAAATAACGTTTATCGAACAGCTTTCTACGTGTGCTTTTCAAGCCGGTTAGTTTCAGCGGATAAAGCCCGTTTAACAGCCGACCTTTCAACCGAGCGACAGGCTGTACCAGGTGAAAACATGAAATCAATGCACATCGAAGAATGCGCTGCTTGACCGGTTGGTCGTCAAAATCCTTTGCGTAGAGCAATCCATTTCGCAACGCCTGAGCAAACAAGCCCGCGCTCAGAGCCGCTGCGATCAACACAAAACCACCGAAGGAGGAATTGAACAGAGCAAGAGTCGACAGCGGTATCAGAATCAACAAAACCAGGTACGCTTCCGGCATCAATAAAAATGTGCCTAAACGTTGGGGAGGGTTTTTATACAAGCGCTGGAATGCGGCACTCCCCCAAACACCGGAGTACACTCTGTCGCGAAAGATTTGCAGAGGAAAGGTTGATCCCTGCCCGTAGATCGAACCTCTCCAGCGAATATGCCCGGTCGCACTGTATTTTTCAGGCCACTTACGTGTTAACAGTGCTTCGGCTTTACCGTATTGCGTCTGTTGTCTTAAGTAACCGGAAACGGTATTACGGCGATGATGCCAGTTGACCGCGGCCGGATGAAACCCGATTTGCCCACCGTTTTCAAGCACACGCCAGCATATATCAACATCATCACCGGCAATCCGGAACTGTAAATCAAACCCGCCGAGTTCAACCAGTGTGTCGCGACGGAAACTCATGTTACAACCCGGGATGTGCTCTGCCTGAGTGTCTGATACCAAAACCTCAAGCGGCGATCCAGGTGATCGCGCTACGCAGTCGGCGATAAATCCATCTGACGGAGGTGGCAAATTCGGGCCACCTGCGGCGCAAATCTCCGGGTTCCGGAATGCGATAGCCAGATAGCGTAGCCAGTCACAATCGGGATATGCATCATCGTCGATGTAGGCGACAATTTCACCCGTACTTTCGAGATACCCTGTGTTCCGCGCACTCGATAAACCACAATTCTCCGTACTTATAACCCTGATTCCATGCTTGTTGCCAATCGCTGCGGTTTCGTCGGTTGAGCCATCATCAACCAGCAGAACCTCATAGGCCGGATAGTCAAGCTGTTTGATTGCGGTGAGTGTTTCATCAAGCGTCGCAGCACCGTTGTAACTACAAATCACTACACTGATTTCCGGCCATTGAGCGACCTCATCAAACGGTGATTGTTCGTATTGTTTGCTGACAGCAGATAAGGCTGGCTTTGCATCGCGTGCACGAGTCATCAGACCGAAGTCCCAGTCCTCGATCGCATGCCCCTCGGTAAACCAGTCATCTGTCCATGCAAAGACATAAGTACCAATACAGCCGCTGTTAAACGCATTGCGTAACTGCCATACCAGCGCGTGCGCCTGCGTTGATGTCCCATGACTGCGGCTGTCCATACCAATTTCAGCGAGTAACAATGGCTTTCCGGCAGCAACCTGTTGCAGACGGTATAGATACGCTAGCAGCTTTTCTTCTTCTTCAAGGTAAACGTTGAAGCTGATAAAGTCGAGAAATTCAAGATTCAGATATTCAGTCGTCGGAAAGTTAACGTAAGTTACCAACGCGTCCGAATCTGTTTTTTTGATGATAGAGCGTAAGCGCTGCAGAAAGTTTTCAACCCGTTTTTTCCCTAACCAACGTACGACATTTGAATTGATTTCGTTACCGATTGAATAAGCCAGCACAGCAGGGTGTTCTTTACAGGCGATTACAGCATCTTTAACCGTCTGTTCTATCTGCCGAATAGTTTCACGGTAATCAAGAAATGCGAGATGCTGTTCCCACGGGATACCTACCATCACGCTTAGTCCGTTGCGATAGGCAATATCAAGCAACCATCGTGGCGGCACGGTGTATACTCGGACAGAGTTGATACCTGCCCCCGCCATCGCCTTGAAGTCATTTACAACAGTTTCTCGGGCCGGGTAGCAATAGCCATCGGATTGCGGCTCAAAGGTGCCGTATGTCGTTCCCTTTATGATGTACTTTTCATCACCGTGATAAAGAAACTTACCCTTTACATTGAAGTGGGTAGCGTTTGACGGGAAAAGGGAAACAACACTGGAAATGCTTTGCTCATCAGCAGGTTTGATAACGCTGTCTGACAAGTCTCTGTTTTTAACTTCCGCACGCGCAGCAGCAGACAACCGGCGCTTAGCCAGCTCAGTGCCTGTAACAACATTCGGATGTAAAAGTGGTTCGCCGGAATCTGCATTCTTAATCTCCGGCAACTCCTCCGTGACACAACTTTCCGTGATGGATTGAGCTTTCACCAACACAGTCCTCGTAATGACGTTGACGACTATGCATTTCAGCTCACTTGTTGTGACAGGCAGCTACAAGAGTCGTTTCTGATAACGTTGTAGCGATTTTTGTGCCATCATTTTAGTACTGAGTACGCTAGTGCAGGATTAGACCGGGCGGTCTGAGTTTACCGCAGCAATAGAATTGAAAAAATCAGAGAGCTCAGGCTGATTTATTGAAAAATCCCGAAAGTTTCTGTAACGGTGCAGTTTTGTTCGTCTTGGCGTTATCTTTTCGCACCATAGACTCCGCTGACTCTTCATCATTATCATCATCGCCGCCATGCGACTCCAGTACCGGCAGCGGGTCACCGGAGGTCCCATTGATACCAATCACATGGAAAGGGCTCTCAGGCCGGTTCCGATGGGCCGCAAGAACTGGATGTTTAGCTGGACCGAACCGGGTGCGCAACAGGTGGGGATCACCCAAAGCTTGATCTGCTCCTGCAAGCTCCAGGGGATCGACCCTTCATCTACCTCACCGATGTGCTGCAAAGAATCTCGGTCCACCCTGACAAAGATATTGACCAACTGACACCAAGATTGTGATCGCTTTGAGGCTCGCATGCTGAGCTATGGCACGTTGACCGAGGAGCAGCAGACTGCGGTCCGCGATCTGGTTGATCATTTTCATGTCTGGCACCGGCAGACGCAGTTGCCGCACTATGATTTGCTGTTGCGTGACGTGGCGGAGCGTCTGGCTGAACCGGGCGAGGTTACACGCGAGCAGGTTGCCTACTGGAGCCAGGTCTTAAACGACAACGTGTCGAGACTTGGCATATGTAATCCTTTTTATGGGGCAAATGACGTACTCGCCAGCCTGACTGATGAGCAGGTGGCAGAGATCAAACAGGAGCGTCTGGAATTTCTGAAAACCCGGCGAGCCGAGTTTCGTGCCAGAAGAGCAGAGCAGAATCTGACACCTGAGCAGCGCGCACGTGCCAACGTAAAACGCATTCGCCGCTACGCCTCGCTAGCCGGTTTATCGTTGACTGG
>CALFCF010000112.1 GCA_937951345.1 uncultured Granulosicoccaceae bacterium
ACCTCTGATTTATTGCCTGCGTTGCCAGGGCTGCGTTGAAATTCGGCTCAAAATGCTCATGTATTCGCATATACACTCCGCTTTTTCGCCAAATTTCGCCTTGCCCTGCCTGCCTCGCCTAATAAATCAGAGGTTCCTTAAAAATTCATTTAATTCGAAAGCTTCGCTATCTCGCTTGTTCTACCGTACTGCTTCATTGTGCGCTGCTCGCATTGGGGAAGAATAGCTGCTGCTCGTCTATTTTGAACTGGCTGATAAGATCCTGCCCGGTTTTGGACAACATCCAGTCTATAAAGGTTTGCGATGCAGAAACATTGACATTGCCACATCTTTGTTCGTTTACCCGAATAATACCGTATTGATTAAACAGTGAGCTGTCCCCTTCGTGAAGAATAATGTGATCGTTCTTGTTGCCAAAGGTGATCCAGCTCGCTCTGTCCGTCAAAATATAGGCTCCTAATCCTATGCCTGTATTGATGGTAGCACCCATTCCGGATCCGGTTGAACGGTACCATGCCGTAAGGGGGGATATGTTTGCAGACTGCCAGAGCGCTTGCTCCTTTTTGTGTGTGCCTGAATCATCACCTCTGGATGCGAAAAGTGATCTGGTTTGAGCGATTAGTTGTAATGCCTCGACGGTGTCGGTTGCTTTCGAGATGCCTGCAGGGTCGGCTGCCGGGCCGATTAGTACAAAGTCGTTGTACATAAGATCGAATCGAGCAATTCCGAAACCATCAGCAATAAATTTTTCTTCAGCGGATTTTGCGTGTACAAGCAATACGTCTGCATCACAGTTGGATGCATTTCTAATGGCCTGTCCTGTACCCACTGCTACGACGCGTACCTCGATATCATTATTTTTTTGAAAATGAGGTAATAGAAAATCATAAAGCCCGGAGTTAGCAGTCGAGGTCGTCGATTGTACAAGAATGCTGGTTTTACCATCGGTGCCAGTTTGGCTGCCAGCGAGTGCGGATCCCGTTAGTGCTGCCAGGTTTGCGATGACTCCTATGGTAGCGACAGCGATGACCCGAATTATCAGGAACGAATTCGATTGAATGAAAAAGGGGTTGCTCATCTTGTTTAAAATCTAACGTTGAGGCGTTGCACTAAGTTCATTGTAATAAGTTCGCTGCACCGAGTTCACTGTTCTCAGTACGTTGCACGGGAATGTGCCGTGTAGATAATCTCCACACGTCTTGTGTCAATTATGCATGCTGGCTTGTTTGCCAGCTTGTCACTGTGTGACAAACAGCTATAGGAGTCTACCTGAAATACGCCTCAAAACAGGCTGAAGCGACAGAAACAACGGCTGTTCGTTGGTTTTTGGAGCCCATCGATTTAAGAGCCTCAGTCGAGATGTGGTGCGTATCTAGTTATTTGGACCTTTGTCATTTTCAAGCAAGACGTGGCTCCGGTAGACGTCCGGTTAGGAACGATTCAACGATTTCCGGTTTGTCGTTCCGCGTGGATGAGAAAAACGCTTGTGCTGATGACTGTGTGATTAAACGGCCATTATCCAAAAATAAAATTTCATCGGACAACCGATGTGCCATAGCTAAATCGTGAGTGACCATGACTACTTTTGTGCCGCCGTCAGAAATTTCCTGAATGCGGTGCTCTATCCAGCCCAGCGAGGCAGGGTCGAGGTTGCTTGTTGCTTCGTCAAGAAATAATACTTCAGGGTCGTTTGCCAGCGCACGGGCTAACGCAAGACGTTGTTGTTCACCACCGGAGAGTAATCGTGCCGGTTGCAGCGCTTGTTTTTCCAAACCGACTGCCTGCAACATTTGCCTGGCATGATCTGGGTCATCCCTGTGTCGGACTCTGAGTGCGAAACGGACATTTTCGATAACGCTGCGTCGAAGCAAAACAGGTTTCTGGAAAACCATAGCCTGCTTTTTTCGATATGAACGGCTCAAGCGTTCACCATTACATCGTATTTCACCTTTGCTGGGCTGAATAAGGCCGTGAAGCAATCGTAGTAACAGCGATTTGCCTGCACCGTTGTAACCAAGGATTGTACTTGTCCCTGTCGGTTGCAACTCAAGGCTGATATTGTCAATTAGCGGCCTCCCGTCAATGTTCAGCATCAGATTTCGGGTGGACAGCGTATGAATCTGGTTTTGGCTCGAAACGTCAGGCATAACCAAGACGCGTTGAATTGATGCGAAGGCCGGATACTAACGCGTTGACGACAAGTGCCAGGGTCATCAGGATAATTCCCAGCGCTAACGCCATAGAAAGATTACCTTTTGATGTTTCAAGTGCTATTGCTGTTGTCATCACTCGTGTGTAGTGCTCGATATTGCCGCCGACGATGATAACCGCGCCGACTTCTGCAATAGATCGCCCGAAACCTGCGAGAACTACGGTTAGAAGTCCATAGCGACAATCCCACAGCAGGGCACGTACTTGCTGGGAGTGCGACATAACCAGTGATTCGAATTGCTCACGATATTCCGTGTGTGTATCTTCCAGTAGCTGTCTGGACAGGGCGGCAACAATGGGAGTGATCAACAATGTTTGCGCGATGATCATAGCGCTTGGCGTATATAAGAGGCCCAGCCAGCCAAATGGTCCTGCTCTGGATAGCATCAGATAGACGATCAAACCCACGACTACCGGTGGTAACCCCATCAACGCATTAACCAGAATGATAATTACTGTTCTTCCCGGAAAACGCGTGGTCGCAAGTGCTGCACCGATCAGGCAACCGAAAATGCAGGACAGCAGAGTTGCTGTCAGGCTAATACGCAGCGACAGACCGATGATCTCGACTAGATCGGGATCAAACGTCGTCAGTAGCTGAAACGCTAGAGAAAATGATTCGCTAAAATCCTGCATGGCGGGTAACTATCGAATACACGGTCGATTATACCCCTATGTTTCTAAAACGCGGGACTTTAACTAGCGGGCGAGGGCTGCGCGCTCCCGGAAGGTATAGTAGCTAAGTGGCACCGGCATTTTGTAATTGACGGCCTGATACAGATACTGATGTGACGGGTTCCTGATTTTCTATTTACACAGCTGGCCTGCGTCCCACCTACACTATTGAAGCAACAGCTGCCGCCGCTTGTTGCACGGCTTTTTGTGTTTGTTCCAGATCGTCAGCAGTGATTGCGATTGATGGATAAGTCTTGCCGGGTGATTTAAAAATCCCATGCTCACGTAGTACACGATTGAATACCGCGTTTTGCTCTTGATCACCGGTTAGCCAGCTGCGGTAGTCCTTAACCGGTTGTGCGGTAAAGACTGCATCGAAAAGCGTCGGGTCACCGACCATCTGGTGAGCGATGCCGTGTTGATCAAGAGCGGCCTTAGTGATATCCATTACGGCTTGACCGTTTGCGGCAAGTTTCTCGTAGGCGCCCGGCCTTCGCAGAATTTCCATAGTTTTAAGTCCAGCAACTGCTGCAATCGGGTTGCCTGACAGAGTGCCCAGTTGCATCAGCCATTTATCGTTGCCGACTATATCTATGTCGAAGTGTTTCATGATGTCAGCGGATGCGCCAACGGCTGCAAGCGCAAACCCGCCGCCAATGATTTTGCCGAGCGTGCAAATATCAGGAATTACACCATAAGCCTCCTGGGCGCCGCCGTAAGCGAGTCGGAAACCAGTGACAATTTCATCAAATATCAACATGACACCCTGCCTGGTACATTGCTCACGCAAATGAGCCAAAAAACCGTCTTCCGGGGGAACAACGCGCTGTAACGGCTCAACAATAACTGCAGCAATATCATTTCCGTACTCATCCATCAGTGCATCGAATGTTTCCGGATCATTGAATGGAGATATCAGCATCTCGTCACGCACGCTATCGGGGATACCGGCGCTGTCCGGGACAGCTTGTGGAAAATTTGCCAGGTGTTTTGGCGCGAGACTCATTTGCGCTTCCGCCGACATTCCGTGGTAACCGCCTTCGAACTTGAGTACTTTTTGTCGTCCGGTATAGGCTCGCGCGAGACGGATAGCGTACATATCCGCTTCGCCACCGGAAGTCACATAACGCACTTGCTCTGCGCAGGCCACTGCTTTACAGATTTCCTCTGCCAGTTCGATTCCTGCGGCATTGTTGGCGAAGAATGTCATTCCTTTATTGAGCTGCTCCTGAACCGCCTCTATGACTTCGGGGTGTCCGTGTCCGAGTAGCATCGGTCCTGACCCAATCAGGTAATCGATGTACTCTTTTCCGTTTTCATCCCAGACATGTGAGGCTCGACCTTCACGGATGATAATTGTCGGGTCGTAGTTGCCGAAGCCGCCAGCAGGTAGAACCCGCTGCGCGCGTGATGTCCATTCGGTTTGTTGTACTGCCTTGTTCATTGGGAGTTTATCCTTGGTGATATCAAGCGCCTGTCTGCTGGTATTGTGTTATACGCACAAAAGAACTTCATCAGGGTAGAAATCGTTTACGCAAAGACGGTCAGGTGAAAACCGCGCATGGTTCACCCAGAACAGTCGGATCCGGATTAATACCATGACCGGGTTCTTCACTGACAGATATAAATCCGTTTTCGCGGGTCGGTCCATGTTCGTCCAGTCGAGGATACACGTAACCCGACAGGTCGCACACATTGAGCACGGATGCTGCAGGTGTCGCGGTTGCCAGATGCATTGCAGTCGCAGTATTGATATCTGAGCCCCAGGTATCTTCTATGCACATGCGTGTGCCGAGATGAACGCATAAGTCTCGGGCACGTCGCATGTTGCTCAGTCCGCCGAATTTCGATAGTTTGAGTGCTACTGCATCCATACAACCCAGTTTGTTGGCTTGCAGCAGAGATCCTATGTCATGAGCACTCTCGTCAATCTTCATAGGTAGCTGACAACTTTGTTTAACCGATGCACAATTCTCAAGTGTCTGGCAGGGTTGTTCGAGCATAATATCGAGATGCATGACTGCCCGAGCTACGCGAATTGCATCGAGCGGTTGCGCGCCACAATTCCAGTCACCGTAAACAAGCGGGCCGGCTCCTACCGCTTCACGCACTTTTATCAGTCGCTCGGCATCGTGTTGCCAGTCATCATCAGCGCCTAATTTAACCTGAAATTGCCTGATACCGGTTTTGTATGCGTCCTTTGCAATAGCAGCCATATCGCTAGCGTTAATACAGGTGATGGAGTGATAGAGTGGCAGCTTGGATAAGTATGGACCGCCTAGCAATCGATAGAGAGGTTTGTTGGCTGATTTCGCGGTTAAATCCCATAGTGCCGTGTCGATTGCTGATTTGGCATAGTCGTGTCCTTTTAAATGCCTGCTCAGCTGATGCATAAGCGCTTCCGGACCGATAGGGTCTGCGCCTATTAACACAGGCGTGATTTCTTCTATCGCTGGCACCACACCGTTGCTGTAAGCGGGAAGGTAATGGGGGATCGGGCAAACCTCACCCCATCCGGTTATACCGTTATCGGTATTAATACGAATGACAATGGAATCAACGGTGTCGCAGGTTTTACCGTCCGCCATATAGTAGGTTGTATGGCTGGTAAGCGGTACCCGCCAACACTGGATGCCTGTTATCTTCATTACTTGGTGATTAGAATCTTACTTCTAAATTCGCAGGTGAGTAGATTGAGCCAAGACACAGCGTGTCGAACAACGGCTTTGATGAATTCAATTTTGTGCCGTTGTTGTAACGTTGTTCTAAATAACTACGCATTGTAAACATAGCGGGCTACAGGTTCCCCAAGTAGGCTTTCATCCGGCTTCACACCAAGTCCGGGCGTTCGATCGATCGTGATGTGCCCGTTGGTACAACGCGGGCCGCTCCCGGGTGCGATATCAATATCAAGCATATCCTGACAAGACCAGCAGGCCTGTAAAAATTCGGGTTGTACAGTTTGTGCGAGATGTGCTGCTTCGTTGTCTGCAAGCACACTACCGCCGGTTGCCATAACGAACATTTGGATTCCGAACGCATGTCCGATATCTCGTATCCGTCTGGCTTTGGTAAGCCCGCCTACACGGTTTATCTTTATACCGAAAACATCAGCAATTCCGTCGCGGGCAATGCGTACGGCATCTGCCAGTGTCACCAGGCTTTCATCGACACTGATCGGCGAACGACTGACTTTTCGGATCGCCTCAAGATCATTCAGCGTCTCTCCCGGCTGTTCAAAAGTCACACCCAGATCAGCAACTGCATTCATCACGATACTGGCCTCTCGACGCGTCCATGCACGATTGACATCGTAGAGAATAATTTCGTTCGGTAGTCTGTTCGACTCGATAGCGCGGATACGCTCAATATCCAGATCAGTATTACTACCACCAACTTTAACGGAATGCGCGATGTAGCCTTGCTCTCGATAGCTATCAATCAGCGCGATCATTTCGGCCGGTGTACCGGTTGAAATTGATGATGCGACCGGTGTACCTGAATCACGCCGACCACCCAACAGATCCGCGATAGGGAGATTGGTTGCTTTACCGTAAATGTCCCAGCACGCAAGATCAACGGGTTGTTTCGCATACAAGTGACCCGGAAGACAAGTGTCCATTGCACGCTCGATTATCTCAAGCTGCCGTGGGTCACGCCCGAGTAGTGTCTGTGCCATGGTTTCAATGCCGGCACGGATGCCGGGTCCATGTGCCGGCAGGTAGGTATGCCCCCAGGGCGTGGCTTCCGCCCATCCACTAATGCCCTGGTCGGTATCAATCTTGACGAACGTAGCGTCAAGAACATCAAAGCGCAAGCGTCCGCCGGATAACCAATATGGATTTTTTAGTGGTAAATCCTTCTGGTAGACCGTGATGGCTGTTATACGCATGAGAGTGTGAGTACGCCCGGTCAGCTCATGGTGATGGCGATGTTGCCAACGTGCAGTTTTTCAACGAACGCCTGTTGTGCTTCGCGCAGCTGTGATAGCGGATAGGTTTTCGCCAGTAGTGGTTTGATTTCGCCGCGTTCGATGTAACTGACAATATCCTTGAAGATTTGCGGTGTTACCACTGTAGAACCTGTGAAGGTCAGGTCGCTCAAGTAGAGTGTGCGTAAATCAAGATCAACAATGGGGCCTGCTATCGCACCTGAGCAGGTATAGCGTCCACCGCGTTCCAGACATTCGATCAGTGTGCTGAACTGCGAGCCACCGACAATATCTGCGACAACTGATATCGTATTGGTGCCAAGAGTATCGTTCAGTGCATCCGCTAAAGAATCGGGAGCTCGCGGTAGTACAACATCGGCACCGAGCGACTTCACTTGTTCATGTTTGTTCTCGGATGCAAGTGCGACAACTCGCGCACCGCGACGTTTTACCACCTGGATCAGCGCCGAGCCGACACCACCGGATGCACCGGTGATAAGTACGGTGTCCTTTTCGGAAACATGGGCCCGCGTGATCATACCTTCCGCTGTTGTGTAAGAGCAGGAAAATGTCGCCAGTTCAGCGTCTGACAGATCAGTATCGAGCGCACCTACATTTCGGTAATCGATACACGTGAAATCAGCATATCCACCGTCAAGTTCAGAACCAAAATAGCCGGTCTTATTTAAATTACCGGGCTCGTCCCAATCGCGCAGCCAATTGTCAGTTATAACTCGCCTACCCATTAGTGACTGATCGGCATCCTTTCCGCAAGCGACCACAACGCCACAAGCGTCTGCGCCCTGAATACGAGGGAATGTAATGGGCGAACCGCCCCATGTCGGATCGGCTTCGTCGACCGTTGAATAAGCATCGCCGGTTGTCGCTTCAGTAACTCCTTTTGAGTACCAGCCGGAACGCGTGTTGATATCCGTGTTATTAAGGCCGCAGGCCCCGACCTTTATTAAAACCTGTTCTGATGCGGGGACCGGGGTCGGCCAGTCTTCGCGGTAATCCAGCTTGTCAACGCCACCGTGACCGGTTAGTACCATCGCGCGCATTGTCTCGGGTATTTTGTCCGTCATAGTTTTTGCTTTAAGTTCCTGCTTATAAGTATGGCGTTATGATTCACTGCGTGGTAGCCGGCTTTCAGGATCATATACTGGCTGATCTCTTACAACCGCAGTGCGTGGTTCACCGGCAATAATCACCTGCAAAACCTGGCCTGCCTGTGACGCCTCGGGTTTAAGGTAGGCAAACCCCAGCACCTTATCCACTGTTGGCGAATAGGCCATCGATGCGGTTGATCCGACGCATTCACCGTCGAGCAACACCGCCTCACCTCCGTGCCCGTCGTTTAGGCCGTCTGACTCAATCTCCAGATAGGTGCAAAGCCAGGGTAGTGCACTTTCATCAGTTATTGATGAAGTCTTGCCAAAAAAGTCTTTCTCAGTGTTAACAAAGCGCATCACGTTCGCCTCGCGCAAGGTGACTTCATTGGTCAATTCACCGGCTCCTTTAAACATTTTCTCCATGCGCATTGTATTCATCGCGAACGAGCCGTAATCGGTGATACCGTATATTTCACCCGAATTCCATAGTGTGTTGTACACAGCACGTGCATGTTCGTTCGGTACATGAATCTCCCAGCCAAGTTCACCGGCATAGGATATACGCATCGCCCAGCACAGCAAACCGTCTATCCGGATTTGTTGTGCGCGTAACCAGGGGAAGCTGAGATTATCGAGCGCTGCATCTGTGCAGGCTGCAAGTACCTGGCGCGATGTCGGTCCGTTCAATGCCAGCGCCGACCAGGCGGATGAATGGTTAACGACATCAACCTGGTTTGACAACTCAAGTCGTGCCGCTTGCGCGTTCAAATAATCGATCAAGCGATTTTCAAAAAAAGCCGCGCACACCAGATAAAAACTGTCTTCGGCAAGGCGTACGCAAGTGACTTCCATTTCAATGCGACCACGTCGATTCAACAGATGCGTCAATACCAGTCGACCAGGTGCAGAGGGCAGATTATTTGGAATGATGGCATCGATCAGGTGGGCAGAGCGTTTGCCGCAGACTTCAACTTTGGTGAATGCCGTGATGTCCATAATGCCGACCGACTGCCGGACAGCTGAGACTTCACGACTGATCATGTCATGAACCACGTTCCTTCGGAATGAATAGTGATCACGTTGTTCAACCTCATCGGTTGCAAACCATCGTGCTCGCTCGTGACCGAACACTTCTTCGAATACGGCGCCTTTGGCTTTTAGTGTGTCGTAGAGGGGCGATGGTTTGACCGGGCGCCCTGCGAGGCGGTTGAAATTCGGGAAAGGAATCTCGTGCCGAAGACAATAGTCTTCTCGGGCTTTGGTTATTTGCCACGGCTTGTCAGCGTAGTCGCCGAAGCGACGTGGATCATAGTCGCGCATGGATATATCAGCTGCCCCATGGACAATCCAGCGCGCAAGTTCGCGACTGAGTCCCGGGCCCCAGCCGATACCGATCTGCGTACCGCAGCAGCACCAGTAATTTTGTACACCGGGGGCAGGACCTATCAATGGATTACCGTCGGGTGGGTGTGATATCGCACCGTGAACATCCCGTTTGATACCATGTTCTGCTAAAACCGGCATTCGGTTTAGTGCTTCCTCCAGCCACGGTGCTACTCGATCGTAATCTGGCTGGAACAGTTCGTTTTCTGCATCCCACGGACAGTGATCTTCCCAGACTGTATTCGGGTTACTTTTTTCATAGATTCCGATCAGCCCCGACTTCTGCTCCATTCGAATGTAGCCGGAAACCTTTCGGTCATCACGAATTACCGGTAACTCGACATCAAGTGCAACGAACTCCGGTACTGTGTCCGTTACGAAGTAATGGTGAGTCATTGACGTCATGGGTAGTTGCAGCCCGGACCACTCGCCCATTTGCCGTGCATAGGTTCCACCCGCGTTTACAACATGCTCACAGGTTATGTTGCCTTGTTCGGTGGATACCTGCCACTCGCCATTGGATAGTTGCTTTATGTTGGTTGCTCGACAGCGTCTGATAATCCGTACACCCAGTTGCCGCGCGCCCGCAGCCATGGCCTGAGTGACACCTGATGGGTCTACATGACCGTCGTCAGGTGTGTAGAGTGCGCCAAGCACACCGTCCAGGTTATAAAAAGGGTGCTTTGACTCAATGAAAGCTTTGTCCACCAGTTCAATATTGAAACCCAATGACCGACCGACGCTGAGTGTGTGACGCAACCAGTCCATCTCGTCTTCTTCGTAAGCCAGGCGAAACGAACCGCAACCGTGCCAGGTGACATTAACTCCGGTTTCCGCTTCCAGGGCACCGTTGTAAAGACCGATGTTGTAATCAACACATTTTCCCAGACTGAAACTTGAAGTTGAGTGGGTGATTTGCCCGGCTGCATGCCAGGTGGATCCGGAGGTTAACTCGGCTTTTTCGAGCAGCACAACGTCAGTGATGCCTTCATGCGCGAGGTGGTAGGCGAGGCCGCAGCCCATAACGCCACCGCCGACTATGACGACACGCGCGTGAGTCGGGAAGGCCGTTGTTGTTGTGGACATCGAGAAGACTGGCTAAGAAGTTCAATTGCAATGGTATTAAAACAAATGTACCCTTGTCAAACAAAAATAGAATAAATGTACCATCGTTAAAATTCAAAAATTGACTGCTTTTTTGCAGAAAACAGGCTTAAAGTTTTAACCTCCTGCACTGCATTAAACAACGTGTCGAGAAATAAACTGCGTGAGTGTGTGAAGTGAAATCAATATCGTCCGCAACAAGTAATTCGCAGGATGTGTTGTCATCACTGTCTGACGGCATAGAAAGCCTGACGCCGGAGATGCGCAAAGCCGCCGCCTACGTTCTGGATAATCCCAATGATGTCAGCGTTTCTTCAATACGGGAAATTGCAGCGGTTGCCGATGTAAAACCCAATACATTTGTTCGACTCGCACATTCACTGGGATTTGATGGCTATGAGGAATTCCGTTCGCCGTTCAGAGAAGAGGTGCGCAACGGACCAGTGAGTTTTCCCGATAGGGCGCGCTGGCTTCAATCGATTGGCAAGCGTGATGCACTGGGTGCTCTGTATCGTGACATGATCAGTAGCGCGATCGGTAATATCGAAGATACGTTTGCTGCGATTGATGCCAGTGAGTTGAATCAGGCGGCTGATGTTATTTTAAAATCGCGTCAGGTGTTCACATTGGGTGTGGGCGTAAACAATTCTAACGCTAACAATTTTACCTATCTCGCCAGTACCGGAATGGTGCGGTTTCATGCTATTCCCAAGCCAGGTAGCGTGCCTGCGGATGATCTGGCATTTGCCAATCGCCAGGACGTATTGATTGCACTGACTTGCAAGCCCTACCGTGTCGAGGTTGTCGAAACGGTGGAAATTGCGAGGGAGCAGGGTATGACAGTTATCGGTATTTCAGACAGTGCAGCGTCTCCTATCATCACAGGTTCTGAATTTGGTTTCGTCGTCTCTGTGGATACACCACAATTTTTTCCGTCGTCGGTGTCGACCATCGCTCTACTCGAAACACTGCTGTCGTTTGTTATCGGACGTGCAGACGCTAACATTGTTAATCGCGTAGAAGAATTCCACAGACGACGCCACGCGTTAGGGCTTTATCACGATGAAATACAGTCTTAGTTACCACGTGTCTTGTATGTGTCTAGCCTTTATTGCGTCAGCGACGATTGATTTAGGGAATGGCTTGCTATGAAATCACCTGATCTACCGATCCGTTCTCTCGAAGCCCGTTACTATACTGATCCGCAAATTTTCGAAGCAGAAAAATCCGGAACACTTGCCAGTACCTGGCAATTTGCCGGACACGCCAGTCAGCTTGAAAACCCCGGTGATTACTTTACGTTTGAGATTGCTGGTGAACATCTGTTTTGCATCCGAACGCGTGATGATGAAATAAAGGGTTTCTATAATGTTTGCCAACACCGAGCACATCAGCTGGTGCAAGGGCAGGGGAACTGTCGTTTGCTGGTTTGTCCCTATCATGCCTGGACATATGAACTAAACGGCAGACTGCGCGGTGGTCCCAACATTCAGGTGGTTGACGGATTTAATAAATCAGAAATTTGCTTGAGTTCTGTTCGTATTGAAAATTTCTGTGGCTTTCTTTTTGCGAATCTTGATTCTGATGCTGAACCAATGGATGACTGGTTTCCGGGTGCTAGAGATGAGCTTCAGGCCTTTGTGCCTGATATAGATTCACTTAAACCCATTGAATGGGTAGAGATTCCAGAACGTTGTAACTGGAAGGTATCAATTGAGAACTATTCCGAGTGCTATCACTGTCAGCTAAACCATCCAACGTTTTCACAAGGTGTGGTTAAGCCTGACACCTACGACATACAGCCGCAGGGACATTGTCTTAGACACACAACAGAATGCCAGAATCTTGATGCGATGACGTATCCGATTGATCTGTCTGCCAATGAGCATGCTGGTGAGTACTCTTCCTGGTTTCTTTGGCCAATGTTTTCGTTTCAAGTGTATCCGGGCAATGTACTCAACACCTATCATTGGCGTGCAATCGATCATGAGCATGTTGTTGTGTGGCGAGGTTGGTACAGTGTGGACAATTCTGATCGGGAAACAGTGCTGGCACTTGCCAGACAGGATCGCGAAACAACCGTTGCAGAGGACATTCAGCTGGTTGAATCTGTACAACGCGGACTCAAGAGTCGCGGGTATGTCCCCGGACCACTGGTGCTTGATCCATCCTGTGGTGTTAAATCAGAGCATTCCATACGCGCTTTACAACAATGGATGCGTGAAGGTGTAACGAATCAAGTCAAGTCTCACAAGTCTAGCAGACAATGAAACCAGATGAACCCTGGCAAATGCCGCAGCAATGGCAGGCTGAGCACAAGCTGTTTCCTTATCAGGTCGGGTTTACCTGCCCGCCGCACGACTGGGATGCCGCACCGAGTGATTTTTTGCGTATGGCGCCGGATAGTGTGGGCGTGCATGGCTGGATGTTGCATTCACCCGAATACAAGCATCAACTGAATCAACGCCAACAAAATTTTGCGTTGCTTGAAGATTTTGTGCATTGCATGGCGAATAACGGCGCGGATGTTTGCGCACAGGTTGGATCGAACTGGGTGCATGCGTCGGGCCTGGGTGTTGACGGAATTGCTGACTTTTGCCGTGGTCTTGAAGATCGGTACGGTGTGCCACTGCATATGGCGGGTTATGCGATGGTCGAAGCGCTCAGAGATTTGAATGTGGAAAAAGTCGCTTTAAATGCCGTCTATCACTGGCCGCAATGGTGGCAGGGAACTCGTGAATTTCTTGAGAGCGCAGGATTCGATGTGGTCTGGGCCGGGAACTTTGTTGATCAAGGCTGGTTTGAGACGCAGGAAGAGGTTAACGCCTGCCGTTGGGTATTTGATGCTGAACTGGTTAATAAAAGTTTTCAATACGTTGCTGAGAAAGCACCCGATGCTGATGCTTACCTTGCGAACGGTATGTGTAATTTTCGTACCGGTCGCAACAACCAGCCGGAGCGTTTGTTACATCAGACATCGGCACTTGAGTCTTTGTTGGGCAAGCCGGTTGTGGCGCACGACACAGCGCTGTACTGGCGTATTTTTAAAACCTTGAAGCTCAGACCTGAGCGTTCAGAGTTTGGCCGGTTACTGGATAACCTTTAAGCACATTGCGGTGTGTGACTTTACAGAATCTGAGTAATGACTTCTGATCGATTCCCAATTATTGCGTTATGGGCTGTACCGCGTTCCACATCGACCGCGTTTGAGTGGATGATGCGACAACGTGGAGATCTTGATTGTCTGCATGAACCCTTTGGTGAAGCCTGGTATCAGGGGGAGGCGCCATTGTGGCACCGGTACACACCCGGCGAAAAGGTTACTCCCGGGTTAACGCTTGAATCTGTATGGGAGGATATACAACGTCGTGCGGAGCAGGGGCCGGTATTTATCAAGGACTTTCCACATTACATCAATCATATGTGGACCCCGGATTTTCTGTCTCACTTTAGACATGCCTTTCTGATCAGAGACCCGGCGCTGACGATCACGTCAATGCATGCACAGTGGCCGGACTTCAATGAGGGGGAAGTCGGGTTTGCAGAGCAGCGCGCATTGTTTGATTTGCTTCATGCATTGAATGGTACGCCACCACCGGTATTTGACAGTAATGATCTGCTTGAAAACCCCGAGAAAATGGTGGAAGTATTCTGTCAAAGTGTCGGCATACCGTTTATTAAAGAAGCCCTGACATGGGAACCCGGTGCTGATACATCCGCATACAGCTGGTGGGATGGGGGCTCGTTTCATCAAAACCTTAAAGAATCAACCGGTCTCAAACGCCAGAAACGTCGCTATGTTGATCTGTCTGAAGTACCCGAAAGAGTGCGCCAGGTGCACCGACGACAGTTACCACACTATGCGCATTTGCGAAACTTCCGTTCAATTTCGCTATCATAAATGACTAGAGCGCAACTACAGATCGGTCGCTTTCGGTGGATTAGCACCAATCCTGTAGAATTGGTAAGTAAGGTATTACCAGGGGTTTCTGCATGCAACAGTCTTCGTCTGGCGAAACACAAAATGCTGATATTGATCTAACCGATCCCATGTGGGAGCAGTTAGATACGATCTTGACTGCATCCGGCATAACGATCAATGGCAGTAATTCCTACGACCCTCAGGTTCATAACGCAGATCTTGCGAATCGAATATTTAGTCAAGGTATGATCGCCTTGGGAGAGTCTTACATGGATGGTTGGTGGGACTGCGATGAGCTGGATGAGATGATGACCCGCGGTATGGTCGACGGAAATCATAAGAATCTCTGGAACAAGCGCAAGATGGTGATTCAAATCCTTAAAGCGCGATTATTTAATTTCCAAAAGAAATCACTCGCATTCGAAGTTGGAGAAAAGCACTATGATATCGGTAATGATTTGTTTGAAGAAATGCTTGATCCGACTATGTGCTACTCCTGCGGTTACTGGAAGGATGCGACAACACTTGAAGAAGCGCAGCGTGCAAAAATGGACCTTGTGTGTCGCAAGGCCGGATTAACAGAAGGCATGAAGGTGCTTGATATCGGCTGTGGTTGGGGGTCGTTGGCTGAGCATGCTACCAAGAACTACGGTGTTGAAGTCACTGGCATAACTGTTTCAAAAGAACAAGCGAAGCTAGCTAAGGAACGTTGCTCTGGATTACCCGTCAATTTTGTACTGCAGGATTATCGTGATTTGACAGGCTCATATGACCGGATTATATCGATCGGAATGTTTGAGCATGTTGGTTTAAAAAACTACGAAACATACTTTGCGAAATGCCATGAGCTACTGGCCGCCAGCGGAAAATTTGTCTTACACACTATTGGAACGAATCGATCTCATAAAATGATGGATCCGTGGATCAAGAAGTACATTTTTCCCGGTGGGAAAATTCCATCACTTGCACAAATATCCAGCTCGCAGGAAAAGTATTTCGTCGTAGAAGACGTTCAGAATTTTGGTCCCGATTACGATAGAACTCTGGTGGCCTGGCGGGATAATTTTCTCGCGAGCTACGACTCTCTGAAAGATAAGTATGACGAACGTTTCTACCGTATGTGGATGTTTTATTTAAATGTCAGTGCCGCATCGTTTCGTGCACGTTACAACCAATTATTCCAGTTGGTCTTGAGTAAATCATATGCGCCGGACAGATACGACAGTCCACGCTAGATCTGGCGCGGATTCTGTAACGAAAACCACTTAGATTCAGATATATTCGCAATCGGCATAAACCTTTTATTTAATAGGTAAAGGAATACACGCCGAACAGATCACTGGGATATTCATCGCGTGAATAAAAGCGGTAGATTAATAGCTGTTGTCGGACCATCGGGCGTTGGTAAAGACAGCGTTATTGACGGCGTGCTGCATGCACTTCCGGATTTACGACATGTTAAGCGCACTATCACCCGTGCGCCGGGGCTGGGCGGTGAAGATCACCATGCCGTTAGCGAAGAAACCTTCAAGTTCGAACAAGAGCAGGGCGCGTATTGTCTGCACTGGCAGGCTCATGGCTATTCCTATGGAATTCCCACTGATGTTCTCGTAGACACAGAGCAAGGACAGGAATTTATCGCTAACCTATCCCGTAGTGTTCTTATTGAAGCGGCGACAAAATTCCCGGAACTTGTTGTAATTCAGTTAACTGCATCGACTACAGTTTTAGCCAGTCGTTTATCAGCCCGTGGTCGTGAAAGTGAAGAAGTTATCGCCGCCAGGTTGGCTAGAAGTACGTTTCCGATGCCTCAGGGATTGATCGTGCATCGCATCAGCAATGAGGGGCCGTTAGAAGACACAATTGATGCAATGGTGAAATTGCTTGTTTGATAGACAGGCTGAGCAACGAGTTAAATCCATCAGCCGGTAGAGCAAGCGGGATTTGCTCTAAAGCTATTCTGAAACCATCCCACCGCGAGCCTAATTTACGCTGCATGCATTCGTTATGATTGCGGAAACACCTCAGCATATTCAGGCAGACATTCCCGCGCAAAAAACCTGCGAGGTTACTTTGTCTTGTCTTGCCCCTGAAAGGGTTTGTATATCCTGATCGCTGAAAAGTCTCGAAATACTTTTAGTCGCCAGGGTGTTTGAATTAATTGTGGATGGACAAGACTGATCCGCAGGACGGTTTATGTACAGGGTTCAGGGGTAGGATGCGATCAGCTTGGTCAAAAGCACGCTGGAACGGCTCTGTATCAACATTTCGGCAAAGAATCCGTAATTTAACATAATATAGATTATGCGCAATAGGGTCTGGGTGGGAGGAGCGGGACTTGGCCGTATTGATCGTGTTCTTACAGTTCTGCCTAGTTGTAACTCCTGGTAAATATCTAACTATTTCATGAGTAAAGTTCGGTCCTTGAGATCTGCTCGTCGGTAATTCTTCGGTATTGTATTGCTTGATGCCAATATTGTTCGCATTGCCGAGCTACCGATATGACGTTAGTTATAGAACGGGATCGGATTTGAGTATCATGCCGCGCTGAGGCAATACTGGTTTACCTTCCACGAAAAATCTAAACGGCACAGATTTTATTTGCATGTTCTGATTGGCATGAACGGCGAAATGTAAATGCGGGCCTGTCGAGTACCCGGTGTTGCCAGAGCGACCAATTACCTGGCCTGCCTGAACGACTTCGCCCTCATAGAATTTCATTGATCGGAATTGTAGATGCGCGTAAACGGCTATTGTGCCATCAGCATGCAATATTCGAATGGCGTTCGCTCTGTTCATAAATTGTTCACTTAATCCGCTTAACGTATATTCAGTGTCCCGATCGATAATGATGCCGCCTCTTGCTGCGACCACATCGGAACCAATCGGCATGGCGATATCAACCGCAAACCGGCTATGGCTGTTGTTGTGTGAGAAACTTCCGTTAAACGCTTGGGTGACACGATAGGCACTCCCCGCCGGCACTGGTGGCAAGTAGTAGCAATTCGGATCGTGTCGCGGATTTAAAGTACCTACTTTGAACTTGTAGGAATACTTGTAACGCCAACCATAGTCAGGATTGGATGGCGTCAACTCTAGTACCTTGACTTTGCTTTGAGGTGCAACCTCAATGCGTAGTGGTACAGATCTGGAAGTTGTTATGTTCTTCCGCTCTTTAAGTGCAAACGAAAAAGTAATCGGTGCAAAATAGTCATTGTGAACGTGAAAACTGGGATTATTGTTCGGACCAGATTTCGTGAGTTCTACGTTGGCCTTTTTGCCCAGGTATCCGCCAGAAACACAGTCGATCAAGGGGCGTCGTGCAGCATCGGCTTTACAGATGTTATTGGGCACCAGAACAACAGCTGCCTTCGAATTAGCTTGCGATGAACTTATATTGAGAGCTGAATCGAAATCTACGCGCTCTGCATCGTTGCTTTCTATCTCAGCTGCATTGTCGGTAAAGTGCCATTTGCCGTTCGCGTCCTTATAACGATGAATTTCGGCCGCTACACTAGAGCAAGCTGCCCACAGTAAGCAGCTAACGTAGAAAGTCTGCTTGGAGAGATTAGCGTTCATACGAATTCTGTAAGCGAAACTTCGTTCTACCTCGTAGCTTACGTCTTAACCGTTTGCGTAAAAGCTCAACGCCAGTGATAGGGTTGTATTTCCCGCTTAGCTGATCTGAGGGTGTGCCGCAGAGCCTTTTAGTGGCTATCGGCCTGCCTATACAGCGCTACGCTCTTGTTTCCAAGGTTTGTGACGCTGTAAGCATTGTCATTTTCGACCGATGCTGTTTTCAGGGCCAACGAGCCAATGACTTCCTGTCAAAAATACTAAGCCACAGGTCAGGATCAAAAATTTCATTGTAGTTCTGCGTCCGGGGATTGTTTGCAGTGACTGCCGGCAGAACCTATCAACTTCCTCAACGGCACGCACTTCCCGCTGGACGATGTCTTCGACCGGGATAGTTAATTCATGCGTTACAGACGTCTTAATTGAATCGTATCTTGATGAAGACCATGCACTTAGAACTTATCCGCCAGCGCAGTATTTCTGCTCACGTGTATCGCTGTTAGTAATGGCTGTGCGGTTATCCGACGTCTGATGCCAGGAGGTATAGATGGTCGAGCACTGGCGCAGCAGCATGTATGCTGCGACCCGACTTGCCTATTGTGTTTATCTCAGGCTATTCTGCAAGCGAAGATTGTTCGGAGGCGTCGTGGGAAAATCTCGGCATGAAGATGCTGGCCAAGCCGGTGGGAAAATCGAACCTCGGCGCACATATAAACGAAACCATCGCCAATGCACGGTTGCGGAAAATGACGTATCAAACAGGCAAGTCGGTCCACAGAATTTGACCGGATAAACATGGCCGAATACAGTTTTGAAATCCCTACACAGTCGGTAGAGAATCCAGGTAACTGGCAGGCCGATGTTATCGAATGTGAGCCCTGGCACATCCGGTTTACACCTGATGTGCTCGATGAGCTGGCATGCGTTGCAGCGCAAACCAAAGCAAAGGGTTTACAAGCGCCTCGCTTTTCACACGACGATATCAACGCACCGCTTGTTAGACAAAATATGCAAAGCGTTCTTGATGAGCTGGAAAACGGCAGGGGTTTTGTCGTTATCAGTGGGCTTGATCGCGCCGGGTACTCGCAAAGTGAACTGGAGAATATATTCTGGGTTATTGGTTTGGCTCTGGGTCGGTCGGTTCCGATTAGTGCCGATGGTGCCTTGATTGGGCACGTTACTGACTTAGGATTCGATCTTAGCAAACCGACGGTCAGGAATTATCAAACGCGAGAAGAGCTAAGTTTTCACAATGACACTTGCGATGTCTTGGGATTGATGTGTCTGAATAAAGCAAAATCGGGCGGCACGTCTGCCATCGCCAGCGCGATTGCCGTGCACAATGAAATTCTACAAACGCGCCCTGACCTATTGCGTGAATTGTATTCACCCCTACCTATTGACCGACGCGGTGAACAGGGTTGGCCCGCAGAGGGTGATAGCCCGTGGTTTGCGCTACCGGTGTTCAGCTATATTGATGGCAAGCTGAGCGCGCGTTACACCGTCCATGACTATTACTACCAAAGCCAGCGCTTTGATGATGCGCCTCGTTTGAGTGAATCGCAACAGGAAGCGTTAGAGTATCTACGAAATGTGTGTCTGGATGAACGCTTTCATGTCAACTTTCAACTAGAGCCTGGTGACGTCCAGCTGGTTAATAACTACTGCGTCTTCCATTCAAGAACCCATTACGAAGACTATCCTGAGCCTGATCGACGCCGCCACTTGCTCAGGTTATGGCTCTCTGTATCTAATAGCCGACGACTGCATCCGATATTCACATCCCGTTATCGCAGTGCCGAACCCGGTGCGCTAAGGGGTGGGATCGCACCACGTTCGAATCCAACAAGCGCTTAATCTGTTTTATAGGATTGATCTAAGGGATAAAGAACTCCTCACTGTTAGGGCATTCGAGTCTTTGCGTCGTATCGTCTCTGAAAAGCCAACAAAAACCACGATTCGGTGAACCAGGGAACACGACTTGTTCTTCACCGACGAGCTGGATTTGCTCTCCCGCGGCTGATGTGTAATCGAAATCCAGTTGCGGAATGTATCGCCTAATATTTGCTTCAGGGTCTCTGAACGCGTTTGCGTTCACGGATAAAAAACTGCCATCTTCAGCTGACATATTGATCGAGCCATTGTATGGAGTTGGTGGATATCTATCTTCAAAACCAGGATCGGCTAGCTGGTAGTTCATTCCCTGTTCTGTCGTGATTGTTACTTGGTTGTTGCCAGTCTGAGGATTGCGAATGATGCCATCCACGTCCAGTTCTAATGAACTGAACCTACCAATGCTTTCATTTTGGGTTTCAAAGAGTAAACGTGCCTCTGTGATCGATTCAAACTCTTGACTATCAGCATTAATTTTTTGGTAGTTAGTGATTCTTGCGTCACGTCGGTTGATAAATACAGCAGAATTTACTCTCGTATTCTCAATCTGTGCTTGGGCTTGGTATGCAAGTCCGTTGTTTCCAGTGAGTGAGAATTCTTCAAAGCTAAAAAAGCTTTGTTGTGTAAATCCACCTGAGGCAAAAATCAAATCGACTTTCAGATTTCCTTGTATCAAGTAGTCTCCAGCAGGTATCAGCCCGTTAGTTAGAGTTACCTGACATTGGTCGAACAGATAGCTTTGACGTTCGGCGAGCCCGGTTGCGGAGCCAGTTCTACTGTCTCTGCCCTCGCCGTCCTCAACAATTACAGTGCCACCACCTTCGCAGTTGTATTGTATTCGCTCCAGATTTACCGTTGCTGTTCCATCCAAAAATTCGTTTTCAACACTGATTGAAGTCTCAGGCAGTAGCGTCGCATGTGCTAGATCTGCAGGCAGTGTAAAGGAAAGGCCCAGCATGCTACGCTCATCTACAGTGTGATTTATCACAGTATAACTACCGGGCAAGAGTCTGCATTCACTACCCCCGATACATAGGGACAGATTGCTTTCCAGATCTATTACTTCGTACCAACTATCATCTGGCCAGGTAACAATCGTTGTTTGGCCGACACCATAGGCGAGATCTGCAGCGACTACAGCGAGTTGATCGATGGAATAACCCGCTGTAGCGCGAATAAGATCTTGCCGTAAATCGATGAGTTCAAATTCGGTTGTTGTATTGGTTACATCGACAAGCTCAGGATCGCTAGTTTCTGACGCCAGTTCATTAACATTAGTGACTGGCTCACTTTCACCTGCTGTCTCTGTCGTCGTGGTTGGATCTGGTTCTTCTACGGTATTGACACTCGTCGGCAAAACACTATCTGTATCGGTGCTCGAGGCATTCGCCAGAGCACCATCACTATTAACTGTACTTTCCCCGGATGCGTTATTGACGTCGGATTCTGTTGTACTTTGAGGATTAGCCGAATTGCTGGAGTCCGAGCAACCGGTAAGCAGGATCAGGAGGAAGATCGGTACGATCACACTTTGAATACAACGGGTCTTTGAAAGATTCATAGTATTTTATTTAGTATATCAATAATACATTTGGTTTCTATGTATGTATTCTATCTTAATCATATCATATTAGGGAATATATTCCCAAACATAACTGAAAGCTACAATATGACTACTATCTAAAATGGTGGTGTGAGGACAAAGCTAGCGCCCTACTGGGACTGGCCCATGCAGCCGCTAACCGGTGCTGCTCATCAACTCAGAAGTTGGAAACCGCCGCGCAGCGGTTCTTCTTTCTCCTCTGCGCAAGCGTTGCCTGGAGGTGGTTCATTCCAGCGATATCGCGTACCGAAAGTTTCACGTTCGACTGGATGTTCGAGATTTGGCTTAGGAACTTTGTCATCCTGACTATGGTCGCTGGCGGGCTACACCTGCTTCTTTGCAGGCTGTGTTTACGCGCCCGCTTGCAATTAATGCCAGTGCGCTTTTTTTTACAACCAGATTTGGGACAACATGTTGGTCCTATGTAGCGCTTTTCTTCTGGTCCGGATTTGAGTATCTGATGTGGTGGGTCTTCGCAAATGGCTGGCTGATGATGATCGAGTTTGAAGCAGCTGGTCGCCTTCGATACTTTTTCTGCAAAGTCCAATCTGCCAATGCTTGATTGGATTGAAGACTATCTGCCTTAAGGGTGCAACTTTGCTTTGATTCTAACAATGGGTCAGGCTTTATGACTGGTTATTTTCAAATTCGTTTTTATCAATAACTACTGTTAGTCAGAAGGGTCTGATGATGTGAGAAGTTACAATTATTTCTGAGGTAAAGTTCGAACCAACAAGAATAAAGTTCGGACTATGGGGCTATTAAAAAGCGCCGCTATCGTCCAGTAGTGTATAGATTGATTCAGCGACCTCACGGTAGCCCTTGCTGTTAAAGTGCACACTGTCGGATTTC
>CALFCF010000113.1 GCA_937951345.1 uncultured Granulosicoccaceae bacterium
TAGAGAACCAATCGCCAGGGGTTTGATAGGCCTAATTCGGTTGGCACAATATCTTCAATTAATGTGCTCTCACGTAACTCGCGGTACAGTACATTATCTTCTCTGTACAGCAGCCCAACAAGATCTGCAGCTCCATTATCCGTATAACGGACAATAGTTGCTTCCAAACCTGAGCTTGTCATGGTTGTGCCATCAAACACAATTTGACCAGACACGCCAGTGGCAGGTCTGTCTGGATCTTCGGTTGCGCAGTCCATATCCGTGAAGATTTGCCTTCGTTCAGAATACGTTCCGGCACTACTATCGATGGTTAGCGTTCTATGGACATAGCCACCAGGCTGGTCTTCTTCTGGTATATCAAATAATCTATATTCAATGCAGTCAGATTGCCATGAACCGTCAAACTCGGTAACCAGCGAACCTGCCATGTTCTCTTCATTCATGTCGTCCATAGCATCTCCCGCAGTAGTTTGAGACTGAACGGGTTCGCTGGAATCGGGGTCGCTGGAACTGCACCCCATCAGGAAAACACCAGAGCCAATACTCAAAGCCATGGTGAACGAAAATATTTTTATCTTGCTTACAGACATTCAACTTCCCTCTTTGGTGCCGCAACTCAAATTTGCTTGATTGTCCAGAATATCACCACTGTGTATATGACGCAAAGCACTCGACATATCATCATGTGTATTGTATTGATTTCTGAGCATTCCCACATATTTTGAGGCGCAGATCAGATATGCCAGTTGTAAATTTGCGTTCTCACTGGCTTCTATGCTGCTGGTAAATCGTCTCGGTTGAAGTACTCTCTCATTATATTGTACAACTCAGGAGACGCTCGTTTTACAACTTCAGCACCGGCATCCGATCCTAAAAAGGTGGCAGACAGTTCAGCCCAGAACTCCTGGCGATTGCGAAATGCGTAATTGCGAAATCCGCTATTGTCTGCAACAGTGTTATGGTCCTGATTAACTGCAGAATTTACGTCTTCACCGGGATATGCAAGTTCGAACAAGCGTTCACGCTCCGCGATTAGCATTTCCGTATCTTCAGGAGAAAGATTCGGTGGTATGCCATCTATACGTCCACCACCCGCCTGACCAACATTGTCCAGCGAGTGAGCGAGTTCATGCGTCACTAATTCGAATTGGTCATCGGGTCGAGTGAAATCGTTGACCAGCGAATCAATATTGAATTGTACTGTGCCCGTACTACGTTGATACCAACCAGCTGAACTGCTGGTACTTGTTGGCGTAACCACACTAACCCCATCAGCATTGTCGGTAGATATTTTCCAAATGTTGATATCACCCTGAATGGCTTCCATTGCCTCTGGACTCTCGCCATAGGCCTCAACTGCAGAACTTGCCAGGATATAAAGCATGGATTCATCAAGTGGTGCATCTAAATTGACGACCTCATCTGATCCTTCAACACCTTGCGTATAGGCTCCCTGTTCTCTGATTTCATCCATCATGTCTTGCACAGCTGCGTCGTAGTCAGCCAGGTCTTCACCGCTCAACGTGGTGCGGCGAGGTGTAAATTCATTAAAGACCTCTGGACCACCTTCACCGCGGAGATATTGAGCTCGAGCAACCAGTAATCTTTTTTCCACATCACTTTGATAGAAATTACCCTCGACGTTTAATATACGCGCGCCCTGTGGGGTGTCTGCATAGTAGTCAAATTGCTGCTGTGGGCTCATCTCGTCGACGTTAGCTTTGCCATTAAACACAAGCTGCTGGCCCGACTGGATGTCAAAGCTGTTAACCTCCGGCCCCCTTATAAAACCCAGAAATCCGCTTTGAGTATCTTTTATCGTCAACATGGAGTTGTCGCTGTTGAGAGTCATTTTCTCGGACTGCAGCCTGGAGAAAAGCGAGCTCCGACCTCGCTGAAAATTTATCTCCGATTCACCCGAAGCCGATTCATCAATACTCACGTAAATACCATTGCCGATATTTGTTCTGCCGGTATCTGATAGTCGATCACCCAGCTCACCATTTTCAACACGATAAGCAATCTGCTCCCCAGAAGGTTGGATGACGACAAAAATTTCTGCACCATTTCCAAGATCGATATAGGAAGAACCATCCGGGCCAAGAGTGGCATTAACATTGAAGCCACCCTGATTCGTGACAAGTGTTGGACTGTCGGTATCGATCGCATGGAAAGCCGTTGCAGCCTGATAATCAATAAGCTTGTCGGCATCAACTTCTTCAGAGATATGCCCTGCCCCTCCAGAGGAAGATGCGCCTCCAGACCACCACTGCCTGGTGGCTTCATCTCCCACCAACTTTAAAACCTGCCCACTTGATACCGCATTACCGTCAGGTTGTGCGCTGAGCGGTGCAATCGCCGCTGCATTGGAAGCCGTTTCATTTTTTTCGCTTTGCTCAGTATCGACGTTATAGCGGCGAGCGTTCAATGAATTAGCGGAAGAGTTTTGAATGTGCATTGCTGACGTTCCATTCGTGAATGTAGCGCCATTCTAGGGTAGAGAAAATAACCGCACAATTAGAGAAAACCCTAGAAATCACCAAAGAATGAACGTAAACGACTAAATCTAGCGAGCCCTGTTCTTCAGGGGCAACATATTGCGCAGCAACGCTATAGATACGTGGGCCTGAATCCACTCTATGTGTAGTTGGGTACCGAAACTGGAAACTAGAATTGGTGAACTTCTGTAATGGCGTGGTCGTTAATCAACCGGCCCTTCGAGCGAAGGGCCGTTTATATGCCTTTACTGTTTTACTGTTTTACTGTCTTTCTGTCTTTCTGTTGTATTGTTGTATTGTTTTTTCAACTGTGTCTTAACAACTTAACAACCCAATAACTTAATAACTAAACAACTAAACAACTAAACAACTAAACAACTAAACAACTAAACAACTAAACAACTAAACATCTTACCGACGGAAGCCTGTTTCCATTGTGAAAAAAGC
>CALFCF010000114.1 GCA_937951345.1 uncultured Granulosicoccaceae bacterium
GCACACTGTTTTCTATTCACCACCAGTGCCCGTCTGCCGTCGCAGCTCACTCGATTGAGCTCAACCCGTAGATTTCTACGAATTTCGCTGAATCGAGCGACCTGCTTAGGTAGCCAGACTCTGGTGGCGAACCCTTCATGAATAGAGCAGGCTAGTTAGCTAAATAAACATCCACTTTCTGCTTGCACATCATAGATGGGAATATCTTTGGTTGCCAGTTTTTACAACCACTGCATTGTTGTTGATTCAATGGGATTAAGGAAATCCCTGAACATAGTGTTTGAGATATTCGGATATTGTGTTACCTTTTGGTTTCTTATCCAAGTATATTCGAATTACTTTCAAATCTAATTCAAGTTATATTTGAAATACAAGGAAGATAAGATTAAATCCAGCCAAATCTGATCAGATCGTATGGCGGAAAAACTACGACAAGGAGTGTCGATCAATGACTATACCCAACCTTTTAAATTACCCTGCGTTAGCTACTACGCGGTCTGTATGTAGCTGTGATTTTCGTCAGATTTCCTGTCTTAGTTTGATCAGACAGCCGCATTTTTGGAAGGCCATAGAAATTTGCGAATCCTTTCGACGCTGCAGACGTGCTGCTACAAATAAGCAGACGTATACAGAATCCCGTCAATTGTTGTCTTGTAAAGCCCAGCGTTTAGTGAATTCCCTGTTAGGTTGAGTTCATTGATATTGCCTCCTTTCTAGCGTCAGTCATCACAGGAAAGCGAGAGCAGTTCTGAACTGAAGATATGCAGCTGAAAACGGCTTAGTTCCGGAATCTATACGTCGATTCCTGCGACGCAGTTAGCGCTATCGATGAATATTTAGTGTTTTGATTTGGTGATAACAACGTCTGGGACTTAGCGTCTGACTGCGGACAGGTAGAAGGAAGATTTTGCTATTCACCGGTTAAGAGTGAAGAAATCACACTCGAAATCCCGCTTAAATGCACCATCTATTTGGTGATTCATACATTTTGGTATTGATTTCCGGGGTCAAAGATATTGACTCTGATACCTGATTTTTAATATCTCTGGAGATACATATGAGAGTTTTTGGATCTAGAAACAGCAAAAGAAAACAGTTTGGTCAAGGTATGACTGAATACATCATCATTGTGGCAATGATCGCGTTAGCTTCAATTGCAGGTGTGAAATATTTTGGCGAAGGTGTTCAGGGTGCTTTTTCTGGCATGACAGCAGTACTCGGTGGCGGTACGCCTGCAGCCGGAGCGGGAATAGCCGCCACTGCAGCTGGTAAGACAGCCACTGATGCTGTTCGCGCCCGTACCCTGAGTGATTATCACCAATAGGGTTTGTTTGGTAGAAGCCATTGTTCCTTGTTTTATCGAGGAACAATGGCTGACTGGACAACGTAACTGGGCATAGCTATTTAAATTTCATTCTCATGTAATGATTAGCCATTTTAAAAAATTCAATTGCAGGAACTCACGCGGGCAAGCGCTTCCATTAGGTCTTGCGTTAATCGCTTTTTCTGTATTGACCGGAATTGTTCTGTTTAATTCCGCTCAAGGTACGAGTGAGAAGATGCGTCTAACCAATGCAGCTGATGCTGCTGCCTACAGTGGACTTCTGTGGCAGGCGCGAGCAATGAATTTTCAGTCTTATACTAACCGGGCGATGATCGCTAACCAGGTTGCGATAGCCCAAGCTGTAACACTAGACTCATGGATCGACTATGCGTCCACAACCAGCCAAAACGTAAATACCGTACTCGGTGGTTTGCCCTTTGTCGGTCCGGTTACACAGGGCGTTAATACTGCTGTTCAAACTGCAGAGCCATTTGTCGCTGGTTTTGCGCGTGGTTTACTGATCGCATCTGATACGGTAAACGATATGCTGAGCATCGCGCAGGATGGTATGCATTACTCTACCTTCGCTGCAACACCTTCGGTTGTCGCGAATGTATCAAAAGCCAATGACCCGCGTTTTGAAACCGGCACTGCATTTACGCTCTCGGGTGTTGCCAGAAACCTACACGACTGGGAGTCTTTTACTGAAAAGTACACGGGTTCGGATAGCGACGCTTTTCAACAGCGTGCTGATCTAATCCGTCAGTCTCAGGATAAATTCACACAACGCCGGGACTGGGAATTTCTACCTTTCTGGTTCTACACCACGCCGGTTACCCGACATAAGGTTTTCCGTCGCGGTACGACAGAACTTATCTATGTCGAGCCTGAGGAAACAACTGATACATTTCAACCGCAGTCGACTGAAGGTCGATGGGAATGGAAAGCAAAGGATTCACTTTCACTGCAAAATCGTATTTGGCGTCCGTTTCGTGGTACGAAGCGCATTGAAGTGCCCATTGGCTGGTCCTCGAGTTACGCCAATACCGCTGGAGCAGGTGGCTCAATTGAACCGTGTATTCCAGCCGATGACGACAGACCCTTTAGTCAGCCCGAATGCCCTAAATGGTTAGGTATAAACAGGCTTGCGGAAAAATTTGCCGATCAATCGTCGCAGAACCTGGGTGGTGGCGCTTACGGGGGTATACGGGATTTTCGAGATTTGGCAGCGTTCCCGCATCAGAGTCAGGATCCGCGTCTTGAGCTGCGTGTTGAGGTTTATGTTGATGCAGCCAGCACCCCCAGGTCGGACACAGCGCTTGGCATATCAGATTTATTCGGTAACCCGCAGGGCTATGCAAAAAATGAAATAGCTGCTGTTGCCGGTGCAGAATTGTATTTCAGGCGTCCCGAGCTTGAACGTAGTGCCAGTCGTATCGAGTATGCCAACACGTACAACCCGTTCTGGGATGTGCGGTTGAAAGCACTGAGTGCTGAAGACCGTTTGCTTGCATTACTAACTCGTGCTCCGGATCTTTTCAGTTCCTCTTCGACTCCTTCAAATGTCCCGGGTATGGAGCAGATTGTTGCAACATCCGGTGATACCAGTGCTGCGCAAACAGGTATCGCTGATACCTCAAACGGGTTGTCTGGTACTGATTTGTTATTGCCGGTCTATCAGGAAACACAATCAACCCTTGTAGCGGCTAGCCAGTCAAGTGGTCTGACGTCTAGCGGTGTGTTCAGTCTACCGGATTCCCAGCTTGCACAATCCGTTTTGTCACAGCATGAGCTACCGGATCTCAATGCAATAGCAGCCTACTTTCCGGGTGAATCTATATCTCAATTTGCACTAGACACTGCATTGCCTGAGGAATATTCAGAGTTTGTTGCATTCGCAGCACTTGCAGATTCTTCACTGCCAGACGCAGCACGCGAATATGCGCTGGGTCTGGCGGAAGAACATGCGGTGGAGTATGTAAAAGGATACTTTGAAGAAGAGATCGAAACGCTTGTAAAAGATGTCTTGTTTTCAGCAGTACAGGGTCAGATTAATTCGTTGACCGGTGGATTGCTGGATGACGCAATGGAACTCTACGATCAGGCAGAACAACAGGTAGCCATAATTCAGGGTGATCTTGATGCAGTGCAAGGAGAGATAGAGGCGGTTTCCGATAGCATTGAAGCCGAGGTTGAAGCCGTTCGGGATCACATTGCGAACAGGTTGGATACGGAGCTTGCCGATCTGACTGAATCAATACAAACAGATTTAGCCGATTTCGCGGAAATGGATGAACTGCTGTCAATTGTAGCCAGTGAGGATTTTTCAGTACTCGCAGAAGGTAGTGAAGAACTCATTGCCCGGTTTGAATCGATTCCTGAACTTGCCGAGCTTGGCCTCGACTTCGCTGAAGAGTTGACTGAACCCATGCGCCAGCAAGCTGAGCAATTTTTGAGTGAGCTTACAGTGAATGCAACCGAGCTTGTAGATTCCACCCCGGATCTTCAAGCACAGCTACTGATGGACATTCTTGCAGAAGAATCTGATCTGTTTGCGATTGACATTGATACCGCACGGCAAGTGTTGAATCTTATTGAAGAAAGTGAAGATCCCGTAGATGTGATTGCTGTAATCAGCGGGGATGAGGCGGAATTGGAAGACGAGTATGTGGTTTCTGAATGATAGGCAGATAGGTATCCGTCCGATCATGCCCGCGGCCCATGTTGTTAGCAAGCTGCAGCAGACGGGCTCGGCACTGACTGAGATGATTGTATTGGGCCTGGTCATGGTTCCGTTGATGTTCACCGTGCCTATGCTGGGTAAGCTAATCGATTTAAAACAACAATCCATCCAGGCTAGCCGGTATCTCGCCTGGCAACAAACGCATGCACCACAGCAAGCTCGTAACACGGTTCAAACGCAAAACGAACTGCGTCAGCGTTTTTTTTCTTCTGCTGAGCTACCGCTAGAAACTCTCTTGGATGGCAATAACTCGGGGTTTGCGGGCCATCATCTGTGGGGCTCAGACACAACAACACCCTATTCCAGCAAAGGTTCAGATGATGTGCCGGAAATGTGGCAATCGCTAAGTTTTTCAGATTCTGTACAAATTCGTGATAGCAGTTCCGTATTTTCTGTCAATGACAACGGGTTACCCGAGGCAGCAAAACTGGTCTCAGAGGGTGTTAATTTGGCGACTTCAGTCATTGATACTCTCAGCAGTGCCGAATGGGATGTTGCGACAAACGGCGTCTATGCAATCGATATGGGTATTGAAACTGAAGTGGGTAATCTGCTTTCGCAGCAGGGTAGTAATTGCGATCACGCGCAGTCTGGTGACCAAGGTGAGGTTGCTGATACCGGTTCAACTTCCGGCCCGGGAACACTGTGTTTTGGGATTCGATCAGCCATCCTCGCTGATGGTTGGAGCGCGGCGTCGGATGCTCAGGCTCGCCGGCGCGTGCAGACGATGGTGCCGGCCACAGTGCTTGATCCGTTGGGTAACGTGTTATCCGTTCTCGGAGCACTACCGATTTTTAAAGAGTTAAGACCGCTGGATGATTCTTTTGGTCATGTAGATGTCAATGTGCTGCCGCTCGATCGTTACAGGGAAACTAACTAACAGGAGTTAATGGATGAGTGACGCAATAGACAACTGCTTGAAACTCGCAAGGACATCGCTATCGGTATCGGTATCGGTTTTGTTTATATGGCCGTTGCATCTGTTTGCCGAAACAGGTGTATTGGATCAGGTCAAGATTCCTGACGATTACAATCTTTCTGTTGTGGCTCAGGATATTGTCCATAACGGACATCAGATGGAGATATATCAGTTTTCTACACAAAAGGACCTGGAGAGTGTCATCGGGCATTTCAAAGCGCTATGGACTGACCATGAACAAGTAAACCCCGTAAGCGGGGAACTCCATCCGGCCTATTTCGAAAATTCAATTGGTCCCTGGAAATCAGTCGGGATTATCGCCGGGCATAAACAGATTGTGGTTCAGGCGCAGTCAGCAGCCTCCTTGGATAGAACAGATGCGAATACCCGTAATCGGACTGTCGGATTGATCTCAGGAATGGACATCACACCCATGTTTAACCCGCCTCGTCCGCCTGAGCGTGTGTCAGGTCAAGGGCTTTTGCTATCAACCACGCACTCAAATGATTTGACAACTGATAGCGACTTCGGCGGGTACGAATCAAGTGTTTCCACGGTACTCGTCAACGGCTCGGTGCGACAGGTTAAAAATCAACTGGTAAGTAGCTATCGACGTAGCGGATGGATCGTACAGACGGCCCGAGACGAGAGAAGCGTCGCTGCGCTTTTGATGAGTCGACGAGGTGAAACAGCTGAGGTTGGTTTTACTAATTACGATAATTCACGGGTTCTCGTCACAATCAACAGGGTGTTACGTTATTAATTTATGCGGCTGAAAATGCTGGATACAAGAAAAATGTATCAAGCAAAAACTAATACTAAATAGTAAAAAAATACGTTAATGCATTTATACAAAAATAAACATTGCAGGTGTAATAACAATTGCATCGCTGGATTCAGCTACGTTGAGTATCTGATCACGACCATTGCTTGTACATTTATTATTTTTATGCCAATACCCGGCATCGCTGATTTATCGATCTTTCATATGGTAATGGCAGCGATACGAAACTTTGGCAGCAATTCAGATTTATTGATCTCGCTACCATAGACAGGTGGAATTTCGCATGGCGTTATTTAGAAGAAAAAAATCTGCAGAAAATATTCCGCTATCGAGTAACAACGATCAAGGAGAACGTTTGCCAAGCTCGCGCTCCAAAAAGCGTTCGCTTGGTGGAATTGTGGTGTTCCTGGTCTCTGTTGGTCTTGGTCTGGTCGGTATGTTTTATTCACAGACCTACATCGAAGACAAGGTGGATCATTACAAATCTCAGCTTGTAACCGATGAAAAAATGGTTGAGCTGATAGTACCGGGACGACGCATGCTTCAAGGTGAGACGATAAATCAGTCTGATCTACAGATCCGAGAGGTGCCGCTTACCTACGCAGACGCAAATTCGATCGGATATGACAGTTTTTCAGATACGTTAGGTCGAAAGCTGGCGTTCGATGTTGAAAAAGGCACGCCTTTACTATGGGCGCATTTGGAAGGCGGTAAAACTGCGACCTTTTCAGGTCTCGTGCCCGAAGGTGCTCGTGCCCTGACCGTCAGGGTTGATGAAATTAATTCCATATCCGGTTTTCTGCAGCCGGGTGACCGAATAGATCTGTTGATGACGCACGGTGTTGGCAATAACAACAGTATTTTTCCGTTGATTCAGAATCTGGATGTTATCGCTACCGGTGTTCAGACCAGTGTAGATAAAAATGCCGTTGCTGGCCCGTACGGCTCAACAAGAAACTTCGCCACAATTACCGTCAATGTGTCACCGGAAAACGCACAGAAAATTACGTTGGCTCAAAAAATCGGAAAATTGACTGCCGTTCTGCGCAACCCGGAAGATGCGGTGCCAATACCAACGGCGCCAATGACAACAACCGGATTATTACGAAAAAAGCCAGTTGTTAAGAATAAACCGGCTGTTACAAAGAAAAAACCTGCAATCGAATACATTATCGGGGGTGCTTAATTGAACGGACAATCCAGAAACATTTACCCGGTAAAGTTTTGCCTGCTCGTCGCAATGGTTTTATTTATATGTGGTATGTCGCTTGTCAACACCATAGCTAACGCACAACCGAACAATTCCACCGCATATTTTAAAAGCGATGTCGGGCTACGTTCTGATACCGGCGGTGGCTTACACCAACAGAAAATCCTGGTCAGATCAGTGTCCGACACGCGTTCGACGTCTCAGGTTTCACCCGATGAGCGATCTGCCTCTACAGATTCACGGAACCGCTCAGCAATCGATCTTCACTATATAAGAAAAACTGACACCAAGCAGTCAATCGTTGGCAGGTATCGACACCTCAATGCCAATTTGACATGGGCCGAGATCGCACATTTCAACGGATTACAGGAGCCTGCTAAGCCCCGTACCGGTAGTGTTGTAAGAATACCGGGTGCCATCGCTGTTACACCGCGTTCAGTTTCATCGGATGTGACCACTACTCAAGTACCACAAAGTAAACAATCCATAGTCGGTACACCACTAACAAACCAACCGATTCAGCGTGACACGGGGGAAACAGGTATCCGCAATATGACCGAACCGGCGACACGGTTTAGGGGTAATTCCTTCAGTCAGGCTGCAACACTTGCGTCGAATATGTCTGCCGACTACGAACCAAGAATTGTCGTGACCGGTAGTACAGCGATTGCAAGGCCGGAGTCGTCAATAGATTCAGTAGACGACAAGGTAGCAATGAACATCGATATGTTTGTTGGAGAGGCTAAGGTGTTCGGTAAAGTTGCCATTGATCGCGTGGCAATAGGCAACGGCGCCATACTGAGATCAGAAGTTTTAGCGAACGGTGAACTGTTAACAATTGCTCAGGCTGCCGGTAGCTCTACGCTTCATTTGTGGCATAAAGACGGGAGCCGGTCAGACTTCAATGTCAGAGTGTCCGAGCATGATCCGGAATTCAGAGTGAAACTTCAAAAGTCCATACGTATGCGTGTGAAGATGATTGAGTTTCGTCGAAGTGCGTTAAAACGTCTCGGTATCGACTGGGGCGACAGTATTGACGGTCCGGTTTTCGCGACAGCTGGCGATCTTGTCAGTAACTCCTTGTTCAGACCGGATAGCGGCGCCCTGGGTGGCAATGGCTTACCCCTGGCTGTGCAGCCATTCACCGGTTACCTGGGGATCACGTCGCAGCTTAGTTCGCGGATTAATTTCCTGATGAACAACGGTGATGCTGAAATGCTGGCAGAACCTGTACTCAGTACCCGAAACGGTGGATCTGCAAAGTTTCTTGCCGGTGGCGAAGTCCCGTACCCGACTATCGGTCCAAATGGTCAGACTAATGTCGAGTTTCGCGAATATGGTATCCGTCTGGAAGTATCACCCGTGGCTGATGAAGGCGGCGCGATTCAGGCATCAATCCTAACAGAGGTAAGTTCAATAGATGCTTCGGTAGAAGTGCTTGGCGCACCGGGTTTGTTGACACGCAGAACGCAGACTCAGGTAAGCGTTATGGAAGGTGACACAATAGTTGTTGCTGGGTTGCTACAGTCGGAATCTGGAAAAGATATAGATTCGTTGCCGGGAATAGGAAAACTACCGATTATCGGAAAATTGTTCCGTTCGGATAATCTACGGAACAATGTATCAGAGTTGGTTATTTTTATTACTCCGGAAATCGTTGATCCTTCACTACCCGCACTGACGCGGCAACAACTCGACACCAGTCGCTATGCATCGCAGCGACTTTCCACCGGCGCTGAGTCACTCAGAGAGGCCTGGAGGGAGTAATCGTGTTCGAAATTTATTACCAGACCGGTAATCGCCGGCGAAAATTACATCGCAACGCCAGTGACCGTTGTCTGATTGGCAGCGCTCGTGGCAGCGACTTATTTATCGAAACACGCGGTGTTGCCAAACGTCACGCAGAACTTATCGAGACTCAGGGTGATGTGTATATCCATGATCTGGGTACGGCCAGTGGAACCTGGGTCAATCGGGAACGAATTCGAGAATACGGTCCTTTAACCCAGCTTGATGAAATTATAGTGGGTGAGATTACGATTACGTTTCATCGCGCGGTTGCTGACAAAGTGACAAGACCTGTGACGCAGGATTCCGTCTCTCTGGCCGAACAACAGCTGAAAGCAACCGATGCCCCGGTTTCAGCCGATGCTTCCTACACTGATGCGGGTAATACAGCGTTGTCTGAGAACACGGAATTGTCAGGCACTAGCGAACTACGTCATGAACTGCTCTATTGGGCAGGAATCGTACATGACAAAGTGCTGTCGGATATGGATCTTCGCCGAAAAGATGTCGGACGGATGAGTGATGAGCAACTTCGTGATGAAACTGCTTTGTTGATTGATGCGGCGATTGATTCACTGGCTTTGGAGTTTCCAGACAGTCTCAACGTTGGTGAACTACGGACAAGTGTACTAAATGAAGCCGTTGGTCTGGGACCGCTGGAAGCATTTTTAAGCGATGAGAGTGTCACCGAAATCATGGTCAACAACTGTCGGGAAATCTTTGTTGAGAAATCCGGCAAACTCGAGAAATCGGAATGCACCTTCAGTAGTAACGAAGCCGTTTTTGCCGTTATAGAGCGTATCATTACTCCGATCGGTCGCCGTATTGACGAAAGTAGCCCGATAGTCGATGCGCGTCTCAAAGACGGTTCACGAGTAAATGCCGTCATACCTCCACTTGCATTAAAAGGCCCCAGCCTGACCATACGTAAATTTCCCAAGAAGCGGCTGGATTTTAGTGATCTGGTGAACTACGGATCGGTCGATAACCGTATGGCCGAGTTTCTACGTATTTGCGTGGAAATGCGCCGCAATGCAGTTGTGTCCGGTGGTACCGGTTCTGGGAAGACAACGTTACTTAATGTTTTGTCTAACTTCATTCCTAATGGCGAAAGGATTGTCACGATTGAAGACGCTGCTGAGCTGAAGCTGGTGCAACCCAATCTGGTGTCATTGGAGTCACGACCTTCCAATCTTGAGGGGCGGGGTGGTATCTCGATTCGGGATCTGGTTAAAAACGCCCTGCGCATGCGACCTGACAGAATTGTCGTGGGTGAGTGTCGTGGCGGTGAAGCCATTGACATGTTGCAGGCAATGAATACCGGTCACGATGGATCGCTAACAACGGTGCATGCGAATAATCCACGTGATGTGATTTCAAGATTGGAAGTACTGGTACTGATGGCAGGTATGGATTTACCGGTTAATGCGATAAGAGAACAAATAGCATCGGCTGTAAACCTGATTGTGCAGCAAACGCGTTTCCCTTGCGGAAGTAGAAAAATTACCCGTGTCACGGAAGTTGTTGGTATGGAAGCAAATACCGTACAACTGCAGGATATTTTCGTTTATCGCCAGACCGGTCGTAACAAAGACGGCCGGGTTAGCGGCCGTTTTGAGGCTACCGGTTTTATACCTTCATTTTATGAAGAGCTCAGAGAGCACGGTTATGAGCTCGATTTCAACTTGTTCAGCAGAGACGGCTCTGCTGCAAACTCCTCTGTAGGCGTGAGCGCGTCTTCACGTAATAGCGGCGATGCCTTCGGTAGTAGTGCAGCGCCTGAAACGGATGTTTTGCAGGGCAGTACCAGTAATGATCGAAGTTCCGTGGTGAATGGTCATGTTTGAGAAAATCCTGCCATCGTTGCTGTCCTTTGTCAGCATTTCGTTACTGGTCTTTATAGCGATAGTTCAGGGTCGAAAGCTGTGGGTGTTATTTGAATCGGAATTTACGCGAAATGCCGATCATCAACTGAGCAGGCTGTTTGTATTTGCAGATCCCAGTAAGATTTTCTGGGGCTACATAGCCATACTGCTGACGCTCCTCCCATTGACATGGATGCTTACCGAATCAGTGGTACTGGTATTGATGCTCGCAGGTGCGCTGATCTGGGCGCCACGTCTACTTATCAAAATTTTAAGTCAACGCCGCAAATTGACCCTTGATCAGCAGTTACCGGATGTTCTGGATCAAATCGCCGGTTCGATGGTGGCAGGTTCCACGTTTGTGAATGCCGTACAACATATGGTTGATGAAAATTCGGGTCCGGTTGAACAGGAATTCACGTTGTTTCTACGAGAGTTGCGCGTCGGAAGCCGCCTGGAAGAAGCGCTAGATAATCTGGGTGAACGTGTAGGGAGTGAGGATATGGATCTCGTCGTTGGCGCAGTACTTATCGCACGGGATGTGGGTGGCAATCTCGCAGAGACGTTTTCACGTCTGTCCGGCACGCTACGCAGGAAGCAAGATATGGAAAAGAAAATTAAGGCACTGACCGCTCAAGGCGTTCTACAAGGCTGGGTGGTTTGCGCGCTCCCGTTCGCGATGCTGCTTCTGCTTACCCTTATCGAGCCTGAAGCAGTGCATGCGTTCTGGAACAGTCTGCTTGGCTGGATCTTCTTTGCAATTGTTTTGATTCTTGAATTGTTAGGTGGTGCATTCATCCGAAACATCGTGAGGATAGATGTATGATGCTGTCGGCGATCAGTCTTTGTTTCGGAGTCATTGTTGGCGGACTAAGCTGGAATGCTTTCCAGATATACAACGCTGTACCTGACGAAGATCGCTCGTTGCTTGATAAACCTGCGCCTGGATTCCGCTATATATGGATCTTTATAAAGCTCTTTTCTCACTATTTTGGACGGTACGTTTCAGATAATTACCAGAAAAATACGAATGCGCGCCTTGTAAGTGCTGGTATTCAATATTCAATTAATCCCATTCAACTTCTGGGCGCCAAGATAGTATCCGCAGTATTCTTCGGAGCTTTTGTGGCCCTGTTGCTATCGGTTGTAGATCCAGGTCTGCTGCCATTAGCTCTTCTGTGCATGTTTGTCGGATATTTCTACCCTGACTGGTGGTTAAAAGCGAAGTTGCAAGTCAGAAGACGGTCAATTAACCGAACCCTGCCGTTCTATCTTGATGTGATTATCCTTTCAATCGAGGCAGGTACCAATTTAACCGGTGGCATAACGCAAGCTGTTCAAAAGTCATCTGACTCGCCATTGAAAAGCGAATATGCCCACGTACTTCGTGATATCAGGTCAGGTAAAAGCAGGGCCGACGCGTTGCGCGCCATGTGCGAGCGCGCAAAGTGCCAGTCGCTGACGGCAGTTACAAACAGCATGATTCAGGCTGAACAATCAGGTTCCAGCCTTGCGCCTGTGCTGCGTGCGCAGGCTGATCAACTGCGTAATTCCAGATTCCTTCAGGCTGAGAAACTTGCGATGGAAGCACCTGTCAAGCTGCTTGGTCCGCTGATTATATTTATTTTTCCAACCACATTTCTGGTTTTGAGTTTTGTCATTCTTAGTAAGGCAATCGCGACTGGAGTTATCACATGGGAGCCTATCGTATGGGCGTATTATTGGCCGAATTAGTTCAATTCACAAAAAGTACTGTCGTGGCACCAGCTCAGATTTTCCAGAAATGCATGCAGCGCGGCGCAAACTTGAAAACGCTGGCGTCTGTCTGTCTGCTTGGATTGTTAACGGCTTGTTCATCGGATCCACAAATAACACCAACCAGTAGAATTGCTGTGCAACCTGAAACGATCTCATTCGACATTGACGAAATCACTGATGAGGATGGTAATTGCATTTTTGTACCAGGATTTTTTCAGGACGTACCGATCAATTTGTCTGTTGTCAATGCTTCTAATCAGGTGATTGGGGATAGCCGAATCTCCGTCTATCTCGATTTTGCTGGTAATTCGTTTTCTGGGCTTGAGGTGCTGCAACTGTTCTCAGATAGCAATGGTAATGGAGTTATAGATCCGACGGATGAGTTAATTACCGGAATTGGTGATGATGCGGTAACCATACGTACGAGCCGGTTTGGAGGCAATGCGCTTCTACTGCTACGTGTGAGTCTGTCGTGTAGCTTTAGCGGTAGCTTGTACGCTTTTACCGGCCCTGTCGCGGGCATCGGTCAGATTATGGTTAATTCGCGAAGCGAGTAATAGCGTGTGGCCTACGTAACTAAATGAATGTGTGTTTTAGTCAGGTAAGAAATTGGTTGCTGTGTTAGTTGGTGTTTGTAGAAATGAAAAATAAATTACTAGTCAAAAATATGCTTATTGCCGATTCATTCAAAAAGCGACTGATTGGATTGCTTGGATACCGTGAAATGCCGGATGATATGGCGATGATTCTATGTGGTTGTCATTCAATTCATACGGTAGGGATGAAATTTCCGATCGATGCTGTTTTTCTGGATCAATCCGGTGTCGTGCTGTCCACATTTGAAAATATGAAACCGCTTAAGTACGCGTCTAATGCAAAAGCGGTACACACACTTGAAATTAGTGCAGGGCTGTTTGAACGAATGAATTTGACTGTTGGTGATCGACTGTTTTGGAACGAGACCGGTTTGTATCAGTATGTTTGAAATGTTAATCACATCCAGCACAGAACAGTATAAACAAAACACCGTAAAAACAGAGCGCCTTGACCTGCTCTATTCATGAAGGGTTCGCCACCAGAGTCTGGCTAGCTAAGCAGGTCGCACGATTGAGCGAAATTCGTAGAAATCTACGGGTTGAGCTCAATCGAGT
>CALFCF010000115.1 GCA_937951345.1 uncultured Granulosicoccaceae bacterium
CCCCAGTTCCCGTCTGCCGTCGCAGCTCACCCGATTGAGCTCAACCCGTAGATTTCTACGAATTTCGCTCAATCGTGCGACCTGCTTAGGTAGCCAGACTCTGGTGGCGAATCCTTCATGAATAGAGCAGGCTAGAACGAAGCATTACGCGGTGTGCGCGGGAAAGGAATCGCGTCGCGGATATTCTCCATACCGGTAACGTAGTTAATCAGGCGTTCAAATCCCAGTCCGAAACCGGCATGGGGAACCGTGCCATAACGACGCAAATCACGGTACCAGTACAATTCATCGGCAATTCCAAGCGGCTGCAGTCGGCTATCAAGATAATCGAGTCGTTCTTCACGTTGGCTACCGCCAATCAGTTCACCAATACCCGGACCAAGCACATCCATCGCGGCTACAGTTTTCTCATCGTCGTTCAATCGCATGTAAAACGCTTTTATCTCTTTTGGATAGTTCATCAGAATGACCGGGCGTCCGACGTGCTTCTCCGCCAGAAATCGTTCATGCTCGGATTGCAAATCAAGACCCCATTCCACCGGGTACTCAAATGTTTCGCCACAACTTTCCAGAATTTTTATTGCTTCTGTATATTCCATGCGTTCAAAGCGCGAGTCGATCATATCTGTCAGGCGACTAATAACCCCCTTGTCGACACGCTGTGCAAAAAATGCCATGTCATCCTCACACTCCTGCATAACAGCGTTGAATAGATACTTTAGAAAATCTTCAGCGAGATCAGCATTATCGTGTAAGTCAGCAAAAGCAATCTCCGGTTCGATCATCCAGAATTCAGCGAGGTGACGACTGGTGTTGGAATTTTCCGCACGAAACGTCGGGCCAAACGTGTACACATTGGATAACGCAACGGCGTAGCACTCAACATTCAACTGGCCTGAAACGGTTAAAAATGCTTCACGACCGAAAAAATCCTGGCTGAAATCAACCTGGCCATCGGTCACAGGCAGGTTCATCAAATCGAGCGTACTGACGCGAAACAATTCGCCCGCACCCTCAGCATCACTGGCTGTAATCAGTGGTGTGTTAACCCAGTAAAAATTTCGCTCATGAAAATAGCGATGGATTGCCTGGGCCAGAACTGATCGGACGCGCGTGATCGCACCGAACGCGTTGGTGCGTGGGCGCAAATGCGCAACTTCACGTAAAAATTCAAAGCTATGGCGCTTCTTCGCTATCGGATAGGTTTCAGCATCCTCGACCCAACCAACCACCTCGATGCGGGTTGCGTGTACCTCCACTGTTTGCCCTTTGCCACTCGACTCGACCAATTTGCCGGTAACAATCACTGAGCATCCGGCAGACAGGCGCAATACCTCGTTTTGGTAATTTTCGATATCAGCATCAGCCACAACCTGCATACTTTTGAATGTAGAACCATCGTTGATCTCTACAAACGACATTCCCGCTTTAGAGTCACGGCGGGTTCGAACCCACCCAGTGAACGAAACAACCTGACTATCGTCCACACCGGGTTTGGTCTCAAACAATTGCTTGATACTTTTACGCGCGTTTCGACTCATCTCTGTAGTTGATCCGTTCATAATATTTGTGGTTTGTTAATCACGCACCGCACGCTACAAAAAATGCATGCCTCATAGTTCACAACTCTGACCTGCTCTATCAACCACTAGCAAACACAAACAAACACAAGTGAACACAAGCGCACACCAGTTGACTCAAGCTAACACCAAGCAACGCTCACAAATTTAACAAACGGTAGCGAGCTTCAAATGCTACCAGCAATCAAGCGCGAGTCCTGCAAGGCCGGAGAGCCATCACCTGCAAGCATTACACACAGACCGCGAAACTCCTGCCACGGGTCTCCCTGCCCGATACCTTTGATCAAACGCTCAATTCGAGTCGTTTTGGCAAGCATCGCAATCCATGTCAGTTCGTTATGGCGTTTCAACGCGTCACGCATCAGTGGTTGCTGGTTTTGCCAGACACCGGCTTCGCGAAACGCAACCCCCGGAGATTTTCCACGACTTATCGCCTGTTCAAGCCGACTGCCGGCACGTATCTGTTGCGAGAAACTCCACAGAACCAATACTTCAGGTACCGACTCTTCTCTTAAGCCGTCCAGAACAGTTAACGCGCGTTCGGCATCGCCAGTCAGCGCAGCCTCCGCTGCGGCACCCAACGGGTAGCGTGCACTTCGAGTCACCAGCGACAATACCTCGTCTTCTGTGATTTTTTGCCCGGGAAACAGCAAAGCCAGCATTTCTGTTTCCTGAAAGGCCGACAAAAGATTACCTTCCAGGTGCAGAGTAAGGCGCTGCAGTGCCGTGTCGTCTATTGACAAACCCAGATGCCGCAACCGGGATACAAGCCATGCATTGAGCTGGCGCAAATCGGGAACCCGGGACTCAATGTGGACACCCACTTTATCTATTGCCTTGAACCAGGCACTGTTTCGCCCGCTTCTATCCAGTCCAGGCAATGTGAATAAATAACAGAGATCTGGCGGTGGTTGATTCATCAGGTCACGAATAACTTCACCGCCTTTACGCCCGGGTTTGCCAGACGGAATACGCACATCAAGGAGTTTACGCTCGGCAAACAAGGACAGACTATCTGCTGATTGACGTACCTGTTCCCAGTCACTATCACTGAGCACAAATATAACCTCGCGCTCGTGATATCCTGCGTTGCGCACGGCAGCGCGTATGCGATCACCGGCCTCTGCGATACCGAGTGGCTCTTCACCGTGTATAAGATAGGCTGGTCGGATACTCCGTTCCAGATCGCCCTGCAGTTTGTCGGCAAACAATCTCATGGGGTGATTGTACTTGCCGGATACCGGGCTGTCGCCTGTTTCGTTGCCGGTCATCCACCAGCAAAGAGTTCACATTTCTGTCCACTACAAACCGGCAAAAATCCATGCTCTACCCTCTGTTTCGAAATGCGCTGTTCCGGCTTGATGCAGAACGAACCCACGACCTCGTGCTGCCGATGCTGGATTCGCTACCCGGCCGCGCAGTCAGTCGGTGGCGTTACAGCAAACAACCGGCGTCACCGTTAACTTGCTGCGGGATCAGCTTTAAAAATCCGATAGGGCTTGCGGCGGGGCTCGATAAGAACGGGGATTTTCTTCACGGTCTCAGCTGCCTCGGATTCGGGTTTCTTGAAATCGGAACAGTGACTCCAAGACCACAAAGTGGTAACGACAAGCCGCGACTATTTCGCCTACCGGAAGATCAGGCACTGATCAACCGCATGGGATTTAACAATAAAGGTGTCGATCACCTGTTGAGTAATCTGGTCGCGTTCAGGCAACGTCCGGTTGGAAATGCAAACAATGGCCAAGCGAAAGATTCTGCGGAAAACGCGATACGCATTGGCGTAAATATCGGCAAGAACAAAGATACCGATAACGCGCGCGCGATCGATGACTATGTCTATTGCCTACGCAAAGTGTACGATGCGGCGGACTACATAACGGTGAATATTTCGTCGCCAAACACACCGGGATTACGCGATCTGCAACTCGGTGACGCCAGGCGCAAGCTTTTGCAGGATCTTCGCAATGAGCAAATTTCACTGCAAAGCAAAACTGGCAAATATGTACCCTTACTGGTAAAAATTGCACCGGATATGCCGGATGAAGAGATAACCGCATTTGCCAATGACTTTGGAACATCCGCACTGGACGGATTGATTGCGACCAACACAACCAATTCCGATGACGTCAGTAAGCGTCTCAAACACCCGTCCCGGAGTGAAACCGGCGGCATCAGCGGACATCCGGTTGCAGCGCTTTCGCGGCAAACATTGAAGCGATTGCGAGCCTGTCTACCTGCTGAAGTGCCGATAATTGCCGCAGGTGGCATTCTATCTGCAGAAGATGCTACTGAACGATTGAATCAGGGTGCATCGCTGTTGCAAGTGTATACCGGACTTATATATCACGGCCCAAGACTGATTAGTGACATCAACAGGGCTGTCGTCGCAAAGACCTGATCACTTGACCAGCATCCCCGAACATATAAAACATCGCATCTATCATGACAGCTTTTGACGTTTTTAACGGTGATGCCGACGGCATCTGTGCACTTCATCAACTACGTCTGGCTGAGCCACGTGACGCGCAACTGATTACAGGCGTAAAACGCGATATCGCATTGCTGCAACAGATTATACCGACGCAGGCAACTACCGTTACTGTGCTGGATATCTCCATGGAGAAAAACGTGGATGCCCTTCAATCATTGCTTGCAGCTGATGTTCCGGTATTTTATGCGGATCATCATGTACCGGGTGATATACCTCAGCATAGTGCGCTAACAGCACATATAGATACTGATGCCAACATATGCACCGGACTGATTGTAAACCGGATATTGAATAATCAGCATCTGCGTTGGGCAGTGACAGCAGCTTTTGGTGACAATTTGCACAGCGCAGCAAAAGAGGCAGCCGCACCATTGAACCTGTCAGAAATTGAGTTGATGAAACTTGAGGAACTGGGGACGTTAATGAACTACAACGGTTACGGAAGTAGCCTGGATGACCTCTTCTTTGCACCCGATGTGTTGTATCGCAAAGTGCAACCCTACGAGAATCCGTTTGATTTCATCACTAATGATGATGCGTTCAAAATTCTGCAGCAAGGCTACACATCAGATATGCAACGTGCTGAATCTATAGACGCGCACTGGCAGTCTGAATCCTGCGCGCTGTTTGTATTCCCGGATGATCCTTTTGCGAGACGTGTCAGCGGTGTCTATAGCAACCAGCTAGCACGTGAAAACCCGGATCGTGCACACGCACTGGCAAGCCTACTCGCTGACGGCAATTATCTGATCAGCGTTCGCGCACCATTAAATAACAAAACCGGGGCCGATGAGCTCTGCCGGCAGTTTCCAACCGGCGGAGGAAGAAAAGCCGCAGCCGGAATCAACGCATTACCCGCTGACCAGCTTGGCGCCTTTCGTGAGGCATTTTCGCGACAATTCTCCAGCTGAGAAAACCCGGGAATCGTAAGCTCCAGACCTAGCCTGCGAGTACCTGCACGTGTGCAGAAGCGCTGCGACCAAGCGCCGGTAGTGAATAACCACCCTCGAGCATCGACACAACGCGTCCTTCTGCGGATTTGGCAGCTACATCTGTCAGTTCGCGTGTAATCCAGTCAAAGTCATCATCCGTCAATTCCATTTGCGCCAGCGGATCATCCGCATGCGCGTCAAAGCCGGCAGATATAATTAACAGATCAGGTTTGAAGTCTTCCAGCTCCGGCTTCCAGCGGGCAGTTATCGCTTCGCGAAACGCTGCACTGCCGGTACCGGCCGGCAGCGGTACATTCACGCGTTGACCGGGGATCGATTCACGAAAATACCCCGGATAAAAGGGATGCTGAAAACTGGAACAAAACAGGATACGTTTTTCGTCCGCAACCAGGTCTTCAGTGCCGTTGCCGTGGTGTACGTCGAAATCCACGATCGCCACTCGCTCCATACCCAGCTCATCCAGTGCATAAAATGCGGCAACTGCCACACTGCCAAAAAAACAAAAACCCATCGCCTGCTCACGTTCTGCATGATGACCCGGTGGTCGAACCAGACAGAACGCATTATCGTACTCGCGCTCGGTAACGGCTTTGACAGCAGCAACACCTGCACCTGCTGCCCGCCTTGAGGCATTTAACGAGTGTTGGTTCATCGCGGTATCGGCATCCAGCCTAACCGAGCCTTTCTGCGGCGAGCTGCTGACGATATGGTCAACATAGCGCGCACCATGTGCCCGAACCAGATGGTCGAGATCGGCAAGTGGTGCTTCGTTAACAGCCAGTTCCTGGTAAACACTGTCTGCTTTCAATTGATCAACTACAGCCTGAATTCTGGCGGGCTGTTCAGGGTGACCGGGGCTTATTTCATGCAGGACGCAGTCTTCGTGGGTATAGAGCGCTGTAGACATCAAAGGAACTCTTATCGTTTTGTTCACCCGAGTGTAACCTGATTTTTACCCAAAACGAACAATGTAATAACGGCAAAAAAATGCCTGGCGTAGCCTTTGCTTCACAGAACTATCGGATTGAAGTGTCCGGATCTTCTCCATGGACGACACCACCGTCAAAGCGGGAAACATGTCTATGCGTTTGGCCAAACAGTTATTAATGACACCCGTCTGGTTTATCCAGATATTTACTCAGGCAAAATCGTTCAGCAAAAACCCGATTCTGGGTAGCGCTCTTCTGAACCGGCTGGGCTTGCACGTCGCGCGAATAATGCTTGCTCACGCAATCATGCGACTTCGTATGCTTATGCTGAGCCGGGGTGTATCAAAATCACAACGACAAGCGTATTTTAACGATGGGTATATTCTGCTTGAAAATTTTCTGCCCGCCGGTGATTTCGATCGCCTGAAAACCGAGATACACAGCGCCAATGCCGAGGTGCGTGAGTGCACACAAGGCGATACATTAACTCATCGCATTATGCTGGACGAAAACTCACTACCGAATCTTCCAGTAGCTGAGAATTTCATCAAAGATATAAAACTCAAACGCCTGCTGAAATTTGCATCTGGAATCAACGCGCAGCCGGTGTCCTATATTCAAACCATCAAAAACCATTTTGTCGACGGTCCACCGGATCCACAAAAAAACCTGCATTCGGATACTTTTCATCCAACCATGAAGAGCTGGTTTTTTCTTGATGATGTTGATGAACGAAACGGGCCATTCACGTACGTGCCGGGGTCTCACAAATTATCAATCGCACGTCTGCGCTGGGAATACAAAAAAAGCATCGACATCAGCAGTAACGGCGACCGCTACTCAGGCAACGGTTCGTTTCGCCTCAGCGAACAAGATGCTCAGTACATGGGACTGGCCCAGCCTAAAGGGTTCAAAGTAGAGGCGAATACGCTGGTGATTGCCAACACACACGGTTTCCATTGCCGCGGGCAAGCAAGTGAGCGCAGTACACGCACCGAACTCTGGACGATCAGTCGCAGCAACCCGTTCAATCCGTTCCCGGGTATCGATCATCCACTGATTACCCGAACGCAAAACCGCGTGCTCAATGCATGGCGTCGACACGCAGACCGACGCGCCGATAAACGTGGCACCGTATCAAGCTGGCATGTAATTGATGCACGCAATACAATCGGTACAGACAACGGTGGAGCCTGAATAATCGGCGCACCGAAAAACGCGTCGTTGACATGAACCCAACCTGCCCCGATTACCCCAACTACCCCGAAACAGTTAACGAACTGAAGATTGATGTTGCCGGATACACACTGGCAGCACTTCGAACACAAACATCCGATCCAGACACTACCGGCCGGCACAAACTGCTGTGCGTTCACGGCTGGCTGGACAATGCAGCTAGCTTCATTCCATTGATGACGTGTACCGCGTCTATGCAAAATGCGGATATCGTCGCGATTGACCTTCCCGGGCATGGCTACTCAACAACTCTCGGTGAAACCGGATACCCGAATTTTCTGGAGTTGGGTTTATTGCTGCCGCAAATCGTGTCAGCCCTGGGTTGGCAACAATGCCACTTGATAGGTCACTCGCTGGGCGCCAATCTGGCGCTGGCCGCAGCTGTTGCCGCACCACAGGTATTCACAAGCCTGGTCATGCTTGAATCCCTGGGACCCCCTGTTGAAACATCTGACAAGCTGCCTGCCCGCTTGCAGAAAGCGCTGCATGATCGAGTCGACACTAAACGCTTTGAATCGCGTCGTTTCGAACACCCCGGCGCCGCAGTCAGCGCGCGTCTGGCGGCAACCCGCATGTCCAAAAAAGCAGCTGAATTAATCATCGCACGGCAACTGGAATCAAGGGACGGTGGCTACGTTTGGCGCTTTGATCCGCGCTTTCGCTATGCAAGCCCCTTCTACCTGACCGAAGCGCATGTCGAAAGCCTGCTGCAATCCGTAGAACAGCCCACCCTGGTAGTACTGGCAGATAACGGAATTTTGTCTGACAAACACCTGATGGAAAAGCGTTTGGGCAAATTACGCGAACACACTGTAAGTACATTAAGCGGCAATCACCATATGCATATGGATGCACCCGAAGAAATCATCCGTTTGTTAAATGATCATCTGTCACAACAGCCTTCCCCCAGTGGGTAGGTGTTCGGGTAGCTACACGGATAAAATACCGCTGGTCAATTGGTATACTGACACTTGCATAAATTGCTAGTCTCCGTGATTGCAATACTTTTTGTCTAATACTCGCAACAAAGACGTGAGTCATCTAATCTAGGCTTAGGTTACGGTGAGCCAGGAGATCATCTTGGACAACGGTAGAGTATCTGAAACATCATTCAGCAGCAGGTTGGTAATGCTACCTGCGATTGCCTTCTACGCCACGTTGATTATGTGGTTTCTGCACAGTGCGGGGGATAACAGCACCGCAGAGCAGAATGCAGTTCGCGTGGTGCCTATGGAAAACCAGACAGAAAACCAGACAGAAAACCTGGCAGCAACAGAGTCACCAGATACGTCCAATACAGCTGAATCAGACAACAATCTGAACGTCACAGATGACTCCGCACCGTCACAGGGCAACGTCGTTGCTGATAAACCCCACCCGGTGGATAGCGACAATGACAACACCGCAAACGGGACAACAACACAAAATTTAACCAAAGAGAATCCTGACGTTTCACCCGATGCAACTCCGGCAACTGTTGCGGACAGCGATCAGGATGGCGTGGCCGATCACGCTGATTTATGCCCGGACAGCGTCGGTGTTTCAAGCAACCGCGGATGCCCGGCTGATACCGACAGTGATGGACTGCCAGATGCCCAGGATCAATGCCCGGATCAGGCTGGCACCCTGAGTTCAGGAGGTTGCCCCGTCGATAGCGACGCCGATGGTTTGCCAGACGGAAACGATCGATGCCCAAATACTGCCGGTGATGCCGACGTGCAGGGTTGTCCTCGGGAAATCACCACATTGGACGCGATCGCAAGCCAGATCGTTTTTGACAGTGCAAGCTCGCGATTGTCAGATAAATCGAAGCACCTGCTGACGCAGGCCGCCCGGGTGCTGAACAGGTACCCAACGATCCATATCACCGTGGCTGGCCACACAGATGATCAGGGAGATGAATCAATCAATCTCAAATTGTCTGAACAACGCGCACGTGCTTGTTTGAATTTTCTTGTCAAACAAGGCATCGACTCCAAACGCATGACAGCAATCGGATACGGTGAGTCACTGCCACTCGTGCCGAACACCACAGCAGCCGCCAGAGATCAGAATCGACGGGTTGAATTTATACCCGGGTGATACGGGAAATACCACGACGGCATAAAAAAAATTATTCAGCAGCTATAGTTATGTGAACAAAAGGACAAAAGTTCACTGACGGCGATGTCCGCCACCCCACTACCCGACAAACCAATCACGGAATTCAGAACGCTGTTCGAGCTCTGTCGGCTGGCCGGGCATGAACCGGAAAACCCTGTCAGTATCCCATCGCTGGTCACTGCCTGTGATCTTGCAAGAGATGAATTCAATGATGTTGTCAGAACGCTGAAGCAGCGGCAATTGATTGTCTTCGACACATTGCTGGACTACCTGCGTATTACGCATTTCGGTGTTTCAGAAATTGTCAGTGCCAAAGCCCGGCCGAATTTGAATACGCATTACTTCCCGTCGCTTAAAATGATGGGAATACGCTTGCGCCAGGGACATCATTTATTCGACAGCGTCGAGCCTGTCTGGCCGAAAAACAACCTGGAGGGCGGGCAAAGTTTCACTCAGCAAAGCGAAGGCGGTTGCGGTACCGACAGCAATAGCGAGGATCTACACAAATCGATTAACGGTATCGAGCTCGACTTACAGCCACTAATAAACGAGCTGGAAGCACTGAAAATCACACTTTTCGTCGAACACAGTGCCAACGTTAACGCGCATTCTGTAAATGCTCAGACTTTAATGGGACAACTGGAAGAGCTCGAATGGCTTGTACAAGTTAGAATGGACTCACCCGAACCCAATCTGACAACGGATGCGCAGCGTCAATTGCCAGGCTTGTTAAACGAATTGCCCAAGCTGATCTGCCTGCTAGAAAGCGACTAACTGTCCAGTCGAAGAAAAGCTCTTTGTGCAAGCACACTTGTCAGGTCAGCCCGATAAGCAGCACTAGCGTGGATATCATCATTGAGTTCATCTTCGTCGAGCGGATTGTCTTCCATTGCCTGTTGTAAAGATTCAACACTCGGGTCAGCTTGCAAAGCTTCTTCTACCGCTGAGTAACGAAACGCGGCACCGGCAACACCGGTCACGGCGACACGGTATGCTCCATCGAATTCAGCAATGAAAACACCAGCTATCGCATAACGTGAGGCGGGATTAGGAAATTTTTCGTATGCGGCCCTGCGCGGAATTTTGAAACTGACCGACTGCACAATTTCATTGCCCTCCAGTGCTGTTTCAAACATATCAATGAAAAACTGCTCGGCTGGCAAACTGCGATGGTTGGTCACAACTGTCGCATCCAAAGCCAGTAGCGCAGCTGGATAATCAGCAGCAGGATCGGCGTTTGCTACCGAACCGCCGATTGTTCCACGGTTACGAACCTGTGGATCACCGATCTCGGCGGCAAGGTTAGACAGCGCTGGAAGGCAAGCTGCGATCTCACCAGACTCAGCAACATCGGCATGCACAGTCATTGCACGAATGGTGACGGCTGACGATGTTACTGTAATGCCTTTAAATTCATCAAGATCGGATAAATCGAGCAGGCTGGATGGTTGTGCCAAACGCTGCTTCATCGTTGGCAACAACGTCATACCACCGGCTAACACAACGCACTCCTCATCGCCCGCAAGTAATTCTTCAGCGCTTACAAGGTCGGTTGCCCGAACATATTTAAATGGGTACATAGGAACCGTTTGAAAAACACCGTTAGGTATCGATGGGGTTACGGTAATCTTACCAATGTTATGGCAACTGTGCGCTTTTCGGCCTTACTTCAACCAGTGATCACTAGAATCGAATTAACTAAAATTGCGGGCAAAAAAAAAGCAACCCTTGAAGAACAGGGGTTGCTTTCGGATACATCCAATAACTAGAGTACTGGCAGTACAGTACTGGCTGACTGGCCCGCAGTTAAACACGGGCGTGATACGTTCTGCTCAGTCAGTCATGCTCAGGCGTTAGTTACCGCCCGTCAGGGATACCGTCACCGTTGGAATCTGTCTCACGGTAGTCCGGCGCACCATCACCGTCTGTATCCGTCGGGAATGCCCCGTTCGGGCCCGCTTCATCATGGTCACTGACGCCGTCTCCATCGGAATCGATGTCACGCACATCCGTCACACCGTCTCCGTCTGTATCGAATAACTCGAATCCCGCTGCCAGCAGGCGGTCATCCACACCCTTGCCGTCGGCGTCTGAGAAGAAATCGATCATGCCGTCTCCGTCACCATCAAATCCGCCCG